>JAEWGI010000045.1 GCA_023388355.1 Pseudomonadota bacterium
GCCATGGCACGGCTCGTACATGCCTTTGTTGCCGGCGTCCAGCGAGGCGGACGGCAGCATGCCGATCGAGCCGGTGAGCATGGAGGCCTCGTCCGACAGGATGTCGCCGAACATGTTGTCGGTGACGATTACGTCGAACTGCTTCGGCGCGCGCACCAGCTGCATGGCCGCGTTATCGACATACATATGGCTAAGTTCGATTTCCGGGTAGTCCTTGGCGACTTCCTCGACGACCGCGCGCCACAGCTGACTGGAAGCCAGCACATTCGCCTTGTCCACCGAGCAGAGCTTCTTGTTGCGCACCATGGCCATGTCGAAACCGACCTTGGCGATGCGGCGGATCTCGCTCTCGCTGTACGGCAGCGTGTCGTACGCCATGCGCTCGCCGTTCTCCAGCACCTTGCTCTCGCGCGGCTGGCCGAAGTAGATGCCACCGGTCAGCTCGCGCACGATCAGGATATCCAGACCGGCGACGATTTCGGGCTTGAGCGACGAGGCATCGGCCAACTGCGGATAGAGCAGCGCCGGCCGCAGGTTGCCGAACAGGCCCAACTGGGAACGGATCTTCAGCAGACCACGCTCCGGACGGATGGCCGGATCGATGGTGTCCCACTTGGGCCCGCCGACCGCGCCCAGCAGAATGGCGTCAGCGGCGCGGGCGCGCTCCAGCGTCTCGTCGGCCAGCGGCACACCGTACTTGTCTACGGCCGCACCACCCAGCTCGTCATAGCTCAGCTCGAAGCCCAGATCGAACTTGTCACTGGCCAGCTGCAGCACCTTGACCGCCTCGGCCATGATTTCCGGGCCGATGCCATCGCCGGGGAGAACCAGAATCTGTTTGGACATTTCCTATTCCTTATAAGAGGTCACATCGAGGCAGGGCGCACCGATGGGCTGAGCCCACCTGGTTTTTCGTTCGGCACCAGCCTCGGCTTTTTTGCGTTGCCAGATGGCGCCGAGCAGTCGAGGCGCCATTGCGAGGATCTTTCCGCAGGATGAGACCGAACCCGCGCTGCTTGTCGTACAGACTACTTGATCGCGCCGAACAACCAAGGCTGGCTCTGCTGGTGGCGAACTTCGAAGGCCTTGATGGCCTCGGCGTCCTGCAGGGTCAGACCGATATCGTCCAGACCATTGAGCAGGCAGTGCTTGCGGAAGGCATCGACCTCGAAGCCGTATTGCTTGCCGTCCGGACGGGTAACGGTCTGCGCAGCCAGATCGACGGTCAGCTGGTAGCCTTCGGTCGCCTCGGCCTGCTGGAACAGCTCGTCCACCTCCTCTTCTTTCAGCACGATCGGCAACAGGCCGTTCTTGAAGCTGTTGTTGTAGAAGATGTCGGCGAAGCTCGGCGCGATGATCGCGCGGAAGCCGTATTCCTCCAGCGCCCAGGGCGCATGCTCGCGCGAGGAGCCGCAGCCGAAGTTCTCGCGCGCCAGCAGCACGCTGGCCCCGGCGTAGCGGGGAAAGTTCAGCACGAAATCCGGATTCACCGGCCGCGTGCTGCTGTCCTGGCCCGGCTGGCCGACGTCCAGGTAGCGCCACTCGTCGAACAGGTTCGGCCCGAAGCCGCTGCGCCTGATCGACTTGAGGAACTGCTTGGGGATGATCTGGTCGGTGTCGACGTTCGCGCGGTCCAGCGGCGCGACCAGGCCGGTGTGGGTGGTGAAGGCTTTCATGGCGGCGTGGTCCTCAGGCTTGCATCAGTTCGCGCACGTCGACGAAGTGGCCGGCCACCGCGGCAGCGGCAGCCATCGCCGGGCTGACCAGGTGGGTGCGGCCGCCGGCGCCCTGGCGGCCTTCGAAGTTGCGGTTGGAGGTCGACGCGCAGTGCTCGCCACTGCCGAGCTTGTCTGGATTCATCGCCAGGCACATCGAACAGCCCGGCTCGCGCCATTCGAAGCCCGCGTCCAGGAAGATCCTGTCCAGCCCCTCGGCCTCCGCCTGGGCCTTGACCAGGCCGGAGCCGGGCACTACCAGCGCCTGTTTCACGCTTGCGGCGACCCTGCGGCCGCGGGCGACGTCGGCCGCTGCGCGCAAGTCCTCGATGCGCGAGTTGGTGCACGAGCCGATGAACACGCGATCGAGCCTGATGGTGGTGATCGGCTGGTTGGGCTGCAGGCCCATGTACTTCAGCGCGCGCTCGATCGAGTCCTTCTTCACCGGATCGGATTCGCGCGCCGGGTCCGGCACGTTCTGGTCCACCGCCAGCACCATCTCGGGCGAGGTGCCCCAGCTGACCTGCGGCCGGATGTCCCGGGCGCGCAGTTCGACGACGGTGTCGAAGTGCGCATCGTCGTCCGAGACCAGGCTGCGCCACAGCGCCACCGCCGCGTCCAGGTCCGCGCCCTTCGGCGCGAACGGGCGGCCGCGCACGTAGTCGATGGTCTTTTCGTCCACCGCCACCATGCCCACGCGCGCGCCGGCCTCGATGGCCATGTTGCAGATGGTCATGCGGCCCTCGATGGACAGGTCGCGGATCGCGCTGCCGGCGAACTCCAGCGCATGGCCGTTGCCGCCGGCGGTGCCGATCCTGCCGATCACCGCCAGCACGATGTCCTTGGCGGTGACGCCGGGGCCGAGTCGGCCTTCGACGCGCACCTGCATGTTCTTCATCTTCTTGGCCACCAGGCACTGGGTGGCCAGCACGTGCTCGACCTCGGAGGTGCCGATGCCGTGGGCCAGTGCACCGAACGCGCCATGCGTGGAGGTGTGCGAGTCGCCGCAGACCACGGTCATGCCCGGCAGGGTCGCGCCCTGCTCCGGCCCGACCACGTGGACGATGCCCTGGCGGGCGTCGTTCATGCGGAACTCGAGGATCCCGAACTCGTCGCAGTTCTCGTCCAGGGTCTGCACCTGCAGGCGCGAGACCTCGTCCACGATCGCCTCCAGCCCGCCCTGGCGCTCGGCGCGCGTGGTGGGCACGTTGTGGTCGGGCGTGGCGATGTTGGCGTCCACGCGCCAGGGCCTGCGCCCGGCCAGGCGCAGGCCTTCGAAGGCCTGCGGCGAGGTGACTTCGTGGAGGATGTGGCGGTCGATATAGATCAGCGAGGAGCCGTCGTCGCGGCGCTTGACCTCGTGCATCTCCCACAGCTTGTCGTACAGCGTCTTGCCTGCCATCGCCCGCTCCCGCGGTCCGGTCGGTAGCTGGCCATGCTAGGCACTTGCGTTCGATAACTCCAATTCATATTTTTCATCCAACCCATAACTGGATCGACTGGATGGACCTGGCCAGCCTGGAGGCGTTCCTGGCCGTTGCCGAGAACGGCGGCTTCTCGGCGGCGGGCGAGCGGCTGCACCTGACCCAGCCCGCGGTCAGCAAGCGCATCGCCGCGCTCGAGCAGCAGCTGGGGCGGCGCCTGTTCGACCGGATCGGGCGCGAGGTCGCGCTCACCGAGGCCGGCCGCGCGCTGCTGCCGCGCGCGCGCCGGATCCTGGGCGAGATGCAGGACACCCGCCGCGCCCTGGGCAACCTCGACGCCTCCATCGACGGCCAGCTCAACCTCGCCACCAGCCACCACATCGGCCTGCACCGGCTGCCGCCGCTGCTGCGCGCCTTCGTCCGCGACCATCCCCAGGTCGCGGTCGACATCCGCTTCCTGGATTCCGAACTGGCCTGGTCGGAGGTGCTGCACGGCCGCCTGGAGCTGGCGATCACCACCCTGGGCCCGGCCTCGGCACCGCTGCGCGCGGTGCCTGTGTGGGACGATCCGCTGGAGTTCGTGGTCGCGCCGCACCATCCGCTGGCCGCTAAGGGGCGCACCACGCTGCACGATCTGGCCGGGTACCCGGCGGTGCTGCCCGACGCCAGCACCTTCACCCACCGCATCGTGGCCGAGCGCTTCGCCGCCGACGGCCTGGCGCCGCGCCTGCACATGACCACCAACGCGATGGAGACGCTGAAGATGCTGGCCGGCGTGGGCCTGGCCTGGAGCGTGCTGCCGCACACCATGCTCGACGCCTCGACCATGGTCCTGCGCGTGCCGGGCGTGCGCCTGCGGCGCCGGCTCGGCTACGTCACCCACGGCGGGCGCACGCTGTCGAACGCGGCGCGGGCGTTCATGGAGCTGCTGGACGGGGCGGCGGACCCGCAGCGCTGACGCCCCCCGCGTGTCTCCTTCCCCCGCTTGCCGGGGAAGGCCGGGATGGGGGCGCGCGCCGCAGGCGCGCGGAAGCGGCCAGGCGACCTGCCTGCCCCCACCCCAACCCGTCCGGCCCGCCGCAGCGCGCCGGGCGTTCGGATGGTCCGCGCGGCAGTGCCGCGCAAACGGCCCATCCTCACCCCCCGCAAGCGGGGGAGGGAGCAACAAGCGGGGGAGGCGACAGCTGCGCCGTCAGCGCGCGATCCCGGGCAGCGGCTCGTCGCGGCGGACCCGGAACCAGGCCGCGTACAGCGCGGGCAGGAACAGCAGGGTCAGGATCGTGGCGATGGTCAGCCCGCCCATGATCGCCACCGCCATCGGTCCGAAGAAGGCGCTGCGCGAGAGCGGGATCATGGCCAGGATCGCCGCCAGCGCGGTCAGCACGATCGGCCGGAAGCGGCGCACCGTGGCGTCGATGATCGCATCCCAGCGGGCGTGACCGGCGGCGATGTCGCGTTCGATCTGGTCGACCAGGATCACCGAATTGCGCATGATCATGCCCGCCAGCGCGATCGTGCCCAGCATCGCCACGAAGCCGAACGGCACCCGGAACGCGAGCAGGAACACGGTCACCCCGATCAGCCCGAGCGGCGCGGTCAGCAGCACCAGCAGCGAGCGCGACAGGCTGCGCAGCTGCAGCATCAGCAGGGTCACCACCACCAGCAGGAACAGCGGCACGCCGGCCCTGATCGAGTCCTGGCCGCGGGCCGAATCCTCGACCGTGCCGCCGGTCTCGAGCAGGTAGCCCGGCGGCAGCGAGGCGCGGATGTCGTCGAGCGTGGGCAGGATCTGCGCCACCACCGTCGGCGGGGTCAGGTCGCTGCGGATGTCGGCGCGCACGGTGACCGTCGGCAGCCGGTCGCGATGCCAGATGATGCCGTCTTCATATCCGTATTCGAGCGTGGCCACCTGCGACAGCGGCACCGGCCCGCCCTCGCCGCCCGGGATCGCCAGGCTGCCGAGCAGCTCCAGGCGGGTGCGCTCCTCGCCGGTACCGCGCAGCAGTACGCCGATCAGCTCGTTGCCCTCGCGGAAGGTGCTGACCTGCAGCCCGCTGAGCGAACCGGACAGGAACTGCGCCACCCGCTGCGAGCTGATGCCCAGCGCCCGCGCGCGGTCCTGGTCGATGCGCAGGCGCACCACCCGGCTCGGCTCGCTCCAGTCCAGCTGCACGTTGGCCAGGTGCGGGTTGTCGCGCACCTGCTCCGCGACCTGATGCGCGTACTCGCGCACGCGCTCGATGTGCTCGCCGGAGACGCGGAACTGCACCGGGTAGCCGACCGGCGGCCCGTTCTCCAGCCGGGTCACGCGCAGCTGCAGCTCCGGGAAGCGCGGCACCACCTCGTCCAGCAGCCACGTGCGCACCGCTTCGCGCGCGTCGAGGTCGTTGGCGCGGACCACGAACTGGGCGAAGTTGGTCTGCGGCAGCTGCTGGTCCAGCGGCAGGTAGAAGCGCGGCGAGCCGGTGCCGACGTAGGCGACGTAATTGTCGACGCCCTCGTGGCCCGAAAGCATGGCCTCCAGGCGGCGCGCCTGTGCCTCGGTCGCGCGCAGCGAGCTGCCCTCGGCCAGCTCCATGTCGACCATCAGCTCGAGCCGGGTGGAGTCGGGGAAGAACTGCTGCGGCACGAAGCGGAACATGGCCAGCGACAGCGCGAACGCGGCGACGGTGGCGGCGATCACCAGCCAGCGGTGGCGCAGCGACCAGTCGAGCAGGTCGCGGAAGCGGAGGTAGAAGCGGGTCTGGTAGGGGTCGTGCTCGCCGCTGCTCCCTCCCCCGTCCACTGGCGAGGGTTGGGTTGGGGGTAGGCCGGTCGCCGCGTCATCCAGCACCGCTTCGCGGCGCGCCCCCACCCCAGCCCTCCCCCGCGGGCGGGGGAGGGAGCCAGAGCGGGAGCGCAGGCGCGAGAAGAATCCGGACAGCCCCTGCAGCAGCGTCGGCCTGCCCGCCTGTGCGTGCAGATCCGGCAGCATCTTCTCGCCCAGCCAGGGGATGAACAGCACCGCCGCGATCCACGACACCACCAGCGCGATCGTCACCACCTGGAACAGCGAGCGCGTGTACTCGCCCACGCCGGACGCGGCCGTGGCGATGGGCAGGAACCCTGCAGCGGTGATCAGCGTCCCGGTCAGCATCGGGAACGCGGTATTGGTCCAGGCGAAGCCTGCGGCGCGAAAGCGGTCGAAGCCCTGCTCCATCTTGATCGCCATCATCTCCACCGCGATGATCGCGTCGTCGACCATCAGGCCCAGCGCCAGCACCAGCGCGCCGAGCGATATCTTGTGCAGGCCGACGCCGAGCCACTCCATCACCGCGAAGGTCATCGCCAGCACCAGCGGGATCGACACCGCCACCACCAGGCCGGTGCGCAGGCCCAGCGAGAAGAAGCTCACCAGCAGCACGATCGCCACCGCCTCGGCCAGCACCTTGATGAACTCGCCCACCGAATCACGCACCGCGGCCGGCTGGTCGGTGACCTTGCGCAGCTCCATGCCGGCCGGCAGCGTGCGCTGCAGGCGCTCGAACGCGGCATCGAGGGTGTCGCCCAGGTGCAGGATGTCGCCGCCGGCGCGCATCGACACGCCCAGGCCGATCGCGTCCTCGCCCATGAAGCGCATGCGCGGCGCGGCCGGGTCGGAAAAGCCGCGGGTGACGCTGGCGATGTCGCCGAGGCGCACGGTCCGGTCGCCGGCGCGGATCGGGAAGTCGCGGATGTCCTCGACCGAGGCGAACGCGCCATCCACGCGCAGCTGCACGCGGTCGCTCGGGGTTTCGAAGAAGCCGGCCGGCGACACCGCGTTCTGCTGCGCCAGCGCCTCCTGCACGACCGTGATCGGGATCCCCAGCGTGGCCATCCTGGTATTGCTGACCTCGATCCAGATCCGCTCGTCCTGCAGCCCGATCAGTTCGACCTTGCCGACGTCGTCGATGCGCTGCAGCTCAAGCTGCACGCGGTCGGCGTAGTCCTTGAGCACGGCGTAGTCGAAGCCCTCGCCGGTGAGCGCGTAGATGTTGCCGAAGGTGTCGCCGAACTCGTCGTTGAAGAACGGCCCCATCACGCCCTCGGGCAGGGTCGCGCGGATGTCGCCCACCTTCTTGCGCACCTGGTACCAGAGCTCCGGCACCTCGCGCGAGCGCATCGAATCGCGCGCCATGAAGATCACCTGCGACTCGCCCGGCCGCGAGTACGAGCGGATGAACTCGTACTGGCCGGTTTCCATCAGCGTCTTCTCGATCCGCTCGGTGACCTGGCGCGAGACTTCCTCCGCGGTCGCGCCCGGCCACAGGGTGCGCACCACCATCGCCTTGAAGGTGAACGGCGGATCCTCCGAACGCCCCAGCTGCAGGTAGGACAGCGCGCCGCCGATGGCGACCACGATCATCGCGTACAGCACCAGGCTGCGGTTGCGCAGCGCCCACTCCGACAGGTTGAAACGCACCGGTCAGCGCTCCGCCGCCGGCGCGCCGGCCAGCGGCCGGTTGTCGCGATCCACCGGCGTCACCGCCTGTCCTTCGCGCAGCAGATGGCCGCCCGCCGCCACCACCCACTCGCCCTGCTCGAGCCCCGACCGGACCGGGACGCGCGCAGCGCCGGGCGGCCCGACTTCCACCGGCACCAGCCGCAGCGTCGATGTCGCCGGATTCACCACCCAGACCGCATGCCCGCCGTCGGCGCCCGGCTGCAGCGCCGACAGCGGTACGGCCACCGCGTCGCCCTCGCGCCCCTCGCCCACGTACACCCGCGCGCTCTGGCCGAGCTCCACCGCATCGGCGTCGCCGGGTCGCAGCGCCACCCGCGCGGCGTAGGTGCGCGCCTGCGGGTCGGCCGCGGCCGCGATCTCGCGCAGCGTGCCGGGCAGGCGCACCCCGGGCGCACTCCACAGCTCGACCTCGACCGCCTGGCCGACGGCGAAGTTGCGGATCCGCGATTCGGGCAGCGCAATCGCCACCTCGCGGCCGCTGTCGGCGGCCAGGGTGAAGACCGTCTGGCCGGCGGCCAGCACCTGCCCGGCCTCGGCGTGGCGACTGGCGATCACGCCGTCGCGCGGCGCCCGCAGCTGCGAATAGCCAGCCTGGTTGCGCGCCACCGCCAGTTCCGCGCGCGCCGCCCGGGCGCGCTCCTCGGCGGCCTTCCAGGTGGCCTCCTGCGCGTCCATCGCCGAGCGGCTCACCAGCCGGTCGCCGGCCAGGGCGGCGTAGCGGGCGCGGTCGGCGCGCGCGCGGGCCAGCTCGGCATCGGCGGCCGCCAGCTGCGCCTGCGCGGCCTCCACGCCCTGGCGCTGGTCGCCCGGATCGAGTTCGGCCAGCAGCTGTCCGCGCTCCACCGCTTGCCCGGCGTCGACGTGGCGCCGCACCAGGCTGCCGCCGATGCGGAACGCCAGCGGACTTTCCTCGCGCGCCCGGATCACGCCGGCATAGGCCGAGCCCGCACCCGCGGTGGCCGTCCCGACGGGCTCGACCAGGACCGGCCTGGGCGGTGGCGGCGCGGTGGATTCGCTGCTGCAGGCCGCCAGCAGGGCGGTGATCGCGACGGCCCGCAGGCCTCGTCCGAAAAAGCGGTTTCCGCCTGCCATGGCCAGCGCCCGATTAATGAACCGACGCGTATAGTATAAATAGCGAACCGGTTAGTCTACTATTGAGGCATGTCCGCCAAACCGTCCAATGCACCGGAGCCGCCCCGCCCGGCCCCGGGCCCGGGCCGGCCCAAGGACCTGGCCAAGCGCGCCGCGATCCTGGATGCCGCGGTGCGCATGTTCACCCGGCACGGGTTCGAGGGCGCGAGCATGGACCAGATCGCGACCGAAGCCGGCGTCTCCAAGCTCACCGTCTACAGCCACTTCGGCGACAAGGAAGCCCTGTTCGGCGAGGCGGTGCGGGTGGTCTGCGCCTCGCTGATGCCCGACGACCTGTTCGTCCCCGACGCGCGCGCGCCGCTGCGCGCGCAGCTGAGCGGGATCGCGCGCGCGTTCTTCACCTTGATCACCAGCGAGGGGGCCCTGGCCACCCACCGCATGATGATGACCCCGGGCAGCGACGAGCGCATGCGCAAGATGTTCTGGCAGGCCGGCCCGGAGCGCACCCAGCGCGCGTTCGCCAGCTTCCTGGAGGCGCGCGCCGCGCGCGGCGAACTCGACCTGCCGGACGTGGATCGCGCCGGGCGCCAGTTCTTCGCCCTGCTCAAGGGCGACCTGCACACGCGCATGGCCTGCGGCCTGTGCGAGCGCCCGGACGACGCCGGCGTGGAGGCGCACCTGGAGGCCACCGTCGACATGTTCCTGCGCGCCTATGCGGTTCGCACGCCCGCCGCGGAGTGAGCGCGCGGCGCGCCATCGGTCGCGGTGACTTCCGGCACTCAGCCGCTCCGGCGCCGCTGGCGATGATGGCCGCGGGAAATTGCACGAGCCGGCCAGTAGAATCGCCTTCCCTCCCATTACATTCCCGGACCGCACGATGACGTTCGATTACGCCAAGGCACGCGAGACCATGGTCGAGCAGCAGATCCGCCCCTGGGACGTGCTCGACCCGCGGGTGCTCGACGTGCTGGCGCGGATGCCGCGCGAAGCCTTCGTCGCCGACCGCCATCGCGGCCTGGCCTATGCCGACCTGGAACTGCCGCTGGGCCATGGCGAAACCATGCTCAAGCCGGTGGTCGAGGGCCGCGCGCTGCAGGCGCTGGCGCTGGAGGGCACCGAGTCGGTGCTCGAGATCGGCACCGGCAGCGGCTTCCTCACCGCCTGCCTGGCCGCGCTCTCGCGCGAGGTGACCAGCCTCGAGCGCCACGCCGACCTGGCCGAAGGCGCGCACGGCCGGCTGCAGGCGCGCAGCGTGGCCAACGTCGACGTGGTGGTGGCCGACGCCTTCGCCTGGGAGCCCGGGCGCAGCTTCGACGCGATCTGCGTCACCGGCGCGGTCGATGCGATCCCGTCACGTTTCAGCGAGTGGCTGCGTCCCGGTGGCCGCATGTTCATCGTCCGCGGCCGCATGCCGGTGATGGAAGCGGTGCTGGTGCGCAACGACGTCAACGACCCGCGCATCGAATCGTTGTTCGAGACCGAGCTGCCCTACCTCGTCGGCGCCGAGCCGCCGACCGAATTCAAGTTCTGACACCGAATATTTCGCCAAGGATTCCCGATGCTCCGCCGCCCCCTCGTTCTCTCCCTCGCCCTGGCCCTGTCGTCCGCGCCGGTTTTCGCCGAAGACCTGATGCAGACCTACGAGCTGGCGCGGACCAACGACCCGCAGCTGTCGATCGCCGAATCCCAGCGCCTCAGCACGCGCGAGGGCGCGGTGCAGGCGCGGGCAGCGCTGCTGCCGCAGATCCGCGGCACCGCCGACCTCAGCCGCAACCACGACGCCGGCGAGACCGGCAGCCTGCGCGGGCGCACCTATCGCGCCAGCCTCGGCCAGACGGTGTTCGACCTGGGCGCGATTTCCGACCTTCGCGCGCAGCGCGATTTCAGCACCGCCGCCGACTACGACCTGGAGGCCGCGGGCGACGAACTGATCGCGCGCACCGCCAACGCCTACTTCAACGTGCTGGTGGCGCTGGAGACGCTGGCCGCCGCCGAGGCCGCGGAGGAGGCGTTCCAGAAGCAGTTCGACTACGCCGACAAGCGCCTGGAGGTCGGCCTGGCGCCGATCACCGACGTGCACGAGGCGCGCGCCCAGTACGACGGCGCCCGCGCCAACACCATCCTGGTGCGCAACGCGCTGCAGGACGCCTACCAGGCCCTGGCCGAGATCACCGGCAAGCCGATCCACGCGCTGCGCGCGCTGCCCGAGAACTTCAGCCCCGAGCTGCCGCCCGGCGGCGACGCCGAAAGCTGGGTGCAGCGCGCGATCGACGGCAATCCGGGCCTGCAGGCCGCGCGCCACGACGTGCAGGGCGCCGAGCACAACGTCACCGCCGCCCGCGCCGGCCACCTGCCCACGCTCGACCTGGGCGTGAACTACAGCAACGCCACCAACTGGTACTCGCCCTCGCCGGGCGTGGTCTCGGTGACCGACGAAGGCCACAGCATCGGCCTCACCCTCACCGTGCCGATCTTCTCCGGCGGCGCCACCCAGTCGCGCGTGCGCCAGGCCATCGCCGGCCGAGACATCGCCCAGGACCAGCTCGAACAGGGCCGGCGCGCGATCGAGCGCAACACCCGCTACGCCTACCAGGCGCTGGTGGCGGGCATCAGCGAGGTCGAGGCGCGGCGGCTGGCGCTGGTGTCGGCGCAGAGCGCCTACGACGCCTCGCAGGTGGGCCTGGAAGTCGGCACCCGCACCGTGATCGACGTGCTGATCAACCAGCAGAACCTGTTCAGCGCGCGCCAGGCCTACGCCGAGGCCCGCTACAACTACCTGCGCAACCGGCTGCTGCTTGAGCAGGCCGCGGGCACCCTTGACGCCGGCACGGTGCAGGACGTCAACCGCCTGCTGACCGTCGACACCACCGCCCCGGCCCCGGTCCAGCAGTAATCAGCGCCTGCCACCGGCGCCGTCCGCGGCGCCGCGCGGCAGGTCCGTGCCGATCACCGCGAGCGTGCGCTGGACCGCGCCGCGGCCGTCGCGTACCAGCGCCAGGCCCGCCTCGCGCATCGCTTCGCGGCCGGCGGCGTCCTCCAGCAGCCGCTCCAGCACCTGTTCCACCTCCGCGGCGTCGGCGCCCACCCGCAGCGCGCCCGCCGCCTGCATCCGGGTGGCGATGTCGGTGAAGTTGTGCAGGTGCGGGCCGGTCACCACCGGCACCCCGACCGCAGCCGGCTCCAGCAGGTTGTGGCCGCCGATGTCCTGCAGGCTGCCGCCGACGAAGGCGGCGTCGGCGCAGGCGTAGAACTGCTGCAGTTCGCCCAGCGTATCGATCACGAACACCGCGTCATCCGCATCGGGCAGCCTGGTAAGCCTGCGCGTGGCCACGCGCCAGCCGACATCCACCGCCTGCTGCGCCGCGCCGCGGAAGCGTTCGGGATGGCGCGGCGCCCACAGCAGCAGCAGGTCCGGCCAGCGCTCGCGCAGGCGTCCGTGGATGGCCAGCACCGCGGCCTCCTCCTCCGGATGGGTGCTGGCCGCGATCCAGGCCCGGCGCGGGCCCACGGCCTCGCGGAAGCCGGTGGCCACGCGCGCGATCGCCTGGGCGTCGATCTCGATGTCGTACTTGAGGTTGCCGGTGACGGTGACCGATCCATCCGGTGCGCCCAGGGCGGTGAAGCGGCGCGCGTCGCCGTCCGACTGCGCCGCGATCCTGCGCAGCGTCGCCAGCACCCGCGCCAGCAGCGGCCGCAGCGCCCGGTAGCCGCGCAGCGAGCGTTCCGACAGGCGCGCATTGACCAGGTAGGCGGGAATGCCCTCGTCGCGGCAGCACAGCAGCAGGTTCGGCCACAGCTCGGTTTCGACCACCAGCGCGACCCGCGGCGCGAAGTGGGCCAGGAAACGCCGCACCGCGCCGGACAGGTCGTAGGGCAGGTAGACGTGGTCCACGCGCTCGTCCCACAGCGCGCGCACCCGCGCCGAGCCGGTGGGGGTGATCGTGGTGACCAGCAGCCGCTGGCCCGGGTACGCGGCCAGCAGCGCATCCACCAGCGGCGCGACCGCGTTGACCTCGCCCACCGAGACCGCGTGCACCCAGATCGGGGTCGGCGCAGCGGGCGTCGCATAGCGCGCGTAGCGTTCACTCCAGCGCTCGAAGTAGGCCTCCTGGCGGAAGCCGCGCCAGATCAGGTGGTACACCGTGACCGGCACCAGCAGGTAGAGCGCCGTCGAATACAGGCCGCGCAGCAGGCGTTCGGTCGTATCGGCGGTCGGCATGGGCGACAGGATACCGGCAACGCGACGCCGGCCGCGCCTGCACTGGCCGCCGCCGCGGCCCGGGCCCGCGATTGACGCCAACGACCGCGCACCTGCCCGCCACTGCGCGCCGACTACAATCCGTGCATGGCCGCAGACTCCGCGCTTCCTCCACCGCCGCTGTCGCCGCGCCACTGGCCGGCATGGCTGGGCATCGGCCTGATGGCGCTGGTCGCGCACCTGCCCTGGATGTGGCAGCGCGCGATCGGGCGCGGCCTCGGTACCGCGCTGCGCGTGCTGGCCCGCGACCGGCGCGAGGTCGCGGCGCGCAATCTCGAACTGTGCTTTCCCGAACTGGACGCGGCCGGGCGCAAGGCGCTGCTGCGGCGGCATTTCGCCGCGCTGGGCATCGGCCTGTTCGAGTTCGCGCGGGCCTGGTGGGGACCGGTCGGGGCGCTGCGACGCGGCCTTGTCGTCGAGGGCCTGGAGCACATGCATGCCGCGCGCGCGAACGGCCGCGGCGTGATCGTGGTGTCAGGCCACTTCAGCACGCTCGAGATCTGCGGGCGGCTGATGTGCGACCACGTGCCGCTGGCCGGCATGTACCGGCCGCACGCCTCGCCGGCGATGGAGTGGGCGGTGCGGCGCGGGCGCGCGCGCTACGCCGCGGCGATGTTTCCCAAGCAGGACGTGCGCGGCGCGGTCCGGCACCTGAAGAAGGGCGGGCTGCTGTGGTACGCCCCCGACCAGGACCCGAGCCGCGGCGACGCGGTGTACGTGCCGTTCTTCGGCCAGCCGGCGCACAGCCTCACCTCGACCCACTCGCTGGCGCGGCTGTCGGGCGCGGCGGTGGTCCTGTTCCGGCACCGTCGGCGCGCCGACGGCGGCTACACGCTCAGCCTGGAGCCGGCGCTGGAGGAGTTCCCCTCGAAGGACGCGACTGCCGACACCGCGCGCGTGATCGCCGGCATCGAGGCCATGGTCCGCGCCGCGCCGGAGCAGTACCTGTGGATCCACCGGCGCTTCAAGCGCCAGCCGGACGGCAGTTCGCCCTACGCCCCCGACCGCCTGTAGACCGATCGTTTGTAGGAGCGGCTTCAGCCGCGAGGGGAAATCCGGATTGCGCGGTAGCCGGTTGCCCCGGTCGCGGCTGAAGCCACTCCTACAGGGGATTCGCCGACGATGCGGGCACGCGCCCGGCAAGCAGGCTGCCCGCGTACAGCGCCGCCAGCAGCAGGGTCAGCCCGCCCCAGAAGGTCGAATAGAACGCCAGGTGGGTGTTGAACGGGAACACCGTGACCCCCAGCGCCAGCATCGCCGGGCGGGCGCGGTCGCGCGCCGCCGCGTCGGCATAGCGCCAGGCGCGCCAGGCCAGCGCCGCCCCGGCCAGCCACAGCAGCAGGCCGATGCCGCCGGTTTCGCTGAGGATCTCGAGCACGATCTGATGGGCGTGGAGCGCGGGCCCCTCGCCCCATGCCGCGATTTCGTCCGGCTCGGGATCGCAGGCCGGGAATGCCTGCCGGAAGCCGCGCGCGCCGACGCCGTTGACCGGATTCTCGCGGGCCATGCACAGCGCCGCGCCCCAGATGCGCGTGCGCCCGGACAGCGCGGTGTCGACCCCCTCGCCACCCTCCACGCTCCAGGCCTGTGCGGTGCGCACCACCCGCTGCTGTACCTGCGGCGACAGGTACGACAGCACCACCAGCGCCACCGCGCCGGCGGCAAACACGCCCAGCAGCTTCTTCCAGCCCAGCAGGCTCCAGCCGCTGAACAGCAGCACCAGGGCGTAGGTGATCCACGAGGCGCGCGAGCCGGCGAACAGCACCACCACCCCGACCAGCAGCGCAGCCGCGATCCAGCCACCGCTGCCGAACCGGCGGCCCGCGGCGTAAAGCGCGAACGGCGACAGGCTCGCCAGCACCACGCCCAGCTTGAGGTTGCACGGCCCCAGCACCCCGCCTAGGCGGTCGGCCACGGCCACCTCGTCGGCGCTGCACATCGGCCGGCCGCTGATCAGTTGCTTGATCGAATCGATGCCCCAGAACAGCGGGCTGGTGCCCGAGACCACCTGCACCAGGGCATCGAGCGTCCACACGGCCACGATCACCGCCAGCCCGCCGAAGGTGGTGCGGCGACCGGCCGGGTTCGCCACCGCCGAAGCGGCCAGCCACAGGAACGGCAGATAGCGCAGGTCGACCAGCGATTCGCGGAAGGCGCGGCCGTGGTCGACCGCGCCGATCGACGACACCAGCTGCGGCAGCCAGTAGGCGCAGAACAGCACGCTGGTCAGCGCCCAGGCCTGCATGCTGAGCAGGCGCATGCCGCCGCGGAAGCGCCCGACCACCAGGTGCACGATCGCGGCCAGCGCGCCCAGCACCATCACCGCCTCGGCGTAGCCCGGCGCCGGCCACAGCGCGACGAAGGCCAGCACCCAGTGCGGCGCCCAGCGCCAGCCGGCGCGGGCGTCAGCGGGCGGAAGCGTCGCGGGCGTCGTCGCGGAGTTCGTCATAGACCGACAGGGTGGCGTCCTGCATCGCCTGCAGGGTGAACGCAATGGTATCGGGAAGCGCGGGCGGCTGCGCAAGCAGCGTCCGCGCCACATCCGTCAGCGCCCGCGCGTCGAACGGCGGCACCGCGCCAGCCGGCTGCAGCGCGCGCAGCAGTTCGCCCACGCCGCCGTGGTCCCAGCCCAGCACCGGGCGCCCGACCGACAGCGCTTCGACCACGGTGCGTCCGAAGGCCTCCGGCTTGCGCGAGAGCTGCAGCACCAGGTCGCAGCCGGCATAGGCCTCGGCGATGGCGTCGGTGGCCGGTCCCAGTTCGAGCACGTCCTCGACCCCCGTGGTACGGGCGCGGCCGCGCAGCTCGTCCACATAGGTCTCGCGCCCGGCCTGCAGCACGCCCGGCATCCACAGCCGCGCATCGCTGCCGCCGGCGCGCAGGGCGACGAGCAGGTCGATCGCATCGGCATGGCCCTTGAGCCGGGTGCCGCGCCCGGGCAGCAGCAGCAGCGGGCCCTCGCCCGCAAGCGCCGGATGCAGCGCGGCCAGGCGCGCGCGCGCCTCGCGGCCGGGCCACGGCGCGCGCGGGAACTGCGCCGGATCGACCCCGCGCGGAATCACCCGCAGCTTCGCCGGACCGGTGCGCGGGTAGTGCCGCAACACGTACTCGCGCACCGTGTCCGAGACGCAGACCACGCGTTCGCCGCGGGCCATGATCGCGCTGTAGCGCGAGGGCGAATTGAGCCCGTGCACGGTGGTGACGAAGCGCGGGCACGTCGCCGCCGGCATGCCCTGCAGCGCGCGCCAGCCGATCCAGGCCGGCAGCCGCGAGCGCGCGTGCACGATGTCGACCCGCTCGCGCGCGAACAGCCGCCGCAGCGCCGGCACGTGGCGCAGCACCAGCGGCGACTTGCGGCCGATGTCCAGGGTCACGTGTTCCGCGCCGGTGGCAAGCAGGCGCGGCAGCAGCCGTCCGCCGGCCGAGACCACGATGGCGCGATGGCCGGCGCGCTGCAGCGCCTGCGCGATTTCCAGGGTGGAACGTTCGACGCCGCCCGACTCCAGCGCCGGCAGCAGCTGCACCACGGTCAGGGGGCGCGGCACGGGCGCTGCCGCCGCCGCGTCAGTCGACCAGGACGAAATGCGCGCTGCAGTACGGGCAGTCGGCCTCGCCGCCGTCGGTCTCGATCGGCAGGTACACGCGCGGGTGCGAGTTCCACAGCGCCATCGACGGCAGCGGGCAGCTCAACGGCAGGTCGGTGCGATGCACCTCGTACTGGCGCTGGGCGTTGGCTTGCAGGGGCTGGGGCTGGGTGGAGGTCATGTCGGCACGCGGTGGGGAAAGCGGCGACATTCTAGCGCGGCGGCGGGGGTGGGGAGTTTCGTGGCGGCGGGGGATTGGTGTTGGTGGTTGGTTGGGGGTTGGTGGTGGGCGGCGGGCGCGCTGGGCGCGGAAGGATCGTGCCACCGTCTGCCCCCACCCCGGCCCTCCCCCGCAAGCGGGGGAGGGAGTGAAGCCGGAAGGCCGATGGCTCAGCCTGCGGCCGCCTCGCCTTCCGGCGCGGCGACGGCCGCCTCGGTGGTGATGCGGATGTGGACCTCGTCGCTGACGGCGGGCGCGATCATGTCGACGCCGAAGTCGCTGCGCTTGATCGTGGTGGTGGCGTCGAAACCGGCCGCTGCCCGCTTGAGCATCGGGTGCTCGGCGAAGCGGTTCATGGTCACGTCCAGCACCACCGGATGGGTGTTGTCCTTGATGGTCAGGTCGCCGGTGACCTTGAGCTGGTTGGGCCCGGCCGCTTCCACCGCCGTGCTGCGGAAGGTCGCGGCCGGGAAGCGGTCGGCCTCGAAGAAGTCGGCGCTGAGCAGGTGGGTGTCGAAGTCGGCGACGAACGAGTTCAGCCCCGACAGCGGCAGGGTCACCTCGACCGACGAGGCCGACACGTTGTCGGCGTCGAACACGATGGTGCCCTCGGCGCCGCCGAAGTTGGCCACCGGGTTGGAGAAGCCAAGGTGGTTCCACTGCGCGATCACGGTGGTGTGGGTCGGGTCGATCACGTAGGTGCCCGACACGCCCTCGACCGCCTCCGGCGCCGGGGCGGCGGCATCCGGCGTGGTCGCGGCGATCTCCGCGGCGGGGCCGGCGGCTTCGGCCGGAGCCGGCGGCGGCGACGGCTGGCAGGCGGCCAGGGCCACGGTCAGGGCGAGGGGGAGCAGGAGCCGGGATGGGGTGTGCATGCGGGTTGCCTCTGATAGCGATGGAGGGGTGGGAACGGCGGGCCGTTCCCGGGGCGCTGCGGCAGTCGTACTGCACCGCGGACGACGCGCGCCCGCGGGTGGAATCATGCGCTCATTCGATCCTGGCGGCCTCGTCGAACGACAGCCGCGGCGAACGCGGATACACCGCCGCCGGATCGCCGCGGCCGAGGTTGACCAGCACGTTGGAGCGTATCGACGTGCCCTTGAAGAAGGCGTCGTCCACCTTCGCGGGGTCGAAGCCGCTCATCGGGCCGGTGTCGAGGCCGAGCGCGCGCGCGGCCAGGATCAGGTAGGCGACCTGCATGCTCGACCCGCGCAGCGCCACCCGCTCCAGACGCGCGTCCGGCGAGCCTTCGAACCAGGACTTCGCGTCCACGTGCGGGAACAGCACCGGCAGCTTGTCGTAGAAGCGCAGGTCGTGGCCGACGATCACGGTCACCGGCGCGGCCATGGTCTTGGCGAGGTTGCCCTCACTCAGCGCCGGCGCCAGCCTGGCCTTGGCCTCGGGCGAGCGCACGAACACGAACCGGCCCGGGCCGGTATTGGCCTCGGTCGGGCCCAGCTTCACCAGGTCGTAGAGCCGGCGCAGAGTGGCGTCGTCGATCTCGCCGGAGAAGGCGTTGTGGGTGCGGGCGGAGAGGAACAGCTGGTCGAGCGCGGCATCGGGAAGCGTGTCGGTCATCAGGGGGCCGGGCGGCAGTGGGAATGTGGGTGCCAGTGTAGAGTTCCACGGCTGTCGTTCAGCCGCGGTCGCCGCAACGAGTTGAAGCGATAAATGGAACAATCGGCAGGCAGAACAATGGATTCGACCCGTTTATGGTCGATCAGCGACGGCCGCGCCGGCAATGCGCGCCAGGCCGATGCGCTGGCGGCAGCGCTGGGCGGAGCCAGTCGCAGCCTGGTGCTTGCGCCACGCACCCCGTGGCGCTGGCTGGCCCCGCGCGCGCTGCCCGGAGCAGGCGCGGCCTTCGGCCCGGCCTTCACCCGCGCCCTGGACCGGCCGCCCGCGCTCGCCGTCGGCTGCGGGCGCCAGGCCGCGCTGGCCACGCGGCTGCTGGGCGCGCGCGGCGCGCGGACGGTGCAGATCCTCGATCCGCGCATCGACGCGCGCCACTGGGACCTGCTGGTCGTGCCCGAACACGACCGGCGCAGCGGCGCGAACGTGATCGCGCTGCTGGGCAGCCTCAACCCGGTCGACGACGCCTGGCTGGAGCGGGCGCGCCGGGACTTCGCCACGCTGGCCGCGCTGCCCGCGCCGCGCACCGTCCTGCTGCTGGGCGGCCCCACCGCCCACGCCCGCTACGATGCCGCCCGCCTGCAGGCGCTGTGCGGCGAACTCGCCGCGCGCGCCGCGGGCGAATCGGGCAGCGTGCTGGCCACGGTCTCGCGGCGCACGCCGCCGGCCATGGTCGACCTGGTCCACGATGCGCTGGCCCGGACGCCCGGGATGGTCTGGCGCGACGCGCGCGACGGCGCCAATCCCTACCCCGGTCTGCTGGCCTGGGCCGACCGCATCGTCTGCTCGCCCGATTCGGTCAACATGGTGTCCGAGGCCTGCGCTACCCGGGTTCCGGTCGAGGTCTTCGCCATCGGGCGCAGCGATGGCCGCCCGCGCCGCTTCCTGGATGCCCTGCTCGCGCGCGGCCGGATCCGCCCCGCGGACCGGGCCCCGTGGCCGGACGATGGCCCGGTCGAACCGCTGCGCGAGACCACGCGCGTGGCGCAGGCGGTGCGCGAGCGGCTGGGATGGAGCGCCGGCGGCTGAACGCCCGGCGGGCGGCTACTGCGGCGGCGCCGACAGCTCGCGCGCGTCGAGGAAGCCGCTGCGGTCCAGGTCCTGGCGGCGGAAGCGGTCGGCCAGGCGCGCGCGATGCTGCTCGCGGGTGATCGCACGGCCCTTGCCGCCGGGCTGCTCGGCGGGCGACAGCACGCCGTCGCGGTTCCCGTCCATGGCGTCGAAGGCGTAGCTCATCCAGTCCTGGTACTCGACCAGCGAGACCCGGCCGTCGCCGTCGGCATCCATCTTCGCCAGGTAGTCGCCGGTGGCCTCGACCTGCGCGAACGCCGTCGCGGGCGCGGCCAGGGCAACGAGGACGAGGAGGTGTCGGAAGGGCGTCATGGCGGCTGTGGCCCGGCTCCCGCGCGCCCGGCCCGTGGGCGGCGGGCGCAGGGGCCGCGGCCCGGATTCAGGCGTGGGCCGGCTGCAGCGAATAGCCCTTGAGCCGCTCCGAATACTCCTGCAGCGCGCGGATCCCGCTGGCCTCGGCCTCGCGGCACCAGGCCTGCAGGTTCTGCAGGGCCTCGCCGGCGTTGTGGGTGCGCGCTTCGAGCACCGCGGCCAGGCGCCGACGGTATTCGACCAGGGTGTGGATCCGCGGACGCTGCGAGACCCACTGCTGCATCTGCTCGCGCGCTTCCGGGCTGAGCCAGCGGCCGTCGTCCACCAGGCCCTTGCGCAGCCGCCGCGGCAGCAGCGAGCGCAGCTTCGCGCCGGCGGCATTGGCCTCCTCGCGCAGCGCCGGCATCAGCACCTTGCGCTGGTAGTCGGTCATGGCCTGGAAGCGGTGCGCGAGCAGCGCGCGCATGGTGTCGGTGTCGGGCACCTGGATGTTGGGGCGCACGTCCAGCGCCGGGGCCACGCGCAGCACCTTCGCCAGCTTCACCTTTTCCAGTCCCTTGATCACGGTCCAGCCGATGTCGAACTCCCAGCGGCGCAGCGCGAACTTGGCCGAGCTGGGGAAGGCGTGGTGGTTGTTGTGCAGCTCCTCGCCGCCGATCCACACGCCCCAGGGGGTGAGGTTGGTGGCGGTGTCGGTGGTCTCGAAGTTGCGGTAGCCCCACCAGTGGCCCAGGCCGTTGACCACGCCGGCGGCCCAGAACGGGATCCACGCCATCTGGATCGCCCAGATCGCCACCCCGGCAAAACCGAACAGGGCGAACGAGACGAACAGCAGCAGGACCGGGCCGAGGGTCGCGTACGGGGTGTACAGGCGGCGCTCGATCCAGTCGCTGGGCGCGCCCTTGCCGTACTGCTCGATGTCCGCGCGCATGCCGCGCGCCTCGCGGTACAGCTCCACGCCCTGCCAGAACACCTTGCCGATGCCCTTGTGCATCGGGCTGTGCGGGTCGTCCTCGGTTTCGCACTTGGCGTGGTGCTTGCGGTGGATGGCCACCCACTCGCGGGTGATCATCGAGGTGGTCAGCCAGGTCCAGAAGCGGAAGACGTGCGCGACCAGCGGGTGGAAATCCACGCCCCGGTGCGCCTGGCTGCGGTGCAGGTACAGGGTGACCGAGAAGATGGTCAGCTGGGTGGCGGCGAGGAAGTACAGCGCGAGCGGCCAGAAGCCCCACTGCAGCAGGCCACCGGCGAGGAAATCGATTGCGGACGCGGGCATGACGGTGTCGAAGTGAAAGGAACCCGGGCATCATGGGGCCCGGACCACGACAAGGCCAGCCCTGCGCCGCACTGGTGCGCGCGCTATTCATCCCCATGTCCCGCAGATGACCGATGCTCCCCCCGCGCCCGCGCTGATCGAACTCGACCAGGCCCGCGTGCTGCGCGACGGTCGCGCCGCCCTGGACGGCATCAGCCTGCGCCTGCCGCAGGGCCGCCACACCGCGATCCTGGGGCCGAACGGCTGCGGAAAGTCCACGTTCATCCAGCTGATCACGCGCCAGCTCTACCCGCTGGCCCACCTCGACCGACGACCGGCGGTGAAGATCCTCGGCCAGTCGCGCTGGAAGGTGGCGACGCTGCGCGCGCGCCTGGGCATCGTGACCGGCGCCATGCACGACGAGCTGCTGGACGTGCCCGGACTGGGCGTGCGCGACGTGGTCCTGGGGGCGTTCGAGGCGCGCCTTGCGCCCCAGGACGACGACACCCCGCCGCCCGCGATCTGGCAGGAGCAGGCGCACGCCGCCCTGGTGCGGGTGGAGGCCGACCACCTGGCCGACCGCGGGTACGCCACCCTGTCGACCGGCGAGGCCAGGCGGGTGCTGCTGGCACGGGCGCTGGCGAACGCGCCCATGGCGCTGCTGCTCGACGAGCCGGCCGCGGGCCTGGACGTGGTGGCCCGCGCGGGCCTGCTGCGGATCCTGCGCCGGCTGGCGCGCGAGGGCGTGACCCTGGTGCTGATCACCCACCACGCCGAGGAGCTGGTGCCCGAGATCGGCCACGTGGTGCTGCTGCATGCCGGCCGGGTGCTGGCCGACGGTCCGCGCGGCGAGGTGCTGGTGCCGGAACTGCTGGGCCGCGCCTTCGGCGCCCCGCTGCGCCTGGAGGACGGCGAGGTGCCGCGCTTCGTGCTCGAAGGGGCCGGCGCGGATGCCTGAGCTGCCCGAGGTCGAGACCACCCGCGCCGGGCTGGCGCCGCACGTGGAAGGCCGGCGCGTGCGCGCGGTCGTGCTGCGGCGGCCGGACCTGCGGTGGCCGATCCCGGACGAGGTGCCGGCCCTGCTGCCGGGGCAGCGCATCGCCGCGGTGCGCCGGCGCGCCAAGTACCTGCTGCTCGATTCGGACGCCGGCAGCGCGCTGCTGCACCTGGGCATGTCGGGCAGCCTGCGGGTGCTGCCCGCGGCCACCCCAGTGCGCGAGCACGACCACGTCGACCTGGTCCTGGATTCGGGCCAGGCGCTGCGCTTCAACGACCCGCGCCGCTTCGGCTGCCTGCTGTGGCAGCCGCCCGGGCAGGTGCACCCGCTGCTGCGCGGGCTGGGACCCGAGCCGCTGTCGGAGACGTTCGACGGCGACTACCTGCACGCCCGCAGCCGCGGCCGCCGCGCACCGGTGAAAACCTTCCTGATGGACCAGCGGATCGTGGTCGGGGTGGGCAACATCTACGCCGCCGAAGCCCTGCACGCGGCCGGCATCTCGCCGCTGCGCGCGGCCGGGCGGGTGTCGCGCGAACGCTACCGTGCGCTGGCCGATGCGGTCCGCGCCATCCTCGCCCACGCCATCGCGCGCGGCGGCACCACCCTGCGCGACTTCATCGCCCCCGACGGGGCCCCCGGCTATTTCGAGCAGGAGTTGTCGGCCTATGGCCGCGGCGGCGAACCCTGCCCGCGCTGCGGGCGGCGGCTGCGCCAGGCCCTGGTCGGCCAGCGCGCCACCGTCTGGTGCGGCCGCTGCCAGCGGTGAATCCGCGCCGCAGCCGCGGTTCGTGCACCTTCGCGGTATAGTCCGCGCGCTGACCGTACGGTTTGGGGACGCATGACCGACACCGCCGACATCACCCTCTGGCTCGACGCCGCGCGCGGTGGCGACCGCGGCGCGCTGGACCGGGTACTGGCGCGGCTGTACCAGGAACTGCACACCATGGCGCGGCGCCAGCTGTCGGGCCAGATGGGCCAGACGCTCGACGCCACCGCGCTGGTGCACGAGGCCTACCTGAAGCTGATCGGGCGCAAGGAAATCCAGTTCGACGACCGCGCCCACTTCTTCGCCTACGCCGCCTCGGCGATGCGCAGCGTGGTGATCGACTACGCCCGCCAGCGCCTGGCGCAGAAGCGCGGCGGCGACCTGCACCGGGTCACCGACCTGCCCGAGAACATCGAGGGCGGGCTGCGCCTGGACGAGGACATGCTGGCCCTGGACGCGGCGCTCAACCGCCTGGCCGGGGTCGACGCCAAGCTCGCGCACGTGGTCGAGCTGCGCTATTTCGGCGGCCTGTCCGAGTCCGAGATCGCCACCCTGCTCGGGCGCTCCGACCGCAGCATCCGCCGCGACTGGCAGAAGGCGCGGATGTACCTTCTGGCCTCGCTGCAGGACTAGCGGCCTGCGTCCGGATCCGCGTCCCGCATGCAAGGCCCGCCGCGCGTGAACCCCTCCGCACCCGCTTCGCAGGCGCGCTGACGCCGTGGACGCCGATCGCTGGCAGCGCCTCTCCCCCCTCCTCGACGCCCTGCTCGAACTGGACGGAGCCGAGCGCGCCAGCAGCCTGGCCTCGCTGCGCAAGGACGACCCGCAGCTGGCCGACGATCTGGAGGAGCTGATCGCGCTGGAAGCCGGCGGCGACGATTTCCTGTCCGAACCCCTGATCGCGCCCGACCCCGGGGTGCAGGCCGGCGCCAGCGTCGGCCCCTACGAACTCGAACGCATGCTCGGCGAGGGCGGCATGGGCCAGGTCTGGCTGGCGCGCCGCGCCGACGGCCTGTACGAGCGCCGCGTCGCGCTCAAGCTGCTGCGGCCCGGCCTGGCCGACCCCGGCCTGCGGCTGCGCTTCACCCGCGAGCGGCAGATCCTCGCGCGCCTGGAGCACACCCATATCGCGCGCCTGCTCGACGCCGGCATCAGCAGCGACAACCAGCCGTACCTGGCGCTGGAATACGTCGAGGGCGAGCCGATCACCGACTGGTGCCGCGTGCGCGATCCGGGCGTGGTGGCGCGCGTGCAGCTGTTCATGCAGGTGTGCGAGGCGGTCAGCCACGCGCACACCAACCTGATCGTGCACCGCGACCTCAAGCCATCGAACATCCTGGTCACGCCGCTGGACGACGTGCGCCTGCTCGACTTCGGCATCGCCAAGCTGCTCGACACGCCCGACCACGCGCCCGAAAACACCCGCACCGGCCTGCGCACCTTCACCCTGCACTACGCCGCGCCCGAGCAGATCCGCGGCGAACCGGTCACCACCATGACCGACGTGTATTCGCTGGGCGTGGTGCTGTACGAACTGCTGGCCGGGCGCAAGCCCTACCAGCTCAAGCGCCCCAGCGACGCGCAGTGGGAGGACGCGATCCTCAACGCCGACCCGCAGCGGCCGTCGCTGGTGCTGCAGCGCGCCTCCGGCGAGGACGGCGCGCCCGACACGCGGGCGCGCAGGCGCGCGCGCGAGGTCGCGGGCGACCTCGACAACATCGTGCTCAAGGCGCTGAGCAAGAAGCCAGAGCAGCGCTACCCGTCGGTCGAGGCGCTGGCGCTGGACCTGCAGCGCTGGCTCGACGGCAAGCCGGTGCACGCGCGCCCGCAGAGCCTCTCCTACCGCATCCGCAAGTACGTGCGCCGGCACCGCTGGGCGCTGTCCACCGCGGCGCTGGTGTCGCTGGTGGTGGTGGGCGCGCTGGGCATGGTCACCTGGCAGGCGCGCCAGGCGCTGCAGGAATCGGCGCGCGCGCAGGCGATGCAGAACTTCGTGGTCGGCCTGTTCGAGACCGCCGGCGACGTGCCGTCCGACGCGTCGGTGGACGTGCGCCTGCTGATCGAGAACGGCGAGCGCCGGATCGAGCGCGAGCTGGCGCACCAGCCGCTGGTGCGGGCCGAGCTGCTGGGCGTGGTCGCGCGCCTGCGCGCCGGCCTGGGCGATTACGACGAGGCGATGGACGTGCTGCTGCGACAGGCGGCGATGGTCGAATCGCTGGACAACGCGCCGGCGAGCCTGCAGCTGCAGTCGGCCACCGACCTGGGCCGGGTGCTGCGCCTGAAGGGCGACATCTCCGGGTGCGTGGCGCGGATGCAGCCGCGGATGGCGCTGGCCCGCGACGCCGAGCGGCGGCTGCCGCTGCCGGTGTCCGCGTTCTACACCCAGCTCGGGCGCTGCCACGCCTCGGCGCGCGGGATCGAGGAGGCGCGGCTGTTGTACCTGCGCTCGCTCGGGCTGCGTCGCGAACCGCTGGGCGACAAGCCCGGGATCGTCGAAAACCTCGCCGACCTCGCCGCACTGCACGCGGCCGGCGGCGACACCCGGCGGGCGCTCGACGAAACCCGCGCCGCACTGACCCTGCTGCGTGGCAGCGCCGGCGCGCGCCATCCGCTGGCGATCGAGCTGCTGCGCTCCCTGTGCTCGCTCGAACGCGACTCGGGCAACCTGGCGGCCGCCGACCGCGACTGCGACCAGGCGCTGGAACTGGCGCTGGAGCTGCGCGGCGCCAACCACCACTCCACCATCGACGCACGCCGGCAACTGGCCGCGCTGCACGTCGACCAGGGCCGCTTCGCCGAGGCCGGCGCCGAGTTCGGCGATACCCTGGCCTGGATGACCGCGCGCCTGGGCGAGCGCCACGCGGACGTAGCCCGCAGCCACAACAGCCTGGCGATCGTGGCCTGGGAGCTGGGCGACATGGAAGTGGCGCTGCGCGAGATCGCCATCGCGGTCGACATCTGGCGCGAAAGCGGCGGCCCGATGCTCGCCTCCGGGCTGTTCAACCAGGCGCTGCTGCTGCACAGCATGAACCGCCACGCCGACGCACTGCCGCTGCTGCGCGAAGCGCTGGCGCTGCGGCGCGCGGCGTTCGGCCCGCGCCACGGCCTGGTGGGAGACACGCTGCGGCTGATCGGCGAAGTGGAGGCCGCGCTGGGCCATGCCAGCGCCGGGGAGTCGCTTGAACAGGCGCAATCGCTGACCCGCGCCGCCTACGGCGCACGTCATTCGCACACCCGCCGCGCGGAAATTTCGCTGGCGCGATTTGAAGCGCTGCGCGGCCGGCCCGGGGCCCTGACCCGGCTCGACGCGCTGGCCGAACTGCCGCCCGACGACGCCGAACTGCGCAAGGCCGGGTGGCTGGCGCGCGCCTATGCCGCGGACGTGCGCTGCGGCATGCCCGGCGAACGCGACCTGGCCCTGGCCAGCCTGCAGGCGCTGGTGGCGCAGGTGGCCCAGGCCCAGCCCGAGGGCGGCGCGCTGGCGCGCGAGATCGCGGGCCTGCATGCGGGCTGTCCCGCCCGCGGCGCGCTCAGTCCAGCGGCAGCGGCGGCTGCAGCGCTTCGATCATTCCCTCGCCGCGCATGATCCGCTTGAACTCGGCGCGGCTGACCGACACGTAGCGCTCGTTGCCGCCGATTTCCACCTGCGGCCCCTCGCTCACCGCATGGCCGCCGGCGTCCACCCGCACGGTCATCGTGGCCTTGCTGCCGCTGTGGCAGATGGTCTTGATCTCGCTGATCTCGTCGGCCCAGGCCAGCAGGTACTGGCTGCCCTCGAACAGCTCGCCGCGGAAATCCGTGCGCAGCCCGTAGCACAGCACCGGCACGCCCAGCGCATCGACCACGTCGCCCAGTTGCCAGACCTGGGCGCGGGCCAGGAACTGGGCCTCGTCGATGAGCAGGCAGTGCAGCCGGCCGTGCGCGGCGATGTCGCGTTCGACCAGGGCCTGCAGGTCGTCGTCGCGCCCGAACGCCACGCCCTGCGCCTGGAGCCCGATCCGCGACGCCACCGTGCCGCTGCCGTCGCGGTGGTCCAGGCGCGGGGTCAGGATCAGCGTGCGCATCCCGCGCTCGCGGTAGTTGTGCGCCGACTGCAGCAGGGTGGTGGTCTTCCCGGCGTTCATCGCCGAGTAGTAGAAGTAGAGCTTGGCCATGGGGCGGGATTCTAGCGTCCGGTGCAGTGCGCTTCTGGCCCCTTCCCCCGTTCACGGGGGAAGGCTGGGATGGGGGGCGCGCGCGCGGCGCGCGTCGGAAGTTGCGGCGGCCTGCCTGCCCCCACCCCGGCCCTCCCCCGTGAACGGGGGAGGGAGCAGGGCGCGCGACGCGGCCCGGGTAGAATGCCCAGCCGATTCCAGCAGTTCCGCGATGCACGGCCTCAATCCCCAGCAATCCGCCGCGGTCGCGCACGTCGAAGGCCCGCTGCTCGTCCTGGCCGGCGCCGGCAGCGGCAAGACCCGGGTGATCGTGGAGAAGATCGCGCACCTGATCCAGACCCGCCGCTACCCGGCCAGGCGCATCGCCGCGATCACCTTCACCAACAAGTCGGCCAAGGAAATGCGCGAGCGCGTGGCCAGGCGGATCAAGGGCGACGCGGCCGAAGGCCTGACGGTGTGCACCTTCCACGCGCTGGGGCTGAAGATCCTGCAGATCGACCACGCCAGGGTCGGCCTGCGCCGCGGCTTCTCGATCTTCGACAGCGACGACACCCTGGCGCAGGTCAAGGACCTGATGCCCGGCGCCAAGCCCGATGCGGTGCAGGCGATGCAGTCGCTGGTGTCGAACATCAAGAACGCCGGACTGTCGCCGGAGCAGGCGGCCGAGGCTGCGCGCAGCGCGCGCGAGCACGAGGCGGCGGCGCTGTACGCGCGCTACCAGCAGCGCCTGTCCGCATTCAACGCGGTCGACTTCGACGACCTGATCCGGCTCCCGGTGCAGCTGCTCGAATCCGACCAAGACGCCGTCGCCGGCTGGCGCGAGCGCATCGGCTACCTGCTGGTCGACGAGTGCCAGGACACCAACGACGCGCAGTACCGCCTGCTCAAGGCGCTGGCCGGGCCGAAGGCCAACTTCACCTGCGTGGGCGACGACGACCAGAGCATCTACGCCTGGCGCGGCGCCAATCCGGAAAATCTCAGCCAGCTGGGCAGGGACTACCCCAACCTGGTGGTGGTCAAGCTCGAGCAGAACTACCGCTGCTCCAACCGCGTGCTGCGCTCGGCCAACGCGCTGATCGCCAACAACCCGCACGAGCACCCCAAGACCCTGTGGAGCGCGCAGGCCGACGGCGAGCGCATCCGCGTCTGGGAATGCCGCGACGCCGCGCACGAGGCCGAGCGCGTGGCCGGCGAGATCCACTTCATCGCCACCTCGCGCCAGGTCGAATGGGGCGAGTTCTGCATCCTGTTCCGCGGCAACCACCAGTCGCGTGCGCTGGAGAAGGCGCTGCAGCTGCTGCGCGTGCCCTACCACCTCTCGGGCGGCACCGCCTTCCTCGACCGCGGCGAGGTCAAGGACGCGCTGGCCTGGCTGCGGCTGCTGGCCAATCCCGAGGACGATGCCGCGTTCCTGCGCGCGGTGCAGTCGCCCTCGCGTGGCGTCGGCGCGACCTCGCTGGCGAAGCTTGCGGAGATGGCGCAGCACGCGCAGTTGCCGCTGTCGCGCGCCGCCGAGTCGATGGGCCTGCTCAAGCAGCTGCAGCCGCGCACCGCCAATGCGCTGGGCGCGTTCACCGACATCGTGCGCGGCCTGCGCGGCGATGCCGCGCGCCTGCCGGCGGCCGAACTGGTGCGCAGGCTCAACGAGAAGTCCGGCCTGGTCGCCGCGCTGCGCGAGCAGTGCAAGAGCGACGAGCTGTTCCGCATCCGGCGCGGCAACCTGGACGAGCTGGCCGACTGGTTCGAGGGCGCGAAGGCCGCGGGCCCGGGCGAACTGGCCGCGCAGCTGGCCCTGCTCTCGCACGCCGACAAGGGCGACCCGGGCAACCAGGTGCGGCTGATGAGCCTGCACGCGGCCAAGGGCCTGGAGTTCCGCTACGTGTTCATCATCGGCATGGACGACAACACCCTGCCGCACGAGGCCAGCCTCGACGAGGGCCGGCTGGACGAGGAGCGACGCCTGCTCTACGTCGGCATCACCCGCGCCAAGGAGCAGCTGTGGCTGTCGTATTCGCTGCAGGCACAGCGCTGGGGCGCGAAGCTGCGGCTGGCGCCGAGCCGCTTCTTCGAGGAGCTGCCCGCGGCGGAACTGCAGCGCGACGGCGCCGACCCGGTTGCCGACGCCGCGCGCAAGGCCGAGCGCGCCAGCGCCGGCTTCGCCTCGATCCGCGCCATGCTCGAGGACTGACTGGCAGCGCAGTCCGCCAGGCGACGGCGCGGCGTGGAATTCCCGCCGCTACACTCGGCCCCTCCCTCCCCTGTCCAAGGTGCCCCCCATGCGCGCGCACGCTTCCGCCGCGGTCCTGCTCGCGGCCATCCTCGCCTCCGGCTGCGCGTCGGCGCCATCCACGCGCGAGGCAGCGGCCACGCCCGCGCCGACGCCACCGGCGGTCACCGTCGCCGCCGACGACAACCTCAACGCCGTGCTCTGGGTCCAGCGCTCCGCCGAGTACCGGGCCAACGCGATCTCGCTGTTCCGCGCCGCCGCCGCTCGCCTGGACCACGCGCTGGCGCAGCCGGACTGGGACGCGCTGGTGCCCGCCGAGCGCGCGCAGGCCGCGCCACTGGCGAAGCTGCCGCCGGCGGTGATCATGGACATCGACGAAACCGTGCTCGACAACTCGCCCTACCAGGCGCGCCTGGTCGCCGGCGGCGGGGAGTACGACGAGGTGACCTGGGCCGCCTGGGTGGAGGAGCGCCGGGCCGAGCCGGTGCCCGGCGTGCTCGGGTTCGCGCGCGCCGCGCAGGCCCGCGGCGTGACCATCCTGTACCTGTCCAACCGCGCCCAGCACCTGCAGGAGCCAACCCTGGCCAACCTGCGCGCGGTCGGCCTGCCGGTGAAGGACGAAAGCGTGTTCCTCGGCCTGGGCACGCAGGTCGAAGGCTGCGATCAGCACGGCTCGGAAAAGCTGTGCCGTCGCCGGGTGGCCGGGCGCGACTACCGGATCCTGATGCAGTTCGGCGACCAGCTGGGCGATTTCGTCGAGGTGGTGGCCAACACGCCACAGGCCCGCGACGCGCTGCTCGATCGGCACGAGGCCTGGTTCGGCGAGCGCTGGTGGATGCTGGCCAACCCCAGCTACGGCTCCTGGGAACCGGCCCTGTTCAACAACGCCTGGAGCGAACCACGCGAGCGCCGGCGCCAGATCAAGCGGGAAAGCCTGGAGCTTTCTGCCGATTGAAATCAATATGTTAGACGCGATAAGTTAAGGTATTGCATAAGATTTGCCCACGCGCTAATCTGCCCGCGCCACAACTACAGTCCTCCGGCGAAAGCCGGATTCAGCGGGAAACCCAAGCGGTTTCCCGTTTTTTTTTGGTTCTTCTCCGAACTGGGGGAACGCTGAACGCGGCAGGCCATGCGGCGGCCCCGCGGGCGGAGTCGGCGCTCAAGCGCCTGCCGAAGGCGAAGAAGCCGGTCTTCTTTCCAGGACGGGATCGAAGGCTGGCCGACCGCGGAGTTCTCCGCAGCATCAGGGCATCGGCCCGTGATACCGGTAAGGGAGCTGACGCACGCAAGCGCCGCTCCGCCCTGCCCCTTCCCCCACACGCAAGCGCCGCTCCGCCCTGCTCCTTCCCCCATACGCAAGCGCCGCTCCGCCCTGCTCCTTCCCCCATACGCAAGCGCCGCTCCGCCCTGCTCCTTCCCCCGCATGCGGGGGAAGGTCGGGATGGGGGCGCGCGCCGCAGGCGCGCGTGAACTGGCGCGGCAACCGGTTTGCCCCCACCCCAACCCGTCCGGCCCGGCGCAGCGCGCCGGGCGTTCGGATGGTCCGCGCGGCAGATGCCGCACGCGCCCGGCGGACCAATCCGCAGACCCGCTGCCCGTCATTCCGCGAGCGCAGGCGTGTTCCAACGGCCGCCGCACTGTTGAAAAGCGCTCCTGCCTTCGCCGGAATCGCGGACCAGGTGCGCGCGGGGACGACACACTAGGGTCGGCCCCAGATATCGGCATACGCCGGGCCGCCGTAGCGTACGGACATGACAGGCGTGTGTCGCGCCGGCAGCGGGGAGGCAAGCCGTGACGTCGATTCCCTCCCCCGGCCAGGTCCTGCGCGCGCTGCTGCCGCCGGGCCTGCGCGACGCCGAGATTCCCCTGCCCTTGGCGCAGGCCGATGGGCCGACCACGGAAGACGGCGGCGATCCTCCGCGGGTGCCGGCTCCGCCCTGGCAGGCAGGCAACCGTCCGGAGGCGGGTCCGCCACCGCATGCGCAGGTCCATTCGCACGCGCCGATGCGTTCCGACGGCCTGCCGCCGATGTCGATTCCCGACGCCACGCGGCTGGCCGACTCACTGGCCAACATGGTGCGGCAGAACCCCTCCCATCCCCTGTTCCGGGAAGTCACCACAACGCCTCCGGAAGTATTCCGGCAATGGGTGGTCCAGGCGCTGACCCGGCAGCTGTCCGCGGCGCAGGACGTGCCCGCGCAGGCCCTGGCCGACGCCCGCCATGCGGTGCCGTCGCCGGTCGCGAGCGAGGCCCGTGCGCAGTCGTACGCCCTGCGCGCGGCCGTGCAGGCACAGGCCCAAGGCCAGGCCTCGAACCTGCCGCAGCAGGTGCCACCGCACGCTGCGGAGGCCGAGCGCCTGGCCGCCCGCACGGGCGACGACGCCCGCATGCCGGTCCCCGGCGCGCCTGCACAGGCAGGTGGGCGCAGCGCGAACGAAGCGTCCGCCGGCATCGCCCACGCGTTGGCGCAGGGCCAGCGTGCGGACGTCGCGCCAGGCCCGCCCACGCTGCCGCCCGGGGCGACGACCATGGCGGCCACGCCCGGTGCCCAGGCTCCGGCTGGCGATGCCGCGCACACGCCGGCCGGCGCCGGCCAGGCCGCAGCCGAGTCCACCCGTCCCGCCGACACCCGTCCCGCCGACACCCTCATGCCGGCGCCGCAAGGCCGCAGCCTCAACGAGGGCGCGATGCTGCCCGCGCGCGCCGAACGCGCCGGCGGCGGCGACCCGTCGGGCGGCCTGCCGGGCATGACCGCCGCGGCCGGAATCACCCTGGCCGCCGTCGCCAGTCCGGCCGGCACCACGTTCGCCCACGCTCCGCAGGAAGCATTGCGCGCGCGCCAGCCCGAGGCGGGCCGTGCGAAGGACGGACAGCGCGACGGCGAGGAGGCCAGCGGCGAAACCGGATCGGAACCCGACGCGCACGGGCGCGGGGAAGGCGACGGATCCGATGCCGACCGAGGCTCCGGCGAACCTGCGGCCGACACGGCCCGGGACAGGTCCACGCGCAGCGCAGCGGCCGCCGCCGGCCACACCGTCGCAGCCGCTGGCCTGGGCCTGGCGCTGGCCGACGACGGGAACGAGGACAACGACCTGCGCCTCCCCGGCCATGCCGTCGACCGGTCGGTCGATGACGGGGGCGCTCCGCGCGATCCGCGGCAATGGCTCTACTGGAGCCTGATCGCGGTCACCTATGCCTGCCTGGCGCTGGCCCTGGCCACGGTTTCGCCTCTGGCCCCGTCGCTGCCGCTGGCCACCGAAGCGCTGCCGGCGTGGCGCACCGGGCTCACCGCGATCGGCCTTGCGACCGGGTTCTGGGCCTGGCTGCTGGCGCGCCGCATGCGCTGAGGTTCCCTCCGGACGTCGCAATCCCGCCCGCGCAACCGCTCAATGCGGATCCCGCGCGCGCGCATCGCCCTGCGCGTCATAGCGGCCACGCGCATGCCTGCGCCTGACCTCGGCGCCATCCTCGCGACCCAGCGCATGTGCCTGCTCCCGCAGCCAGGCGTCCGCGCGCGTGCGTCCCTCGCTGCGTACGCGCCGCTCGTATTCGGGCAGCAGTTCGCGCCTGCGACGCTCGATCATGCGCTGCATATCCGCGCGCAGCGCCTGCTCGTCCACGGCCTGCTCGTCCAGTGCCTGCGCGTCCGCGTCGGCCGCAGCGCGCTGCGCGTCCGCCGGTGACGGCGTCGGCATCGCCAGCAGCAGCACCGTGCATGCGGCCAGCATCGGCGCGCGCAGCGTGGCGACACCCGCCGTCCGGATCCTTCGGCCCCCGCACCGGCCGGCATCGGCAGTCGCGCCGCGCTTGCCGGCGCTCATCGCGACACCGCCAGCCCAGCGCCAGTGGCCGCGACCCGGCCGGGATCGATTCCGGTCGCACGCGAGACGTTGCCGCGCACGCGGGTGCGAAACGCCTCCAGATCCCGGCTGCGGCCCGCTCGACTGAGCACCTGGAACGTGAGTCCGGTGGAAAGCGTCGAATAGGCGTAGCGCTCGGCCAGCACCTGGCGGTCCTCGGCCGAAAGCGCGCGCAGCTGCGAGGATGCGGCCAGCTTGCCGGCAATGGCCCGGCGCACCGCATTGCGTTCGTTCGCGTCGGGCGTCTGTCCGTTCACCGCCTCCATCGACACCAGCAGGTAGGCGGTCATCACGTCGGCGATATCGCTTTTCGACAGGCCGAGGTGGCGCATCAGCTTGTCGTACTCGCCCAGCAGCCCGCCCGAGGCGATCACCGGCCGCAGCAATTCGTCCGAGCGCGGATCTCCGGTCGATTCGCGCAGGATCTCCTCGCGCAGGCGCGCGCTCACGCTGCTTCGGTAGGTCACCCGCATGGGCATGGTCTGCGATGACGCCGACTGCTTCCCCGCATCCGCGCGCCGGGTCGGTTTGGGTACCGTGGCGTCGCGCACCAGGCTCTGCAGCATGTCCATGCGATAGCCTTCGGCGAACCCCGCGGTGGCGCTCGGTTCGAACTGCGCCTGCGATGGCAGCGGCAGCGCCAGCGCCGCCAGCAGGAAAAGCAGGATCGCGGGTGTGTGCATGCGTGTCCTCCGTGGTGCCGGCGTCGCCGCTGAAAAAAAAGGAACGCCATGCCTTCGACAGACATGGCGCTCCGATGTTGCCGGACTCTCCGGCTTCGCGCCGGAGCCGCCGGGACGCCCGGCGGCGACGTCCGCGCGCCGCTACTGCTTGCGCGCCAGGCCGGTCAGGCCTTCACCGATCGCCTTGATGGCGGTGGCGGCGGTGTTGCTCATGATGTTGAAACGCTGGCTGGCCACCTGGAAGTCGGTGGAGGCCTCCATGAAGTCGGCGCCGTCCTTCTTCTCGCTGTGCGCAACCATGCGGTCGGCGGCGTCGACGAGGCGGGCCGATTCCTTGCCCAGCATCTCGCCCAGCGCCTTGCCCAGCGCTTCGAAGAAGTTGCGGGCCTTGGTGCTGCTCGAAGCGGTCTCGGACGAGGCGAGGTTCTCGCCGGTGACGATGTTGTTGAAGATGAAGTTGGTGATGTCGGTAGCCATGATCGTGTACTCCTGGATTCGCTGATGTCTGTCGGGATCGGTGCGCGCGCTGCGGTCAGCGGCGCGGCGGACCCCGCAGGCGGCGGGACCTGGAGTTGACGATCGAGGTGGCCAGCGACGCCGGCGGCGCGTGGACGACGGCGACGGCGTCGTCATCGTCGTCGCCGGCCTGGTCCTGCGCCTTCAGCCAGGCCAGCGCCTGGTCCTGTCCCTGCTCGCGCACGCGACGCCCGAATTCGAGCGCGCGCGCGACGTCGCGATCGCGCTCCGGCGTCAGCACGCCGTCGAGCTGGCGCAGCAGCGCGCTGGCGTCGTCTTCCGTGAGCACCTCGCTGCGGCGCAGCCCTTCCACCGTTTCGCGCCATTCGGCGCGGGCGGCATCGGGCGTGGCCTCGGCGCTGGCGTCGCCCTGCTGCTGGCGCAGGGCGAGCTCGACCTGTCCGCGCAGCGCCGCGCGGTCCTGCGGATCGAGCACGCCACCGGCCTCGAGCGCGGTGGCCAGTTCGTCCACCAGGGCCTCGATCACGGCCGCGTATCCATCGTCGTCCGCAGCCGCCACACCGGCCTCGTCCGCGTCCGGGCGCAGCGCGACGACCGTCTGCGACGGACGCGGCTGGGGGGGAGGGCGGCGGGGAGGACGGGCCATGGGGGGGAAGGAGGAGTCAGGGCGGGCCGGATCGAGTCTACGGACGCACCGGATGGCGACAACTGGGGCGGACCCTAGCCAGCCGGACCGTGCGGCCGCTCAGGTATGCGCGTCGATTTCCTGCGACAGCGAGGGGATCGTCTGCACCAGTTGGCGCATCTGCTCGCCCTGGCGTCGGCCGAGCGCTTCGGCGGCAGCGGCCAGCCAGTCGCGGGTGGCATCCTCGCCATCGCCCGCGAGTCGCTCGCGGTACTCGGCTTCCAGCCGCGCCTTCTCCGCGCGCAGCTCGGAGGCAAGCGCGTCGTAGCGGCGCAGCAGCGCGCCCTCGTCGGCGACATCGAGCCGGCCCTGCCGGCGCAGGTCGGCGAGCAGGTCGACCAGGTCCATGCGGCTGGTGGGGATCGGTGGCTGCGGCGCGGACACCGGTTCCGCGGTCGCGGCCTCGACGTCCAGTGGACGGGCGAAGCGGACATCGGCGGCGTTCGCCGGGCCACCGCGTGGCTGCGGGCGTGGTGCGGGACGTCTGTTCATCGTGCACTCCGGCAGGTGGCGCGGCGACCGGCGGCTTCGCGCCGGGCGCCAGCCGCCGCCCGCTTACATGCCCATGGCGTTGAGGAAGCCGTTGCTGAAGGCACCGTTGAACACCGAGTCGAAGGCCGCGTTGCCGCTGCCGCCGGATTCGCCGAGCAGGGAACCGACCAGTCCGCCGGCCAGCTGGCCGAGCATGGGGTTGCCGGTGTAGGCGGTGACCGCGAGGGAGACGACGTTGGACACCAGGTCGCCGAGGCCGCTGAGGAAGCTCATGATGGACTCCTTGTCTTGCCGGGATGTCGGGGGGAAACATCGCGCGCTGGGGGCGCAGCTGCAGTCTGCGACCGCCCGCGATCCCGCTCCAAGCTGGGGCGTGCCCCATCTGGGGCCGACCCTTTGGCCTCAGCCGTTGAAGTGCGGATCGACCCGCAGCTGACCGAGGTCGTGCTCGGCGAAGCGGCGCGCCAGCGAAGGCGCCGCCTCCTGGATGGCGTCGTAGCTGTCGCGTGAACGCACGTCCGCGCGCAGCAGCCAGCCGTCGGCGGTGCGGCTGAGCAGCAGGTCGGTGCCGGGCAGGGTCGCGTCGGACATGCGCAGCAGCACGTGGCCGTCGCCGTCGGCCGAGGCCGCGCCGTCGACCGCAAGCTGGCGCACATGGCGCTCCAGCATCTCGGCCAGGGCACGGCCGCTGGCCATGGGCGCGGCCGGGGCCGCAGGCGGCGGCAGCGCGCTGCCCTCGCGCAGGGCCGACTGCGCCTGCATCATCGCCAGCAGGTCGGCGCCCTCGAGCGAATTGGCGCCCATGCCGTTGTTGTCGGTCCCGGCGTCCCGACCACCGTGGCCGTCGAGGCCGCGCAGCGCGGCCTGTTCGTCGGCGCCGCGCGCGGCCGCCTGCGCGGCATGGCGCCCCGCGTCCTGCGCGCCCGGCCGCTGCTCCTGCGCGGCGCGGCCTTCCTGGCGCCCGTGCTGCATCAGCTGGCGGAAACGGTCGACCTGTTCCTTCGGCGGCGCCTCGCGGGGCCTGTCGGCGGAACGATCGCCGTCGGCCGGCTTCGCATCCGCGACCGGGCGGTTCGAGAGCGACGATGTGCTGCTGTTGTCCATGCTCACGGCCTTGCTCCTCCTGTGTCGGTGCGGGCGACGTGCGCGGCCTGCACCAGGTCGGCAACGGCGTCCTCCTCGCGGCGCGCCTCCAGCGCGATCACTTCTCCCTTCCACACGTGCTTGCGCTGCTCGAGCGCGTCCTCGCGAGCCCTGGCCCGGAAGAAGGCCTGCATCGCCTCGGCCAGCGCCTGTTCGGCCTGGACCAGCGCCTGCCGCGCCTGCTGCAGGCGCCGGACCGCGGCCTGCTCCTGTTCGCCGAGCCAGTCGATGTGCGCCTCGCGCTGCTCCAGCGCCAGCGGGAACGGAATCCCGGGTGGCGGCGGTTCGAGCATGCGCAGCCGCTGGCCGGCGCGCTCGCGGCGCAGCCCGTCGATTTCCTGCTCGATCCGCTCGCAGGCCTCGCGCCGCTCGCGCACATCGCGCTGGCGCTCGGTCACCACCCGGCGCGCCTTCTCCGTGCGGTGCGCGCGCAGCTGCAGCAGCTGCTGCAGGGGATAGCGCCGGCGCGATGCGCCACTCATGCGAACAGCTTCCCGAGCATCTGCGACGAGCGCGCGAACGGCACCAGCTCGTCCGAGGACTGCTGCAGCAGCTGGCGGATCGGGTCGATGCGCTCGATCGCGTAGTCGGCCTCGCTATCGCTGCCGCGCTTGTATTCGCCCAGCTGAAGCAGCAGCTCGATGTCCTGGTGCTTGGCCAGCGCCTTGCGCAGCTGCCCGGCCGCGCGCAGGTGCGCGGCGTCGACCACGCGCGGCATGGTGCGGCTGAGGCTGGTGAGCACGTCGATCGCCGGATAGTGGTAGGCGGCGGCGAGCTTGCGCGAGAGCACGATGTGGCCGTCGAGGATCGAGCGCACTTCCTCGACGACCGGGTCGCCGCCGTCCTCGTCCTCGGCCAGCACGGTGTAGAAGGCGGTGATGCTGCCGGTCTCGTTGTTGCCGGCGCGCTCGAACAGCCGCGGCAGCGCGCTGAACACCGAAGGCGGGAAGCCGCGCCGCGCCGGCGGCTCGCCGATCGCCAGGCCGACGTCGCGCAGCGCGCGCGCGAAGCGGGTCACCGAGTCGAGCAGCAGCAGCACGCGCTTGCCCTGGTCGCGGAAATGCTCGGCGATGGCGGTGCCGACCCAGGCCGCGCGGCTGCGCTCGAGCGCGGGGCGGTCGGAGGTGGCGACCACGATCACCGATTTCGCCAGTCCGGCCTGGCCAAGGTTGTCGTGGATGAACTCGTTGACCTCGCGGCCGCGCTCGCCAACCAGCACGATCACGTTGACGTCGGCGTCGCCGCCGCGCGCCAGCATTCCCAGCAGGGTGCTCTTGCCGCCACCCGCGACGGCGAAGATGCCCACGCGCTGGCCTTCGCCCGCGGTCATCACCGCATCGATCGCGCGCACGCCGGTGGAGAACGGACGCTCGATCAGCCTGCGGGTGAGCGGGTTGGGCGAGGCGGCGTAGATCGGCATGTCCACGCCCGGGCCGGTCGGGCCGCGGTCGTCGATCGGTTCGCCGTGGGCATCGAGGATCCGCCCGAGCAGGCCCGGGCCGGCACGCACGGAAGCCTGGCGCCCGCTGGCCACGATCTGGGTGGTCGCGGAAATGCCGTCCAGCGCGCCCAGCGGAGTCAGCAGGGTGTGCTGGCGCGACACGCCCACGACTTCGGCGGCGAGATCGAAGGACGGATCGCCCTCGCCGTCGGGATTGCGCAGGTGGCACAGCTCGCCGATCGCGGCCTTCAGGCCGGTGGCGCGGATCAGGGTGCCGTAGGCTTCGACCACGCGCCCCACGCGCTGCACCGACTTGACCCCGGCCAGGGCGTCGAGCAGCGGATCGAGCGCGGCGTCCCCACTTGCCTGTGCCAGCGGCGGTCCGGGCAGGTTCACGCCCCGCCCCCGCCCTGGCTGGCGCCGGCAAGCGCCAGCCGGATCGCCTCGATCTGCTGCGCCACGCCGGCGCGCACCTCGCCCGCTTCCGAGACCACGACGCAGCTGAGCGGATCCTGGCTTTCGTCGTCGACCAGTTCGATCACGCCCACCGCCGGATGCGCCTGGCGCACCGCGCCCAGTCCGTCCTGGACCGCGGCGCGCGCGCGCGGATGCACGCGGATCAGCAGGAACTGTTCGGCCTGCGCGGCCTCGACCGCCTGCCGCACCAGCGGCGGCACCACGCTGGCGGCGTCGAAGCCCGGTGCCACGCGCGCAACGATCGCGCAGGCCAGTTCGGTGATCCGGCCCGAGGCATCGGCCAGCACCCGCGCACGGCGCTCGTTGAGATCGGTGAGCTGTCCGGTCATCTGCTGCTGCGCGCGCTTGAGGCCCTCGGCGAAGCCCTCGGCCTGCCCGGCCTCGCGGGCTTGCGCGACTTCGTCCTCCACCTCCGCGCACAGCGCGTTGACGCGTTCGAGCAGCGCGTCGAGTTCCTCCAGCCGCGCCCAGTGCCGCGCCGGGACCACGCGCGCGGTGAGCGCACGCGCGAACTCGCGGCGCTCGAAGACGGCCACGCCCGCCTCCGATGCGGCCGGCGCCGGATGCGGGTCGACCGCCGACGGCAGCGGGCTAGTCGCCATCGCGATCCTCGTGGTGCGACACGACCACCAGCGCCGCCTTTTCCGGCAGGTGCACGGGCCGCGCCGGCGCGGGCGCGCGCAGCAGCAGCGCCCAGTCGGCGAGCGCGCGGTTGCGGCGCGTGGCCCAGGCCAGCAGCTCGGCCTGGCCCTGGCGATCGAGCATGCCGCCAAGCAGCGATGGATCCTGCCCGAAGGCCGGTTCGGCCAGCAGCGCATTCCAGTCCGCGGCCAGGCGCGCGTGGGTGTCGGCGCCGATGCGGCCGTCCCACACGCTGCGGTCGAGCGCGAGCAGATAGCTGTTGCCCAGGGTTGCGCGCAGCCAGCGCACCGGCTCGCGGCGCACCTCGGCGCGGATCGCCGGCGCATACGCGAGTACGCCCAGGTCGCGCACCAGGCCCGCCACCCGCGGCGAGGGCCAGCGCGCGCGCGTGGCGCGGTACGCCGGTTCGCCGGGCCGCGGCGCGAACAGGCCGTCGCCGAGCGCCGGCGGCAGCGCGCGCAGCAGCAGGCGCCGGCCCAGCGCGCTGGTGCGCGCGCGCTCGATCAGTGCACCGGCGGATGCCGGGTCGAGCCGATCCGCGTACCACGCCGGATGCACGTCGGCGAGCAGCGCCTGCAGGGACATGCGCTCAGCCGTTCCAGAGCTTGCCGGCGTCGGCGCGGCGCGGCGCGCGGCGCTGGCGGATGCGGTCCCAGGCGGCCCAGATCAGGGCCAGCAGGGCCAGCACGCCCAGGCCGATGCCGATCGACATGGCGTTGGCCGCCGACAGCGCCGCCGGGGCCGCGGCGGTGCGCTGCAGCGGCGCGTTGGCCGGCGGGCCGGGCATCGGCACGAACTCGACCGAGACCTTGTTGATGTCGTCCAGGCCCTCGATGCCGTCCTTGACCACGGTCTTGATCCGGGTCTGCATGCTCTCGAGGTTCGCGCCCGGCTGCTGGAAGATCACCACCGCCGCCGAGGAATCGTTCGCCTCGCCGCCAAACGGGTCGCGCTGGGCCATGGCGATGTGCACCCGCGCGTCGACCACGCCCGGATACCCGGCCAGGGTGCGCGCCAGCTCCTGCTGGCGGCTGCACAGGTAGCGCGCGTTCTCCTCGACCGCGGACGAGGCGATGCCCTCCTTCTTGAACACGTCGCACATCGACACGTACTGCTGGCGCGGCAGTCCGCGCGACTGCAGCACCTGCATGGCGCGCGCGAACTCGCCCTTGTCGACGCGGATCTCCCAGCCGGTCTTGCTGATCGAGGTGCGCTTCTCGGCGTTGACGCCGGCTGCAAGCAGGGCGGCGAACACCTCGTTGGCCTGGCGCTCGTCCAGGTCGCCGTACATCGTGACCCCTGAACACGCGACCATGAGCAGGCAGGCGGACAACACGCCGACCGCGCGCAGCAGGCGCAGCGGGCGGAACCGGTCGCGGACAATGTGCATGGGAATGGACTCCGGCGCGTTCAGGACTGCTGCCGGAACAGCTGCTGCACGCCGTCGGAGGTCCGGTTGGCCACGTTCGCGGTCAGCTGCGACTGGAACAGGAACTGGTGGCACTGGGTGGTCAGCTGGATCATCTGCCCCGGCGTCATCTCCGTGGCGCTCGCGGACATCGCGCTCGACAGCGCCTGGACCTGCTCGGCGGTGCCGTTGAGGCTGTCGAAGGCCTGGACCATCATCTTCGCCCCGGCCGACTCGCCTGCCGGCGCGGTCGTGGCCACCTGCGCATCGGCCTTCGCCGCCGTGCCGGCGCCGCCGGTGCGTTCGAACGCCTGCGCGAACTCGCGCACCTCGACCGCCGAAGCCTGCGGCTGCAGTGCCGGCGCCGCTGCCGGGGCCGCGGCCGCGTCGAGCGCCGCCACCTGGATTGCATCGATCATTGCCTGTCTCCTTCCGAAGTTGTCCAAGCCGCGCCGACGGGCGCGCGTGGCGCGGCGGCCACGCCTGCGCATCACCGTTGCGGCGCTGCGCCTACTGCTTGCGCGCGACCGCGTTCAGCGCCTCGGCGACGCTGTTCTGCGAGGTGGCCGCGTTGTTGGACATGAACTGCATCTTCAGGCTGGCGGCGGTGAGCGCGACCATCTGCGAGGGCTGGTCGGAACCGGTGCCGATCTGGTCGGACAGTTCGGTGATGTGGGTCGCCTGGGCGTCGAGCGTCTGCCCCCATGCGCGCGACATCGCCTCGTACCAGCTGGTGCCGCCCGCGCCGCCGCCGCTGCGGACGTTGCCGGTGCCCGGCCCGTTCTGGAACGTGGCCGCGCCGACGTACTGGTTGATGAGGTTGGCGTTGGTTGGAATCGTCATCGCAATGCTCCTGTTGCGTCGGGGGATCGGACTCCGGAGGCCACGCTGCATCTGGCCCGTGGACTGTCTCGTCTGGAACTGTAGCGGATAAACATTGCAGCGAACCGTGACCTAGGGTTTACCTCAGTGCACGTTTACGGCGCGTCGCCGGCACGCGCGCGCCGCGCCGGTCGCGCGTCTGTTTCAGCTTGCTGAATGGCGGTCTGCGAACCCGTCGCGCCCGCGGGCGGCGACGATTCGCGCGCGTCGGTGCCGGCTTCCGGCTGCGAAGGCGGCTCGGCCGACGGCTTGATCCTCGCGAGCGCGCCGTCCGGGCGCAGCACGTGGGCGTAGGCGCCGATCGAGATCAGCGCGCCCCAGCCGGGGATCGGTTCGCCGACGTGGTAGCGCTCACCGTCGGCCGATTCGACGTACGGCGTCTCGCCGCGCACGATCGCGACGATGTGCTTGCGGGTGATGTCGACCGCATCCGCCACCGCGTCGGCGACGGGTTCGTCCAGGTCCACGGGTTCGACCGTGTTGACGCCGGTTTCCGCCATCGCGCGCGACTGGATGAAATCGCGCACGGCGCGGGCATCGCCGCCGAGCGCTCCGGTGACGCGCACGTTGCGGTCGCCCAGGTATTCGGCCTGCACGGTGTAGCCGCCGGTGCGCATCACCTCGGCCACGTCCGAGGCGAGGTCCTGTCCGCTGCGCAGGGCCAGGCTCGCCGGCAGCTTCTCGTCGGCGATGCGCGCATCGAGGCGGGCGCGGCTGGCGTCGTCGTCGACCATGCCCGCAAGCACGGCGCGACCTTCCACGTCGCGGGTGATCCGCGCGTCGCCGACGCGGTACTCGCGCGCCAGTTCGCGCAGGCGCTGCTCGACGTCGACCGGCGGCGGGGCGGACGGCATCCACGCGGCGAAGATCGCGAGTCCGGCCAGGGCCAGGACCGCGACGCCCGCGATCATCGGCAGCCTGCTTGCGAAGGCGGGCGGGCGGCGCGGCGGCGGACCGGCGTCGATCCCGGGCGCCAGCGCCAGCCATTCGGGCGCATCGGCGCGGCCGAACGCGATCGCGGCCTGGCCCAGGCCGATGCGCTGCACCTGCGCCACTTCGACCGGATCGCCGGGATGCAGGGTGCGGCCCGGCAGCTCCAGCGGCGCATCCAGCGCACGCAGGTGGAAGCGGCCGTCGACCGCGTTGACCAGGGCATGGTGCGGCGCCACGCCAGGGTCGGCCAGCACCACGTCGCAGTCGTCGCCGCTGCCCACCAGCACCATCTCGCGCCGCGACAGCGGGCGGCTGGCGCCGGCGTGCAGGCCGGCGACGATGCGCAGGATCGCGGCGTCGGCCTCAGGCGGGTGCGGTTCGTTTTCGGGGGAAGACATCGTATTTCGCTCCAGCGGGCGGGGGATCCCACGGGATGGACAGGGGGAATGGCAGCGGCCGCTCAGGCATTGACCTGGCCGGCCTGGACGATACGCAGGTCCGGTGCCAGCTCCTGGTAGGAGAGCACCGGCAGATCGAAGAAATCCACTTCCAGCAGCTTGCGCAGGTGGCGGCGCACGTCGAGCGAGCACAGCAGCACCGGCTGCACGCCGGGCGCCTGCCGCGCCAGCTGTGCGCGCACCTCGCCGCCGAGGCGCGCGGCCAGCTCCGGCGAGATCGCAAGCTGGCTGGCGCCGCCGGCCACGCGCACCGACTGGCGCAGCTTGTCCTCGAGCTCCGGATGGATCAGCAGCACGTGCAGCTGGCGATCATGGTCGGACCAGCGCTCGGCGATCTCGCGCTTGAGCGCCACCCGCACGTACTCGGTCAGCAGCACCACGTCCTTCTCGCGGCTGCCGACGTCGGTGATCGCCTCGAACGCGTCGCGCAGATTGCGGATCGGCACGCCCTCCTCCGCCAGCCTTCGCAGCACGTCGGCCACCCGCTGCGGCGCGACCACGCGCAGCATCTCCTTGACCAGGTCCGGATAGTCGCGCTGCATCTTGCCGAACAGGTTGGACGTCTCCTGGATGCCGAGGAAACTGCCGAGCCTGCGCCGCAGCGCGCTCCCGGCATGCAGCGCCAGCACGTCCAGCGGCGCCAGCGCGCCTTCGGCCGCGGGCCCTTCGCGCCAGCGGCCCGACAGCGGCGGGAACCAGCCCGGCAGCGGCGCGGCTCCCGGCGTCTGCGGCTCGAATGCGGCGCCGCGCGGCAGGTTGCCCGAAGCGACCCGCGCCCCGTGCGCGCTGAGCCTGAACTCGCCTTCGCCCAGCAGCGCCGACACGCGCACCACCGGTACCGGCAGCGGCACGCCGAACTCGTCGCGCAGCTCGCGCGCCAGGCTGGCCAGGCGCGCGCGCGCCGGCTCCTGCCCCAGGTGGGCGGCCAGCAGCGGCGCCAGTTCCAGCAGCAGCGGCGGCGGCGGCGCGAAATCGTCGGTTTCCTCCGGCGCGTGGGAGGCGGCGATCTCCTCGTCGCTGACCTTGAACACGCGCCGCAGGGTTTCGAACTGGTGCCGGTAGCGCCACGCGCTGAAGACCATCAGCGACAGGCCCAGCACCAGGAACACCGGCCACGGGAACCCGGGCACCAGGGTCATCAGCAGCGCCAGCAGGCCGGTGATCAGCGCCACCCGCGGCTGCGCCCCGACCTGGCGCGAGATCGCATCGCCCAGGTGGCGGTCTTCGGCCTCGCCCGCGGTGCGCGTCACCACCAGGCCCGCGGCCATGGTCGCCAGGATCGCGGGGATCTGCGATACCAGGCCGTCGCCGATGGTGAGGATGCTGTAGGTGTGGGTCGCCTGCGCCAGCGACATGTCCCGCTGCAGCACGCCGATGGCCAGGCCGCCAAGCAGGTTGACCAGGATGATGACGATGCCGCAGATCGCATCGCCCTTGACGAACTTCATCGCCCCGTCGAGCGAGCCGTGCAGCTGGCTCTCGGTCTCGAGCAGGCGACGCTTGCGGCGCGCCTCGTCCTTGTCGATCAGGCCCGCGCGCAGGTCCGAGTCGATCGACAGCTGCTTGCCGGGCATCGCGTCGAGGGTGAAGCGCGCGGCCACCTCGGCCACGCGCTCGGCGCCCTTGGCGATGACGATGAACTGGACCACGGTGATGATCAGGAACACCACCAGGCCGACCACCAGGTTGTTGCCGGCAACCAGGGTGCCGAAGGTCTCCACGATGTGCCCGCCCTCGGCGTGCAGCAGGATCGACTTGGTGATCGCGATCGAGATCGCGAGCCGGAACAGCGTGGTCAGCAGCAGCACGCTGGGGAAGCTGGAGAACGCCACCGGGTTGGGGATGTAGATGCCCAGCAGCAGCAGGCCGAAGCCGATCGAGATGTTGACCGCGACCAGCGTGTCGAGCGCCACCAGCGGCAGCGGCAGGATCATCACGCTGATGATCAGCACCGCGCCGAAGGCCAGGATCACGTCGCTGTAGCCGGTCCGCCTGCGCGGCGCGGCGCCCGCGGGGGCCGCGAACAGGGTATTGAGCCAGCTGCGTACGTTCGTCGTCATCCGTGGCCCTTGGGGGAAGAGGGCGGGTGGAGGAGAGGCCGGGGTAGCGGTCGATCCGGTGCGTGCTCCGCAAGCGCGGAACGCGACCATATATCGCCGCGATGTTACCCGTCCGTCAACAGGATGTTGCAGGGAATGTTGCAGGCGCCGTGCGACGCGGCGCGCGAGTGTGACACAGGCCGCATCACGGTCGTTTAACCTTCAGTCGCTGTAATAGGCTTGGCAACAGGCCCGTCGTCACCGCGTCCTCGCGCATCTGCGCCTGGGCGATGGCCGCCGGACCGAGGTCGTCGTCGTCGAGCATGGACACCAGCGTCACCGCGTTGGCGCTCACGCCCACCGCGAAGGCGCGTCCGGCGCGCGAACGCAGCACCACGACGCGTTCGCGCGGGCCGACCGGCAGCACCTGCACCACCGACAGCGGCGCGTCCGGGCCGGCAAGGCCGAAACGCCGACGCAACAGGCGCAGCAGCACCAGCAGGAAGATGATGATGATGGCGAGCGGCAGCAGGATCGCGACCAGTTCCCAGACGTACGACGTCCCCGGTTCGGCGACGGCCTCCATCGCCGGGGCCGCAGCGGCCGGCAGCGGCAGCCACGCACACACGATGGCCATGGACAGGCGTTGGCGCGACGGCATCGGCGGTCCTCTTTCGATGGAAGCTCCCGGGGTTCCCGGGGCCGCTTACCCTAGCAGGCGATGGCTGCGCGCGCGTGCCGGGAGCATGCCCGCGTGACGGCGCGCACCGCCCGCGCCCGGTCCGCCACGGAGGCGAATCGCCCGGCGCTGGCCGCGATGCTCGACGCGATTCCGTTCGCCTGCGCCGCGTTCGCCCGCGAGGGCGGGGCGATGCTGGCCTGCAACCGCGGCTTCAGCGAGGCCTTCGGCGCCCTGCCCGGCCACCGCGACCGCGATCGGCTTGCCGCGGCCCTGGGGGTCGCGCCCGATGCCGACGGCGCCGAAGCGCGCGCCGCGCACAACGGCCACTGGTACGCGCTGCACTGGCGCATGCTGGAACTCGACGCGCAGGCCTGCGACCTGCTGACCGCGGTCGACATCAGCGCGCGGCTCGAGGCCCTGGACAGCCACAAGGACCGGCAGGAGAAGCTGCTGTTCACCTCGCGGCTGATGTCGGTCGGCGAAATGGCCGCCACCCTGGCCCACGAGCTCAACCAGCCGCTTGCGGCGATCGTCAACTACCTCAACGGCAGCCTGCGCCTGGTCGGCCAGGCCGGCGGTCCGGCGCAGGTGGAGCGGGCGCTGGTCGCCGCGCGCACCCAGGCCGAACACGCCGCCGCGGTGATCTCGCGCGTGCGCGAATTCGTGCGCGCGCGCGAGCCGCGCCGCGACGCCCAGGACGTGGCGGCGATCGCGCACACGGTGCTGGAGCTGCTGCGGCTCGAGGCCGAACGCCAGCAGCTGCACATCGACCTGGCCCTGCCGGCCACCCTGCCGCAGGTGTACGCCGACCGGGTGATGGTGGAACAGGTGCTGCTGAACCTGGTCAAGAACGCGATCGAGGCGATGCGCGAAACCGCGCCGGCGCAGCGCGGGCTGCGGATCGAGGGCCGGCTCAACCTCGACGACGAGGTCGAGGTGCGCGTGCTCGACCGCGGCGGCGGGCTGGCGCCGGCCGAGAGCGAGCAGCTGTTCTCGCCCTTCTTCACCACCAAGCCGGAGGGGCTGGGGATCGGCCTGGCCATCTGCCGCTCGATCATCGAATACCATGAGGGCCGGCTGTTCTTCGAACCCAGGACCGATGGCGGCAGCGTGTTCGCGTTCACGCTGCCGCGTGCTGAAGGGAGGCTGTAGGCGATGGCATGCGCGCGGATCTACCTGGTCGACGACAACGAGGCCTTCCGCGAATCCACCGCCTGGCTGCTGGAAACGGCGGGCTTCGAACCGCAGGCGTTTGCCTCCGGCCCGGCGTTCCTCTCCGCCTACCAGGGCGACCGCCACGGCGCGCGCGACGAGTGCCTGGTCTCGGACATCCGCATGCCGCAGATGAGCGGCCTGCAGCTGCAGGACGAGATGCACCGGCGCGGGATCCGCCTGCCGCTGGTGTTCGTCACCGCGCACGGCGACGTGCCGCTGGCGGTCGAGGCGATGCGCAAGGGCGCGACCAATTTCCTTGAGAAACCCTTCACCGACGAGGCCCTGGTGCACGCGGTGGAAGCCGCCTTCGCCAGCCGGCGGCTGCCGGCGCAGATGCGCAACGAATCGCTGGAGAAGCTCAGCCCGCGCGAGCGCCAGGTGCTCGACCTGGTGGTCGCCAGCAAGCCCAACAAGATCATCGCCGACATCCTCGGCATCAGCATCAAGACCGTGGAGCTGCATCGCGCCAACATGATGTCCAAGCTGGGCGTGCGCTCGCTGCCCGAACTGATGAAGGTAGCCCTCGGCCATGGCTGAACGCCGCGGCAAGGCGGCGCGCAGGGCGCCGGCACGCGGACAGTCCGCGCCAGCACCCGACGCGCGCGAGGTGCGTCCCGCCGGCGAGCGCCTGCCGCGGCTCTCGCCCGCGCAGGCCGGCGCGCTGCGCGGCCTGTTCTCCAGCGCCCAGGCCTGGAGCCTGTCCGGCAACGGCGTGCTCCAGTGCATGCCCGGCCGGCCGGCGCCGGCGGCGCAGCGGTTCGAACTCGACGCCGAGGGCACACGCATCGGGCTGGCGCTGCAGGCGCCGCACGACCCGGCGGCGCTGCACTGGAACGACTACCAGGGCCGCGCGCGCGTGCTGGCCTGGAGCCTGGCGCACGAACCGGCGCTGATGCGCCTGAGCGAGGCCTTCGGCGTGGCGCTCACGCCGCTGCCCGATGCGCCCGAAGACGCCGACGACGGCACTGCGCTGTGGCTCGATTTCATCGTCGACGAGGACGGCGGCGAGGACGACGGGGCGCGCATGCCCGCCCTGCAGGGCGCGCTGCGGGTGCCGCCGGCATGGACCGACCGCCTGCTCGAACGCGCCGACCCGCCCTACGAAGAGCACGCGCAGCTGGCCGCGCGCTGGCGCGAACTCGGCGTGCCGATCTCGCTGCAGTGGCGGATCGCGCCGCTGCCGGTCGGCGACTGGGCCGCGCTGCGCCCCGGCGACGTGATCGTGGCCGGGCACCGCGGCCAGCCGCCGCATGCGCTCGCCTGCGCCGGCGGCCTGGCCTGGCCGCTGGTGCCCGATCCGGGCGGCTGGCGCATCGATGGACCGCCGCAACATATCCAGACCTCCGTGGAGCCTTTCCCCATGAACGACACTTCCCAGGACACCGGCGGCGAGCCCGCCGGCGACGCTTCCGTCGACGGCGATGCGCTTGCGCGCAGGCTGCCGGTCGAGGTCGCCTTCGAGCTCGGCCGCAGCGAGCTGCGCGTGGGCGAGCTCTCGGCGCTGCAGCCGGGCTACGTGTTCCCGCTGGCGGCGCCGGTGGATGGCGCCAGCGTGACCATCCGCGCCAACGGCCAGGCCGTTGGCCAGGGCGAACTGGTCGCGGTGGGCGACACGCTCGGCGTGCGCCTGCTGTGGTGGAACTGAGCCGCAACCGACCGGACCGTCCATGGACCTGAGCAGCTATTCCCCCGCGCTGGTGCTGGTGGTGGTCGTCAGCCTGGCGCTGGCGCCCTTCGTCGCGGTGATGGTGACCTCGTTCACCAAGATCGTCGTGGTGCTGAGCCTGCTGCGCAACGCGCTGGGGCTGCAGCAGGTGCCGCCGAACGTGGTCATCAACGGTCTTGCGATCGTGCTGTCGATCTACGTGATGTACCCGGTGATCCTCGACACCTACGAAGCGGTGACCGCGCACCAGCAGGGCCGCCCGGTGCCCGCCTCGGTGCAGGCGCAGATCGACCAGCGCCAGCAGGCGCAGGCCGAGCGCCGCCGGGTGCAGGCCGAGCGCGCGGCGCAGCGTGCCCAGGGTGCGGCGCCGGCACAGGCCGAAGGCGAACCGGCGCCGACCAGCCCCGCGGCCGCCGACGCGCTGCAGGCCGAAGCCGACGCCCTCCAGGCGCAGGCCGATGCGCCGCAGGCCGGGGACGGAGCCGCGCCCGGCGCGCAACCCGGACCGCTGTTCCGCAATGTCGTCACCGGCCAGGGCCCCGCGGCCCCGCCCGCACCCGACGCCGGGGCGGGGGTCGACGCCGGGATCGTGGTGCCCGCGCCCGCGCAGGCGACGCCGCTGGCTCCCCCGGGCAGCGACGGCGCGCGCCTGCTGGCCACGTTCGAGGCGGGCAAGGAGCCGCTGCGCGGGTTCCTGATCGAGCACTCCAACGACGCCGAACGCGCCTTCTTCCTGCGCAGCGCGCAGCGCCTGCTGCCGCCCGACCGGCGCGACGCGCTGAGCGTTGACGACTTCATCGTGGTCGTCCCGGCCTTCACCGTCAGCGAACTGACCGCCGCGTTCCAGATCGGCTTCCTGATCTTCCTGCCGTTCCTGATCATCGACCTGGTGGTGGCCAACATCCTGCTCGCGCTGGGCATGATGATGATGTCGCCGACCACGGTCTCGCTGCCGTTCAAGCTGCTGCTGTTCGTGATGATCGACGGCTGGGCCAAGCTGGTGCATGGCCTCGTGCTCACCTACACCGGCTAGGAGGCGGGCGATGGGCGAAGTGCTCGAACTCACCCGCCAGGCGCTGTGGCTGGTGCTGCTGCTGTCGGGGCCGCCGATCGCGGCGGCGGCGATCGTGGGCTTGGTGGTGGCGTTCCTGCAGGCGGCCACCCAGATCCAGGAGCAGACCTTCGCCTACGCGCTGAAGTTCGTGGCGATCGTGCTGGCGCTGTTCGTCACCGGGGCGATGATCGGCGGCACCCTGTACACCTATTCCAACCGCATCTTCATCGAATTCCCCTCCCTGATCCGGCGCTGATGCAGTTCTTCTCGTCCGCCGAAACCGCGCTGCTGGCGCTGGGCCTGACCCTGCCGCGCATCATCGGCGCGTTCATCATGCTGCCGCTGATCAGCCCGCAGAACATGCCGGCGATGGTGCGCAACAGTTTCCTGGTCAGCCTGGCGATCGTGGCGCTGCCGATCGTGGTCACGACTGCGCCGCCGGGCACGATGAGCGCGCTGTCGTGGCCTGCACTGGTAGTCAAGGAGCTGTTCATCGGCATCGCCATCGGCTTCTGTTTCGGCATCGTGTTCTGGGCGATCGCGGCCGCGGGCAACGTGATCGACACCCAGGTCGGCATGGCGATGGCGATGGTGTTCGACCCGATCCAGGGCCACCAGACCTCGCTGCACAGCGAGTTCCTGTCGCATTTCGCGGCCTGGGTGTTCATGGCCAGCGGCGCGTTCGTGATCTTCCTCGACCTGCTGCTGGGCAGCTACATCATCTGGCCGCCGACCTCGTTCTTCCCCGACCTCGCGGCCTCGGGCATGAACCTGTTCGTCGGCCACTTCGGCTACTTCATGACCACGATGCTGGTGCTGGCCGCGCCGGTGATGGTGATCCTGCTGATCATCGACCTGTCGTTCGGCCTGGTGAACCGCTACGCGCCGCAGCTGAACGTGTTCGCGCTCACCCTGCCGCTCAAGGCCTGGGCGGCCACCGGCGTGATCCTGCTGCTGCTGGGCGTGTACGTCGAGGTGCTGGTGCGCCGCCTCCACGACAGCCAGGGACTGCAGGAACTGCTGCGCAGGACGTTCGGCGGCTGAGGCCGGCGCCCCGGCACGCGGCCACGTCAGGCTTTTCGCCGCGGGCTTGCCACCCGCCGGCGACTGGGCAATGCTGTCGGCGCTTTCAGGGGGAAGTGCGTGACGATCAATGAATTTCCGGCGCCGTCGCCAGCGCCGCCGCCCGGCATGTGGCGCTTCGGCGACGCGGTGCTGGACGAACAGCAGGCGTCGCTGCACGTGGCCGGCGTCCGGGTCGCACTCGACCGCAGCAGCCACGACGTGCTCCTGGCGCTGCTGCGCCACGCCGGCGAAGTGGTCACCAAGGAAGAGCTGCTCGAGGCCGGCTGGCCGGGGCGCGTGGTCTCGGAGAACTCGCTTGCCAAGGCGGTGAGCCGCCTGCGCCAGGCCCTGGGCACGCAGGGCGCGGGCATCCGCGCGGTGCACGGCTACGGCTATCGCCTGGCGGCAGCGGTGGAGTTCGGCGCGGCCAGCCGCGAGGACGCCGCGCCGCAGCCCTTGGCGGATGCCCTCCCCGGCGAAGGCGACGAACCTGCCCAGCGACCCGGCTGGCGCGTGGTGCGGCGACTGGGGGTCGGGGCCGCTTCGGCCGCGTTCCTCGCCCGCGACGGCAGCGGCGAAGAGCGGGTACTGAAGTTCGCCCGCGGCGAGGCGGGCCTGCGCGGGCTCAAGCGCGAAGTCGCGCTGTCGCGGCATATCGGTTCGCTGCAGGTGGAACTGCCCGACCTGGTGCGCGTGCTCGACTGGAACCTCGCGCAGCCGCCATTCTTCATCGACCTGCCCTATTTCGCCGACGGTCACCTGGGCGCCTGGGCAAGCGGTCCCGACGGACTGGCGACACTGGACCGCGCCGCCCGCGTCGGGCTTTGCGCGCAGCTGTGCGAATCCGTCGCCGGGCTGCACGAGATCGGCATCATCCACAGGGACCTCAAGCCCGAAAACCTGTATCCGTGGCGCGACGGCGCGGGGCGACTGCGGCTTGCGGTCGCCGACCTGGGTGCGGGACAGGCGGCGATCTCGCTGCGCCTGCTGGACATGGACATCACCCTGGGCGCGACGGCCGGCCAGCTCGAGGAGAGCGCCGGCAGCCTGCGCTATGTCGCGCCCGAGGTGGTCGCCGGCGGCGTGGCCACCCAGCGCAGCGACGTGTACGCCCTCGGCGTGCTGGCCTACCAGATGCTGGTGGGCGACCTGCGCCGGCCGCTCGCACCCGGCTGGGAGGCCGACCTCGACGATCCGCTGCTGTGCGCGGACATCGCGCTGGCCGCGGCCGCCAGCCCGGCCAGGCGCCTGCCGTCGGCCTCGGCGTTCGCCGCCCGCCTGCGCACGCTCGAGGCGCGCCGCGCCGGGCAGCAGGCCCAGCGCGAGGCCGAACGCGAGCAGGCGCAGGCCCGGCGGGTGCTTGAGCGCCAGCGCACCCGCCGGCCCTGGCTGCTGGCCACGGCCGCCGCCCTCGTCCTGGGCATCGCCGTCAGCGGCTGGCTGTACCTGCAGGCCGTGGAAGCCGGCCGCGACGCGCGCGAGCAGGCGGCCATCGCGGACGCGGTCAACCGGTTCTTCAACGAGGACGTGCTCGCCGCGGCCTCGCCCTATGCGCACGGCGGCCAGGGCGAGCGCACGGTGCGCGAGGCGATCGACCACGCCGTGACCCGCATCGGCGACCGGATCGGCCACCAGCCGGTGGTCGAGGCCACGGTGCGCCTGGCGATCGGCCGCGCCTATGGCGAGGCCATGCTGATCGCGCAGGCGATCGAGCAGAAGCGGCGTGCGGTGGCGCTGTTCGAGCAGCACCTGGGGCCGCGCGATCCGCGCACGCAGCGCGCGCGCTACCAGCTTGCCGCCGACCTGGTCGACGACTCGCGCTTCGACGAGGCCGCGGCACTGATCCGCAAGACCGACGCCCTGCGCACCGCGCGCGCCCGGCCCGACCCCGAAACGGCGCTCGCCGCGCACCGCGCCAGCTGCTACTGGCACATCCGCAAGGGCGAGTACGAAGCGGGACAGGCCGCGTGCGAGAACGCAGTCTGGGCCCAGCTCGCGTTCGACGACGAGGACCACACCGCCGTGGTCAAGGTACGGGCGAACCTGGCCGTGCTGCACAGCCGGGCCGGGCGCGCCGCCCAGGCCGAGCGGCAGTTCGCCGAGCTGGCCGCCGCGTTCGCCGCGCTGGGCGATACGGCCAGCCCGACCCGGCTGCGGATCCTCTACCTGCACGGCATGAACCTGCTGGCGCTGGGCCGCCTCGACGACGCCGGACGCGCCCTCGCCGAGGCGCACCGCGGCTCCGCGGCCACCCTGGGCGCGGACAATCCGCATACGCTGGAAATCCAGGTCGGACTGGGCCAGCTGCACACGGCCGCCGGGCGGCACGCCGAGGCCGTGCCGCTGTTGCGGCAGGCCCATGCGGCCTATGCACGGGAGCTGGGCGAGGACAACCACTACACGCTGGAGGCGCGGCAGCACCTGGAAACCGCGCTGTGCGCCGCAGGCACGGAGGCGGGCAGCATGGCCCCGACCTGCACCGTGGCGCCCCGGGCGGCTCCCGCGGGCGCCTGAGCGCGCCCGCGGGAGCGACTATGGCGCGGACGTCACCAGCGCTTCCCTGAAGGCCCGTTCGCCCAGGCTGAACTGGACGTGCAGCGCTTCGCCTTTGGCCAGCACGGTGTCGTGGCTCCGTCCGGTCGCCTGTCCCATGCGACAGGCACCCCGCCCCTGCGGATCCGCACTCACGGTCACCCGCACCTCGCCGGCCGGTACGTTGAAGGTCGCCGCTTCAGCTTCATCGAGCCGCGCGGCCCAGCGCCCGTTGATATGGACCGCCGCATAGCAGGCGCTGCCGTCCCAGGCATTGGCGCGCGAGATGCGCAGGGTGGCGGCCGGTCCGCGCACGGGTTCCTGGTACGCCAGCACGCGGTCCGCCGGCACGGCGGCCAGGGGCGTCTCCGGGATCCCCGCCTCGCGCAGGGCGATCCGGGCCGACTCGTCCGCCGTCGCCTCCTCCGCAGCCAGCTCGACGACGCGCTGCTGTTGCGCGGCCGACGCGACGTCGCGATAGACCGCATGCGCCTGCACCTCGCCGCGCTTGACGGTCTTCATCTCGTAGCTGTCGTCGTCGAGCAGCTGGACCACGCTTTCCCAGCCGAACGGCAGGTCGAACCTGAGCGTGCCGGCGTCGGCGACCTGGGCGGTGGAGTTCGGCGCCGCCTTCACGTCGAACTTCAGCTTGCCGGGGCCCGCCGGCAGGATCCGCATCTGCGGAATCTCGGTGCCATTGACCTGGGTACCGGTCTCCACCATGACCTCGCCCGGCACCTCCCACTGGATGCTGCGGGTGACGCTGGCATAGCCGTCCCAGCCGGCCACCGTCTCGCCGGCGAAGGTCCGGCCCACCAGCCGCGCGTACGGCCCCCACACGGCGGGATCGGCGGCCGCGGCGTCCTGCGGCGGGGCGACCGTTTGCGCCGGACGGTCGGCATCCACCGCGTCCCCGGCATGGGCGGTCGCCGCCGCGTCGGCCTCCCGGGCCGGCGGCGCCGGATCGTTGCCCGCCGCATCCTGGGCGCGTGCCCCGGCGTGCATGGCCAGCAGCACGCACAGGGCGGCTGCCGCGGTCTTGTTGATCGTCGGGGTCATGGAAGGTCCGCTCCGGCAACGGCATCGGCGTCCGACTCGAAGCGCAGCCCCATTTCCTCGCGGAAGCGGGCGTCGCGCGCTTCGTTGCGCCTGGACAGGGACTTGCGCTCCTTGGCGGAGAGGTTGCTGACCGGCTCCGCGCGCAGCACGCCGGGCTCGCGGGTGCGGTACACCAGCAGGCGGCAGGCTCCGGCCGCGGCATCGATCACCGGCGCGGGCACGTCGTAGGCATCGCCGTCGGCGGTGATTTCCGCGATCGCGGGGCCGGGCGCGTCGGCGGCGAGGAAATCGCCGTGGATGCGGTCGGGCAGGTTCTCCCAGTGGCGGATGTCGGCCTTGGCCTTGGTCGCGGCGCTGATCAGGATCGCGGCCACGCCGACCAGGGCCAGGGCGCCCGCCGCGCCGCTGTCGCCACTGCCCAGCGCGACCTGGGCGCCGACCATGCCGACGCCGGCCACGGTCTCGCTGCCGGCGCGGAAACGGGCCTTTCCATCGAGCACCACGTCGACCTGGCGGCCGCCCAGGGTGCTGGCCTGCCAGCCGATGTCGCCGAGCACCGGCAGCGCCTGGCCGCCGGCGTGCACGGCGGCGAACGGGTTCCCGCCTGGCTGGAAGGTCAGCGCTTCACCGTAGTTGCCGGTCGCGGTCTTGACCGGGGATGTGCCCGACTCGACCAGCAGCAGGGTGCTGCGTCCGGGTGGCGGCGGCTGCAGGCCTTCGGGCTGCTGGGTTTGCGCGCGCCGGTACAGGTCCTCGGCCATGCCCGGATCGCCGGCGCAGCCCGAGGCCCAGCCGGCGAGCAGCGACATCATCCCGAAATCGCCGGCGTAGGTTTCGTCGTTGGAAATGGTGTCCTGGTACTCGGCGGAGCGGAAGCTGGCGCGCGCGTTCTCGTAGTCGCCCTCGGCCGCGAACAGCAGGCCACGGTAGTAGTAGCTCATCGCCCGCTCGTAAGGCTCGCCCTTGTAGTCCTTGACGCCTTCGGACGACCACAGCGAGCGGGCCTTCTTCGCCGAGTCGGAGTTGGCGTAGACCAGCTCGATGCGCGCGATGGCTGCGTCGAAGGCGCGCGCGGCGATGTCCGGCCGGCGCTGGTCGACAGCTTCAAGGCCGAGCCGCTGCAGGTTGAGCACGGCGCCCCACTCGCCCTCCTCCAGCAGCGTGTCGTAGTAGGGACGCAGGCCGTCGGGGATGCCCGCCGCCGCTTCCTGGCCCTGCGCCATCGCCGGCAGCGTGCAGGCCAGTCCGAGGCAGGCCGCGAGCGAGCGGGCCAGCAGGCCGGTGCGGCGCGCGATCATCGCGACACCCGCCCGGCCAGCTGGCGGCCGGTCTCGATCGCGAGCAGCCGCGCCACCTCGGCGTCCGGGGCGACCGGATCTTCGGCGCGTTCGAAGCCGCTGCCGGTGGCGACCCAGGGTCGCGGCCCGCCCTGCGCCGGCTCGGCCGCGGTCTCGAAATCGACCACGGTCTCGCCGCTGGCCACGTCGCGCAGCGCGACGTGGAAGCGGCGTCCCGAAGCGGCGTCGGGCGCGGACCGCGAGCTCACTTCCATCAGGTAATCGGCGTGGTCGACCAGGCCATGCATCTCGATCGCATGCGCGTTCGGACGTTCGCCCTGCACCGACATGCCCGCCAGCCGCGTGGCCAGGGTGCGGTCGATGAAGCGCACACCGCCCTGGCGCAGCTGGGCCATGAACTCGGACTGCAGGCTGCGCGCTTCGTGCGACAGCACGGGAGCGTCCGGGGCATCGTCCTCGGTGTAGCGTTCGCGGCGCTCGTGCAGGTGCGCACGCGCACCCGCGACCGCGATCCCGGTCGAACCGTCGTAGTAGTGCGCAACCGACCCGGCCTGCGCGGCCTTGCCGTGCGCCTGGCGGTCAAGCGTTTGCACCTCGCGGTAGCGCGTGGCCACGCTGCCGTCGAGCCCGTCTTCCCAGAACAGCATCACCCGGTTGCGCGCGCCCAGCCGCTGGCGCAGCTCGCTCCACGGGGTGGCGATGGTGGCCGGCGCCCGGGGGGCGGGGGTCAGGACCTGCGGCTGGCCGGGGCGCATCTGCGCCACGGCGTCCGAGGAGTCTGCCGGGAGCGTCATGACCAGGATCAGGGCCAGGACGGAAGCGATCAGAACGGTGCGCATTGGGTCCTCCCGGTCACTGGTTCGGTGCGAGTTCGATGTAGTAGTGCGCGGCATTGCCGAACGACGACTCCTGGTACACGGCCATGCCGCCCGGCGGCAGGAACACCGTGCGCCAGGCCGACACCGGCTCGGCCGGGCCCATGGCCTGGTCGAGGAAGGCGGTGCGCGCGCGCACGCTGAACCCAGCGCCGGTGCAGTTGGCCAGGCGCGCGGTGACCTGCACGGTGCCACCCGCCGTGGGCTGGGTGGCCAGCTGCTGCACCATCACGCTGCGGAACAGGCTCGCATTGCTCATCAGCACCGCGTCGGCCGGGATGTCCTTGACCGCGCCGTAGGCCACCGAGGTCAGGGCCGGGCCGCCGGTGGGCGCATTGCGCTTGAGCGCCTTGTAGTCGCAGGTGAGCAGCGACTGCGGCCGCGTGTTGGGCGTGGAGCAGGCGGACAGCAGCAGCGCCAGCGCGGCGCTGCAGCACAGGGTCTGGGTGGCAAGTTTCATGGTGACTCCTTCGATGTGGGTGGCGACGTCCGCCGCGGCGCCATGCGGGCGCACGCGTCCGGATCGCCGCATGCGGCGATGTCGGGGCCGGGGGAATGGAGCAGGACTTCCGTGTCGCCGCGCGCACGACTGCGCGGTGGCTGCGTCAGCGGTAGACGACGTCGTCGGCGGCCGCGCGCTGGAACTCGTACATGCCCGCCCAGACCACGGCGCCGGTCTCGGCGTCGACCAGTTCGAAGGCGATCTGGTTGTAGCGCTGGACCACGCCGCTGGCCGGGTCGCGGCTGTCCAGGGTCATCAGCGCGCCGGCAAGGAAGAAGTCGATGCCGGCCTGGCCGCCGGTCAGCCCGGTGGTGCCGACGTCCGTGGTGCCCTCGCGCTTGAGTTCGCGCTGCTTGGCGACCATGCTGGCGTAGCGCTGGCCGACGAAACTCATGCGGCCCTGCGCGGCGCGGTTGAGCTCGGTCATCAGGCGCTGGGTGATCATGCGCCGGTTGATGATCTGCGAGCCCTCGTTGCGGAACTCCTGCTCGTCCACCAGCACGCGCGGGGCGTGCTGGAGATGGTTGAGGAAGCCGCTGGCGAACATGTCGCGCGCCATCTGGTTGGTCATGCTCTGGATGTCGTGGGCCTCGATGCCCACGCCGGTGACCAGGCCCTTCTGGCCGGGGTCGAGGTCGCGCGCCTGCACGCCGTGGCGGTTCTCGAGCCTGCGCTCGCGGGCCAGTCCGTCGCCGCCGGCAAGCAGCAGCAGGCCGCATGCCAGCCAGAGGCCGGCATTGAAATGGTGTGCTCTCACGATGTCCCCCTGTTGCGATAGCGGGCGGCCGCGCTGTCGACGGCTGCCACCGCGTCCCCGCCCGTGCGGCGGGAACATCGGGCGAGTTGAGCATGCGACCCGGGGGAAATTCTTGGCCGGCGCCTGAAAGTTTCTGAAAACTTGTGAATGCGGCCAGCGGCGCGGGCCGCGGGGCCTTGCGCAGGTGCCGCAAGCGCGCCGTTGAGCTCCCTCCCCCGCTTGCGGGGGAGGGCTGGGGTGGGGGTCCGTCAGATTGCCGCGCACCTCTTCGCGCGCCTGCGGCGCGCGCCCCCATCCCAACCTTCCCCCGCACGCGGGGGAAGGAGCAGGGCGGCATCCGTCCACAGCGCCGGGCGGACGTGCCCTGCTGCGTCCAGCATTCCTCGCCCGGGAGAAGAGTCCGGACTCAGCCGCCCTGGCGCAGCGCCTCCGCGCGCCGCAGGATCCTCGCCGGCGCCAGCTCCTCCGGCGTGGCGAAGATGCCCGTCCTTCGCAGCCAGTGCCCCGGGCGGCGGGCCGAGGTCAGCGCCACCACCGGGATCGACAGCACCATGCCGGCGATCACCGGCGCCATCCACGCCGCGAGCCCGGGCGAGACCAGCCAGGCGGCCACGCCGGCGCCGATGCCGAACGCGGTCAGGCCGCCGTAGCGCGCCAGCAGCGCCGACAGCGGCAGGCTGCCGTCGTCGCGCCGCTGCGGGTTCCAGCCCGAGTCCTTTCCGGCCAGCACCTGGGCCACGCCGCGCGACTGCAGGTACATGGTGACCGGCGCCATCAGCGCCGCCAGCACCGTCTCCAGCAGCGCGCCGGCGACGAGCCGGGCCGCGCCGCCGCAGGCGCGGCGGGTGTCGCGGTCGCGCAGGGTCGCGGCCAGGCCCAGCAGCTTGGGCGCGAACAGCAGGACCATGGTCAGGCCGAACACCCACAGGAAGCGCGTCGGGTCGATCCCGTGCCAGTACCCCAGGGGCGCGTAGCCGGCGCTCGCCGCTTCGAGCGGGATCGCCAGCCCCACCAGCATCAGCATCGCCCACATCGGCGCGGTGAAGTAGTGGCCGATGCCGATCATCAGGTGCACGCGGCTGATCCAGTGCAGGCCACGCGCCGGCAGCACCAGCGAGTGCTGCAGGTTGCCCTGGCACCAGCGGCGGTCGCGCACCAGCATGTCGGTCAGCGACGGCGGCCCTTCCTCGTAGCTGCCGCCCAGGCCCGGCTCCATGTGCAGCGCCCAGCCGTCGCGGCGCATCAGCGCGGCCTCGACGAAATCGTGGCTGAGCACGTTGCCGCCGAACGGTGCGCGCCCCTGCAGCGCCGGCAGGCCCGCGCTGGCGGCGAAGGCGCGGGTGCGGATCATCGCGTTGTGGCCCCAGTAGTTGCTCTCCGCGCCGTGCCACCAGGCCACGCCGTGGGCGATCACGGGGCCGTACACGCGCCCGGAGAACTGCTGCATGCGGGCGAACACCGTGCTGCCGTTGACCACCAGCGGCAGGGTCTGGATCAGGGCCAGGTCCTGGTTGCGCTCCATCGCGCCGGCCAGGCGCACGACGGTGGCGCCTTCCATCAGGCTGTCGGCGTCGAGGATCAGCATGTGCGCGAACGCGCCGCCGAAGCGGCGCACCCAGCCGGCGATGTTGCCGGCCTTGCGCTCGCGGTTGTCGCGCCGACGGCGGTAGTAGACGCCGATCTCCTCGCCCAGCTGCGCGCGCAGGGCCAGGAACGCGCCCTCCTCGGCCGCGGCGATGCCCGGGTCGCGGGTGTCGCTGAGGATGAAGCAGTCGAAGTGCGCGGCCTTGCCGGTTGCGATCACCGATTCGAGCACCGCGCGGATGCCGGCGAAGGTGCGGCGCGGATCCTCGTTGTAGACCGGCACCAGCAGCGCGGTGCGGGTGGCCAGCTGCGGCAGCGGACCGTGGTTCGACAGCCCCAGCCGCAGCGGTCGCCGCGCCATGATCCGGGCGAAGCCGGCCAGCGCACCGGTGAACGACAGCGCGATCCAGGCGAACAGCGGCACGAACAGGGCGAGCAGCAGCCCTTCCAGCACGCCGATGCCGGCACCGCGCATCAGCCACCACATCTGGTAGCTGGCCAGCAGGGTCAGCGCGGCGGTGCCGCCGAACACCAGCGCGCGCCGCCAGCCGATCGCCGGCGGCATGGACGGCGCGCGCGCGGCGGCGAGCGTGCCCGTGTCCAGCGCCTGCACCGGCATTGCCCGCGGCGCGTCGGGCGGCAGCCAGGGGGCGAGCCGTTCCTCGACCTCCTCCCGCCGCAGGGCGACGGCCAGCTCCACCGGCGGGCTCATGCCGGCCACCTCGACAGCCAGGTTTCCGACAGCGGCCCGCCGCCGGCATCGAGCAGGCGCGCGCGCAGCTCCACCACCCCGGCGGCGCCCGGCGCCAGCTCGAAGCTCAGCCGCCAGCGACCGGTGTCGGCCAGCCGATAGGCAACCGGATTGCGCAGTTCGCCGGCCGAAGCGCTGGCCTCGACCCGCGGCGCGGCGTCGCCGGCCAGCGCGTCCAGGCGCCCGCCTTCCAGGTCGATCACGAACTGGCGCGGGCGCACGCCCTCGCCGTCGGCCTGGCCGCTGCGCGTGGCCACCACGCGCGCCAGCTCCGGCCGCCAGGCGTGGCCGGCGGACCAGTGCAGGCGGTATTCGAAGCGATGCTCGCGCCCGGCCGCGAGCGGCTCGCGCGGGCGCCAGAAGGCGACGATGTTGTCGGCGAATTCGTTGCCGGTGGGCAGTTCGACCAGGTGCACCTCGCCCGCGCCCCAGGCGCCGCGCGGCTCGACCCAGGCGCTGGGCCGCTGTTCGTAACGGGCCTCGGCGTCCGCGAAGTCGGCGAAGTCGCGCTTGCGCTGCATCAGGCCGAAGCCACGCGGATCGACGTCCTGGAATCCGCTGTGCGAGACCTGCGGCGGATTGCGCAGCGGCCGCCAGACCTGCTCGCCGCTGCCGGTGAACAGGGCCAGGCCGTCGGAGTCGTGGACCGCGGGCCGGAAGTCGTCGACCCCCGCGCGGTCGCCGTGGTCGAACTCGAACATGCTGGTCAGCGGCGCGATGCCGGCATTGCCCAGCGCGATCCGCGGATACAGGCGCGCGTCCACGTCGATCAGGGTCTCGGCGCCGGCCGGGTGCAGCTCGAAGCGGTAGGCGCCGGCCACGCTCGGTCCGTCGAGCAGCGCATGCACCACCGCGGTGTCGGCATCGTGCGCGGGGCGCTCCAGCCAGAACGCGCGGAACAGCGGGAACTCCTCCGGCCCCGGCTCCCCGCTGCCCAGCGCCAGGCCGCGCGCCGACAGCCCGTAGACCAGGCCACGCGCCACCGCGCGGAAATAGCTGGCGCCCAGGAACACCGCCAGCTCGTCGAAATGGTCGTCGCGGTTGACCGGCGCGTGCAGGCGGAAGCCGGCATGGCCGAGCGCGGGATCGTCCGGCGGCGCCGCCTGCGGGCCGAAGTCGAAGCGTCCGCGGCGGTACTCCAGCGGCTGCGCGCGCCCGCCCTGCACCAGGTGCAGGTCCACCCGATCCTTGAAGATGAAGCCGCGATGGAACAGCTGCACCTGGAAGCACCCACCATCCTCGCGCCAGAGGGCCTGTTCGGGCCGGTAGCGGTAGTCGCGGAACTGGTCGTAGTCGATCTCGTCCAGCGCCGCCGGCAGCGCGCGCGAAGGCGCGGCATAGGCGCGCGAAGCCAGCGCCCGCGCCAGCGCGGGGACGGTGTCGCTGTCGAAGGGCGTGGCATCGACGGGCGCGACGGTCGCTTCCGCCGCGCGCACCGCCGGCAGCAGGCCGGGCAGCGCGCACAGCAGCGGCAGCGACGCGCCGGCCGCAATCAGGTGTCGGCGTCGCAAGTGCACCTCGGGGGGAGGAAGGCGGAACCGACGCCCATTAGACGGGCGGACGCTTAACCGGGCGTCAAGGGCGCATCAAGACGCCTGGCCGGCCATTCCCGAATGCCGCAGCAGCGCGTCGATCCGCGGCGCCCTCCCGCGGAAGGCGTGGAAGTTCTCCGCGGCCGCGCGGCTGCCGCCGCGGGCCAGCACCTCGTGGCGGAAGCGCGCGCCGATCCTGGCCACCTCCCCCGGCGCTTCCTCGAACGCTTCATAAACGTCCGCGCTCAGCACCTCGGCCCACTTGTAGCTGTAGTAGCCGGCCGCATAGCCGCCGGCGAAGATATGGCTGAACTGGTTCTGGAACCTGTTCCAGGCCGGCGGCAGGTTCACCGCGACGTCCGCCCGCACCCGGTCGAGCAGCTGCTGCACGCTGTCGCCGGCCGGATCGAAGCCGTGGTGCAGGCCCATGTCGAACAGCGCGAACTCCAGCTGGCGCACGGTGAACATGCCGCTCTGGAAGTTCTTCGCCGCCAGCATCCTGTCGAACAGCGCGCGCGGCAGCGGCTCGCCGCTGTCCACGTGCCGGCTCATGGCACGCACCCGCTCCCACTCCCAGCAGAAGTTCTCCATGAGCTGGCTGGGCAGCTCGACCGCGTCCCACTCCACGCCGTCGATCCCGGCCACGCCCGGCTCGCCGACCGCGGTCAGCAGCTGGTGCAGGCCGTGACCCATCTCGTGGAACAGGGTGGTCACCTCGTCGTGGCTCAGGGTCGCCGGGCGCCCGTCCACGCCCTTGCCGAAGTTGCACACCAGGTGCACCACCGGCGTCTGCACCCGTCCGTCGCGGTCGCGGCGGTTGCGGCAGTCGTCCATCCACGCGCCGCCGCGCTTGCCCTCGCGCGCATACGGATCGAGATAGAACTGGCCGACCAGGGCGCCGCCCGCGTCGACCAGCCGGTACAGGCGCACGTCCTGGTGCCAGACCGGCCCCTCGTCCGGCTCCACGCGCAGGCCGTACAGGTCGCCGATCAGGCCGAACAGGCCGGCCAGCACCTCCGGCTCGGTGAAGTACTGCTTCAGCTCCTGGGCCGAGAAGCTGTAGCGCGCCTGGCGCAGCTTTTCGCTGGCGTATGCCAGGTCCCAGGCCTCCAGCGCGTCGAGGCCGAGCGTGTCGCGCGCGAAGGCCTCGAGTTCGGCGCGGTCGCGCTGCGCGTGCGGCCTGGCGCGCGCGGCCAGGTCGCGCAGGAACGCGTGCACCTGGTCGGGCGTATCGGCCATCTTGGTCGCCAGCGAATACGCCGCATAGCTGTCGAAACCCAGCAGCGCGGCGAGTTCGGCGCGCAGCGCCAGGATGCGGTCGACCAGGGCGCTGTTGTCGAGCGCGGGATCGTCGCCCAGCTCCGAGGCGCGCACCGCGTTGGCGCGATAGATCGTGGCGCGCAGGTCGCGGTCGTCGGCCAGCGACTGTACCGCCAGGTACACCGGCATCTGCAGGCCCAGCTTCCAGCCCTCGCGTCCCTCGCGCCGCGCCGCGTCGCGGCAGGCGGCAAGCACGTCCGCGGGCAGGCCCGACAGGCGCGCCTCGTCATCGACGTACAGCGCCCAGGCGTCGGTGGCATCGAGCACGTTCTGCGAGAACTTCGCCGCCAGCGCCGAGAGCTCCTCGCGGATCGCGGCATGGCGCGCCCTGCCCGCTTCGTCCAGCTCGGCCCCGCCGAGGCGGAAATCGCGCAGCGCGTTCTCCACCACCTTCCGCCGCGCCTGGCTGAAGCCCTCGAACTCCGGCGCATCGGCCAGGCGCCGGTACTGCGCGAACAGCGCCCGGTTCTGCCCCAGCGCCGCCCGGAACCGGGTCACCGCCGGCAGCGCCTCGTTGTAGGCCGCGCGCAGCGGCGGCGTGCTGGCCACCGCCTCCAGATGCGTCACCTGGCCCCAGGCGCGCGCCAGGCGGCTGGTGGCCTCGTCCAGCGGCAGCACGAAGTTCTCCCAGGTCGGCCCGGAAACGGCCTCCGCCGTGCGCACGGCCGTCCCGGCCTCGTCCAGCAGTTGCGCAACGGCGGGCGCGACGTGTTCCGGAGCGATCGCATCGAAGCGCGGCAGGCCGGAGAAATCGAGCAGTGGATTGGAAGTCATCGGGCGCGTCCTGGAGGTCGAATAGTGGATCTGGGCACGATCGCGCGAACGATCAAGCCCCGCTGCGGCTGCCGGGACGTCGACGCGCCGTCGGCGGATCGGCGCGCATCGATCATGGTGCATTGATGGCCCGCGCCCCACCTCGAGCCCGGCGCTTCGCTCAACCGCAGGCGGATACGGTAGCCGGCGGTGCCGTTCGGCTACAGCGCCCTGTACGGCGGCGTGCCTGGCGGGCAGCCCGAACTGGGGCGGGTGCCGAAGGCGAACGTCGGCCCGCTACCGGTGCCCGATGCGCTGTCGGACCCGCAGGTGCCGGTCCTGTCCGACAGCCTGCCCGCCGCCTGCCAGGCCGCGACCAATGCCGGCACCAGGCAGGGTTCGAGCGTGGCGATCTTCGGCGCCGCCCCGGCCGGCTGCATGTCCGCGGCCTGCGCGCGCATGCCCGGCAAGGGTCGGCTGGCGCCGGAGGCGATCATCTCCCACCGCTTGAAGCCGGCCGACGCCGCGGAAGGCTGGCGGATCTTCGAACGCCGCGAGGACGATTGCCGCAAGCTGGTGCTGACGCCCTGAGAGCGGCGCTCAGCCGGCGTCCGCTGGCGGCAGCACCTTGCCCGGGTTGAGGATGCCATCCGGGTCCAGCGCGGCCTTGACCGCGCGCATCGCCGCCAGGGTCGGCGCGTCGATGGCGCGCGCCATCCAGTCGCGCTTGGCCAGGCCGATGCCGTGCTCGCCCGAGAGCGTGCCGCCCAGCGCGAGCACCCGTTCGAACAGCTGCGACAGCGCGGCCCGCGCGCGCGCGGATTCATCCGCATCGTCGGGCCGGTACATGATGTTGACGTGGAGATTGCCGTTGCCGGCGTGGCCGAATGCCACGATCGGCAGCGCATGCCGCGCCGACAGATGCTCGACCGCCGCGACCAGGTCGGCGATGCGCGACACCGGCACCACCACGTCCTCGTTGAGCTTGCCCGGGGCGATGCCGCGCAGCGCCGGCGACAGCGCGCGCCGCGCCGCCCACAGCCGGGCGTGGGCGGCGCCGTCGACGGCCACGTCCAGCGCCAGCAGGCCGGGGCCGCCGGCCGCATCGGCCAGCGCCTGCAGCGCGACGGGCAGGCTTTCGTTGTGGCCATCGGCCTCGACCAGCAGCATCGCGCCGGCCTCGGGCAGGTCGACGCCGCTGTCGCGCAGCAGCGCAAGCGAGCTGCGGTCGAGGAATTCCAGCATCGCCGGCGCCTGCGGCTGGCGCATCAGCCGCGACACCGCCGCGGTCGCCGCCGCGGCATCGCGATACAGCGCGCGCAGCCCCGCATGCGCCTGCGGCCGCGGCTGCAGCCGCAGCGTGGCCTCGACGATCAGCGCCAGCGTGCCCTCGCTGCCGACGATCAGATGGGTCAGGTCGTAGCCGGTCGCGTCCTTGCTCCACGGCCCGCCGCAGCGGATCAGCTCGCCGCTTCCGGTCACCGCCACCAGGCCGAGCACGTTGTCGCGGGTGGCGCCGTACTTCACCGCGCGCGGCCCGCCGGCGTTGCAGGCCAGGTTGCCGCCGATCGTGCAGCGTTCGAAGCTCGACGGATCCGGCGGCCAGAACAGGCCCAGCGGCTGCAGCGCCTGCTGCAGGTCGCCGTTGAGCACGCCCGGCTCGACCACCGCGCAGCGATCGTCCGGGCGCAGCGCGAGGATCCGGTTCATGCGCGCGAACGACACCACCACGCCGCCCACGAACGGCACCGCCGCCGCGGTCGTACCGGTGCCCGCGCCGCGCGCGACCACGGGAACGCGATGCCTGCGGCAGGCGCGCACGATCGCCGCCACCTGCTCGCGATCGCGCGGCAGCGCCACCGCGTCCGGCATCGCCAACTGCCGCGAATCGTCCTCGGCGTGCGCCCGGCGCGTGGCCGCATCGGCGCGCCATCCGTCCTCGCCAAGCGCGGCGGACAGTTCGGCATCGAGGGCTTCGGGCAGTGCTGCGGAGGTCATGGACGGATCATGGGACGCCGGCTGCCGCGCGCCTTGCGACGGCGCCCGGCTCGGCATTGGGCAGGCGGACGACGCAGGCAGGTCCTTGCCGGTCCGGCAGCGCGCGAGGCGGGCATGCGACCCGCGCGTGGCGCAAAGCGTGACCGACATTGGCGGCCGATTCAATCGGACATGCTGTCCGCGCACACCCGCCCATCACTCCCGGCTCCCCCGAAGGCCGCTGGATGCCGACCCACTCGCGGGCGCCACGCCACCGCGTCCGACGGCGCCACCTTCCGCGTGCCGCCACAGGGCCCGCTGCCGAGCTCATCGCAGGACCTGGAAGTCGCCGTCGCGATCGCCGGCACCGGCATCATCCACACCGCCGGGGAATACCTGCGCGCCGCGCTCGACGACGGCCGGCTGCGATCGGTACTCGAACCCTGGTGGCAATCCTTCGACGGCCCCACCTGTCCTGCACCGGCCGCCGCCGCCTGCCCGCACCGCTGCGCGCGTCCGTCGACTTCCTCAAGGAGCAGGCCGCCTGGGCTGCCCACGCGGAAAGCCGGCACGTGCCGGCCGCTGAGCGATGCAATGGTGCCCACCATCATTCGCAACACGCCGGCAAGCTGTTGATCCAGAAGTGAAGGAGCGTTCGAACAAGCGGTCCTTACTCGCTTCCTTACTCACTATCGTTCGTGGTGCCCGCTCGTCTGTGGAGCGCACCCAGCGCTACCAGCCCTGATCCGGGTCCATCTTCACCACGCAGGTCGGATCCAGGACCGGCAGGGTCATCAAGGAGTCGTCGCCCGGACTGACGCGCGAAATCCAGCGTCTGTCCGGCCAGTTCGCGCAGCGCGGATCCTGTGAGGACCGCTCTTTTAGCCGTGCGGCGCCCCATTCCAATCTTTCCTGCCGGGAGTTTGGATAGAAGCGCGCCGTCATGGCCCGCACAGCCGCGCATAGCGGCCTTCAGCCGCCCGGATGGTGTTGATTGTGCGGTCAGGATCCTTCAGCGCACGGTCGCGGATGGCCCCGGCTTCGTTGCACGCTTCGAGGGCACTGACAGGCTGGGCGGTATCCTGGACTACACGCGTCGGCGGGGGACTGGTCAGCTCATGCCGCTGCCCGGTGCGTGGGTCGATCATCCCGTTCCCGCCGCCGGGCACCATGAAGTGCTGCCTCCCAGTGGTCACGTCCAGGACCATGCCGGCCTGGTGCTGCACCGGTTCCCGCCGCTCCGGGCAACTGTTGCCAGCGCGCACATAGGAGCGGCCATCCGGACGGTGGCAGCGGACGTACCCCGTGGGGCCAGACGCCGCAGGCATCAGATCGCCCAAGCTCGTCACGGCGACAGGTGCCGGGCGCTCCCGGTAATGAAGCGCAGACGGCGACACTTCGGCCGACTGGTATGCGTGGGTGCGAGCGGGCTCATTCCTGAATTGGCGGACTTCCTCCGTCTGTCCCGGGCCTGCGCACTGCGTCTGCTGGTAGACAGTGCCCCCACGCCCATCACTGCACTTGTAGATCTGCTGCGCGGCGACCGGGCCGGCAAACACGCCGGCGAGCACCACCACGCCGATAATGAACCTGCGTTCCATGTCTCGCCCTCGCGGCGGCCAGCCCCCTTTGACTGCAAGCGTAACCCTGAACGGCCGACGGTGCCGGCAGCCACGAACCGCAGGCCGCCAACCAAGCCGCCGCCCTGTGAGGCCGGCACTATCCACATCGGGCCAGCCGCGGTGTTCGACCGGACAGCCGCCTGCTGGTTGCCCTGGTCACAGCACTGCCTCGATGCCCTTGCGGTCTATCAGGTTGAGCAACTTCAGGGACGGACCACTCGGCTTCTTCTCCCCCTGCTCCCACTGCCGCACGGTGGACACGCTGGTGTTCAGCACGCCCGCCAGGACAGGTTGGCTGATCTTCAGGGAAATGCGAAGCTTGCGAATCTGCGCGCTGGTGTACGCCGGCACGGGTTCCAGGCACAACGCCTCGTATTCGCCCATGCGGCGCTTGGTGATGAAGCCATGCCGGTGCAGTCCCTTCGCAGTGTCGTGCACGGCCTCCAGCAGGGAGCTACGGGCGCGGGGCTTGGTGGTCTTGGCAGTCATGGTGTGATCTCCTGCAGTTCGCCGCATTCCACGGCACGGTCCAGCTCGGCAACGCTTCGGCGCAGCAAATCAGCAGCCAGCAATTGCAGGGCTTCCAGCTCCGTGGCGGAGATGTTCGCCTGCTCGCTCTTCCCGAAGCCGTACACGAAGAACCAGCGGTTCCCCCTATTCGTCGCCACGATCGTCCGCGTGCTGCCGCGCTTGCCGCGCCCGGGCAAGGCGATGCGCTTCTTCACCACGCCGCCGCCCAGATCCGCATCGATCAGGCCTCGTGCCATTTCATCCACTGCGGCCAGCAGGGCGGTATCGGCCAGCCCTGTCTTGCGCATCCTGCGGGTGAAGTGCCGTGTCCTGAAGACGCGTTGCATGCCGCATACCATAACACTTAGTGATACCGTTTCAAAGGTTTCCTCCAACGTGGTGCGACGAGGGTCCGGGCCCTACGCGGGGAGCAGCCCTACTCCGCAGGGCGTCCCACCGCAGTCTCCCGGCAGGCCTCTGCGTCGACCCGCAGGTGCGCCGGGACCTTCTCCGATGATGGCGAGCAGGCGCGCGGCGGGTTCGGCGACCAGCCGGTTCCGAACTGGACGCACCGCGCGCGCGGGAACACGTAGCCGCGGTCACCCGCGGAAGCTGTATGTGGTGGGCCCACCAGGATTCGAACCTGGAACCAAGGGATTATGAGTCCCCTGCTCTAACCATTGAGCTATAGGCCCGTCGCGGCGGCCATTATCACCGCAGTGGGCGCATGCGCGCAGTCATCCGCGCATGCTGGCGGGACACCACTGGGGCCACTGCCATGCGCGCGCGCCGCCCTGCGAGTCTTTGCGTGCCATGGCCGCCGGGCGTAGAGTCCGACGTGACCGCCCGTGGGATACACCGGCGTTTGCCTGGACATGGCCAACGAGATCACGCGACTGCTGCAGGACCACCACCGCGGCGACCGCGAGGCCTTCGACCGGGTGGTGCCGCTGGTGTTCGACCGTCTGCGCGCGATCGCGCGCAGCCAGCTTGCCCGCGGTGGCGGTCGCGGCGCCACCATGGACACCGGCGTGCTGGTGCAGGAGGCCTACCTCCAGCTGGCCGACGAACAGGGCGTGGACTGGAACGATCGCGGCCACTTCTTCGCGATCTGCGCGCGCGCGATGCGGCGCATCCTGGTGGATCACGCGCGCATGCGGCACGCAGCCAAGCGCGGCGGCGGCGAGCAGCCGGTGACGCTGACCGCGGACATCGCTGCGGTCGACGACCGGCTCGAACTGGCCGCCACCGTAGACCGCGCCCTGGACGACTTGACGGCTTTCAACCCCCGTCTGGCCAGGGTGGTCGAATGCCGGTTCTTTGCCGGCATGAGCGAGGAGGAAACCGCGATCGCGCTCGACAGCTCGCTGCGCACGGTACAGCGCGACTGGATGCGCGCACGGGCCTGGCTGCTCAAGGCGCTGCGGTGAGCGCCGGCAGCGATCCGCGCGCCGAGCTCGACCGCCTGTTCGACGAGGCACTGCAGCGCGAAGGCGCCGAGCGCGCGGCCTTCGTCGACGTGGCCACGGCCGGCAGGCCGCGGTTGCGAGCGGAACTGGAGGAACTGCTGGCACTGTGCGACTCGCCCTCGCCGGCGCTGGAACCGGGCGCCCTGCACGATGCCGGGCCGTGGCATTCGCCCGGCGGCGGCGCAGGCGGCCCCGACGCCACTCCCGGACCACGGTCCGGCGACCGGATCGGAGCCTGGACGCTGCGCCGCGAACTCGGGCACGGCGGCATGGGCACCGTATTCCTTGCCGAGCGCGGTGGCGATGGATTCACCCAGGCCGGGGCGCTCAAGCTGATCCGCACGGACGTGGGCGCGGCCGCTTTCCTGGAGCGGTTCGCGCAGGAACGCCGGATCCTCGCCGGCTTCAACCATCCCGGCATCGCCCGGCTGCTCGATGGCGGCCAGGACGCGGACGAGCGGCCATGGCTGGTGATGGAGTTCATCGAGGGCGAACCGCTCGACCGCCATTGCGACCGGCGGCGGCTCGGCGTACCGCAGCGCATGGACCTGTTCCTGCAGGTGGCGCGCGCGGTGGCCCACGCACATCGCCACCTGGTGGTGCATCGCGACCTCAAGCCCTCGAACATCCTGGTCGACGCCGAAGGCCAGGCGAAGCTGCTGGACTTCGGCATCGCCAAGATCCTCGCGCCCGACGCGACCGCCGCGCCGGATCCGCGCACTGCCCCGGCCACGCGCATCTTCACCCCCGAGTACGCCGCGCCCGAGCAGGTGCTGGGCACGCCGGTGACCACCGCGGTCGATGTCTACCAGCTCGGACTGCTGCTCTACGAGCTGCTGACGGGGCGGCACGCGTTCGATGCCGCCGGCGACGCCCTGCGCGCGCGTCGCGCGCTGGACGGCGCCGAACCCCCGCCGCCAGGCGGCATTGCGTTCGATCCGGCGGCCTGCGAAGCGCGCGGCACCACCGCGAAGGGCCTGCGGCGCATGCTGCGCGGCGACCTCGACACGATTGTGCTCAAGGCCTTGCGCGCCTCGCCCGAGCGACGCTACGCCACCGCCCAGGCGCTGGTCGAGGATATCGTCCGCTGGCGCGACGGTCGGCCGGTCCACGCACGGCCCGAGAGCCTGCGCTACCGCGCCGGCAAGTTCGTGCGCCGGCATCCGTTCGGGATGGCGGGCGCGGCGGCGTCGCTGCTGCTGCTGTTGGCGTACGCGGTCACGGTAACCGTGCAGGCGGACACCATCGCCCGCGAACGCGACCGCGCACGCGCGGAAGCCGAGAAGGCACAGCAGGTGAAGACGCTGGTGCTGCGACTGTTCGAGAACGCCGATCCCCAGCAGTCCGGCAGCGCGCAGCTGAGCGCGCGCGAACTGCTCGACCGCGGCTGGACCAGCATCGAGGCCGAGCTGGGCGACCAGCCGGAAGTGCGGATCGAACTGCTCGACACCGTCGCCGAAGCCTACCGCCAGCTGGGATTGCACGACCATGCCCAGCCGCTGCTCGACGCAGCGCTGGAAGCGGCGACCGCACATGCCGCCGAGTACCCGGCGCTGTTGCCACGCATCCTGCGCAGCAGAGGCCGGCTGCGTAGCGACCAGGGCGACCATGCAGAGGCGGACCTACTGTTCGCTCGCGCGCTCGACGGCTATCGCGCGCTGCACGGCGGCGCCCATGCCGACATCGCCGACACGCTTGGCGACCTCGGCCTGCTCGCCTTCCGCGAGGGCCAGTGGGCGGAAGCGGAAGGGCGCTACCGCGAGTCGCTCGCGATGCGCCGCCAGCTGTTCGGCGACGAACATGCCGATGTCGCCGACAGCCTCGACCAGCTGGGGGTCGTGATCCGCCACCAGGGCGACTACGCCGGCGCCGAGCCGTTGCTTGCGCAGGCTCTGGCGCTGCGCCGCCGGCTGCTTGCGCCACAGCATCCGCATCTGGCGCGGAGCCTGTCCAACCTGGCGCTGGTGCTGCAGGACCTGGGCCGCTACGGCGAGGCCGAAGCCCTGTACCACGAGGCGATCGCGCTGATGGTGCACAGCCATGGGGAGCGCCACCATCGCGTCGCCACGATCCGGAACAACCTCGCGCGCGTATTGCAGGTCAAGGGCGACCGCGACGGCGCGATCGCACTGCTGCGCGAGGCACTGGAAATCCGGCTGCAGGCGTTCGGCGAACGGCACCCGCTCGTGGCCCTCAACCTCAACGACCTCGGCCGCCTGCTGGCGGAAGCCGGGGACGCGACCGCCGCCGCGGCCGCCTATCGCCAGGCCCTGGACGCGTATCCGGCGAACCACCCGTGGCGCTCGGCCACCGTGTTCAACCTCGGACTGCTGGCCGAGCAGGCGGGCGACCTCGCCGCCGCGGAACGGCATTACCGCGAAGCGCTGCAGGCCCAGCGCCGCGACTATGGCGAGGACCATGACCGCGTGGGCGCCGATCTCAACCGGCTGGGCACGGTCTTGCGACGGCAGGGCCGCCTCGACGAGGCCGAGGCCAGCCTGCGCCAGGCGCTCGCGATCTACCGCAAGCGCCTGCCCGCGGCACACCCGAAGCTCGCCGAGGTGCAGCTGCCACTGGGCGAACTGCTGCTCGCGCGTGGACGGCAGGCGGAAGCGGCACCGCTGCTGCGCGAAGCGCATGCCGGTCTGCAGGGCGCGTTCGGGGACGAGGATCCGCGCACGCGCGAGGCCATGCGGGCGCTGGCTGGCGCCGGGCGCCGCTGAGTGCGGGGACATCGACCGGGCCGGCGAACGTGCCGACCCCGTCGATGGCGGAGGTGCTCAGCCGCAGCTGCCTTCCACCGTTACCCGCACGCGGCGCAGGTTGTTGGTCTCGTCGCTCTCGACCACGTTGCCGGGCGCGTCGGCATGGACGTAGAGCATCCAGGTTCCCGGAGGCAGGGCCACGTGGCCGTCCGAGGTGCCGGTCTCGCCCGCCGCCAGCGCCGGCAGGGCCTTGGTCGCGAGCACGGCGCCGTCCCCGGCATCTCGCAGGATCCGGTTCGCGCTCGCGCCGCTGGCCACCCCGCCCTCGTTGCGGGTGCGATAGAGATAGCGCAAGCCGCAGCGGCCCACGCGCCTGAACGCCGCCGAAGAAGCCGACACCGTGGCCGACGTCCCCCACGGGATGGTCTGGTCGCCCAGCTGGAGTTCCCCGACGAGCGCGAGGTCGGGCCGGTTCATCATCGCCTTCATCTGGATCGGGCCGCCGGGGTCGCGGTCGGCCTGCGGGTTTGGCTTCAACCCCACCTGGCCCGGCAGGCAACCGAGCACCGGGTTCACTCCGGGCGGCACCGGTTTCCAGCCGGTCGGACAACCCGGCGGAGGCGCGGCACTGCCCGGCTGGGGCGTCAGCACCAGGTTGTCGGGCAAACAGCGCAGCGCCGGGTTCAGGCCATGGGGCGCGGGCTTCCAGCCCGAGGGGCAACCCGGAGGCGGCGCGGCACCCTGCCGCGTCGGCGCGGCGAGGTTGGAGGGCTGGCAGCGCAGGATCGGGTTCACGCCGGGGGCCACCGGCTGCCAGCCGGCCGGGCAGCCGGGCGGCGGTGCCGCCGTGCCGGGGGCCAGGGTGGCGGTGTAGTTGTCCGGCAGGCAGCGCAGCGCCGAATTGAGCTCCTGGGGCACCGGCTTCCAGCCGGCCGGGCAGCCGGGCGGGGGCGCCGTGCGCTGCGGCGCAGCCGTGCGCGTCTGCGCCGGCGCGGCCGATGACGCGAGCGCAAGGGCAAACGCCAGGGTCGCAAGGGCGGCCCCCGGCGCGGCGGCCAGGCGGCGCGAAGCGGCGGCGCCGCGGGGGGTCGTGGTGACGGTCATGGGTATCTCCTGAGGAAAGGGAACGGGATCGAAGCCGCGCCGGCCGTGGCCGGGGGTTCGGTTTGTCAGTCGTGCGCAGCGGAAGAATCCCGCCACCCGGTTCCGCCCCGGGCTGCATCCGTTCCGGAACGGAACGCCCCCTGCAGGGACAAACGCGATCGGCGCCATGGATTGGGCCACGGCCGGGTTGCTGCATCCGGACAGTGGCGGGTCTTCGCCGGGCGCTGCGACTAGGGGGTTGCGGGCGTGCAACAGCCCACTGTGCCCGCGCCACCCACTACCGGAGCACGACCATGCATCACACCTCCCTTCGCCTCACCGGCCTGTGCCTTGCCGCCTGCACGCTGCTGGCGCCTGCGGCGGCGCTTGCCGACGACCACGCCCCCACCACGGCCACGGCCGCGACCCGCCTGGCCACCGTGGCCATGGAGAAGACCCCCGGCGTCTACCGGATTCCCTACGCCGACGGCACCCGGGTCCGGATCGGGCGCGACCACAACACGCACACGCCCAAGGGGCGCTACGACATGGGTGGCCAGGGCGGCGGCATCTACCGCGTCGTGGCAGCCGGCGACGGCACCATCACCCACATCGAGGACCGCTACAGCGAGCGCCTGGCCTGCAAGGACCTGCCCGACAGCGAGAAGAAGAACAACTACGTCTGGATCCGCGGCATCGACGGCGTGTCCATCAAGTACAGCCACATGAGGCAGAACTCGACCACCGGCAAGGCCGGCCTGAAGGTCGGCCAGTTCGTCACGGCCGGCACCTATCTGGGCGACGAGGGCGACGTCGGCTGCGCGGGCGGGCAGCACGTGCACATGGAAGCCGCCGTCCTGCGCAAGTCCGATCCGGTCACCACGGTGGGCGGATTCGCCAGGGACAACGGCGGCAGCAAGCGCAACCGGGTGATGCGCGTGTGCGGGGTGCCCGGGGGCGTGTTCGTCGCCGGCAGTACCCATATCGCGCGCAAGGTGCCCGGCCAGATCAAGCCCGGGTCCGGCGAGGTCGCGCGCCACGGCGTGCCGGCGGCCGATTACCAGTGCCTGTTCGACCAGGCCGTGGCGGCCGGCTACATGCCCGACTGGATCGATGGCTTCGACGTCGGCGGCAAGGTCTACTACAACGTGCTGTTCCGGCCAAAGGCCGGTGCGTGGGCGTCGTTCCACGGCCTCGGCGGCAGCCAGTACCAGCAGCGCTTCGACGAGTACACGCGCAAGGGTTACCGGCCGCACCAGGTCGAGAGCTACCTTGGCGGAGGTTCGGTCCGGTACGCGGTGATCTTCCGCAAGCAGGCTGGGCCGCAGTACACGGCCTACCATGGCCTCACGGCCACCCAGCACCAGCAGCGCTTCGACACGCTGACCGGCCAGGGTTACCGGCCGCGCAACGTGTCGGTGGTCTCGAGCGGCGGCCAGCGCCGCTATACCGGGTTCTACGAGAAGACCGACATCGGCAGCTGGGAGGCGAGGTCGCAGCTCAACGCGGCGCAGTACCAGCAGGCCTTCGGCAACAATGCGAAGCACAAGCGGCAGCTTGTGTACCTCAACAGCTACGTCCACGGTGGACAGCCATTCTTCACCGCAATCTGGAGCTCACGGCCCACGGGGGCCTACAAGGCGCGCCATGGATTGACCTCCGCCCAGTACCAGTCGGAATGGCGGTCGGCGACCGGGAACAACATGCGCACAGGCAGCGTCACCGGCTACGGTGCTGGGGGGTCGGCGCGCTACGCGGCGTTCTGGCGCAGGTGACGGGCAAACGGAATGCGCCCGGGCGCAAACCGGGATCCGCACCTGCAACAGCCCGCGGCGGTCAGGCTTCGGCCACGATTCGGGCCGGGCATCCGCACCCGGCCGTGGGGAGACGTAGAGAATCGCGCAGCCGCGACCATCGACGAGATGCTGGCCACGACTGCGCGACACGAGCCGGGCGGCGAGATCGCCGCCCGGTCGTCCAGGTGACGGCTTACTGACCGTCGGTGTTGTTGTCGCCGTCGGCGGCGGCGTTGGCCTCCTCGGCGGCGTCCTGGGCCTGTTCGGCGGCGTCGGCGGCCTTCTCGGCGGAGTCGGCGAGGTCCTCGCGGCGGGTCATGTCGTCGCTCGTGCCCACCTGGCCGGCGATATGGGCGCTGGCGTCGGCGGCCGCATCGGCGGCGTCGGCGGCGGCCTGGGCCGACTGCGCGGCGGCCATGTCGCCGGTGGTTTCGGCATGCTCCGCGGCCTGGCGGGCCTCGGCGGCCGAGTCGGTGGCCTCCTGCGCGGAGTTGGCGGCCTGGTCGGCATTGCTGCACGCGGCCAGGCCGGCGGCCAGGGACAGCGCGAGCAGGGTCTTGGCGGTATTCATGGAATCTCCTGTGGGGATCCGGCGCACGCTGCGCCGTTGCGGCCAAATCTGCACGGTGCCGCGTCAGCACCGCGCGAATACCGGCGCTTGCGCCCGCATTGTGTTCAGCTGCCGGGCCGGAAAACGCGAACGCCCCGGCGCGCAGCGCGCGCCGGGGCGTTCAGGTCCGGTCCGGTGACGGCGCGCGGCCGGCGCGGTCAGTCGATGTCGAGGAAGCTCCGCAGCTGCTCGGAGCGGCTCGGGTGGCGCAGCTTGCGCAGCGCCTTGGCCTCGATCTGGCGAATACGTTCGCGGGTGACATCGAACTGCTTACCGACTTCCTCGAGAGTGTGGTCGGTGTTCATGTCGATGCCGAAGCGCATGCGCAGCACCTTGGCTTCTCGGGCGGTGAGGCCGGAGAGTACGTCGCGAGTGGCTTCTTTGAGGCTTTCCACCGTAGCCACCTCGATGGGTGACTGCATGGTGGCGTCCTCGATGAAGTCTCCCAGGTGCGAATCTTCATCGTCGCCGATTGGGGTTTCCATGGAGATCGGTTCTTTGGCGATCTTCAATACCTTGCGGATCTTGTCCTCAGGCATCTCCATGCGCTCGCCCAGCTCTTCGGGCGTGGGTTCGCGACCCATTTCCTGCAGCATCTGCCGGGAAATACGGTTCAGCTTGTTGATCGTCTCGATCATGTGCACCGGAATACGGATGGTGCGCGCCTGGTCGGCGATCGAGCGGGTAATCGCCTGGCGGATCCACCAGGTGGCATAGGTCGAGAACTTGTAGCCGCGACGGTATTCGAACTTGTCCACCGCCTTCATCAGGCCGATGTTGCCTTCCTGGATCAGGTCGAGGAACTGCAGGCCGCGGTTGGTGTACTTCTTGGCGATCGAGATCACGAGGCGGAGGTTGGCCTCGACCATTTCCTTCTTGGCCTGGCGCGCCTCGCGTTCGCCCTTCTGCACGCCGTGCACGATCTTGCGGAATTCGCCGATCTCGAGCCCGGTCAAGGCGGCCAGCGACTGGATCTCGTGGCGCAGCTCCTTGATGCGGTCCTTTTCGTGATGCACGAAATTCTTCCAGCCCTTGGCGGAGAGTTTCGAGACACGGTTGAGCCAGCGCGGATCGAGCTCCGAGCCCTGATAATTGCGCAGGAAGTCCTCGCGCGCGACGCCGTGGCTGTCGCCGAGGCGCAGCAGGCGGCCTTCGAACGAGACCAGCTTCTTGTTGATGTCGTAGAGCTGCTCGACCAGTGAATCGATACGCGCCTGGTTGAGTCGCAGCGACTTCACCTCGACGATGATTTCGTCCTTGAGCTTCTTGTACTTGCGCTCCTGCGAAGGCGACAGCGACTCGCTCTGCAGCTGGTTCGCAATGTCCTGCTCCTGCAGGCGGCGCAGTTTCTTGTACTCGGAAGCAATCTTGTCGAAGGTCTCGACCACCTTCGGCTTCAGCTCGGCCTCGATGGCTGCGAGCGACATCTGGTTTTCGAACTCGTCGTCATCCATGTCGCCTTCGGCGGCGGCCTCGGCCGGATCCTTCTCCTCGGCCTCCGCATCGCCCGCGGGCGCGGCACGGAACGGGGTCGGCGACGGCGGGGCGGCAGGCGGCGCGACATGCGCGGGCGCAGCGCCGTTGGCAGGCGCTCCGTCAGCGGCGGCGGGCCCTGCGATCATCGCCGGGTTCATGTTGTTCTTGGCGTCGGGGCCGGCGTAGGTCGCTTCGAGATCGATGATGTCGCGGAGGAAGATCTTTCCTTCGTTGAGTTCATCGCGCCAAATGATGATGGCCTGGAAGGTCAGCGGGCTTTCGCAGAGGCCCGCGATCATCGCCTCGCGGCCAGCCTCGATGCGCTTCGCAATCGCGATTTCGCCTTCGCGCGACAGCAGCTCGACCGTGCCCATCTCGCGCAGATACATGCGGACGGGATCGTCGGTGCGCTCGCCGGGCTCGGACTTCTTGACCTCGGTGACGGCCTTCTGCGTGACCTCGACAAGCTCGTTGTCGGTGTCGTCGTCGGCCTCTTCCTTTTCCTCGTCGGCGTCGGACTCTTCGGCCTCGGAGACGTTGATGCCCATGTCAGACAGCATCGACATGATGTCTTCGATCTGTTCGGGCGAGGTGGTGTCGGAGGGCAGCACTTCGTTGAGCTGATCGAAGGTCACGAAGCCGCGCTTCTTGGCCTGCTTGATCATCTTCTTGACCGCGGCATCGGAGAGGTCGAGCAGCGGCGACGGCGCGTCGGGGCCATCCTTCTCCGGGGCGTCCGCTGCCTTGTCGTCTTTTTCCTTGTCCTTAACCTGCAGCGTCTTTGCCTTGGTGGCCATTCATGAAGCTCCCGAAACGCGCTCGTGCGAGGATGCGTGGTCGCATGCCTCGCGCCTAATCACTGAAGTCCCGCGATGCAGCTTTTCAGGAAAAGCCGCATCGCCTTGTCTCTTGGTACGAGCATGATCCTTTCGATCATGCTCACGACGCGCAAAGGGCGGCGCAGACTGTCGCCACCCCTGCCTTCCGTTCGCCGGTTATGTCTAACGTAGCCCTAAGGCCCCTAAGCTTCGCTTAACCTTGTTTTTGCAGCCAAACCATGGATTTGGCGAGTCTTTTAACGGGCACGGCCGCCGCCGTCCGCATCATTCTTATCAGACGCTTTTGCGGAACCGGCCCGACAATTCGCCAAAACCCTCGATCAGGGCCTCGGTTCCATCGAGCGAAACCAGCCTGGCACTGACATCCTTCAGCCATGCCAGGTTGGCCTCAGAGGGCTCCTCGCCCAGGGCCAGTTCGGCATCCTTCTTTTCCCTAAGTAGGGCGTGTGTTTTCTGATGCAAGACAACCAGTTGCTGCCAGGTCGCAAGAACGTCCTCGCGCGCCGCGCCGGGCCTCGCCGCCCACACCGCCGAGGTCGTGATCGCCCGCTCAACCCGTTGTAAAATATCACTTAATCCGCGTACCTCGAGATCGGCCCGCATCTTCTCGGCCTGTTCTTCGACGTCGGGGGAATGGTGATGATCGTTGGCGAAGGCGGCGATAATGCCGGCCCGGAGCTTGTTGGCCTCGGGGTGTGCGAGCTCGAGCGCCGCCACCTCCTCCAGGTGGTCGTCCAGCAGCCAGGGATGGTTAATCAGGGATTGCAAAATCAGCGCCTCGCGGCGGGACATGGCGCTGCGCTGGCCGCGCATGATCGGGCTGTTCGCGAGCTGGGGGCTGGCCGCCTGGTAGGGGCCCGGGGCGATCCCGGAACTTGTTCCCGCCCCCTGCCCGCGGCCGCCCCGGGGGGCGAATCGGCCGGCCTGGCCCTGGTTGAAGCCGCCCCGGGGCGCAAAACGGCGGGGTGATTCGCGGCCTCCGGCGCTACCAAAACTGCCCCTGCCGTAACCGCCACGGCCGCCGTCAGGCGCAAAGGTGCGCTGCAGCCGCTCGGCCAGATCCTGGCGATAGTAGCGCCGCACGACCTCGTCGCGGATGCCGTTACTGAGTTCGTTGATGCGCGCTTCCAGCGCCGCGCGGCGTTCCGGCGTGGCGAAGCTGCCGCCCTCGATCTCGCGCGACCAGATCATGTCGGCGAGCGGACGTGCGGCTCCGATCACTTCCTCGATCGCGCCGCGCCCGCCCGAGCGCGCGAGATCGTCAGGGTCCTGCCCTTCCGGCAGCAATGCAAAGCGCAGGCTCTTGCCCGGCAGCAGGTTGGGCAGCGCCAGATCGGCAGCGCGATAGGCGGCCTTCTGTCCGGCGCGATCGCCGTCAAAACAAAGGATCGGCTCGTCCGCCATCTTCCACAGCAGCGCCAGCTGGTTTTCGGTCAACGCCGTGCCGAGCGGCGCAACGGCGCCGCCGAAGCCCGAAGTGACCATGGCGATGACGTCGACATAGCCTTCGACCACGATCAGCGGCGAGCCGTTATGTGTCGCCTGACGCGCGGTGGCGATGTTGTAGAGATTGTCGCCCTTGTGAAACAGCGGCGTCTCCGGCGAGTTGAGATATTTTGCCGGGACGTCCTTTTCCAGCGCACGGCCGCCGAATGCGATCACGCGGCCTCTCGCGTCAGTGATCGGAAACATCACGCGATCGCGGAAGCGATCGTAGGGCACTGGAATGTCGTCGCCTGCCACCAGCAAGCCCGCCTCCACCATGTCTTCGGTGGAGATGCCGTGCGAGCCGAGATGCTCCTTCAGCGCAAAGCGCTCGCCCAAAGCGTATCCCAGCCGAAACTGCAACTGCGTCGCCGGCGTAATCGCGCGGTCGCCGAGATAGCCGCGCGCTTTCGCACCATGGCGCGAGGCCAGCGTGTCGGCGAAGAACTTTGCGGCGAGATCCATCACGTCGTAGAGCGTCTTGCGGCGCTGCTCGTGACGCGCGGCATCCGGCGTCGCCGCCGGCACCGCGATGCCCGCCATGGAAGCGAGGCGCTCGACGGCTTCCGGAAACGAAACGCCCTCAGTTTCCATGACGAAGTCGAAGATGTTGCCGTTCTTGCCCGACGAGAAGTCGAACCACGCCTGCTTCTCATCGTTGACGAAGAAGGACGGCGTCTTCTCCTGCTGGAACGGCGACAGCCCCTTGTACTCGCGCCCCGCCTTCTTCAGCTTCACGCGGCGGCCGACGACTTCCGAAGCCGGAAGCCGGGCGCGCAGTTCTTCGAGAAATTGGGGCGTGAAGCGCATATGACAAGTTTGTGCCGTGTCGATACCAACCGATTAGGCATATAGGGGTGAGTCGGGGAAATACGAAGATTGTCGACCTTCTCGCCGCTATTCACAGCCCCACCGTCATTCCGGGGCGATGCGCAGCATCGAACCCGGAATCTCGAGATTCCGGGTTCGCTTCGCGCCCCGGAATGACGGCGGAGAGAGCTTGAACCGCGCCCGGTTCCGCGCTTCCATGCGACCATGTTTACGGTTTTCCGGGGCGGACAGAGCGGGGCTTGGCGGGTAACGCGGGTGGCGGCGGCGAAGGGCGCGGGGATGGCGCGGACGCCTGCGCTGTCGATCGTGCATTCGTCGGCGATCGCGCTGCCGATCCTGCCCGCGCTCACCTCGTGGCGGGTGGCCGGTGTCGCCAGCCACCTCCGCTACACCGAGCGCGCCGAGAAGGCGAAGCTCGCCGCGGCGCAGGCCCCGCTCGGCCGGCCCGAGGCGACCTGCGCCGCGCTGATCCCGATCAGGAAATCCGCGGCGTGGTGGGAGCTGACGCAGGAAGAACGGCGGCAGATTTTCGAGGACAAGTCGCACCACATCGAAAACAGCCTGAAATACCTGCCGGCGATCGCCCGCCAGCTCTATCACTGCCGCGACCTCGGCGAGCCCTTCGATTTCCTGACCTGGTTCGAATTCGAGCCCGCGCATGCGGGCGCCTTCGAGGAATTGGTCGCGACGCTGCGGGCGACCGAGGAGTGGAAATATGTCGACCGCGAGGTGGACATCAGGGTGGAGCGCGAACGGCTGGACGCGGGGTAGTTAACTCTCGTCATGGCCGGGCCAAGCCCGGCCATGACGGCGAGACAAGCTAATTCTGCAGGAACTTCCCCGAGACGATCAGCGGCAGGCCGGTGACGGGCCAGTTGTAGACATAGGTCCACGCCTCGCTCGCGGTGCCGTCCTCATGCGTCACCTCCAGCATGCGGCGGATATATTCGGTCGGCTCCGGAAAGCCTTCGCCGCAGGCCTCATACATGTCGAGTTCGCGGAGCAGCGCATCGCGGTCGCGCAGGCGGTACAACTCGCCGAACACGATGTCGGCGGGTTCGCCCGACAGCACCAGCCCCGGATAATGCTTGATGAGATGGAGGCGGCCGCGGCAGGTGGCGGCTCCAAGAAAGTCAGCGCTGCGCGACAGCAGTTGCGCCATCGGATGGTCGAAGCCGCGCATCAGCGTGCCGTAGACGAACAGTCGATCTGAAATCATGTGAGGTTACATACCGTCATTCCGGGGCGATGCGAAGCATCGAACTACCGAGATTCTGGGTTCGCGCTGATGCGCGCCCCGGAATGACGGCCGGAGCAGGCGGGATCAAGCCGGCACGACCTCATCGCTGATGACGAGAAACTTTACCAGATCCATTCGGCCGAAACTCGTGGTCAGTGCAACGTCGGCGGCGTCGCGGCCGGTGCCCATCAGGATGCGGCCGATGCGGGGTACGTTGTGGCGCGCGTCGAACGTGTACCACTGGCCGGAGAGATAGACCTGAAACCAGCCGGAGAAATCCATCGGCGCGGGATCGCGGGGCACGCCGATATCGCCGAGATACCCGGTGCAGTAGCGTGCCGGGATGTTCATGCAGCGGCAGAAGGTCAGCGCCAGATGCGCAAAGTCGCGACAGACGCCGGCGCGCTGCTCGTAGACGTCATGCGCCGACTTCATGTGGTGCGCGTGCTGGTAGCCGAAGGTGACGTGGTTGTGCACGAAATCGACGATGGCCTGCACCCGCGCCCAGCCGGCCGGCGTGTTGCCGAACAGAGACCATGCGACGTCGGTGAGCTTGTCGGTCTCGCAATAGCGGCTCGGCATCAGGTATTGCAAAACCTCATCCGGCAATTGATCGATCGGCAATTGCTGCGCGGTCGGCATCACCACATCGGGCAGGCCGGAATCGCGCACCAGCGCATCGCCGCGCAACGTCACGCCGCCGGCGGGCGCCACCAGGCGACCGCAGACGTTGCCAAAGCTGTCGCGATAGAAGCCGATCGGCACGTCAGGCTCGGCGACGATGCGCTCGGTGCCGACGATGTCGGAAAAGCGCGACGGGTGGATGCTGAGCATGATCACCATCGGTGTCGGCTGCACCGCCGCATACGCCAACTCGAAGCCGACTTTGATCTCCATGATCAGACCTTTTCCGTGGCTTGCGTTTCGTGCGGCCCCTCGCCGACCGAAACGACGTTGATGTGAACCTCCATGCCGGCATAGGCGTCGGGGGAGCCGAGATAAGTGCCGTGCAGCGGAATCGCCTGGCGCGGATCGCGCGCCACCGCCACCCGGATGAGGTCGCGGGTGCCGACGATGCCGTTGGTCGGATCAAATTCGATCCAGCCCGCGCTCGGCAGATAGACCTGCACCCACGCATGGGTCGAGCCGCCGCCGACATAGCCATGTGCCCTGTCGCCGGGAATGAAGAGATAGCCGGACACGAAGCGCGCGGCGATGCCGAGCCGGCGCAGCGCCTCGATCATGAACAGCGCGAAATCGCGGCAGGTGCCGGAGCCGGTCTGCAGCGTGTCGAGCGGATGCTGGGTGCCCTGCTCGTGCCGCTTGCGATACCTGAAGGCCTCGCGGATGCCATGCGTCATGCCACTCAGGATGTTGAACGTCGGCGTCGGCCCCTCCACGTCGAGAAATGTTCTCGCCCAGGCCGACATCTCGCCATTGGGATCGCCATATTGCGGCGTGACGAACTGCAGCAGGTCGGGAAACTCCTCGTCGTCGTAGAGGAAGGGATAGAAATAGGCGGGATCATCAGCGGTCAGCGCGAACTCGTCCTCCGGATTGTGCTCGACGGTCACCGACGAGGTGAACGACAATTTCTCGGAGCGTTCGTCGAAGGTGGCGATCGCGACGCTGTTGCCGAAGATGTCGTGGATCCAGCGCAGCCGCATCGGCTGCGGCTCGATCTCGAGATCGCCGGACAGCACCCGCAGATCATGGCCGTCGCGCGGACGCAGCATGATGCGATGTTCGCCGAACGCGACGGGACGCGTGTAGCGATAAATGGTCTTGTGATTGATTGTCAGGAGCGGCATCGTCAAATATTCATCGATTCTGATGGCGTTAATCTAGACCCAAACCTGCCCAATTCCAGATCGATATGCCGCTTCGATAGGCAGCGATTTGAGGAGAATGCTTTGAATTATGCCGGCGACACAGCACTACTCCTCAGCGCGGAAGAGGTTCCACCGGTGCAGGAATTTAACGCGGCCGGCCGCTCGCCGTTTCTGCTGACTGGCGATCATTACGGAAGGCTGATCCCGCGCGCGCTCGGCGATCTCGGCGTGCCCGAAAGCGAACTGACGCGCCACATCGCATGGGACATCGGCATAGCCGGCGTCGCGGAGCAACTCGCCAAACATCTCGATGCCCATCTGATCGTGCAGCGCTACTCGCGGCTGGTGATCGACTGCAACCGACCGCCGCATGTTGCAAGTTCGATCCCGCGCATCAGCGAAGCCACGACGATCCCCGGCAACGAGGGCCTCTCGCGCGAGGCCGCCGCGATGCGGCGCGCACAGATCTTCGATCCCTATCACCGCCGCATCGGCGAGATCATCGATCAACGCAAACGTGCCGGCCGGCCGACGGTGCTGGTGTCGCTGCACAGCTTTACACCCGTCTACGCCGGCATCGCGCGCCCCTGGCACATCGGCACGCTCTATCACCGCGACACGCACCTGCCGCCGCTGCTGCTGAAGCTGTTGCGCGCCGAGGGCGACCTCGTCGTCGGCGACAACGAGCCCTATGCAGTCAGCGACGAGACCGACTACACCATCCCCGTGCACGCCGAGGCGCGCGGCCTGATGAACACCGGCATCGAAATTCGTCAGGACCTGATCTCGGATCCCGCGGGCGAGACGGCGTGGGCCGATCGGCTGGCGCGCACTTTCGCCGAGATCGAAACCATGCTGCACGCGCAATTGTCATCCGGGTAGCCTTGCCCGCCGCAAAATATTCTCCGCGACTAGAGCCTCTTCCGTTCCGATTGAATCGGAACGGGCTCTAGATTTTTGTTTTGACGCGAACCGGTGTCCACTTCGCTTGAAGTCGCTTTAGCGCGCCCGCGTCAGCGCCAGCCAGATGCCGCCGCCGATCATGAAGCCGCCGGAGATGCGCGACAGCAGCCGGGCGCGCTGCTTGGAAAAGAACAGTCGGGCCCGGCCGGCCAGCAGCGCGTAGATCGAATCGGTAACGGCGCCGGTGACCATGAAGGTGAAGCCGAGCAGCGCCACCTGCGTGAAGTGATCCTTGCTCAGGTCCATGAACTGCGGAATGAACGCACCGAAGAACACCAGCACCTTCGGGTTCGACAGCAGCACCAGAAACCCCTGCAGGAAGAATCCGCCGCGCGGCGGTGGCGGCGGCTCGTCGGTTTCGACGCCTTCGACCGGCGAGCGAATGAGCTTGATGCCGAGCCAGACCAGATAGGCCGCACCGGCAAACCGCACCCAGTCGAACCAGTAACCCATGGTCGCCATCAGCGTCGTCAATCCGACCGCGACGATGCCGATCACGATCGTGAGCCCCGCCTGCACGCCTGCGATATTGGTCAGCGCGGCGCGGGTGCCGTAGCGCAGGCCGTTGGCGATCACCAGCGTGACCACCGGGCCCGGGATCAACGCCAGCGCGATGCACGCCACGACGAAGGCGAGATAGGCTTGAAGCGACATGGGGAGGTTCTCTCGGGGGTGCTCGGCGGGAGGGCGACACGGTCATTATGCATCATGGTGCCGCGAAATGGAACTTACCTGTCGGCGGACCGTTGAGTAACCGTTCAGTTGGAGCATTGCGATGTCCCGAACGGAGTGGTCGCCGGGCACGGTGCCTTACGGCGCGGATGAAACGGTCTATCTGGTGGTCGATCGCTTTGGCAGCGGCAGCGTCTACCGCGAGGCCGAGATCGAGCGGACCGATCTCGAGGCCGTCATCGACGATTTCCTGACGGGACAATTCAACGATCCCGTTCGCGTCGTGGCCTTCAACACGCTGGAGCACTGGGCCAATGACGTCTCCCGCGATGTCGCAATGGTGATCGAAGATCGCTGCGACATCGCAGGCGAACCGGTGCCCGAGCATGTCCGGGATTTTGTCGAGAGCAACGTCCCCACGTCACGGCAGTTCGCACTGCGGCGCGCTTGAAACCACGGCGATCGCTCACGCCTCGCGCCGCGGCCAACGCTTACTGCAAGCGCGTTGTCTTGAAAGGAGTAGCGGACGGTGTTGGCGGACCCAGCGTCGCCCATACCACCAATCCAAGCACAATCGATACCGCTGCCAATCGAAAAGAAAATCCGCTCATGTCACGGCTCAAAATTGATTTCGTTCTAATTAAAAAAGGTATCCCCGGAATGCGCCGGGTTTATGAACAGCGCCTCAGCGCCGCCGCCATTTGAAAGCACCGCCGCCATTTGAACATTCAACGCTCGGTCCGCATGTAAGGGTCCATCTCGGAGGCGCGCTTCAATGCCGGATCATCGGCAAGGATGCGCACCGCTTCGGTCCTCACAGGCTTCACATGATGCGGACTGCCCCAAAACGTCCACACCCCGACACCGACCGCGAGCATTCCGGCGCAAATCACAATGGCATCTTTCGTCATTGCTGGCCTCCGTACCCGCCTGCAATGCAGAAACAATGCCAAAGTTGCATGCGTTCGGGCAGGCCAAGTGAGCGGTCGCGCGTTCAAGTTTGGGTTACCGGTCAGGCCTTCCCGGACATGGTAAAGCTGGTTCCGCAGGCGCACTTTTCAGTTCCACCGAATGAACGACAGTTCCAGCCCGAATTGGCCTGATACCGGAGCCCGGCGATCTGAATTCCGGCAGCTTCGTTGTCCGACCTGAGCGTCGGCGCGATCAACGCTGGTCACGTCGCTGTTGAACCGCCGCCGAACTTCCCGTGACCCACATCAGGTGGGCTTTGGGGACCGAGGAGGTTCTGATGACGAAGCATCGAACGATTACCGGTTTCGTGGCGGTCGCCCTGCTCGCCGTTGCTGCTGCCGCCACCATGAAGTCGCACACGCCCTGGACCAGGGGAATCGTCGTCGCCTCCGATACCACGTCGTCGCAAGACGTCGCGGCCGACGCGAGCGCATCGCCGGCGGCGGACTTCAATGACCGTTGGTCAGCGTTGTCGGCTTTATCCCCTTCCGAGCAGCCATCGCGTTAGCGACACGACAGCCCCGCCTCGATCTCGGTCCAGAAGCCGCAATGCGTGGCTGATCTTGCATGCGCGCCGTGATGGGTCGTGTGCAACAGCATGATCGTGATGGCTGCCAGCGCGGCAGCAGCAATAGCGGTGCGCAGCATTGGATCGTAGTTCCCGGCAAGTTTCGTCGTCGGCGACGAGGTCGCCATAGACGAGGAAGCCCCCGGAGATCAACTCCGGGGGCTTCCTGGACCGCCGAACCTGGGTACATCCGCCAGTCGAACGACGTCACTGCAGCCATCTCGCCGCCCGATCATGTGCGGGATGTGGCGGCGGTAAGTCATTGGCGTGATCTTATTCCGGCTGAATGCGACGGGCCCAAAGCGGGAAACGGCTTCACTTGACATGCAACCTTTTGGTTGCTTATTAATAGCCATGGATGAAGTCTTCAAAGCGCTGGCCGACGCGTCGCGGCGCGCGCTGCTGGACAGGCTTCACGTGAGGGGCGGACAGACATTGAACGAACTCTGCGATGGGCTCGCAATGACGCGGCAGGCGGTCGCCAAGCATCTCGGGATTCTCGAAGCGGCCAATCTGGTCACCACCGTCAGGCATGGCCGCGAGAAGCTGCACTATCTCAACCCGGTCCCGATCCATCAAATCGGCGAGCGGTGGATCAAAAAATTCGAGCGCGGGAAGCTGAACGCGCTCAACGAATTGAAACGGCAACTGGAAAAGCGTGATGAGTAAGCGTGAGGAAGCATGATGAAGATCGAGAATTTCAAGCCTGCCATCGTCTACACGATCTACATCGCGTCCACGCCCGAGAAGGTCTGGCAGGCGCTGACGACGGCCGAGTTCAGCCGGAAGTATTTCTCCGGCTTTGCGATCGAGGCCGATCTGAAGGTCGGCGGCGCCTTCATCGCCCGCGCGCCCGATGGCTCCGAGCATATCAGCGGCGAGGTGATCGAATGCGATCCGCCGAACAAGCTTACCGTGACCTGGAACGTCAACTGGCCGGGGCTGGTGGAAAAGCTCGGGCCGACGCTCGTGACCTACGAGATCGAACAGGCAGGAGATGCGGTTAAGCTGACGATGCTGCAATCGCACGACCGTCCGATCAGCGACGACATCCTCTCCGGCGGCCGTGCGGGCTGGCCTGCGATTCTTTCGAGCCTCAAGAGCGTGCTGGAAACCAGCCAGCCGCTGGCGATCAGCATGGCGCCGCCGGAACGGATGCTGGCCGCGCTGCGGGAGATCGGGATCACGACGCCGTAGTGATCAGCGTCGTGATTTGGGCAGCAGGCGTCGTGCTTCGCGGCTATTGTTGGAGGCGAAAGATAACACTATTGATTGCAGCTGGAATCACCGTTTCAAGCGCGGAACGACGGACCGATGAGCCTGCGTACCCGGCTGCTGATACTCGTTATCGTGGCAATGTTGGTGCCGGCGATCCTCGTGGCGGTGCGCTTCATCCACAATCGCACCAGCGAAATCGACGCCGCGCTGGTCGACCTGTCGGCCACGGCGAACGACATTTCGGGCGATCTCGACGAGAAGATCCAGGGCACGGCCCAGCTTCACTACGGGCTGGCGCGCGCCCGCGATCTCGACACCAATGACAAGGAGGCCTGTTCGGCGTTCCTGTCCGGCGTACGTGAGGAATACACGCAGTTCACCGGGATACTGACCATCACTCCGGATGGCGGCCTGTTCTGCGATTCGCTACGGACCAAGCAGATCCTCGATCTCAGGGACCGCGAATACTTCAGGCAGGCGCTGATGGCGCACGGGGTCGTCACGCTGCAACCGGTATTCGGCCGGCTGACCGGAACATCGGTGCTGCAGATCGCCTTTCCCGTGCGCGCCGAATCCGGGCAGTTGAAGTTCATCCTGCTTGCCTCGTTCAATCTGCAGAAATTCGCCGAGTATCACGACAAGCGCCTCGCCAGCGACAACGAGATTCTGCTTGTCGACCGGAAGGGCACCGTCCTCGTCGCACCGCAGGGCGGGAACTGGAGCGAGCCCGCGGGCGCATCGATCGCCAACTCCGAGCTGTTCAGGTTTGCCGAGGATCCGAACCGCGAGCCGTTTCGCGAACTGACCGACCGCAACGGCCGAACCCATGTCTGGGCCGTGGCCCGCTCGCCGGCAATCCGCGATGCCGGCCTCTACATCATGATCGGACGCTCAAAGGACGGCCTGCTCGCCGCCGCCAACCGCCGCCTCTACGAGGACACGGCCATTCTCGCGGTTGCCTCGCTGCTGCTGCTCGCGGGTGTATGGCTGCTCGCGACCATGGGCGTCGGGCGGCAGGTCGGACGCCTCGCCGCCATGGCGACAAAACTCGGAACTGGCGATCTCCACGCCAGAATTGCTCCGCCTTATCCCGGCGGCGAGCTCGGCGGACTGATGACGCTGCTCAACGGCACCGCCGAGTCGCTCGAGCGCCAGCGCGCCGCCATCGACGAACTCAATCAGAAACTCAACCAATCCCAGAAAATGGAGGCGATGGGTCAACTCACCGGCGGCGTGGCGCACGACTTCAACAATCTGCTCACCGTGATCCTCGGCAATGCCGAGCACCTCGCCGAGCGGCTGGCGGCTCACAAGGAACTGCACAAGATCGCCGACGACATCGCGACCGCCGCCGAACGCGGCTCCGATCTGACGCGCAGCCTGCTCGCCTTCGCCCGCAAACAGCCGCTGATGCCGAAGGACATCGACATCGGCGAGAAAGTTCTCGGCATGGAACAGTTGCTGCGGCGGACGCTGGGCGAACATGTCGAGTGCGAGTTCCAGATTGACCGCGGCCTGTGGCTCGCCAGCGTCGATCCCGGGCAGTTGGCGTCCGCCCTGCTCAACCTCGTGCTCAACGCGCGCGACGCCATGCCGTCGGGCGGCAAGCTGACGGTCGAGGTCCGCAACACCACGCTCGGCGAAACCGACGTCGACGTCAATGGCGACGCGCGGCCCGGCGATTACGTCATGGTCGCCGTCACCGATACCGGCAGCGGCATGTCCGCCGAGGTCGCCGGCCGCGCCTTCGAACCGTTCTTCACCACCAAGGAGGTCGGCAAGGGCACCGGCCTCGGCCTGAGCATGGTCTACGGCTTTGCCCAGCAATCCGGCGGCGCGATGCAGATCCGCTCCGAGCCGGAACGGGGCACGGCGGTCAGGCTCTTCTTTCCGCGCGTCGGCGCGCCGCAAGCGGACGCCGCGCCGTCCTTCGGCCACCGCGCCACGGCTGCGGCCAACGAGACCATCCTCGTTGTCGAGGACAACGCCATGGTGCGCAACTACGTCGAAAGCGAATTGAAGGCGCTCGGCTATCGCGTCATCGTCACCCGCAATGCGCGGGCAGCCCTCGATATCCTGCGCGGGCCGGAGAAGATCGATCTGTTGTTCTCGGATGTCGTGATGCCCGGCGGCATGCTCGGGCCGGAATTGGCAAAGGAGGCTGTACGCCTGCGGCCCTATTTGAAGATTTTGCTGACCTCGGGCCACACCGAACATCCCGACGGGCTGGACCATGAGGTGCGGATCCTGAACAAGCCCTACCGCCGGCATGAACTGGCGGCGGTGCTGCGCTCGGCGCTGGAGGCGGAGTGAGATTGCAGCGGAATATCGCGCACCCACCGCGTCGTCCGGCGAAGGCCGGGACGACGATGCGGGGTGGAGAACTCACCCTACCCCAGCGTCCTTAACTCCCGTCGCAGCACCTTGCCCGTTGCGGTCATCGGCAGCGTTTCGGCGAACTGGACGAAGCGCGGATATTCGTGGGCGGCGAGTTGCACCTTGACAAACTCCTGGATCTCGCGTGCCAGCGCATCGCTCGCCGCAAAGCCCGGGCGCAGCACGATCCAGGCCTTGATGGATTCGGTTCGGATCGGATCGGGAATGCCAACCACGGCCGACATCGCCACCGCCGGATGCTTCATCAGCGTGTGTTCTATCTCCGCCGGGCCGACGCGATAGCCGGCCGTGGTGATGACGTCGTCCTCGCGGCTGACGTACCAGAAATAGCCGTCCTCATCCTGGATGCCGAGATCGCCGGTCAGGAGAAACTCGCCGGCATATTTCTTCGCCGTGGCTTCCGGATTCTTCCAGTACTCGATCATGGTGCAGGGACACGGCTGGCGCACGCCGATGATGCCGCGCTGGCCGCGCGGCACTTCCTCGCCCCGGTCGTTGACGATGCGGACATCGAAGCCCGGTGTCGCCTTGCCCATCGAGCCGGGCCGGATCGGAAACAGGTTCGAATTGCTGCCGACCACGAGATTGCATTCGGTCTGGCCGAACACTTCATGCGCATCGATGCCGAAGGTTTCGCGCACCCAGCCGTGCAGTTCGCCACCAAGCGATTCACCGCCGGTGAAGATGCTGCGCAGCTTCAGGCCGGGATTCTTCACGTCGGCCTGCCGCATCAGCTTCAGCGCGGTCGGCGGCAGGAATACGTTGCGGATGCCGAGTTCGGCCATCATGGTCATCGCCGCCTGCGGCTCGAATTTGCGTGCGCGATGCCCGACCATGGGAATGCCGTGGTACCAGAACGCGAACAGGCAATTGATCAGCCCGCCGATCCAGGCCCAGTCCGCCGGCGTCCACATCAGGTCGCCAGGTCGCGGCAGGAAGTTGTGACACATCTCGACATTCGGCAGATGGCCGAGCACGACGCGATGCGCATGCAGCGCGCCTTTCGGATTTCCTGTCGTGCCTGACGTGTAGATGATCAGCGCAGGATCGTCGCATGAGGTATCGACGGTCGCAAAATCCGGCGAGGCCGCCTTGATCTCGGACCAGAATGATTTTGTCCCCGCGGGCGCACGGCCGCCGATCACGTAGATGTTCTTCAGCGCCGGAAGACGATCGCGGATCTTCGCGAGCTTCTCCCAACCGCTTTCGTCGGTGACGATTGCTTTCGCTTCGGAATTCGAGAGGCGGAATTCCAGCGCATCCTCGCCGAACAGCGCGAACAGCGGGATCGAGATCATCGCGGAACGGAACGCGGCGAAATGCGCGATCGGCAGTTCCAGCGATTGCGACAGAAACACCGCGACGCGATCGCCGCGCACGAGGCCGTCGGCCGTCAGCACGTTGGCAAAGCGGCACGAGGCTTCCGCGACCTCATCGAAAGAGGTGCGCGTGGCACCACCGTCCTCGTCGACATAGAGCAGCGCCAGACGGCCGGTGCCATCGGCATAACGGTCGCAGCACGCGGTCGCCATGTTGAACCGCGCTGGAACGTCCCAGCGGAAATTGCGGTAGAGTTCGTCGTAGGTGGCGGCTTCGGTGAGCATGGCGGCCTTCGAATGTGTCACGCCCTTCCAGAATCAGAGCGTCGTCCCTGCGAACGCAGGGACCCATAACCACCGAGTTTAGTGACAGGCCGCGATGTTTCAACCCGAGGAGACGAATCGCGAGGCCGCGGAGTATGGGTCCCCGCCTTCGCGGGGACGACAGCTAGCTGGTGGTCAGCCCGACAGCGCGGCCTTCACCATGCCGCTGGCCTTGCCGAAATCCATCTGGCCGGCGAACTTCGCGCGCAGCACGCCGATCACCTTGCCCATGTCCTTCATTCCGGCGGCGCCGGTCTCGGCGATCGCAGCCGATATCGCGGCCTTCACCTCGTCGTCCGACATCTGCTTCGGCAGGTAGGCCGAGATGATCGCGATCTCCTCGCGCTCCTGCGCGGCAAGTTCGGCGCGGCCGCCCTTGTCGTAGAGTTCGACCGATTCCTGGCGCTGCTTGATCATCTTCTGGAACAGGGCAAGCAGGTCGGCGTCCGACAGCGGCGGCTTGCCCTGCCCGCGCGCGTCGATGTCGGCGTTCTTGATGGTCGAATTGACCATGCGCAACGTGGAGAGCTTGCGCTCTGCCTTGGCCTTCATGGCGTCCTTGACCGCATTGTTGATGTCGTCGCGCAGCATGGCCTTACCTCTTTGGATGCAAGGAACTTGATCTAGGCCGTTCGTCGCCCAAGAACAACCAAAGCCTTGTCCGTTCTGGAAGAACCTCGGGATTCCCGGCGGACCGGGCCAAAAGCCCGGACAACGGGCTGAAATACCGAAAAATGGCCATCAATTATGCAGCAAACGCATGTGAATCCCCCTGTTTTCCTTCCTTTCCGGCTTTGACGCGCGGGAATGCACGGACTATGAAGTGCGCTCATGACAACATCTGACAATGCTTCAGCCTGGCCGGACCACAAACCGACCGCGCTCCTCGTGCTTGCCGATGGCACCGTGCTCGAAGGGTTTGGCCTCGGCGCGGAAGGCCACGCCGTCGGCGAGGTCTGTTTCAACACCGCGATGACCGGTTACGAGGAGATCCTCACCGATCCCTCCTATGCCGGGCAGCTCATCACCTTCACCTTTCCGCATATCGGCAACGTCGGCACCAACGACGAAGACATCGAGACGGTGAACATGGCGGCGACGCCGGGGGCACGCGGCGTGATCCTGCGCTCGGCGATTACCGATCCCTCGAACTACCGCGCGACCAAGCATCTCGACCAGTGGCTGAAGGCGCGCGGCATCATCGGCCTCTCCGGCATCGACACGCGCGCGCTGACCGCGCTGATCCGCAGCAAGGGCATGCCCAACGCCGTGATCGCTCACGCCAAGAACGGCGAGTTCGACCTGCACGGCCTGAAGGAAGAAGCACGCGAATGGCCCGGCCTCGAGGGCATGGACCTCGTACCGATGGTCACGTCCGGCCAGCGCTTCAATTGGGATGAGACGCCCTGGCTGTGGGACAAGGGTTTCGGCAAGCAGGACAAGGCCGAGTTCAACGTCGTCGCGATCGACTACGGCATCAAGCGCAACATTCTGCGCCTGCTCGCCGGCGTCGGCTGCAAGGTGACGGTGGTGCCGGCAACGACGTCGTCGGAAGACATTCTGGCGATGAAGCCGGACGGCGTGTTCCTGTCGAACGGTCCGGGCGATCCGGCCGCGACCGGCAAATATGCGGTGCCTGTCATTCAGGACGTCATCAAGTCGGGCACGCCGACCTTCGGCATTTGTCTCGGTCACCAGATGCTCGGCCTCGCCGTTGGCGCGAAGACCAAGAAGATGCATCAGGGCCATCACGGCGCCAATCATCCCGTGAAGGACGAGACCACCGGCAAGGTCGAGATCACCTCGATGAACCACGGCTTTGCCGTGGACGAGAACACGCTGCCGAAGGGCGCGACGCAGACCCACATCTCGCTGTTCGACGGATCCAATTGCGGCATCCAGCTCGACGGCAAGCCGGTGTTCTCGGTGCAGTATCACCCCGAGGCCTCGCCGGGCCCGCGCGACTCGCACTATCTGTTCCAGCGCTTTGCCGATCTGATGCGGCAGAAGAAGAGCGCGTAAGATTCGGTGAACAGCCGGCGGACGCGTCCGCCGGCTGTTCGCCGTCACGGACGCATGAACATGAAGTCCGTATCGGGATCGCAATTCTCGGCGACGAAGCGCAGCTCCGCCTGGATGTCGGCGACGGACCTCGTCTCCAGATATTTCGTGATCACAAGATTGAGCAGAGCGCGGCAGACGGCCTCGTGTCCGAGGCCGCTCGTCTCGGCCTCATCCAAGGCCGCTGAAAAATGGCGCTGCGCAACATCGGATGCGTACATGGCGTTCCGTCCCTTTTTTCTCTGGGTTGCGTGCCCCTGAATGGCGGCCTCCGCCTTGATCTCCATCAAGCGAGCGTGTCGGCTCGGGAACAAGGGCGCTTGCGCGGTCTTGAGTCCTTAGCCAATGCTGGAGGGAACCCCGTCATGTCCGTCGTACGTGACTATGCCGAGCCGCTCGCCATCGTGTTCGAGGATGACGGGCTCGTGCCGAACAACATCCTTCCCTTCCTGGTCTACCAGGGCGCGGTGACGCTCGATCCGAAGCGCCCCGAAGAGACCATCGAGAACCTGTTCGAAACGAACAATTGGGGCGGCACGTGGCGCAACGGCGTCTACACTTATCTGCACTACCACGCGACCGTGCATGAGGCGCTCGGCGTTGCGCGTGGCCATGCCCGCGTTCGCTTCGGTGGCGATCAGGGCCAGGAGCTGGAGATCAAAGCCGGTGACGTCGCGATTCTGCCTGCCGGGACAGGGCATCAGTGCATCCATGCAAGCGACGATTTCTGCGTGATCGGCGCCTATCCGCCGGGATCGCGGATGGAGGTCACGCGCGCAACCGCGGAGAACCACGCCAAGGCGTTGAAGACGATTCCGAACGTCGCGCGGCCACCGGCCGATCCGGTGACGGGAAAGCATGGCGCATTGATACGGTTGTGGCGGTAGCGGCAAGGACGGTGCGTAGGGTGGGTTAGCGAAGCGTAACCCACCGCGGTCTACATCCGCAGAAAGAGAAGTGGTGGGTTACGCCTTCGGCTAACTTTGGTCTCTCAGGAGGTTGTCCATCTGGTCTGAACCGAGGAAGCTGAGGTTGCGAAGCTTCAGTGTTCCAAGGAAAGACCAGATGAACGTCCACAAGAATGCGCCTTTGACGCCCAAAGGTCGAGAGGCGATGGTGCGAGGCGTGGTCGAGAGCGGGCTGAGCGCTGCTGCCGCGGCGGACCAGTTCAACACGACCCCCAAAACGGTCGCCAAGTGGGTCAAGCGGTTCCGCGCGGAAGGTGTGGAGGGGTTGCGCGATCGCTCGTCGCGACCTCATTCATCGCCGAGCCGAACCCCGCCAGCCACGTGCGCTGCTGTCGAGGCATTGCGCCGGCGGCGCCACACCGGCAAGCAAATCGCAGCCGAGGTCGACGTGTCACCGGCTACCGTCAGCCGTATCCTTCGCCGCTTGGGATTAAGCCGGATACGGGATCTGGAGCCCGCCGAGCCGGTGCGCCGGTACGAGCGCGAGCAGCCCGGCGAGCTCATCCATATCGACATCAAAAAGCTCGGCAGATTCGTAAGACCGGGCCATCGCATCACCCACGATCGCCAGAAGGGCGAAAGCCGCGGCGCCGGCCACGAGTTCGTTCACGTCGCCATCGACGATGCGTCGCGCCTGGCCTTCTCCCAGATCCGGCGGGATCAGAAGAAGGAAAGCGCCATCGCCTTCCTCAAGGAGGCCGTCACTTACTACCGTAGTCTCGGCATGAAGGTCACCGGCATCATGACCGACAACGGCTCCTGCTACCGCGCCAAGGCTTTCGCCAAAGCGTGCAGGAAGCTCGGCCTCAAACACATCTTCACCAGGCCCTACAGACCACAAACAAACGGCAAGGCCGAACGCTTCATCCAGACAGTGCTGCGCGAGTGGGCCTATGCTCGGCCTTACGACACCTCAGACCAGCGCGCCAAAGATCTGCCGATCTGGCTTCATCACTACAACTGGCATCGCCCGCACGGTAGTCTGCAAGCCAAACCACCAATCAGCCGCCTCGGTCTCCCGGTGGACGACCTGTTGAGATTCCACAG
>JAEWGI010000063.1 GCA_023388355.1 Pseudomonadota bacterium
GCATGCGGCCCAGCAGCGCCGACACTTCGGTACCGGCCAGGGTGTAGCGGTAGATGTTGTCGACGAACAGCAGCACGTCGCGGCCTTCGTCGCGGAAGTACTCGGCCATGGTCAGGCCGGTCAGCGCGACGCGCAGGCGGTTGCCCGGCGGCTCGTTCATCTGGCCGTAGACCATCGCCACCTTCGACTTCTCGGGCTCCTCGACGTTGACGACGCCCGACTCCTGCATCTCGTGGTAGAAGTCGTTGCCCTCGCGGGTGCGCTCGCCGACGCCGGCGAACACCGACAGGCCCGAGTGCTCGGTCGCGATGTTGTTGATCAGCTCCATCATGTTGACCGTCTTGCCCACGCCGGCGCCGCCGAACAGGCCGACCTTGCCGCCCTTGGCGAACGGGCACATCAGGTCGATGACCTTGATGCCGGTTTCGAGCAGCTCGGTGGTCGAGGACTGGTCCTCGTAGGACGGCGCGGCGCGGTGGATTTCCCACGCGGTGTCGGCCTTGACCGGACCGGCCTCGTCGATCGGGCGACCCAGCACGTCCATGATCCGACCCAGCGTGCCCAGGCCCACCGGAACCGAGATCGCACGGCCGGTGTTCTCGGCAACCAGGTTGCGCTTGAGGCCGTCGGTGGAGCCGAGTGCGATCGCGCGCACCACGCCGTCGCCGAGCTGCTGCTGCACCTCGAGCGTGATCTCGGTGTCCTTCACCTTGAGCGCGTCGTACACCTTGGGCACATCGCTGCGCGGGAACTCGACGTCGACGACGGCGCCGATGATCTGGACGATCTTGCCTTGTGAAACGGTGGCGTTCATGTCACTACTCGCTTGATTCCAAAATCGGATGTTCCGGAAAGCCGGACGGGCTTTTCGCAACACCCGAAGGGGGTGGGTCCCGCGGGCAGGCGCCCGCGGGACGGGTTCAACCGCTTACTCGCACTGCAGCGCGCTGGCGGCGGCTGCGAAATGCTCGTTGGCGGTAGTGCAGGCGGATGCCAGCGCGGTCTTGTCGTCCACCTTCTTCCACTCGGCTTCGGCCATGTCCACGCCCTGCTGGAAGCTCGCCAGCGCGGCGTTGCTGCCGGCCTTCTCGAAGCAGGCGCGGGCGCGGGCCAGGTAATCGCTGCAGGCCTGCGGCATGTCGGAGCCGTCGACGGCGCCGGCGTCGGCAGTCGCCTCGGCGGCATCGGCGACTTCAGCGCCTTCGACTTCAGCACCTTCGACCGCGGCGTCGGTGGTGGCCTCGGCGGCGGGCGCGGCATCGACCGCGGCAGGAGCCTCGGCTTCCGGCTTGGCACACGCGGTCAGCACGACGGCCAGGGCAAGGGCGAGGAGCAGGTTGGTCTTTGTCATTCCTTGGATTCCATTTGAAGTTGGTCGAGGGTTGGCTTTCGGCACTTCACGGCTGACTTCCAGTTGCCGGATGCATCCGCCGCCTGGATGCACCCCTGATTCGATCCCTGCTCAAACCGCCGCGGCACCGCCGACGATCTCGGAAATTTCCTGGGTGATCGCCGCCTGGCGGGCCTTGTTGTAGACCAGGTTCAGCGTGTCGATCAGCTTGGTGGCGTTGTCGCTGGCCGACTTCATCGCCACCATGCGCGCAGCGTGCTCGGAAGCGACGTTCTCCATCACCGCCTGGTAGACCAGCGACTCGACGTAGCGCGTGAGCACGTGGCTCAGCACGCCTTCCGCGTCGGGCTCGTAGATGTAGTCCCAATCGTGCTGGGCCACGGCCTCCGACGGCGGCAGCGGCAGCAGCTGGTCGAACGCCGCGCGCTGGATCATGGTGTTGACGAAGTCGTTGTAGACCAGGAACACCTTGTCCACCTGGCCGGCGTCGTAACCGTCCAGCATCACCTTGATCACGCCCACCAGCTGCTCCACCTGCGGCTGGTCGCCCAGGTGGGTGACGCTGGCCAGCATGCGCAGCTTCAGGCGGCGGAAGAACACCGTCGCCTTCTGGCCGATGGTCACCACGTCGACCTCGACGCCCTTGTCCTGCCACTGGCGGATCTCGCCGAGCAGCTTGCGGAACAGGTTGTTGTTCAGGCCGCCGGCCAGGCCGCGGTCCGAGGACACGATCACGTAGCCGACCCGCTTGATCTCCTTGCGCTCGACCAGGTAGGGATGGCGGAACTCGGAATTGGCCTGGGCCAGGTGCCCGATCAGCTGCCGCATCGCCCGCGCATACGGACGCGATGCCTTCATCCGATCCTGCGCCTTGCGGATCTTCGATGCCGAGACCATCTCCAGCGCGCGCGTCACCTTGCGGGTGTTCTGCACGCTCTTGATCTTGGTTTTGATTTCTCTGCCGCCGGCCATTTCTCTTCTCGGGACTCGGGACCCGGGACCCGGGGCCCGGGAAGGCCCCTCGTCTCGCGTCGTTCTATGTCAACCGTCCCCCGGTATCGTTCCCGAACCCTGGAACCCGCTCTCGCGGGTCCCTGGTCCCGGGTCCCGGGTCCCGGCTCTTACCAGCTTCCGGTCTTCCTGAACTCCTCGATGCCCGCCCTGTAAGCGGCCTCGATCTCGTCGTTCCAGTCGCCGCTGGCATTGATGCGGTCGATCAGCTCGCCCTGGGTGTTGGCGAAGTGCGCGTGCAGCGCCTCTTCGAACGCCAGGATCTTGCCGACCGGGACATCGTCCATGTGGCCCTTGTCGACCGCGTAGATCGACAGCGCCTGGTAGGCGATCGACATCGGCTGGTACTGCTTCTGCTTCATCAGCTCGGTCACGCGCTGGCCGCGCTCAAGCTGCTTGCGGGTGGCCTCGTCCAGGTCGGAGGCGAACTGGGCGAACGCCGCCAGCTCGCGGTACTGCGCCAGCGCGATGCGGATGCCGCCCGAGAGCTTCTTGATGATCTTGGTCTGGGCCGCGCCACCGACGCGCGAGACCGAGATGCCGGCGTTCACGGCCGGGCGGATGCCGGCGTTGAACAGGTCGGTCTCGAGGAAGATCTGGCCGTCGGTGATCGAGATCACGTTGGTCGGCACGAACGCGGAGACGTCGCCGGCCTGGGTCTCGATGATCGGCAGCGCGGTCAGCGAGCCGGTCTTGCCCTTGACCTCGCCGTCGGTGAACTTCTCGACGTAGTCGGCCGACACGCGCGCGGCGCGCTCGAGCAGGCGGCTGTGCAGGTAGAACACGTCGCCCGGATAGGCTTCGCGGCCCGGCGGGCGCTTGAGCAGCAGCGAGATCTGACGGTAGGCGACGGCCTGCTTGGACAGGTCGTCGTACACGATCAGCGCGTCCTGGCCGCGGTCCATGAAGTACTCGCCCATGGTGCAGCCCGAGTACGCCGAGATGTACTGCATCGCGGCCGACTCGGAGGCGGTGGCGGCGACCACGATGGTGTGCGCCAGCGCGCCGTTCTCTTCGAGCTTGCGCACGATGTTGGCCACCGTCGAAGCCTTCTGGCCGATCGCGACGTACACGCACTTGATGCCGGTGCCCTTCTGGTTGATCACCGCGTCGATCGCCATCGCGGTCTTGCCCGTCTGGCGGTCGCCGATGATCAACTCGCGCTGGCCGCGGCCGATCGGGATCATCGCGTCGACCGACTTGTAGCCGGTCTGCACCGGCTGGTCGACCGACTTGCGCCAGATCACGCCCGGGGCCACGCGCTCCACCGGCGCGCTGAGCTTGGCGTCGATCGGGCCCTTGCCGTCGATCGGCTCGCCCAGCGCGTTGACCACGCGGCCGAGCATCTCGGGACCGATCGGCACCGACAGGATCTGGCCGGTGGTCCTGGCGACGTCGCCCTCGCGCAGGTGCTCGTAGTCGCCCAGCACCACCGCGCCAACCGAGTCGCGCTCCAGGTTCAGCGCCAGCGCGTAGGTGGGCGTGCCACTCTCGGCGGCGGGCAGCTCGATCATCTCGCCCTGCATCGCGTCGGCCAGGCCGTAGATGCGCACGATGCCGTCGGCGACCGAGGTGACGGTGCCTTCGTTGCGCGCTTCCGCGGACAGCGTGACCTTCTCGATGCGGGCCTTGATCAGCTCGCTGATTTCGGACGGGTTGAGCGTGGTGGTTGCCATTGCTTCGTTTCCTGGTCGCATGCCGCGACGTGCGGCATTCGGATTTCTATGGTTTGTTCGTGACTGGTGATTCGTGATTGGCGATTGGAAGAGCGCTGCGGCAGCTGCTGCTCCGGATCACTGGTCGCCGCTCACGAATCAGCGTTTCAATGCGCCAACGCCGACTGCAGCCGGGCCAGCTTGCCGCGCAGCGAGCCGTCGATGACCACGTCGCCGGCCGCGATCACCGCGCCGCCGATCAGAGCCTCGTCGACCGCGGTCTCGAGCTCGACGTCGCGGCCGAAGCGCGCGCGCAGCGCCGCCTTGATGCTGTCGAGCTCGGCCGGCGGCAGCGTCGTGGCCGAGGTGATCCTGGCCTTGACCACGCGCTCGGCGTCGGCGCGCAGGTCGGCGTACAGGCCCGCGATCTCCGGCAGCAGCGCCAGCCGGCGGTTGTCGGCCAGCAGCGCAAGGAAATCGCCGAACGCGGCCGGCGCGGCGTCTGGCGCCAGCAGGCCGACCGCCTGCTCGCGGGTCAGCGCCGGATGGCCGAGTACCCGGGTCGCCTGCGGATCGACCGCGATGCGCGCGGCGAACGCGAGCGCCTGCGACCAGTCCCCGAGCGCACCGGCGTCCTTCGCGACCATGAAAGCGGCACGGGCGTAGGGGCGGGCGAGGGTCAGTGCCTGGCTCATCGGATCAGGCCGCCTTGTCGGACAGCTGCGCGGCGAGCTCGTCGAGCAGCGCCTTGTGCGCGGCCGCGTCGATCTCGCGATGCAGCAGCTTCTCGGCGCCGGCCACGGCCAGCGACGACACCTGCTGGCGCAGGTCCTCGCGGGCGCGGTTGGCCGAGGCGACGATCTCGCCTTCGACCAGGGCCTTCTGGCGCTGGCCTTCCGCGATCGCCTCGGCCTTGGCGGCGTCGACGATCTGGTTGGCGCGCTGGTGGGCCTGGTCGATGATCTCGTTGGCCTTGACCCGCGCCGCCTTCAGCTCGTCGGCGACCCGTTCCTCGGCCTGGGCGAGGTTCTTCTGCGCATTGTCCGCGGCTGCGAGGCCCTCGGCGATCTTCTGCTGGCGTTCCTCGATCGCCCGCATCAGCGGCGGCCAGATGAACTTCCAAGTGAACCAGATCAGGATCGCGAACGCGAGGCCCTGGCCCAGGAATGTGGCGTTGAATTGCATCGTGATGCTCCGCTATGGGTACCCGGGCGCGGACTCGCGCCCGACCTTGCCGCGCGCCGGTGAAGGCGCGCGGCGTGGCAGCCCAATCAGGCGCCGGTCGCAGCGGAAACCGCGGCACCGATCAGCGGGTTGGCGAACGCGAAGAACAGCGCGATCGCGAGGCCGATGATGAACGCAGCGTCGATCAGGCCCGCGAGCAGGAACATGCGGCCCGACAGCATCGGCACCAGCTCCGGCTGGCGCGCGGCGCTCTCGAGGAACTTCGAGCCCATGATGCCGATGCCGACGCAGGCGCCCAGCGCGCCGAGGCCGATGATGATGCCGATCGCGAGCGCGGTGTTGCCCTGGACGGCGGCGATGAGTGCGGTGAGTTCCATGTTGACTTCCTCGGTGGATCTTCGGGTGAAGGTTGAAAGGTAAAGCGAAGGGGTGCGAGCGCGGCCGCGCTCAGTGCGACTCTGCCGACATCGAGAAGTAGACGACCGACAGGATCATGAAGATGAAGGCCTGGAGGGTGATGACCAGGATGTGGAAGATCGACCAGGCGGCGCCCGCGAGCACCGCGCCGGTGAAGGCCAGCGCACCGCCGGCCTTGGCCGCCAGGCCCGCCTCCAGGATCATGTTGCCGCCGGCCGCGCCAAGCAGCGCGATCAGCAGGAACACCAGCTCGCCGGCGTACATGTTGCCGAACAGTCGCATCGCCAGGCTGACCGGCTTGGACAGGTACTCGATGATGTTCAGGCCGAGGTTGAACGGGGCCAGGATCACCTTCATCACGCCGCTGCCGTGGAACGGCGCGGTCAGCAGCTCCTTGCCGAAGCCGCCGACGCCCTTGGAGCCGATCGCGAAGGCGAACATCAGCAGCAGCACCGCCAGCGCCATGGCCGAGGTGATGTTGAGGTCGGTGGTGGGCACGGCGCGGAAGTATTCCTGGCCGGCCGCGGCGGCCACGCCCGGGAACAAGTCGACCGGGACCATCTTCAGCGCGTTCATCATGAACACCCACATGAAGATGGTCAGCGCGACCGGGGCCACGAAGCTGCGGTTGCCGTGGAAGACGTCCTTGACCTGGGTGTCGATGAAGCCGACCGCGATCTCGATGAAGGCCTGGAACTTCGACGGCACCCCCGAGGTCGCACGACGACCGACCAGCCAGAAGGTGCCCATCGTCAGCACGCCCACCAGCAGCGAGACCAGCAGGCTGTCGACGTTGAGGGTCCAGAAGGTGCCCTCGCCGATCGAGACCTGCCAATGCGTGAGGTGATGGGTGACGTATTCGCTGGGGCTGTCGCCGGCAGCGCGGAGGAAATCACGGATCATCGAAGCAACCAGGGCAAGCCGATCATGGACACCAGGAAAGCCGTCAGGGCCCCTCCCAGCACGAATCCTGCAGGCAGACCGGCGCCATTCATCGCCAGGACGAGCCCGGCACCGATCACCAGCCACTTGAGCACGGTACCGACCAGCAGACGCGTGAACATGCGTCCTGCGGGAGCCACCGGCGAGCGTCCGGCGGTGCGCCAGGCGAACACCGCGAACCCCGCGGCGATGACCGTCGCACCTGCAAGAAAGGCCGCCGCGGGCAAGCCCCCGACGACCATCGCCAGCACCCCCGCGCCGGTCAGTCCTGCCGCACCTTGCACCAGCGGCAGCCGCAGGGCGGCGCGTCGGGTCGGGTCGGGGCGGGGGATACCTGGCTCGGGCTGCTGCAAAGCCGCAAAAGTATAGCAGCGGCGGTTTGCGGGCGGCAACCTTGTGCAGCGCACCATCGCCTGTCCCGGACGCCCGGCCGGAGCACCGGCCACCGGCGCCGGGAACCTTTCGGCGCCGGGCAGGTCAGGACAGGTGGGCCCGCCCGCTTTCCTCGTCGGTCCGGCGCGCGGCCCACCCCAGGAAGCCCCGGGAAACCGGGGCTTTCCCCTTTCCGGGCCCGGCAGCGCGCCGACTCAGGCCTTCTTCTTCTTCGGCAGGTACAGGTCGGTGATGGTGCCGTCGTAGATCTCGGCCGCCATCGCCACCGATTCGCTGAGGGTGGGATGCGGATGGATGGTGTGGCCGATGTCCTCGACCTCGCAGCCCATCTCGATCGCCAGCGCGGCCTCGGCGATCAGTTCGCCCGCGTGCACGCCGACGATGCCGGCGCCGATCACCTGGTGGCTGGCCTCGTCGAACACCAGCTTGGTGAAGCCCTCGGTGCGCGACAGGCCGATGGCGCGGCCGCTGGCCGCCCACGGGAACTTGCCGACGCCGACCTTCAGCCCCTTGGCCTTCGCCTCGGTCTCGGTCACGCCGACCCAGGCGATTTCCGGATCGGTGTAGGCCACCGACGGGATCACCCGCGCCACCCACTCCTTCTTCGCGCCGGACGCGACTTCCGCCGCCAGCTTGCCCTCGTGCGTCGCCTTGTGCGCCAGCATCGGCTGGCCGACGATGTCGCCGATGGCGAAGATGTGCGGCACGTTGGTGCGCATCTGCGCGTCGACCTCGATGAAGCCGCGCTCGCCCACGCGCACGCCGGCCTTCTCCGCGTCGATCTTCTTCCCGTTCGGCGAGCGGCCCACGGCGACCAGCACGCGATCGTAGACCTTGCCTTCCGGAATGTTGTCGCCATCGAAGGTGACGTCGACGCCCTTCTTTCCGGCCTTGGCCTCGACCACCCTGGTCTTGAGGTGGGTGGAGACGCCCTGCTTCTTCAGGCGGTCCGCCAGCGGCTTGACCAGGTCCTTGTCGGCGCCCGGCATCAGCTGGTCCGCCAGTTCGACCACGGTGACCTCGCTTCCAAGGCCGCGATAGACGGTAGCCATCTCCAGGCCGATGATGCCGCCGCCCACGACCAGCAGCTTCTTCGGCACCTCGGCCAGGTCGAGCGCATCGGTCGAATCCATGATCCGCGGATCATCCCAGGGGAAGCCCGGCAGCTTCAGCGCCTGCGAGCCGGCGGCGATGATGCACTGCTCGAAGCGCAGCAGCCGGGTCTTGCCGTCGTCGCCGGCGACCTCGATCTCGTTGGCGGAGACGAACCTGCCGGTGCCCTGCAGCACGTGCACCTTGCGCTGCTTCGCCATGCCCGCCAGCCCCTTGGTGAGCTGGCCGACCACCTTGTCCTTGTAGCCGCGCAGGGTGTCGATATCGATCTTCGGCTTGCCGAACTCGACGCCGAACTGGCCGGCGTGGCTGGCCTGGTCGATCACGTCGGCCGCATGCAGCAGCGCCTTGGACGGAATGCAGCCGACGTTGAGGCAGACGCCGCCAAGCGCGGCATAGCGCTCGATCAGCACCGTGTCCAGGTCCAGGTCGGCGGCGCGGAATGCGGCGGTGTAGCCGCCCGGCCCCGCGCCCAGCACCACCACGGCGCACTCCACGTCGGCCTTGCGACCGCTGGACGCGGCGGCTTGCGGCGCGGGCGCCACCGGCTCGGCCGGCGCGCGGTGCGAGGTCGCCACCGGCGGACGGCTGCCCGGCGCCACCTTCTGGCTGCCCGGCGCAGCGCCAGTCTCGATCAGCGCGACCACCGCGCCTTCGGAAAGCGTATCGCCCGGCTTGACCTTGACCTCCCTGACCACGCCGGCGTGCGAAGACGGCACTTCCATCGTCGCCTTGTCCGACTCCAGCGTGACCAGGCCCTGGTCCTTGGCCACCGTGTCGCCAACCGCGACCAGCACCTCGATCACCGGCACGTCGCTGAACCCGCCGATATCCGGCACGGTGGTTTCGACCACCGCGCCGGAGCCGGCCGCGCCGGCTTCGGCCGCAGCCGCGCCACTCTCCCCTCCGCCGCCTGCGGGGGCGGGCGGGGGCGGCGCGGCGGGCGCCTTCCTGTCTGCAGCCGCGGGAGGTGCGGCTTCGCCCGCGCCTTCGGCTTCAAGCACGACCACCACGCCACCTTCCGACAGCGTATCGCCCACCTTGACCTTGACCTCCCTGACCACGCCGGCATGCGAGGACGGGACTTCCATCGTCGCCTTGTCCGATTCCAGCGTGACCAGGCCCTGGTCCTTGGCCACCGTGTCGCCGACCGCGACCAGCACCTCGATCACCGGCACGTCGTCGTAACCGCCGATGTCGGGCACCTTCACTTCAATCGTGTTCGCCATGCTCTGTTCCTTTCATCGGACGGGCCGTGGCCCGCCTCTTCGCGCAACGTGGAATGCCGCAGCCGGCACCGGCCGGCCGATCGTGGCAGGCGCTACAGCAGCACCCTGCGCATGTCCGCCAGCAGTTGCGCGAGATAGGCGGTGAAGCGCGCCGCGGCGGCGCCGTCGATCACGCGATGGTCGTAGCTCAGCGACAGTGGCAGCACCAGCCGCGGCTGGAACTGCTTGCCGTCCCAGACCGGCTTCATCGAGGACTTCGACACGCCGAGGATCGCGACTTCCGGCGCGTTGACGATCGGCGTGAACGAGGTGCCGCCGATACCGCCCAGCGAGCTGATCGAGAAGCAGCCGCCGGACATGTCGGCCGGGCCGAGCTTGCCGTCGCGTGCCTTCTTCGCCAGTTCGCCGGTTTCCCTCGCGATCTGGATCACGCCCTTCCTGTCGACGTCACGCACCACCGGCACCACCAGGCCGTTGGGCGTGTCGGCGGCGAAGCCGATGTGGAAATACTTCTTGAGCGTGAGCGTTTCGCCGCTGGCGTCGAGCGAGGAGTTGAAATCCGGGAACTTCGCCAGCGCGCTGGCGCTGGCCTTGATCAGGAAGGCGAGCATGGTGAGCTTGATGCCGGCCTTCTCGTTTTCCTTGTTGAGCGCCACGCGCAGCGCTTCGAGGTCGGTGATGTCGGCATCGTCGTGCTGGGTGACGTGCGGGATCATCGCCCAGTTGCGGGCGAGGTTGGCGCCGGAGATCTTCTTGATCCGCGACAGCGGCTTGTCCTCGACCTCGCCGAACTTGGAGAAGTCCACCTTCGGCCAGGGCAGCAGGCTCAGGCCGGCGCCGCCGCCGGCGGCGCCGGCCGCCGCACCCGTGCCCGCGCCGGAGAGCGCGCCCTTCACATACTTCTGCACGTCCTCCTTCGTGATCCGCCCGCCCTTGGCCGTGCCCGGGACCTGCGACAGGTCCACGCCCAGTTCGCGCGCGAACAGGCGCACGGCGGGGCTGGCGTAAGGCACCTTGCCGGGGATCAGCGCGTCGGCCTCGAATCGCACCGGCGGCTGGCCGGGGGCGGATGCGTGGCTGCCCTGGGCATCGATCGAGGCCTGGGCGAGGCGGTCGGGACGGTCGCCGACCGCGACCGGCTCGACCACCGGATCGGGTTCCTGCGTGCGCGACGGCACCGGCGCGGCGGGCGCCGGCGCGGGCTTCGCGTCCGGCTTGGCGTCCTTGCCTTCCTGGGCCTCGCCGGCATCGCCTTCCGCGGTTTCGATCACCGCCACCACGCCGCCTTCCGAGAGCGTGTCGCCGACCTTGACCTTGAGTTCCTTCACCACCCCGGCGTATGCGGACGGCACTTCCATCGTCGCCTTGTCCGATTCGAGCGTGACCAGGCCCTGGTCCTGCGCGACCGTGTCGCCGACCGCGACCAGCACCTCGATGACGGGGACATCGTCGTATCCGCCGATATCGGGGACGCGTGACTCTTTGAGGTCGGCCATACGGCCCTCTCCAGCGGCAAGGGGATCCCTATTGTGTCCGCATGTCCGACGCTCGCCAACTGTCGTCGGCCGGCGAGCGGCGAACCGGCGCCCGAACAACGCGCGCGGCAATCGACCGCAACGCGCCTGCCCGACGAGACCCGTACGGCACCGGACCGCCGATCCTCCGGCCATGGTTGCGTTTGCAAGCTTGACCGGCAGGGCGATGCTGCGCGCAGCGTGGCGGCGCGAACATTCGCTGCGCGTGTACGCGGCGTGAGTCCGCCGGCCACGGGCTCGCCGCGCCCGCGATGCGGCTCGGCGCGCGCCGTCAATGCGCCGTCATCGGAATGAACCTCCACCCACCTGCGACCGACCGCAACAGCGCCCGCGCACGGAACGGTTCATCCGGACGTGGCTAGGTTGTGCCCGCCGCGCCCACCTCAGGGGCAAGCGGCACATCACAACAACAGATTGAGGAGTCCCCCATGCAGTCCATGCGTCTTTACGGTCTTTCGGCCGCCGTCATCGCCCTGCTTTCCGCCCCGGCCGCCTTCGCCCAGGACGGCGACACCGCTTCGGGCAAGCGCTTCTCGGTCGTGGGCAGCGCCACGATCCTGCAGCCCGATTCCGATCCACTGCCCGGCGCGCGCATCGACGCCGACGGCGACGTCGCGCCCACCGTCAGCGCCACCTACCACGTCACCGACAACATCGGCGTGGAGCTGTGGGGCGCGGCCGACCCCTTCAACCACCGCGTGCGCGGCGACGCTGGCAAGATCGGCACGGTCGAGTCGCAGCCGATCGCGGTCAGCGGCCAGTACCACTTCGGCGACGCCGACAACACCTTCCGACCGTTCGTGGGCCTGGGCTACCACCAGACCAACATCAGCGACGAGGACATTGCGACCGCGGACGGATCGCACGTCGGGCTGACGTCGCCCAAGGGCGCGATCGGCACCGTGGGCGTGGACATGAACATCACCCCGACCTGGTTCGCGCGCGCCGACGCGCGCTACCTGGACGGCGACGCCGACGCGAAGCTGGCCGGCCAGACGGTGGAGCGCGACGTGCGCTTCAACCCGTGGACGGTGGGCGTGGGCATCGGCGCCCGCTTCTGACCTGAGTCCCCCGCTTCCGGGTCGTGGCGGCGGCGGATCCCCCGGGGTCCGCCGTCGTCCTTCCGAAGTCGACAGCATTCCGTCCAGCCGCAGCTCCGGACGCTCAAGCCCGCCGCAGCATTCCCAGCCGACGCAGCTTGCGACGCAGTCCGAACGCGAACGCGAGGTGGTATCCGAGCAGCAGCCCGCCAGCCGCCCACAGGCTGCCCGGCGTCCCCAGCCAGGGCCAGGGCATTGGCGCCGGACCGCCTTCCCAGGCGCGATGCCAGGCCTGCCACGCGCCCAGCGCCACGCGCGCGGCCACCAGCAGGGTCAGCGCCGCCGCCAGCCAGACGTTGGCGGTGTAGTGCAGCCGCCCCGCGCCTGCCTCGAAGCGCGCCAGCCGCAGCCCGATCGCGCCCAGCGCCACGCCCGCCAGCAGGCCGGCCGCCGCGTTCCAGGCCGCGCCTTCGATCCAGATCCCGGCCAGCGCCGCAGCCGCGAACAGCAGCAGCGCCGACAGCATCAGCCCCCAGGCGTTGAGCGCCACCCAGGCCGGATGCGCGCGCCTGCGCGCGCGACCGCTGCGCAGGCGCATCCACAGACCGAGCGGCCACAGCACCAGCAGCAGCGCCAGCAGCAGCAACAGCACGAAGGGGAGCAGCAGCAGCGGCATCGGGATTTCCTCCTGCGAGAAAAGTGCGTGAACGCAGCCCGATCGGGCGCGGCGCATCCGGGTGACTCCGGCGCGCCCACGGAAGGGCGGCACCTGCCCGGATCATGCCACCGGACCGCGCCCGCGCCACGCGCGAGGCTAGGGCGGCGGCGTCTGCGCGGTCCCGTCCGGGCGGCCGCCGGCGACGATGCGCTCGCGCCGGATCAGGTACAGGCCGCTGGCGATGATGATCGCCGCGCCCAGCCAGGTCATGGCGTCGGGCAGCGAACCCCACAGCAGCAGGTCGAGCAGCACCACCCACACCAGCGCGGCGTACTCCAGCGGCGCGATCTGGCTGGCCTGGCCAAGCCGGAAGGCGTGCGTCAGCGCGATCTGGCCCACCGTACCGCTGACGCCGATGACCGCGATCACCGGCCAGTGCGCGCGCTGCAGCGGATGCCAGTCGAAGGCGGCGACCACGCCGGCCGCCGCCCCCAGCAGCAGCAGGAACCAGAACACCATCGCCTCCGGACTGTCGCGCAACGCCAGCTTGCGCACCGTGATCGCGGCGATCGCATAGGCCAGCGCCGCCAGCACCACCGCCAGCCCCGCCAGCGTGGCCACGCCTGCGCCGGTGGGTCGCAGGACCACCAGCACGCCGAGCAGGCCCACGGCGATCGCGGCCCAGCGCCGCGGCCCCACCTTCTCGCCCAGGAACGGCACCGCCAGCGCAGTCACCATCAGCGGCGCCACGAACACGATGCTGTAGGCGGTCGACAGCGGCATCCGCGCCAGGCCGTAGACGAAGCCGACCATCATCGCCAGGCCCAGCAGGCCGCGCAGCAGGTGCAGGCCCCAGTGCACGCGCCACAGGGTGCCCGCGCGCCCGCGCAGTGCGATCCAGGCCAGCACCAGCGGCAGCGCCGACAGGCTGCGCAGGAACGCGACCTGGAACGGCGGGTAGTCGCTCGCGATCCACTTCATGCCCGCGTCCATCAGCGCGAACGCCAGCCCGGCCGCGAGCATCCAGGCCGCGGCCGCGCCCGGCCGGTATTCGACCGCCGCGCTCATGTCCCGCGCAGGCTGGCCATGTCGATCACGAAGCGGTAGCGCACGTCGCCGGCGAGCATGCGTTCCCAGGCCTCGTTGATCCGCTCGATGCCGATCAGCTCGACGTCGGCGGCGATGCCGTGGGCGGCGCAGAATTCGAGCATTTCCCGGGTTTCGGCGATGCCCCCGATCATCGAGCCGGCCAGCCGGCGTCGCCGGGACACCAGCGGGAAGGCGGCCACCGGCGTCGGTTCGGGCAGGCCCAGCAGCACCATGGTGCCGTCCAGCCGCAGCAGGCCGAGGCAGGCGTTGATGTCGTGCGGGGCCGAGACCGTGTCCAGGATCAGGTCGAACTGGCCGCGGTGGATCTTGAACGCGCGGCCGTCGCCGGTGGCGGCGAAATCGTGCGCGCCCAGCGCCAGCGCGTCGTCGCGCTTGGACGGGCTGGTGCTGAGCACGGTGACCTCCGCGCCCAGCGCCACCGCCAGCTTCACCGCCATGTGGCCGAGGCCGCCGAGGCCGATCACCGCCACCCGGTGGCCGGCCACCACCCCGAAGTGCCGCAGCGGCGACCAGGTGGTGATGCCCGCGCACAGCAGCGGCGCGGCGCGCTCGGGCGGCAGGCCGTCGGGGATCGGCAGCACGTAGTGGCTGTCGACCACGATCCGGGTGGAATACCCGCCGTAGGTGGGCGCGCCGCTGCCGCGTTCGCGCGCGTTGTAGGTGGCGACCATGCCCTCGTCGCAGTACTGCTCCAGCCCCGCGCGACACGGCGCGCAGCTGCGGCAGGAATCGACGAAGCAGCCCACGCCCACCAGCTCGCCCGGCTTGAACCGCGATACCGCGCCGCCCACCGCCGACACCCGGCCGACGATCTCGTGCCCCGGCACCATCGGGAAGGTCGAACCGCCCCATTCGCCGCGCGCCAGGTGGACGTCGGTGTGGCACACGCCGCAGTACAGGATTTCGATCTGGACGTCGTCCGGGCCGGGCGCGCGGCGCTCGATCGAGAACGGCGCCAGCGGCGATCCGGCGTCCCGGGCGGCATAGGCAGGGGTGGTGGCCATGCGAGAGTCCTCGGCGTGAAACGGCATGATGCCGCATCCGGACCCCGCGCCGGCGTCGCCACCGTGATGGACGGTCGCCGGGACGAGGCCACCGGTGCGTGGCGCGACCCGCGGGCCGCCGACGGCTCAGCCGCTTTCGAGCACCCGGCCGATGCCGCTGCGGCCGATCTCTTCCACCGCCGCGGCCAGCCCGGCCGGATCGGTGCCGCGGATGAAGCCGATCCGGAAATGCACTTCGCCGCCGGGGGTGCGCGAGGAATGGATCGATTCCAGGCTCACGCCATGGCGTTCGAACACGTGCAGCAGGGTGCACAGCGAGCCGGGCCGGTCGGCGGGCAGGTGCACGCTGGTGTAGCCCGGCCCGACCAGGTCGGCGAGCAGGTAGCCCACGCGCTCGTAGGCGTAGTTGCCTTCGGCCAGCGCGCGCGCGCCAAAGGCCTCGCGGCTGCGCAGGAAGCGGTTGCGGAAGCGCGCCCGCGCCTGGTCGTCGCCGCTGCTCACCAGGTCGCGCAGCTCCGACAGCTGCGCCAACAGCCGATCCAGCACTTCGGCCGAGTAGCTGTTGCCGAACTGGATTTCCTCGTAGATCGCCGGGTTGAGCGAGAGGATGCGCGCGGCGATCGCGGCGTCGAGCGCGAACGAGGCCGAGCGGAAAGGCAGGATGGCCTCCAGCCCGCCCAGGCGCCCGGCGTACTCGTCCAGCACGCCGGCCTGGGCCAGGTGCGAGGCATGCACCATCGCCTGCACCAGGGCCATCATCTGGTCGTGGCGCTCGGCGCTGGCGTGCACGCACTCGCCCTCCAGCGCTTCGAGCAACGAACGCAGCCAGGGCCGCCACTGCTCCAGCCGCGCCTCGCACACCACCAGCACGCGGCCCTTCAGGGTCGGCGCCTTGGGCGGCGCGGTCATCGGATGCAGGCCGACGACTTCGGCACGCGAACGCAGCATGGCCTCGACCGCGCCCTGCTTGATCGAGGTGATGTCCAGCCACAGCCGCCCCGCCTCGCGGCCACCGGACATGCGCGCGTACTCGTCGATCAGCGCCGCGGTGACCCGGATCGGGGTGGCGAACAGCAGCACGTCGGCCTGGTCGAGCAGGGTGTCGGGCGAATCGGCGTCCGGGTCGCCCGGATCGTGCCCGAGCACGCGCAGGCCCATGCGTCCGGCGAAGAAGCCGCGCAGCCAGCGTCCGTAGGTGCCGGCGCTGCCGACGATGCCGATTGTGGGAGATGGATTCACGCGGCGGGCGCACTGTACGCCCCCGTCGGGCGCGGCGACACGTTAAGCGCTCGCCGCAAGCCGCGCATCCGTTGCGTGCGCAACCATGGGCTACCCTATGGACGGGCACGGGACGCGCGCGCCGATGCGCGACCCGCGTCACACCCGGTCGCCGGCGCGCGCGGGCAAGGCCTTCGCGCACAATGACCCGATTCCATCCTTGTCCGAGCCACGCCATGCCCTCTTTCGACATCGTCTCCGAAGTCGACACCCACGAGCTGATCAACGCCGTCGACCAGGCCAACCGCGAACTGTCCACCCGCTTCGACTTCAAGGGCGTGGACGCGAAGTTCGAGCGCGACGACGCGGTGATCGCCCAGTCCGCTCCGAGCGAGTTCCAGTTGCAGCAGATGACCGACATCCTGCGCGCGCGCCTGATCGCGCGGAAGATCGACGCCCGCTGCCTGGAGTTCGGCGACGTCGAGACCAACGTCGCCGGCGCGCGGCAGAAGGTGACGGTGCGCCAGGGCATCGAGCGCGATCTGGCGAAGAAGATCCAGGGCAAGCTCAAGGATGCCAAACTCAAGGTCGACAGCCAGATCAACGGCGACAAGCTGCGGGTGACCGGCAAGAAGCGCGACGACCTGCAGGCGGCGATGGCGCTGCTGCGCGGCGAGGACTTCGGCCTGCCGCTGCAGTTCGACAACTTCCGTGACTGACATCGCGCCCGACGCGGCCCGGGTCGAGCGCGAGGTCCGGCGCTGGCTCGAGCGTGCGGTGATCGGCCTGAACCTGTGCCCGTTCGCCAAGGCAGTGTACGTGCGCGACCAGGTGCGGATCGTGGTCAGCGACGCCAGCACCCCGCGCGCCCTGCTCGAACAGCTCGGCGAGGAGCTGGCGCTGCTGCGCGAGACCCCGGCCGCGGAGGTCGACACGACGCTGCTGGTGCATCCGGACGTGCTGGGCGATTTCCTGGCCTACAACGACTTCCTCGGCGACGCCGACGCCCTGGTCGAGGCGATGGAGCTCGACGGCGTGCTGCAGGTGGCCAGTTTCCATCCCGAGTACCAGTTCGCCGACAGCGCGCCGGACGCGGTGGAAAACCTCACCAACCGCGCGCCGCATCCGATCCTGCACCTGCTGCGCGAGGCCAGCGTCGACCGCGCGGTGGAGGCCTGTCCCGAGCCCGACGCGATCATCGAGCGCAATCTCGCCACCGTGCGCGCGCTCGGCTTCGACGGCTGGCGCGCGCTGCTCGACGAACCGGGGGACGCGTAGGAGCGGCGCCCGCCGCGACTGCCGGGCGCCGATGCGGCGCTAGCGGCCGGGTCGCAGCGCCAGGCTGGCTTCGAGCAGCTGCCGGGCCTGTTCCAGGGAGGCGACGATGCGGTGGCCCAGGGCGCGTACCCGGGCGTCGGGTTCGAGCATGTCCGGCACCTGCACCGGCAGCATGCCCGCGGCCAGCGCGGCGCGCACGCCGGTGGGCGAATCCTCCAGCACCAGGCAGCGCGCGGGCGCGATGCCGAGCTTTGCGGCCGCCAGCAGGTAGACGTCGGGCGCGGGCTTGGGCCGGGCCACGTCGCTGCTGGTGCAGACGGCCTGGAAGCGCTCGAGCAGGCCGGCGATGCGCAGCTTGCGCAGGGCCAGCGGACGCCGGGTGGAGGTGGCCACCGCGCGCGGGATCGAGTGCCGCTCCAGCCAGTCCAGAAGCGCCACGATGCCGGGGCGGTGCGGAACGCCGGCATCGACCGCGGCGTCGTACAGCACGTCGACGTGGTCCAGCATCGCATCGGCCGCCGCCTCGCCCAGGTGCTGCACCAGGCGCGCCCGGCAGGCCTCCTCGCCGGCGCCGACCAGCTCCAGCCACAGCGACTGCGGCAGCGCGTGCCCGGCCTCGTCGGCGGCGCGGATCATGCAGTCGGTGATCGCGCGCTCGCTGTCGAGCATCAGCCCGTCCATGTCGAACACCACCGCGTCGGGGGCGAACGGCAGCGGCTCGATCCGGCTCATGCCGGCCCCGCGGCGAACAGCCGCGCGATATCGTCCGCGTCCAGCAGCCGCCACTCCCCTGGCGCGAGGTCGCCCAGGCCGAGGCCGCCCACCTGCGGGCGATGCAGCGCTTCGACGTGGTTGCCGACCGCGGCGAACATGCGCCGCACCTGGTGGTAGCGGCCCTCGGTGATCGACAGGCGCGCATGGAGCGGATCGATGACTTCAAGCGCGGCCGGCCGCAGCGGCGTGGTTTCGGATTCGAGCATCAGGCTGCCGCTGGCGAACAGCGCCGCCTCGTCGCCGCGCAGCGGGCTGGCAAGCGTGGCCTCGTAGATCTTGGCCAGGTTCGATTTCGGCGCAATGATCCGGTGCAGCAGTTGGCCGTCGTCGGTCAGCAGCAGCAGGCCGCTGGTGTCGCGGTCGAGCCGGCCGACGGTGGACAGCACCGGATCGCGCCGGCGGAAGCGCGGCGGCAGCAGGTCGTGGACCAGGCGCCCGGCATCCTTCGTCGAGCAGGTGCAGCCCAGCGGCTTGTGCAGCATCAGCACCATGCCCGGCGCGGGATCGAGCGGCTCGCCGTCCAGGCGCACGTCCGCGTGCGCGGTGCGGTCGTCGGCATACAGCACCTCGCCGTCGGCATCGGTGACGCGCCCCTCGCGGAACATCGCCTGTACCTCGCGCCGGCTGCCGTAGCCGAGATTGGCGATCCGCCGCAGCAGCTTCATGGGCGGCCGCCGGTACGCGGACCCGGGCTCATCGCGCCTTCACCGCATGGATCACCTTGAACCCGCCCTGCTGCACCACCTCGCGCACCTGGCCGAAGCCGGCGGCCAGCACCTCCTCGTACGGCAGCTGGCGATTGGCCACCAGCCACAACTCGCCGCGCGGGCGCAGCGCCCCGGCGGCCGCGGCGATGAAGGCGCGGCCGATCTCCGGGCGCGGTTCGCCCAGCAGGGCGTGGAACGGCGGGTTGCTGACGATGAAGTCGTACTGCCGCGGCAGGCCGGCGGTGACGTCGTGCCAGAGGAAATCGAGCGCGACCCGCGACGCGTGTGCGGCCAGGTTGGCACGCGCGCAGTCCAGGGCGCGCTGCTCCGCCTCCACCACGTCCAGCGCGGCGACGCCGGCGCAGCGCTCCAGCACGCTGGCCGACAGGAAGCCCCAGCCCGCGCCCAGGTCGGCGCCGTGCCCGGACAGCGTGGCCGGCAGCTGCGCGGCCAGCAGCGCCGAGGCCGGATCGACCCGATCCCAGGCGAACACGCCGGGGCGGCTGAGGAAGCGGCCGTCGAGGATCGGGCGCGGCGCGTCGAGCCCGCGCCAGGTCTCGGCCAGGGCGGCATCCGCGCGACCGGTCGCGGCCCAGAAGACCCGGCACTTGTGCTTGCTCAGCACCGAGGCCGGCCCCAGCAGGGCCTCGAAATCGGCCTGCCCGGAGCGCGCGCCGGCGTCGTTGGGCATGGCCGCGAGCACGCAGCCGCCGGGCGCGGTCCGCGCCAGGGCCGCCGCGAACAGGGCGCGGGCCTCGTTGCGCTGGCGCGGCGGCAGCAGCAGCACCAGCCCGAACGCGTCCTCGCCCTGCGCCCGCACCTCGAACCCGGCGCGCTGCAGGGCGTCGTGCGCCGGCCGGAACGACTGCTCGCAGACCAGCCCGGCGCGCGGCGCGTGCGCATGCAGGGCCGCGCCTTCGCGGGCGCGCAGGAACAGCGCCCCGGCGTCAGGCCAGGCCAGGCGCCGGTCGGCGAACGGCAGCATCAGCGCATCGAGGGCGGGATCGGGCATCGGCGGCGGGCCTGGGTCGGGCCCCGGATTCTAGCGACCCTTCCCCGCGCCCGGCCCGCAACGGCCCGCGCACGCCGCGTTGACCCGGCAGGAACATCCGGCGCGGCAGGCTGTCCATTGAAGCAGGACCCCAACCCCAGGAGCACTCCATGCGCGCACTGTTCGTCGGCGGCGTGATCGACAACAACGAACTGGACATGGACGGCCAGGAGCCGCCCAGGCACTACCCGCCGGAAACCGGCAGCGGCCAGTCGCGCTACCGCCTGCACGCGGTCGGCCGCGGCGATGGCGCGGTGGTCTGCGCGATCTACGGCGCGCCGGACATGGAGCGCGACGAGATCCTGCGCATCAGCAACGAGCGCGACCACGCGCGCCGCTTCGGAGCGGAGCTGGAAATGGTGGACTGAGGGCGGGCGGGCCGGCCCCCGCTTCCGGCGCCGCCGCAGCGCCACAGCCAAGGCCGGTTGGCGCCCGCGGCCGGTCCCGGATCGCCCCGTCCGCGGCGCGAACCGGGGCCTGACGACTGCGACTTTGGTCGCAGCCTGGCCGCCCGGGACATTCCGACCTGCCGCCGCCTGCGGCAAGCGGAGCGCATTTCCGCGATACTTCGCGGCCACGCAGAGTCAGGGGGTCCCCGCGCCGATGAAGGATGCATTCAGCTACGAACAACTGATCGCCTCGGGCGAGGGCAGCCTGTTCGGGCCCGGCAGCGGTCGCCTGCCGCTTCCGCCGATGCTGATGTTCGACCGCATCACCCACATCGACGACGAGGGCGGCCCGCACGGACTGGGGCGGATCGAGGCCGAACTCGACATCCGCCCGGACCTGTGGTTCTTCCAGTGCCACTTCAGCGGCGATCCGGTGATGCCCGGCTGCCTCGGCCTGGACGCGATGTGGCAGTTGATCGGCTTCTTCCTCACCTGGCAGAAGCTGCCTGGCCGCGGCCGCGCGCTTGGCGGCGGCGAGGTCAAGTTCACCGGCGAGGTCGGCCCGGCGTCGAAGCTGGTGCGCTACGAGGTCGACATCAAGCGGCTGATCAAGCGCAGGCTGATCATGGCCATCGCCGACGCACGCATGTACTGCGACGGCCAGGAGATCTACACCGCCAGCGACCTGCGCGTGGGCCTGTTCCAGCGCCCCGACGACCAGGAGGGTGGCGCGGCATGAGTCTGGATACCGGCCGCCGTCGCGTGGTGATCACCGGCATGGGCATCGTCTCGTGCATCGGCAACGACCTGGACACCGTGGCCACGGCCCTGCGCGAGAGTCGCCCCGGGATACGCCACGACCCCTCCTACGGGGAAAAGGGCCTGCGCAGCCGCGTCTCGGGCGTGCCGCAGGTCGACTTCGAGGCGCAGATCGACCGCAAGCTGCGCCGCTTCATGGGCGACGCGGCCGCCTATGCCTACATCGCGCTGCGCGACGCGATCGCGCAGTCGGGGCTGGACGAGGCCCAGGTCTCGAACCCGCGCACCGGCCTGATCATGGGCTCGGGCGGCGGTTCGCCCACCAACCAGATCGAATCGGCCGACACCCTGCGCGAGCGCGGCATCCGCCGCGTCGGCCCGTACCAGGTCACCCGCACCATGAGTTCGACCGTGTCGGCCTGCCTGGCCACCGCGTTCGGCATCAAGGGCCTGAACTATTCGATCTCCTCGGCCTGCGCCACCTCGGCGCACTGTATCGGCGTGGCCGCGCAGCAGATCCAGGCCGGCCTGCAGGACGTGGTCTTCGCCGGCGGTGGCGAAGAGGTCAGCTGGGGCATGGCGATGCTGTTCGACGGCATGGGCGCGCTGTCGACGAAGTACAACGACACACCCGAACGCGCCTCCCGCGCCTACGACGCCGATCGCGACGGCTTCGTCATCGCCGGCGGCGGCGGCGCGCTGGTGCTCGAGAGCCTGGAGCACGCGCAGGCGCGCGGCGCCACGATCCTGGGCGAGCTGGTCGGCTTCGGCGCCAGCTCCGACGGCGAGGACATGGTGGCCCCGTCCGGCGACGGTGCGATCGCCTGCATGCGCCTGGCGATCGAGGACCTCGACGGCGGCATCGACTACATCAACACCCACGGCACCTCGACCCCGGTGGGCGACGTCAGCGAACTGCGCGCGATGCGCGAGGTGTTCGGCGACGCGGTCCCGCCGTTCTCGTCGACCAAGTCGCTCACCGGCCACTCGCTGGGCGCGACCAGCGTGCACGAGGCGATCTTCTGCCTGCTGATGCTGCAGCGCGGCTTCATCGCCGGCTCGGCGAACATCGAGACCATCGACCCGGAAGTCGGCGACCTGCCGCTGGTGCGGGACACCCGCGACGCCGACCTGCGCACCGCGTTGTCCAACAGCTTCGGCTTCGGCGGCACCAACGCCAGCCTGGTGCTGCGCCGCTGGGACGCGTGAGCGCGGCGGCCCGGCAATCCGCCCGCGGCTGACGTCAAGGCCCGCGCGGCGCGGCACGCCTGACACGGACGCGGCCACGGGCCGCAGCCGCAGCCGCCCTGGCGCATCGCATCCCGACGCACTCCCCGGCTGCGGTGCGCCTGCCCGGGCTACGGGTCCGGCATCCCCGCGCCCACTGCAATCCGCACGCCGTTCGCCTCCACCCGCTGGCCCGCGCGGATCTTGCAGGTCTTGCGCAGCTCCACCGCGCCGTCCACGCGCACCGCGCCGCTGGCCACCAGGGCCTTGCCGGCGCCGCCGCTGTCGACGATGTCGCACAGCTTGAGCAGCTGGTTGAGCTCGACGTAGTCGCCTTCGAGTTCGAATCCGATGTCGCGCATGCGTCCCTCGTCCGTCGTCCCCGCGCAGGCGGGGATCCAGTGTCGTTGATCCCGCGTGGGAATCGACTCTCGGGGGCCTGGCGTGAAACGCCGGGACGCCGGGCTCCCGCCTTCGCGGGAGTGACGCCTCCCGCCGCCGCGCCGTGCGGGAGCCGCCTACCCCTGCAGCTCCCGCAGCGTCGCCGACGGTGGCGCGTCCAGCACCTTGCGGGTGGCGAACAGGCCCGCCAGCAGCGTCACCGCCACGCCGACCGCGCTGCCCACGATGGCCAGGGTCCAGTTCTGCCGCCACGGCAGGTCGAACACCTCGGTGGCGATGATGCCCGACAGCACCGAGGCCGCGATCGCCGCCACCAGCCCCGCCAGCAGGCCGATCGCGGCGAACTCCGACACCTGGGCCATGCGCAGCTGGCCGCGGCTGCCGCCCAGCGCGCGCATCACCCCGCCTTCGAGCAGGCGCTCGTCCTGGCTGGCGCTCACCGCCGCCAGCAGCACCAGCACGCCGGCCATCAGCGAGAACCAGAACACCACTTGGACCACGGTCGAGACCTGGTCTGCGGTCGAACGCACCTGGGCCAGCACCGCGTCGACGTCGATCACCGACAGGTTGGGGAAGGCCTGCACCAGCTCGGCGGTGAAGCGCGACTGTTCGGGCGGCACCTGCACCGCGGTGATGTGGCTGGCCGGGTAGCCGTCGAGCGCGCCGGGCGAGGCAAGCACGAAGAAGTTGGGCTGGAAGCTTTCCCACTCCACGCTGCGCAGGCTGGTGATCGGCGCCTCGAAGCGCTGGCCGGCGATATCGAAGGCGATGCGGTCGCCGATCTTCCAGCCCAGGCCCTGGGCGAAGCCCTCTTCCACCGACAGCTCCGGCGCGGCCGGCGGGCCGGTCCAGAAGCGGCCGGCCGTGACCTTGTTGTCGTCGCGCAGCGCATCGGCCATCGACAGGTTGAACTCGCGCTCGGCGCGCCGCTGCGACTGCCGGTCCTCCTGCTCGTCGCCGGTGCGCCCCACGTAGTCCTCGCCGCGCACCGGCTCGCCGTTGCGCTCCACCAGGCGCGCACGCACCATCGGGAACAGCACCGGCTCGGCCACGCCGCGCGCGGCGATGAACCCGCGCACCGGATCGACCTGGTCGGACTGCACGTTGATGATGAAGCGGTTGGGCGCGTCCTGCGCCAGCGCAAGCTGCCAGCGGTCGAGCAGGTCGGTGCGCACGAAGGTGAGCAGCAGCAGCGCCATCAGCCCCAGTCCCAGCGCGCTGACCTGGGCGATCGACGTGCCGGCGCGACGGCTGACGTTCGCCAGCCCGTAGCGCAGCGCGCCGCGCAGGCGCGTGCGCAGGCGGCGCACGGCCAGGATCAGCAGCCAGGCGATCAGCGCCAGCACCGCCAGCGTGGCCAGGATGCCGACCAGCATCGCGCTGGCCAGCGTGGCCGAACCCGCCTGCCACCACAGCAGCGCGGCCAGCCCGCCCAGCCCGGCCAGGGCGACGATCCAGGCCGAGGGTTCGGCGCCATCGAGGTCGCGGCGCAGCACCCGCAGCGCCGGCACCCGCCGCAGCGCCAGCACCGGCGGCGCGCCGAAGGCCAGCAGCACCATCAGGCCCACGCCGTAGCCGCGCAGCGCCGGCCAGACGCTGGCGGGCGGGATGTCGACCTTGAGCGCCTGCGCCAGCCAGCCGGCCACCGACCACTGCAGCGCGAACGCGATCGCCACGCCTACGCTGCAGGCGATCAGGCCCAGCAGCAGCAGTTCGCCGACGTGGATGCCGACCAGGGTGCGCTGCCGGGCGCCAAGGCAGCGCATCACCGCCACGCCCGACAGATGGCGTTCGCTGTGGCGACGTGCGGCCATCGCGACCGCGACCGCCGCCAGCACCACCGACACCAGCGCCGCCAGGCCGAGGAAGCGCCCGGCGCGGTCGAGCGCGGAGCGCACTTCCGGACGCGCGTCGGTGATCGTCTCGATGCGCTGGCCGCGGCCGAGGTTGTCGCGCGCGATGCCGGCGAAACGCTCCACTGCCGCCGCATCGCCCGCGATCACCAGCCGGTAGCGGATCCGGCTGCCTTCCTGGACCAGCCCGGTGGACTCCAGGTCGGCGAGATTGAGGAAGGCCTTGGGCGCGACGTTGAAATAGTCGATCGAGGCATCGGGCTCCTGCACCACCAGCGCGGCCAGGCGCAGCTCGCGCGCGCCGATGCCGACGCTGTCGCCGATGCGCGCGCCGAGCGTGTCGGCGCCGGCGCGGCTGAGCCACAGCGTGCCGGGTTCGGGTACCGCGGCGGCATCGCGCTCGACGCCCTCGCCATCGGCGATGCGGAACGTGCCGCGCAGCGGGAAGCCCTCGCCCAGCGCGCGCAGGTCGCCCAGCCGCAGCTGCGCATCATTGCCGCTGCCCACGCGGATCATGCTGTCGAGTTCGACCGTCCGCGTGCGCCGCAGGCCGGGCGCGTTCGCCGCCTCGTCGATTGCGCCGGAGATGGGCGCATCGCCGCGCACCAGCGCGTCGCCGCCGAGCAGGCGGTTGGCCTCCATCGCCAGCGCGCGGCCGGCGCGATCGGTGACGAAGCCGACCGAGCTCACCGCCACCACCGCCAGCACCAGCGCGCCGGCGAGGATGCGGATGTCGCCGGCGGCCAGGTCGCGGCGCAGCTGCCGCCAGGCCAGGGCCAGTGTCCTCATGCGCCGCTCACCGGCGCGTGTCCGCGACCAGGCGGCCGCTGTCCAGGCGCAGGGTGCGATGGCAGCGCTCGGCCAGATGGTCGTCGTGGGTCACCAGCACCAGGGTGGTGCCGGCCTCGGCGTTCATCGCGAACAGCAGTTCGATGATCGCCTGGCCGGTATGGGTGTCGAGGTTGCCGGTCGGCTCGTCGGCGAACAGCAGCGAAGGCCTGGTCACGAACGCGCGCGCCAGCGCCACGCGCTGCTGCTCGCCGCCGGAGAGCTGGCGCGGATAGTGGTCCAGGCGTTCGCCCAGCCCGACCTTGCGCAGCATCTCGCGCGCGGGCGCGACCGCATCGGCGTCGCCGCGCAGCTCCAGCGGCAGCATCGCGTTCTCCAGCGCGGTCAGCGAGGGCAGCAGCTGGAAGTTCTGGAACACGAAGCCGACCTTGTCGCCGCGCACGCGCGCGCGGCCGTCCTCGTCGAGGCTGGAGACCGGTTCGCCATCCAGTTCCACCGAACCGGTGCTGGGCGTGTCCAGTCCGGCCAGCAGCGACAGCAGCGTGCTCTTGCCCGAGCCCGAGGCGCCGACCACGGCCACCACCTCGCCGCGGTCGATCCGGAAGCCGACGTCGGCGAGGATGACCAGTTCGCCGGAGGGCAGCATCACCCGCTTGCCCAGCCCTTGCACCTGCAGGGCGGGCGCGGCGGCGCGATGGCTGGCGGGGGGATCGGCGAGCAGCGCCGGAGCATCGGCCATGTTCATTCCGGATTGTTTAAGGTGGACCGCGGGCGCCACGCGCGCATGACGGACGGAGGACGGATGAAGCACGGTTATGCGGCCTGGCGACCGCCGATGCAATGGGCCATCGGTTTACTTGCACTGCTGGCGCTGCTGCCGGCGTTCGCGCAGCCGGCGCCCGCGGCACCGCCCGCGCAGCGCACCGTGCTGGTGATGGGCGATTCGCTGTCGGCCGGCTACGGCATGGCCGCGCACGAAGGTTGGGTGTCGCTGCTGGGCGAACGGCTGGCGCGGGAGAAGCCCGGCTGGCGCGTGGTCAATGCCAGCATCAGCGGCGAAACCACCGCCGGCGGCTCGGCGCGCATCGTCGGCGAGGTGCTGCGCCACCAGCCCGACGTGGTGGTGATCGCGCTGGGCGCCAACGACGGCCTGCGCGGCCTGCCGCTGCGCGAGGCGCGGCGCAACCTGGCGCGCATGATCGGCGCCTCGCAGCACGTGGGCGCCAGGGTGCTGCTGATCGGCATGCGCATGCCGCCGAACCTCGGCCCCGAGTACACCGCCGGCTTCGAGCGCAATTACCGCGAGCTGTCGCAGCTGTTCGGCACCGCCCTGCTGCCGTTCCTGCTCGAACCGATCGCGCTCGACCGCAGCGCCTACCAGGACGACAACCTGCACCCCACCGTCGAGGCCCAGGCGCGGCTGCTGCAGCACGTGTGGCCGGCGCTGGAGCCGCTGCTGGAAGCCGGCACGGACTGATCCGGTTTCGCATTCAAGGTTTCAGTCGTTCTACGCGTCGAACGCGAATCCGTACCAGCCGCGCACCGCCTCCACCTGTCAGCGCTGCCCCTGCGGCAACCCGCCGGAGCCCGGGCCCGCGCCCAGCAGCGGATAGGGATTGATCGCCGTGCCCTTCCACCACTGGCGCTCGGGGGTGAGCGCGAACACCGCGAAATGCAGGTGCGGCGCGGCCGGGTCGGCGTTGCCGCTGCTGCCGACGTAGCCGATCACCTCGCCGCGTTCGACCGCCCGGCCTTCGGCCAGTCCGGGCGCGTAGGCCTGCAGGTGGGCGTAGTAGTAGCACCAGGTGCCGGTGTCCTCGAACTGGTAGATCGTCAGCCCGCCGCGCTCGCTGTCGAAGAGTTTCTCGACGTGGCCGTCAGCCACCGCCAGCACCGGCGTGCCGGCGGGGGCCATGATGTCCAGCGCCTCGTGCCGGCGTTCGCTGCCGCGCGCGTCGCCGAAGGTGTCGTGCAGCTGGTCGGGGCGCACGCCACTGACCGGCACGATCAGGCCGGAAGGAGAGGCGGCCGCTGGCAGGGGCGTCGCTGGCGCGGCGGCGGGTGGAGGCGTGGGCGCAGCGGTCCGGGCGGCGGCGGGTCGCGCAGGAGGCGCCGCGGTCGCGGCAAGGGCCTGCGTTGCGACGGCATCGGGCGTCGGCGCCGCGGCGACCGTGCCGGCGCTCGCGTCGGCGGTCGGGTTCGCGCGCCACAGCGGACCGTCGCTGCCGCGCAGCAGCCACCAGGCCAGGTTCGCGGTCGCCAGCAGCAGCGCCAGTGCAAGCAGCCAGCGCACGGCTATTCCTGCAGCAGCGCCGGCGTACCCGGCTTCACCGCGTCCGCGACCGCGCGTGCGCTCCAGTTGGTGAGCCGGATGCAGCCATTGGACTGGGTCTTGCCGATCTCCTCCGGATCGGGCGCGCCATGGATGCCGTAATGCTCCTTCGACAGGTCGATCCAGACCGCGCCGACCGGATTGTTCGGGCCCGGCGCCAGGGTGGCCTTGGCATGCGAACCGTCGGCGCCGTGGAACAGCGCCGGATCGTAGTGGAAGGAGGGATCGACGGCGACGCCCTTGATCTCCCAGGTGCCGAGCGGCAGCGGATCGTGCTCGCTGCCGGTCGAGGCCGGGAACTGCGCATAGGTGTCGCCCCCCGCATCCTGCAGGCGGACCACCGAATCGCTGCGGTCGACCACGACCGTCGCCGCCGGCGCCAGCGCGGGCAGCGCGGCCACGTTGGGCACGACGATGTCCGTACCGGCCTCGAGCGCCTTGCCCGGGTTCAGCCGCGCAAGCAGTTCGGGCGACGCGTGGAACTTCTCGGCGACCGCTTCCTCGACCGACGCGAATCCCAGCGCGTCCAGCTTCGCCTGCGCCATCATGTCGTCCGGAACCGGCCGGAACGGCCCGGCGACATCGGCCTCGACCAGGGTATGGGTCACCAGTGCGGGCGCGGCATCGCGTTCCAGCGCCTGCCAGGTGGGCTGGTCGAGCTGCCCGGTCGGGTCCAGCCCGCGGGCGCGCTGGAAGCCGGCGATCGCGCGCGTGGTATTGCTGCCGGCCCCCCCATCGATCTGGCCAGGGGAAAAGCGCGCGCGCTCCAGCAGCACTTGGGCGCGCAGCAGCGCGCCGCGCGCATCGCCGCTGGCGGCGTTGACCGCCTCGGCGGTCAGCGCGGGCGTGGCGGACGCGGCCGATGCGGGCGCGGTCGTGAACAGCAGCAGTGCCAGCAGCGGCGCGAATCGGGTCATGGCGCGGTTTCCGGGAAGCGGGTCGGCCCGCATCATGGCGGCCGGTGCCGCCTGCGCGACGTGAACGCAACCGTACCCCGCCGCGGCGCGCGGCCTCCGCAGCCCGTGCCGCGCGCAGGGCTTTCCCGCAGCGTTAAGCTGCCGCGACGCAAACTGCGCCTGGTTGTCCAGGAGCCCTGCCATGACCCGCGCCGCCCGCCTTCTCCTGATCCTCTTCGTCGCATTCGCCGCGACCGCGGTCGACGCCCGGGTCCGCAACGTCACCGATCCCGAGGCCCCGCGCAGCCTGCCGGACGAAGGTCCGGTCAGCGTGCAGTGGAGCGACCCTTCGGACTTCACCGACCTCCGGCACAGCGGCAACCGCTGGCGCGCTGCGCAGGGCAACTGGGTCCTCCAGCTGGCCGAGCACCTGCGCGATTCGGCGGTGGATCGACTGCCCGAGGGCCACCGCCTGGACGTCACCATCACCGACTTCAACCGGGCGGGCCGCTACGAACCCTGGCGCGGGGTGCAGATGCAGGACGTGCGCATCCTGCGCGACCACTATCCGCCGTCGATGACGCTCGAGTTCCGCCACGTCGACGCCGATGGCCAGGTGCTCGCCGAGGGCAGTCGCGAGGTGCGCGATACCGGCTACCTCATGGGCGGCAACAACCTCAGCCGCGACAACCTGTACTACGAGAAGCGGATGATCGACCGCTGGATCCGCGACGAACTGCGCGCAACGCCGGTCGCCAGCAACTGACGCGGCCACGCCTGCGGCGCGGCGCGCTCAGCGCACCGCGTCGAGAAAGTGCATGTGGCGGCGGTACTGGTCGAGGACGTCGTGGATCACGTCGTCGCCCCGCCAGCCCATGACGTCGTAATCCTGCCCACCTTCGCGCAGGTGCACCTCGGCGCGGTAGAAGCGCTCCTCGCCATCGCCCCGACGCGGATCGCCAAGGATGAACGAGGGCGATGCGCAGGGCCGCGGCCGCACCGAGTAGTAGAAGTCCATCTCCTCGCCGTGGCCGACCTGCAGCCAGACGCGGCCATCGTCGCCTTCCTCGGCGGCGGCGGCGATGCCCTGCCGGCCCAGCTCCGCGGCCACCTCGCGCAGCGCGGGCATGACCACCTCGTGCAGGTAGGCGACCACCTCGCCGCGATGCGGCTGCCGCACCAGGCCGCGCAGGCGGGTGCGCCAGTCGGTGTGCACGCCCATGCCGGGCGGCGTCGCGCGCGCGCCGCGCACGACCTCGCGCTTGGCCACGTCCAGGCGCATCGCGCGCAGCATGCCCACGCAGGCCAGGACGATCACCACGGTGAACGGCAGCGCGGCGGCGATCGCGCCGGCCTGCAGCGCATTCAGCCCGCCCGCCGCCAGCAGGGCGATGGCGATCGCGCCGACCAGCACCGACCAGAAGATCCGCTGCCACACCGGCGATTCCTCTTCGCCCTTCGACGACAGCATGTCGATCACCAGCGCGCCCGAGTCGGCCGAGGTGATGAAGAACACCGCCACCAGCAGCGTCGCCACCGCAGAGGTGAGCGTGGCCAGGGGCAGCGCTTCCAGGAACCGGTACAACGCCATCGAGCTGTCGGCGGACACGGCCGCGACCAGCGCGCTGTCGCCCTCGAACAGGATCATGTACAGCGCGCTGTTGCCGTAGACCGTCATCCACAGGCAGGTGAAGCCCACCGGCACCAGCAGCACGCCGACCACGAACTCCCGGATGGTGCGCCCGCGCGAGATGCGGGCGATGAACATGCCCACGAAAGGCGACCACGCGATCCACCAGCCCCAGTAGAACAGCGTCCATCCGCCGATCCAGCCGGTCGGCTCGTAGGCGTACAGGTTGAAGGTCATCGCGAACACGTTGGACACGTACATCCCGGTGTTCTGCACCAGCGCCTGCAGCAGGTGGATGGTGGGCCCGGTGAGCATCACGAACAGCAGGAGCGCGATGGCCAGCAGCATGCTGAACTCCGACAGCCGGCGCACGCCGCGGTCCAGCCCGGAGAACACGGACAGCGTGGCGACCAGGGTGATGCCCGCGATCAGCGCGACCTGGACCGCGGTGCCGATGCGCACCTCGAACAGGTAGTTGAGCCCGGAGTTGATCTGGATCACGCCAAGGCCCAGCGAGGTGGCCAGGCCGAAGATCGTGCCCAGCACCGCGAAGGCGTCGACCGTGTGCCCGATCCAGCCGTGGATGCGATCGCCGATCAGCGGGTACAGCGCCGAGCGGATCCGCAGCGGCAGCCCGTGCCGGTAGGCGAAATAGGCCAGCGCCAGCGCGACCACCGCATACACCGCCCAGGCGTGCAGGCCCCAGTGGAAGAAAGTGATGCGCATGGCCTGGCGCGCGGCGGCCACCGTGCCCGGATCGCCGACCGGCGGTGCGCTGAAATGCATCACCGGCTCGGCGACGCCGAAGTACATCAGGCCGATGCCCATGCCGGCCGCGAACAGCATCGAGAACCAGGTGGGATAGCTGTAGTCGGGCTCGCTGTGGTCGGGCCCGAGCTTGATCCGGCCCATGCGGCTGGCCGCCAGCCCGACCACGAACACCAGGAACCCGGCCACCGACAGCACGGTGAACCAGCCGGCCTCGTCGGCCACCCAGCGCTTGGCCGCACCGAACAGCGCATCGGTCCACGCCGGCGCGACGAACGCCATGCCCACCAGCAGCATCACCAGTCCCGCCACCGGGTAGAACACCTGCGGCAGGATCATGGCGCGCGGCCGGCTTCGCGGCGTCTGGCGATCGGTCATGGCTGCTCCCGGAGGGGTCGCGGCTGCGACGCGGGCTGCCTGTTTGCGTGATGATGCGTCATTGGCACGTGAGGAGTCCCGGTTGCATGACAGTCTACGTCGACGATGCGGTCACCCTGTGGCGCGGCCGGCGCTGGGCCCACCTGATGGCCGACACCCTGGACGAACTGCATGCCTTCGCCGCGCGCCTGGGCCTGCCGCGGCACGCGTTCCAGGACAAGACCAGCGGCGCCCACTACGACGTCAGCGCCGACCTGCGCGAACTTGCGATCGCGCTGGGCGCGGTGCCGATCTCGCGCCATCGCGACCGCGCCCTGGTGCGCGCGGTGATCGCGCGCGCCAAGGCGCAGGGACGCGGGCAGGCGCCCTGACCCGGTCGGCTACAATCGGCCGGCCCCATCGCATCCGCACGCCATGACCGACACTCCGCCCGACCGCCTGTCCAACGATCCCCGCAGCCCGCACTACGACGAGGCTTCGCTCGAACGCGGCATCGGCATCCGCTTCAAGGGCGTGGAGCGACGCGACGTCGAGGAGTACTGCATCAGCGAGGGCTGGATCCGGGTTGCCGCCGGCAAGGCGCTCGACCGCCGCGGCCAGCCGCTGACGATCAGGCTCAAGGGCGAAGTGGAAGCCTGGTACATGCTGCCGCAACCTGAATAGGCGCATCGCGCCCGGCATGCGCAGCCGCGCACTCACGGGACGCCGCCGCGATGGAGAGCGGGTGGGCGGTGACGACGGGAGGTGGCAAACTCGCCGCATGCCCGAATGCAGGAGTGGCACCGTGTCCGGATTCGACCTGAGCCCGCCCGATCCCGACCAGCGCGCGACGCTGGAAGCAGGACTGGACGAGGCCGAGCGCCGCGTGCTGCTCGCGCATGGCACCGAGGCGCCATTCTGTGGCGCGTTCCTCGACAACAAGCGCGAAGGCGTCTACACCTGCCGGCTGTGCGGCCTGCCGCTGTTCCGCTCCGGCGCCAAGTTCGATTCGGGTACCGGCTGGCCGAGCTTCTTCGCGCCCTATGCGGCCGACCACGTCCGCTACGTGCGCGACAGCAGCCACGGCATGCTGCGCACCGAGGAAGTCTGCGCGCGCTGCGGCAGCCACCTGGGCCACGTGTTCCCGGACGGCCCGCCGCCCACCGGCGAGCGCCATTGCCTGAATTCGGTCTCGCTCGGGTTCACGCCCATCGGCGAGCCCCTGCCCGATCCGCTCGGCCGCGGCGGCGCCGACGCCGCGGCGGTGGACTGAGCCGCACCCGGAGGATCCGAGCATGCAGTATCTGCTGCTGGTCTACATCGACGAGGCGCTGCAGGAAGCGCTGCCCGAAGGTGAATACGAACGCCGCATGCGCCATTGCCTGGAGCAGGCCGACGGGCTCAAGGCCTGCGGGACGCTGCTCGGCTCACAGCAGCTGGAGCCGCCGGCCACGGCCAAATCCGTGCGTCGGCGCGACGGCCGGCTCAGCGTGGTGGATGGCCCGTTCGCGGAAACCAAGGAAATCCTGGCCGGCTTCAACCTGGTCGAGGCCGACAGCCTGGAGCACGCGCTGGAGCTGGCCGCGCGGTTTCCCTGGGCCGAGACCGGCTGCATCGAGGTGCGCGCGCTGCGCGACGTGGACGCGGTGCGCAGTCGCGTCGGGGCACGTCCCGCGGCGGCCTGAGCCGACTGCGCTCAGAATCGCGCGTCGATGTGGGCCGGCGTCGCCGCCGCGACCCGGTTGCGCCCCTGCGACTTGGCCGCATACAGCGCGCGGTCCGCGCCCGACAGCAGGCGCGCGGCGGTGCGCGCCTGTCCCGGCGCCGCCACGTTGACGCCGATGCTCACCGTCACCCACGGCGCCACCACCGAGACCGGATGCGCCATCGCCGCCTCCTCCACGCGCCGGCACAGCTGCTCGGCGAACCGCAGGGCCTCGACCTCGTTGCGCCCGGGCAGGACCAGCGCCAGCTCGTCGCCGCCGTAGCGCGCGGCCATGTCGGCCTCGCCGCTGGCCGATTCGGCGCAGATCCGCGCCAGCCTGCGCAGGCATTCGTCGCCGTGCAGGTGGCCGAGGGCGTCGTTGAGTTGCTTGAAGCAGTCGGCGTCGACCAGCAGCAGCGCCAGCGGCCCGCGCCAGTCGGCGCAGTCCCGGGCCAGGCGCTCGTCCAGGCTGCGGCGGTTGGCCAGGCCGGTCAGGCCGTCGACGGTCGACAGTTCGCGCAGCTTGCGGTTGGCCGCCTCCAGCTCCGCGACCACCCGCGCCAGGTGGATCGCGCCGGCCACCTGGTGCGCCACCGCGTCGAACATGGCGCAGCTTTCGGGGGTGAAGAAATCCTCGTGGGTGCTCTCGATGTTGAGCACGCCGTGCAGGCGCCCGTGGTGGCGGATCGGCACCACGTACTCCGAGCGCACGCTGGGATTGCCCATCACGTAATCGGGGTCGGTGGAGACGTCGGCGATCAGCTGCGGCCGACCGCTGCGCGCGCAGCGCCCGGCGACGCCCATCGACACGTCCCAGATCGCCACGTCGATTTCGGACAGCGGGATGTCGCCGGCCCAGACCTCCTTGACGAAGCGGGTGCCCGCGTCGTCGAGCAGGACGATGCTGGCGATCGGCACGGGCATCCGCTGCGCCACGCAGTCGACGATCCGCTGCAACACCTGGTCCAGGCCTTCGGCCTGCAGCGCCTCGCGCGAGACCTGGGCCAGGACCTCGGACAGCCTCACCTCACCCGTGGGCAGGGCCGGTCCGGACGCGTCCGCGCCTGCTGAACCCGCCGCCCCACCACGCACATCGCGCATCGATCCACCTCCGCACACGCCGCAGTGTAGCTTGGCGCGATGCGGCGTCCGCAAACCCGGTCACGAACGCAACGATCACTTGCCCGTCGCGCCGCCCAGGTGTTCCGCCAGGAACGCCAGCAGCTGCGCGTAGTAGCGGCGGTTGTGTTCCTCCCTACGGAAGCCGTGGCCTTCGCTGTCGATGTACAGCGTCTGCACCGGCACGCCCGCCGCCTCCAGCGCGCACTGCATGCGTTTGCTCTGCGAAATCGGCGCGACGGTGTCGGCGCCGCCGGCGGCGAGGAACACCGGCACCTTGATCCGTTCGGCCAGGTTGACCGGCGAACGGGCGGCGAGGGTGTCGCGTTCGCCCATCCAGTCTTCGACCCAGTTGCGCAGCCAGCTGGCCCTGCGCGCGCGGTCGGCGTGCCAGGCGGGCAGGTCGTAGACGCCGACGTAGCCGGCCGCGCAGCGGTACAGGTCCGGCTCCCTGGCCACGCCCATCAGCGCCGCATAGCCACCGTAGCTGGCGCCGGCGATGCAGATGCGCTTCGGATCGGCGATGCCTTCGTCGATCGCCCAGCGGGTGGCGTCGGTGAGGTCGTCCTGCATCGCGGCGCCCCACTCATGCGCGCCCAGGTTGCGATAGCGGATACCGTAGTTGCCCGAGCCGCGGAAGTTCAGGCGCAGCACGGCATAGCCGGCGGCCGCGAGCACCTGGGTGTCGACGTCGAAGTACCAGGCATCGTATCGATCGATGGGGCCGCCGTGCACCAGCACCACCAGCGGCAGCGGGCCGGCCGCGGCGCCCTGTGGCCGGGTGAGGTAGCCGTGCAGCTGCAGCCCGTCGCGCGCCTTGAGCTGGACCTTGCCGGTCGCCGCGATCTGCCCCGGCGTCAGCCAGTCCATGCGCGCGAACACGTTGTCGGCTGTCTTCGCCTCGGCATCGAACAGCAGGTACTGGCCCGGGTCGCGATCGCTGTGCGTATGCACCAGCGCCAGCCGGCCGTCGGCGGTCATCGAGGTGATCGCCACGCCGGAACCCTGGAACGCGCGTTCCAGCATCCGGTAGCGCCGCGCCATCGGCGAGGCTTCGTCGAAGAAGCGCAGGCGCACGCCGTCGTCCGTGTAGCGCGCGCCCACCGGCGTGCGCCCGTCGGTGTCGTAGATGATCTGGTCCGGATCGGCCACCGGGTCCTGCAGCAGCACGGTGCGCGCGAGGCTGCGCATGTCCCAGGCCTCGATCACGTCCGGTCCGTCGCGCGTGGTGACCCGTACGTAGGCGGTCACGCCGTCGGCGGCCATGCCCAGCGCATGGGCGATGAAGCCGCTGTCCCTGGAATGGTTGACCATCCGCCAGCGGGCGTCGGCGCCCTCTCGGTAGTACAGGAGGCCGTAGTTCTCCGTGTCCAGGCCATCGGCGAAGCGCGCCACGCCGCTCGGGTCGACGATGAAGTCGGCGCGGGGCAGCGGCGGCGAAGCGACGGCCACGCGCCGGCCGGAGCGCAGGTTCAGGCGCTCGAGCTGCGCCTTGGGCTCGGAGCCCGGCAGCGCGGTGGCGATCAGGATCACGCCCGGCTCGTCGGTCACGGGATCGATGACGGTGGCGTGCTCGCGCGGCGCCGAGATCACGTGCTGGACGATGCCCGCGTCCGGCGCACGCCCGACCAGGCGCCTGACCTTGCCGTCGAGTTCGAGCACGTGCACCTCGCCGGTCGAGTACAGCGGGTCCTTGCTGCCGAAGCTCTGGGCCATGGCGATCACCACGTGCTCGTTGCCGGACCACCAGAAGTCCAGGACTTCCGAATCGGCAACGCCCGCGCCGCCGCTGACGATCTTCCTGCTGGCGCGGTCGAGCACCACCAGCACGGTCTTGTCTTCCATCGGCACGGTGGCCGCGAAGTGGCGCCCGTCGGGAGATATCTTCACGGTCTCGAAGCGGTCGCGCTTGACCCAGCCGTCGAGGTCGACCTGCGCCTGCGCCGGCCCGCACGCCAGCGCGATCGTTGCCACCACGGCCGCGGCCGCCAGCCGCCACGCGGCCGACACATTCCCTGCCTGCATATCCTTTCCCCCGGACGCACCCCGCGCCCATCCCCGGGGCGATCCTAGCGCGCCGAACCCGCGCCGGTCACGCGGCGCGGCGTCAGGGCACCACGAACACCACCGCGGTCCGGGCCGGCACTCGGAAACGGCCTTCGGCCGGGTCGTAGCCGGCGCTGGCGGCGCGGCGGTCCGCGGCGTCGCGGGCGAGGTGCACCGGATGCAGGCGGTAGTCCTTGCCGGCTTCGACCGGCACCGCGATGCTGTGCTCGCGCCGGTCGACGTTGATCAGGTAGACCAGGTCGCGGAAGCCCGCGCCCGGGTAGCCGCGTCCATCCAGGTGCGCCATCACCACGGTCGGCTCCTGCGCACTGCCGGTGTTGTGGAAGCGCAGGCGCTGGCCGATCTCGTCGGCGCTGCGCATCCGGAACAGGCTGGACGAGGCGCGGATGCGCACCAGGTCGCGGAACGCGTCGCGGGTCCAGCGGATGTCCGCGGGCATCGGCACGATTCCCTGGTCGGCCAGCAGCGGCGCCATCACCGGCCAGTTGTCGCCGTTGTCGGACTGCATCGGCAGGCCGACGCCGAAGTTGTTGCTGCGGTAGGTCCAGTCGACGGCGTTGAACCAGTCGCCGCTGTCGTAGCTGTTGCGGTCCAGCGACTTGCTGCGCAGCGTGTCGATGCCGGCATGGAAGTAGGCCACGCCCTGGCTGAAGGCGGTGAGCGCCGCGCCCAGCACCTGCACCCGCGCGCGATCCTCGCGGCTGGTCGTGCGCGGCAGCTTGTAGACGTTGGTGTCGAACAGGGTCGGGTTGTCGTGGTTGTCGACGTAGTTCACCACCTCCTGCGGATCGACCACGTAGCCGGCCGGCTGTCCGTTGTAGTCGAGCTGCTCGAGCCGGAGCACCTCGTCCCAGTGGGTCTGCAGCGGATAGCTGCGGATCGACCCCGCCAGGCCGACCCGGATCATGTCCGCCGACCACATCAGGGCGCTGCGCGGGTGGTTGCCGCCGCTGCCGTTGTCGTCGTAGTGCAGGCCGTTGAGCCAGCCCTGGCCGCGCAGCAGGTCCTGGCCGCTGTCGAAGCCGGAGCCACCGCGCGCATGGTCGCGGGCGCGATCGCTGAAGGTGCCGATGCCGCTGCCGTTGAGCGAGAGCTGCGAGGCCTGCTCGAAGCGCGCGCCGTTGGCGACCTCGCCGAAGTTCCAGCCCTCGCCGATCAGCTGCACCGGACGGCCCACGGCTGCGTTCACCTCGTCCTGCAGCCGCTCCATCACCGCGCGCGGCTGGTGGCCCATCAGGTCGAAGCGGAACGAATCGACGTGGTACTGCGTGGCCCACAGCTTCACCGAGTCGATCATGAGCTTGCCCATCATCAGGTGCTCGGTGGCGGTGTTCTCGCAGCAGGTGGAGCGCTCAATGCGGCCTTCGCCGTCGAGACGGTGGTAGTAGCCGGGGACGATGCGGTCGAGCACCGACTTCGGGTCCTGGCCCGAGGCGCTGGTGTGGTTGTAGACCACGTCCATGCCCACGCGCAGGCCGGCCCCGTGCAGCGCCATCACCATCGCCCGGAACTCGCGCACGCGCGCGGCGCCGTCGTCGGCATCGCTGGCGTAGCTGCCCTCGGGCGCGTTGAAGTGCCAGGGGTCGTAGCCCCAGTTGAAGCAGTCGCTGCCGCGGGTGGCGGCGACTGCGGCCTGCTGCGCGTCGGAGTCTGGTGCGACGTCCGGCACCTGCGGCGTCACGCAGCCGTCTTCAGGCACGCTGGCGAAGTCGAAGGCCGGCAGCAGGTGGACGTCGGTCAGCCCCGCCTCGGACAGCGCGCGCAGGTGGCGCATGCCGTCGCTCTTGGGCTGGGCGAAGGCGAGGTACTTGCCGCGCAGCGGCGCGCGCACGCTGGCGTCGTTGATCGAGAAGTCGCGCACGTGCAGCTCGTAGATCGACATGTCCTCCTGCGCGCGCACCACCTCCGGCGTGCGGTCGCGCGCCCATCCCGATGGCGCGAGCCTCGGCGAGGACAGGTCCTCGATGTAGCTGCGCCGCGAATCGGCGTCGAGGCTGATCGAGTACGGGTCGGTGACCAGGTTGCGCACCAGGCCCACGCCGCGCACGAACACCTGCACCGCATAGCGGTAGTGGTCGCCGGCGCGCAGGTCGCCGCGGGCGGCGGTCCAGCTGCCGGTGGCCGGGTCGAAGTCCATCTCCGCCAGCACCGGCGTGCCGGCGCGACCGCGGTAGCCGCACAGCCAGACGCGCTGCGCGGTGGGCGCCCACAGCCGGAACTTCGCCTGGCCGCGATGGAGGCGCACGCCGAGGTCGTCGAGGCCGGCGGCGGCGGCGTAGCGCGCATCGAGGTAGCCGGGCAGTTGCGCGGTGGTGGCCGACAGCACGCGTCCCTGTCCGTCTTCCTGCACCAGCACCAGCTGGCGGCGCACCAGCGCGGCCAGCAGCGCCTCGTCGGCCGGATCGACCGAAAGCACGGCACCGGCGCCGACCCAACGGAAGCGATCGGCGACCTCGGCGGGCACGCCCTGCGCCACCGACAGCGCCAGCGCACCGTCGGCGCCGGCGACAGCCGCACCCCGGCGCGCGACGATGCGCCCTTCGGCCGAATGGTGGAGACGGAACCGGCCCGTGGTGTCGGTACGCGGCCACTGCAGCAGCCGCTGCGACAGCCACACCGCGCGCGCGTCCGTGGTCGAGGCACGGCCCAGGTCCGGCGGCGCGGTGAACACGCGCGGCTCCTGCTGCACCAGCCAGGCATCGCCGCTGCGGCCGCTCACCTGCAGTGCGGCGAAGCTGATGCGGATGTCGGCGTTCCAGCCATCCTTGTTGTCGACCCCGCCGTCCGGATTGGACGGCATGCCGTGCAGCACCAGGTCCACATGGCTGCGCGCGGCATCGCCCTGCGGGTTGAGCACCGGCAGGTCGAAGGCCACTTCGGAGCCGTCCTGCGATGCGGTGTAGTTCGGCATCGCCGACAGCGGCACGGGGTTGTTCCAGTCGCCCAGCGTCAGGTCCGGCAGGCGCGAGGCATCGATGCCGCTGCCGTCCCACAGGTGCAGGCCCCAGTGCGCATAGGCATTGTCGTAGCGGCGGTAGTGCACGCGCACGGTGTCGACGTCGGGGGTGGCGGCGAGCGGATTGCTGCGATACACCGTCGCGTCGCCAGAACGCAGCCAGAACGCTTCGCCATCGGCGAACCGCCAGCTGCGATCGACGCCCGGATCGCCGCCCTGCCCCGGCGGATGCACGATGAAGCCGAAGCCCGCGGCGGCCGGATGGGTGAAGGCGGCGGCCTGGACGTCGAAGTACGCACCGTAGGCATCCACGCCCGAACGCGGCAGCGGAGCGTCCCAGGTCACGCCGGGGTAGTCGGCGAGGTAGCGGCCGTCGACGTCGACCTGCCAGACGTGCAGGCCCCAGCTGTCGTAGGCGCCATCGGGCCGGTTGTAGTGCACGCGCACGCTGCGGGCACCGGCGCCGGGCGCAGCCGGCGCGGGCACCAGGACGGTGGCGTGCGGCGCTTCGCAGATCGCGGCGGCGGCGGCCTCGCCCGGTGCCGGCAGCGGCGGCACCGGCTGCGACGTATCGGACGGCGGCGGCTGCGCAGCCAAGGGCTCGTCGCAGGCGGCGAGGCAGGCGAGCGCGGCGAGCAGGAACATCAGGCGCAGGGCGCGCAGGCAGGCGACGGCTGGGTCTGGCATGTGGGCTCCGCGGGTCGGGATGTGCGGCGCGGACGGTCGCGGTCCGCGCGTCGCCGCGCTGCATCGATGCGGCCGCGTCCGACTGTGCGGCGGCGTGCAGGACACGGCAAGGCATCGCGCCGCGGATGCATACGTATTCATCTCCGGTGCGTCGTGCAGGCCGCGGGATCGGCTCGCATCGGGCGCGAGCGCCGCGCGTCCACATGCGCATCCGGCGCGCGGATCGACGCGGCTGCGCTGCGTCGCAGCATGCGTCGCCGCGGATCACGCCGCGGCTTCGGGCGTCGCGATCGGTTCGATTGCGACCGCGTGCGAAGCCCGCGCCGGCCCGCCTGCCTTCCGCACGCAGCCGGCGTGTCGATCGGACGCCCCGTGGTTCGTCGTCGAAACGTACATTCCGCACCCGTCCACTTCCGGAGAAAGCCCATGGTCCAGGCCGTCAACCCCTACCTCAACTTCGCCGGCAACACGCTGGAAGCCTTCGAGTTCTACCGCTCGGTGTTCGGTGGCGAGTTCCCGATGGTGCTGCGCTACCGCGATTTCCCCGGCGACATGGGCGCATCGGGCGACGCCGCCGACCGCGTCGCGCATATCGCCCTGCCGGTGGGACCGAACATGCTCATGGGCACCGACGTGATCGGCGCCGAGGTGGCGGACTTCCGCGCCGGCAACAACAGCTTCATCGTGCTGGCACCCGACGACGCCAACGAAGCGCGACGCCTGTTCGACGGACTGTCGGCCGGCGGCACGGTGGCCATGCCGCTGCAGGCCACCGAATGGGCCGAGCAGTACGGCATCTGCCGCGACCGCTTCGGCGTGCAGTGGATGATCAGCTACGAAGGCGCGACGCGCTTCCGCAGCTGATCCCCCAGGCCCGGGGTCGCCGGCGCCGGCTACCAGAACAGCGCGTACAGTGCGACCAGGATCGCCAGCACCGCGATGGCGCCGACGTTGAACGCGCCGCTGGTGCGGTAGACCACGTCGCGCGTCTCGATGATGTCCTTCTCCGGCGCGTGCCGGGACACCAGCGACACGCCCACGCCCAGCGCCAGCGCCAGCAGGAACACCAGGCCGACCCGGTCGATGAACGGCAGCGACGGCCAGGCCAGCTTGAGCACGATCGACAGCGCGAACGAGCCGATCGCCGCGGCCAGCGCGCCGGCCTCGTTGGCGCGCTTCCAGAACAGGCCGAGGACGAAGATCACCACGATGCCCGGGGTGAAGAACCCGGTGTACTCCTGGATGTACTGGAAGGCCTGGTCGAAGCTGCCCAGCAGGGGGCGCGCGGCCAGCACCGCCAGCGCCATCGCCACCACCGTGACGATGCGGCCGGTGCGCACCAGACGGGGCTGGTCGCGCTGCCCGCGCGGGCGGTACAGGTCGAGGGTGAAGATGGTGGAGATCGAATTGGCCATCGAGGCCAGCGACGAGACGATCGCCGCGATCAGCGCCGCGAACACGATGCCGAGGATGCCCGCCGGCAGCAGCGACATCATTGCCGGGTAGGCGGCATCCGGACGGCCGATGTCCGGCGCCAGCAGTACCGCGGCCAGGCCCGGCACCACCACGATCACCGGCATCAGCAGCTTGAGGAAGGCGGCGAACAGCACGCCCTTCTGCGCCTCGGCCAGGTCCTTGGCCGCCAGCGCGCGCTGGATGATGTACTGGTTGAAGCCCCAGTAGCTCAGATTCATGATCCACATCCCGCCGACCAGCACGCTGATGCCGGGCAGGTCCTTGTAGTAGGGGTTCTCCGGCGAGAGGATCATGTGGAAGTGACCGGGCGCCTCCATGCGCAGGCGCTGGAAGCCGGCCCAGATGCCTGCGCCTTCGCCGATGCGGTCCAGCGTGATCCCCGCCAGCAGCAGCCCGCCCGCCACCAGCAGCACGACCTGCACGATGTCGGTCAGCGCCACCGCCTTGAGCCCCCCGTACAGCTGGAAGGCGAGCGCGAACACCGCCAGTCCGAGCAGCGCCGCCATCTGGTCGATGCCGGCCACGTGGGCGATCGCCAGCGAGCCCAGCCACAGGATCGAGGTGAGGTTGACGAACACGTACAGGCCCAGCCAGAACACCGCCATCACCGTGCGGATGCGGCTGCCGTAGCGCCGCTCCAGGAACTGCGGCATGGTGTAGATGCGATTGCGCAGGAACACCGGCAGGAACCACTTGCCGACGATCAGCAGGGTCGCGGCCGCCATCCATTCGTAGGAGGCGATCGCCAGGCCGATGGCGAAGCCCGAGCCGGACATGCCGATGATCTGCTCGGCCGAAATGTTGGCCGCGATGAGCGAAGCGCCGATCGCCCACCAGGGCAGCGACTTGCTGGCGAGGAAGTAATCGTCGGCGTCTTTCGCATGCCCCGCCTTCTCGCGCGACACCCACTGCGCCAGCACGAACACGCCGGCCAGGTAGGCCAGCACGATGCCGATATCGAGGCCGGACAGCTGCATTGCTCACTCCCGATGAGTTTGGTGCCGCGCGCCGGCGCGGGATCGGTTGGCCGGTTGCTTCACTGGTCCTGGCGAGCCGCGCGGCGTGGGGGGCAGGCGTCCTGTCGTCGCGATCGAGGGCGAAAGAAGCTGCCCCGCCCGGGACGACGGGTTCGTTGCCCTTGCGCGAGGATGCAGCGCCGCGCTTGTCCCCATCGCACGGTTGCGGCCACGTCTCCGCGCACCGCCATCCAGGCGGTGCGACGGAAACATTGCACAGGCTCAGCCCTCCATCTGCTCCAGCTCGCGACCCTTGGTCTCGTGCACGAACTTGAACACGAAGATCACCGAGAGCACCGCCATCGCCGTGTAGATCCCGTAGGCCGCGGCCAGGCCGATGCCGGCCAGCAGCATCGGGAACGTCCAGGTGATCAGGAAGTTCGCCGTCCACTGCGCCAGGCCGGCCACCGCCAGGCCCGAACCGCGGATCTGGTTGGGGAACATCTCGCCCAGCATCACCCACATCACCGGGCCCCAGGACATGTTGAAGAACACCACGTAGGCGTTCGCCGCGACCAGCGCCAGCAGGCCCATCGAGTCGCTGAGCTGCAGCGTGCCCGCGCCACCGACCCCGCCGGTGGCGAAGGCGAACGTCACCAGGCCCAGGGTGATGGCCATGCCCACCGAACCGATCCACAGCAACGGCTTGCGGCCCACCTTGTCGATCAGCAGCACGGTCACGATGCAGGCGCCGATGCTCAGCGCGCCGGACAGCACGTTGATCAGCAGCGCGTCGCTCTCGGAAAAGCCCACCGCCTGCCACAGCACCGCGCCGTAGTAGAACACCACGTTGATGCCGACCAGCTGCTGGAACGTCGCCAGGCCCACGCCCACCCACACGATCGGACGGACCCTGCCGGTGGCCTTGCTGATCAGGTCCGACAGCCGCGGACGGTGGTGGTCGGTGGCCAGCGAGCCCTCGATCTCGACCAGCTTGCGCTCGCCCTGCACGGCGCCGTACAGCCGGGCGAGCACCTTGTGCGCCCGCTCGCGCAGGCCGCGCGCCACCAGGTAGCGCGGGCTTTCGGGAATGAAGAACAGCAGCAACAGGAACAGGAACGCCGGCACCAGCTCGGCCCAGAACATCCAGCGCCAGGCTTCGTAATCCAGCCACAGCACCGCCGTGGAGGCGGTGGCCAGGCGGGCGAGGATGTAGTTGCTGAGGAACGAGGCGAACAGGCCGGAGATGATCGCGATCTGCTGCACGGTGGCCAGCCGGCCGCGGTAGCGCGCCGGCGCGACCTCGGCGATGTAGGCCGGCGACATCACGCTGGCCGCGCCCACCGCGAGGCCGCCGAGCACGCGGTAGATCACGAACTCGATCGAGGACGTGGCGATGCCCGAACCCCATGCCGAGACGCTGAAGAACACCGCAGCCCACAGCAGCATCGTGCGCCGCCCGTAGCGGTCGGCCAGAGTGCCGGCGAACCAGGCGCCGATCGCGCAGCCCAGCAGCATCGATGCGACGTTGAAGCCCGTGACCGCGGCATCGGAGTCGAATGCGGCGGTGAGGCCGTCGACGGTGCCGTTGATCACGCCACTGTCGTAGCCGAACAGGAAGCCGCCGATGGTCGCCACCAGGCTGATCAGGATGATGAAGCCGGTGTTCTCGCCTGATGCTTTGGGACTGCTCATGTACTCCCTCCCCGGGATATGCACTGTCACTGTTGCTTCGTTGTTGCCGACCCGCGGCGGACCGGTGCTGCGCGAAGGACGCAACGCGGTGTTGCCGCCGTCGTCCGCGCTTCGCTCGACCCGGCAGACGCCGCCGGCCTCCGCCTGCGCGGGGCCGGCCGGATGACTGCGCTGTCAGCCGGCGCGATAGGGTAGCCCGAGACACCGCCATGAGGGTTCCTGCATTGCAGCATTCGCGGTAAAGCCGTTGCGCGCGAAACCGGTTCACCGCGCGCATCCGTGGCCCTCATGCGCGCACCAGCCCGCTCCGACCCGGCCGCAGGCGGGCGGTTTCGCCCGCCGCAAGGCCCAGCACCAGCTCACGGCCACGGTATTCGACCCGGTATTCGCCGCCGCGCTCGCTGCGCAGCGCGGCCTCGTGCAGCGCGCCGTCGCGCCACGACAGGTCGAGCGCGGCCGCGTTGCGCACCCGCACGCCGCGCAGCTCGCCGTGCGGCCACGCGTCCGGCAGCGCCGGCAGCAGGAACACCGTTGCGCCCCAGCTCTGCACCAGCATCTCGGTGATCCCCGCGGTGCCGCCGAAGTTGCCGTCGATCTGGAACGGCGGATGCGCGTCGAACAGGTTCGGATAGGTGCGCGAGGGACTGAGCAGCATGCGCAGGATCTTCATCGCACGCCGGCCGTCGCGCAGGCGCGCCCACAGGTTCAGGCGCCAGCCGATGCCCCAGCCGGTGGCCTCGTCGCCGCGGATCTCCAGCGAGCGACGGGCAGCGGCCGCGAGCTCCGGCGTGTCGCGCACGTTGATCTGGCTGGACGGATGCAGCGCATACAGGTGCGAGACGTGGCGATGGTCCATCTCCGGCGCCTGCATGTCCCAGTCCTCCTGCCATTCCTGCAGCTGGCCGGCCTTGCCGATCCGGTGCGGCGGCAGGCGCTCGCGCAGCGCATCGAGCTGCCGCGCGAAACCCGCGTCCACGCCAAGCAGGCGCGAAGCCTCGATGCACTGGCCGAACAGGTCGCGCAGGATCTGCGCGTCCATCGACGGCCCGGCGCACAGGGCGGCGCCGTGCGGGTGCACGTTCTCGGGCGAGATCGAAGGCGCGGTGACCATCGCCCCGGTGTCCGGATCTTCGACCAGGGTGGCGACGAAGAATTCCGCCGCGCCCTTGAACAGCGGATACACCCGGCGCAGGTAGTCGATGTCGCGCCCGTAGTCCCAGCGGTCCCACAGATGCTGCAGCAGCCAGGCGCCGCCCAGCGGCCACATGCCCCATTGCGCGCCGTCGATGGGCGCGGTGGCGCGCCACAGGTCGGTGTTGTGGTGCACCACCCAGCCCGGCGCGTCGTACATGCGCCGCGCGGTGCGCGCGCCCGAGCCGGCCAGCTCGGTCACCATCCGCTCCAGCGGCTCGACGCATTCGGCCAGCGCATTGGCCTCGGCCGGCCAGTAGTTCATCTCGGTGTTGATGTTGATCGTGTACTTGCTCTCCCACGGCGGGGCGAGCAGGTCGTTCCAGATGCCCTGCAGGTTGGCCGGCTGGGTGTGGGGCCGCGAGCTGCCGATGAGCAGGTAGCGGCCGAACTGGTGGTAGAGCGCGGCCAGCTCCGGGTCGTTGCCGTCGGCGAAGCCCGCGACCCGTGCGTCGGTGGGCAGCGCGGCGATCTCCGGCGCGGTGCGGCCCAGATCGATGCGGATGCGCCGGAACAGGCGCTGGTGTTCGGCCACGTGCGCGGCCAGCAGTTCGTCCCAGGATTTGCGCGCGGCCGCCTCCAGCTGTACGCGGGTGGTCGCCTCCGGATCGCCGCCGACATCGTCGTAGCCGCGGAAGCTGGTGGCCGCGGCCAACAGCAGCACGACCTCGTCGGCCTCCTCGACCTCGATGCGGTGGCCCCGGTGCCGCATGCGCCCGCCCGTGGCCAGCACGCGCAGGCGCGCGGCAAAACACAGCCCGCCCTCGATGCCGAAGGCATCGCCATTGCGCCCCTGCAGCAGCAGCCCCTGCGCGCCGTCGCCGCCGACCGTGGTCTCGGCGTGGTCACTGTCCAGGCCGACGCGCAGGCGCACGCGCCCGGGTTGACTGGTGGTCAGGCGCACCGCCACGCACTGGTCCACGGCCGAGACGAAGACTTCGCGCCGATGGCTGAGGTTCCAGCCGGAGGCGAAGGTGCTGGTGGCCAGCGCGCGGTCCAGGTCCAGTTCGCGCCGGTAGTCCTCGAGGTCGGAGATCTCCAGGAAATCCAGCAGCAGGTCGCCCAGCGGCTGATAGGGCATCTGCTTGAGCGGCCGCCCCATCATCTCCGCGTTGGCCAGCGCCTCGGCCTCCGCGTAGCGGCCGGCGAACAGCAGCCGCCGCACCTCCGGCAGCGTCTCGAGCGCCTGCGTCGGCGTGGGGTCGTAGGGCTGGCCGGCGTAGAGCGTGTCCTCGTTGAGCTGCAGGCGCTCGGAGCGCCCGCCGCCCCAGACCATCGCGCCCAGGCGGCCGTTCCCGAGCGGCAGCGCCTCGACCCAGCGCGTGGCGGGGCGCGGATACCACAGGCGCAGGCCATCCCATGCGGACGTGCGCTGCGGCGCAGCGGTTGCCGCGGTGCCGGGTGCAGCGCGCTGCGCTGCGGGCGCCGCCTGCGCGGCCGTGGGGACGAAGCCGGCGCCTCCGGCCATTGCCGCGAGGGCGGCGGCCTTGAGGGCGTCGCGACGCCTGGGGTCAAAGGTCATGGCGGGTTCCCGGCGTGTGCGGTGCATGGCTGTGGAGTTTGTCGCTGCGGTGGCCCCCACCCCGGCCCTCCCCCGCAGGTGGGGGAGGGAGCGCGAAGCAGGGCGATCCGGAAGCAGCACGCTCCGCGAATCCGCCTTGCTCCCTCCTCCGCTTGCGGGGGAGCGCCGGGGTGGGGGCAAGCCCGTGCCCGGCCGCCCACCGGAAGGCAAGAGGACGCATCGCCTTCGCGTTCCGAACGACGCACCTCACTTCGCGGACCGCGCCACCACCTGCGCCGCACCGTCATAGCGCACGGTGACGTCCGCCGCCGGCTCCAGCGCGCCATTGTCGCCGCGCGGGCCGTCGATGAAGCGTACCCGGATCTCGCGTCCGGCGGCCATGCCCGGATACGCACCTTCGCGCGCACCGATCGACAGCTCGCCGTCGGCCTCGTTCCACGACAGCGGGATGCGCGCCGACTCGCCGCGCTCGTAGCCGTAGCTGCGGCCGTTGTCCTCGTACAGCGAGAAGCTGCCATCTGCGCCGGTGTACACCTCGATGGTCAGCGGCGCGTCGGGTTGCTCGTCGACGTACTGCTGCACCACCGTGCGCGGCACGATCGAGCCGGCGCGCACGAACAGCGGCATGCGCTGCAGCGGCGCGGCGGCGGTGATCGTCTGCCCGCCCTCGTGCCGCTGCCCGGTCTCGAAGTCGATCCACTGCGCGCCCGCGGGCAGGTAGACCTCGCGGCTGGTGGCCTTGAACTGCGTCACCGGCGCGACCAGGAAGGCCGGGCCGAACAGGTACTGGTCGGCGACGTCGCGCGCCTTCGCATCCTCCGGGAAGTCCATCGCCAGCGCGCGCAGGATGGTGCCGTCGCGGTGCCAGGTGTCGCCGGCCAGGGTGTAGATGTAGGGCAGCAGGGTGTAGCGCAGCTTGAGGTAGTGCACGAAGCTGTCGTAGTGCGGCGTGCCCTCGGGCGCGATCTCCCAGATCTCCCGATACGGGAACTGGCCGTGCAGGCGGAAGATCGGCACGAAGGCGCCGTGCTGGAACCAGCGCAGGCTCAGCTCGCGCCATTCGGGCAGGTGCGCCGGGTCCTTGGTCTCGTAGCGCCGTTCGGGCGAGAAGCCGCCGATGTCGAAGCTCACGTTCGGCGCACCGGCCATCGAGGCGTTGACCAGGCCGGAGATCTGCTCGCGGTAGTCCTCCCAGCGCGGCACGATGTCGCCGCTCCAGAACGCCGCGCCGGCGCGCTGCTGCCCGGCGAAGAAGGCGCGAGAGAGGATGAATACGCGCTTGTCCGGCTCCACCTCGCGCGAGCCGCGGTACACGCCCTCCGAATGCGGCAGCGGATAGGCGTTGAAGTATTCGGTGGACGATCCCAGCGCGTTCGGCATCGTGCGCGCCTTGCGCTCGCCGGTGTCGATGTTGCTGTGCAGGTCCGGCTCGGTCGCGTCCAGCCACCAGGCGTCGAAGCCCTTGCTGTTGAGCTTGGTATTGACCTGGCGCCAGAAGATGTCCTGCGCTTCCTTCGTGAACGGGTCGTAGAACGAGTTCAGGTAGCCCTCGCCGATCCAGTCTCGCTCGCCGACCTCGACGTTGCGCTTGTACATGTAGCCGGCGGCGTCGAGCTCCTTGTAGTGCTCGGTGGTCGGGTAGAACTTGGGCCACACCGAGATCATCACCTGCGCGTTCTGCGCGTGCACGTGGTCGACCATGCCGTCCGGGTCGGGGAAGTTGTTCGGATCGAAATCGTGCGAGCCCCATGCGTTCTCGGGCCAGTACGACCAGTCGAGCACGATGGCGTCGATCGGCAGCTTGCGACGTCGGTACTCGTCCAGCGCGTCGGTCAGCTCCTGCTGCGTCTTGTAGCGTTCGCGGCTCTGCCAGAAGCCGTACGACCATTTGGGCAGCAGCACCGCCTTGCCGGTGAGGTCCCGGTAGCCGGCGATCACCCCGTCGGCGTCGTCGGCGGCGACCACGTAGTAGTCGATCACCTGCGCCGCCTCGGACCAGATCGACAGATCGTCCGCCTCGGCGGCCGGCAGCGGGTCGCGGCCCTGCAGCGCCAGGTAGGCTGGCTCGATCCGGTCCCACTCGATGCGCAGGTCGTGCTTATGGCCGGCCTCGAGATCGAGCGCGAACTCGTGGTGCCAGGGGTTCCAGTTCTGGCGCCAGCGGTCGATCACCAGTTCGCCGTCGACGTAGAGCTTCGCGTACTCGCTGTTGTAGAGCGAGAAGGTGTGGCGTCCATCGGACTTCGCTTCGATCTGCCCTTCCCAGACCACGTCGCTGCGCCCGCCGGGTTCGAGGTTCTTGCCCTCGTCGGGGAAATCCTCGAGCCCCGAGATGAACTGGTAGTCGATCTTGTCCTCGCGCCGGGTGAGCTTCACCTCGCCGTCGATCGAGTAGGTGGCGGTCAGCGCGCCCTCGACGCCGTCCCTGTCGTACAGCGTGACCACGTCGCCGATCTGGCGCAGGCCGCGCGGATCGCCATAGCGGGTGATGGAGTTGTTGTCCCAGAGGATGCCGTAGTTGCGGCTGGAGGTCAGATAGGGAATCGCGTTGTCGATGTTGTGCTGGAGCAGCTCGACGTCGCGGCCCTTGAGGTTCATCCAGCCCTGCTGGTGCAGGCCGGTGCCGTAGAGCCCTTCGTCGTCGTTCGATTCGAAGCGCTGGCGGATGCTGACGTACGGCGTGCCGTCGAACTCGACCGGCTCGAAGCTGCGCCCGCCCGCGACTTCCGCCACCAGCGGCTTGCCGGCGGCATCGAAGAAGGCCACGCGGCCATCGTCCAGCGAGACTTCGGCCGAGATGCCGGCGGCGGCGACGCGCAGTTTGCCGTCCTCTTCGCTGGCTTCGAACGTCGGCGCCTTGCCTTCGCGCGCCACGCGCATCAGGCTTTCGGAGCGCTCGAAGTCGCCGTCCGGGTCGGCGGTGACGCGGATGATGCCGTCGGACACCACCTGCAGGCGCACGTCTGCGGCGCCGTCGGCGGACGGGCGCACGACGAGATCGTCGCCGACGCGCTCCCAGCTGGTGGCGGCCTGCGCGCCGCAGCCGGCCAGCACCATGGCAACGGGCAGCGCCAGCAGGCGCGGGAAGCGGGTGAATCGGGTCATGGCGTCAGTCCTCCCGGGGGTCGACGTCGGTAGTGGTGCGATAGCTCGCAAGGGTCACGCGCAGCAGCTGCACTGCGTCGGAAAAATTCAGGCCGTAGTCGGTCTGGTCGCCGTTCCAGTTGCGCTGGAACTCCCAGGCGCCGTCGACATAGCGGCCTTCCTCGACACGGTCGTAGATCAGGGCTTCGCCTTCGGCCGAAGGATGGATGGTCACGCGCGCGTGCATGCCGGTGACCAGGAACGCGTCCGGCCCCAGCTCGGCGATCAGCGCCGCACCCACCGGCTCGGGGTTGCCCGGCACCGCGCCCTGGAACCAGAAATGCGGCAGGCCATAGCCGATGGTCGCGTTCCAGCGCTCGTTGAGGCGGATGGTCTGCTCCGGCACGCCGGGCTGCTCGGCCACGCCGTGCAGCCTGCCTTCCGAGGCGGCCTTCGCGAACTCGCGCATGCCCTGGTTGACCAGGGCGAAGCCGAGCGCGAACGGGGCGATGGTCTCGGGCGTGGTGCGCTTCACGCCGAGCGGGAAGTTGCCGTAGGGCGTGTAGTCCATGCCGAACGGCACCCAGCCGATGCCGTCGTGGCCGAGCGCGGCGAACAGGTAGCGCGCATACGGCGCCGAGTTTCCGGTTTCGGCCACGAACAGCGCATTGTCCGGCCGCGCATAGCGCCCGAGCACGGTGGTGTAGTTGACGTACTCGGGCATGTAGATGTCGGGCGCGAGGATGTCGATGTCGGGCGCGGCGGCCTTGTACACGTCGAGCATGTTGTCGGTCGGCCCGCCGCTGGCGTACTGCCCGGGCTGGCCGGGGTTGAACGGCCCGCGCAAGGCGGCGTTGATGTACATCGGCAGCGGGTACTCGGCCTTGCCGGCCTTCGCCACCTCGTTGATGTAGTGCGCGATGTGCCAGGCGTGGAAGGTCTCGTCCGCGTCGCTGCCGAACACCTCGCGCCAGGTGCCGGGCGACTTGCCCAGGTGCATCAGCAGCGTCTCGGGCACCGGGCCTTCGAACGCCCGCTGCGCCAGCGGCGAGAAGTCGCGCACGCCGCCGTAGGTGCCCGGCTCGTTCTGCGGCTGCACCAGGATCACCGTACGCTGCGGATCGGCCTGCTCCAGGTGCCGCATCAGCGCGGCGAAGGCCTTGCGGTCGGCGTCGAGCGTGGCCTGCGCATGCGGCGAGAGCGAGTTGAGCACCACGCCATCCTCGCGCACCACGCGCGGGAAGCGGTCGTTGTCGAGCTTGACCCAGGCCGGCGCGTAGTTGGGCCCGTTGTTCTTCCAGGTGGCGAACCAGAGCAGGATCAGCCGCTTTTCGTGCGCGCGCGCCTGCTCCAGCAGGTGGTCGACAAACGAGAAGTCGAACTCGCCCTCGACCGGCTCGACCTGCTCCCAGGCGATCGAGATCGACAGCGTGTTGGCGCCGAGGTCGTCCAGTGCGGGCCAGACCTGCTCAAGCGGTTCGGGATAGTTGCTGGAATTGTGCGCCTGGCCGCCGAGCACCAGGAACGGCGCGCCGTCGACGATCAGGGCGTGCTTGCCGTCCGTGCTTTCGAAGCGCGGGATCGGGCGCTCGCCGGTGTCGGCGCCGGGGTTCGAGGCGGCGCTGTCAGGGGCGACGGCCGCGTCGACGGTATCGGCGTCCGGCTGGCACGCAACGAGGGCAAGCAGGCCCGCCAGGGCAATCATCCGCGGCGCGGCGAACCTCACCCCGCTTGCGGCGGAGGGTTGGGTGGGGGCAGGCACCGACGCGACGGACTCACCCCCATCCCGGCCTTCCCCCGCGAGCGGGGGAAGGAGCAAAGCGGGCGCATGGCATCCAACACGCCGCAGCGCTTGGAGCCCTCCCCCGCCTGCGGGGGAGGGTTGGGTGGGGGCACCCTCCGACGCGACGGACACGCCCCCATCCCGGCCTTCCCCCGCGAGCGGGGGAAGGAGCAAAGCCGATACATCGCGCCCAACGCACCGCAGCGCCTGAAGCCCTCCCCCGCCTGCGGGGGAGGGTTGGGTGGGGGCAGGCACCGACGCGACGGACACGCCCCCATCCCGGCCTTCCCCCGCGAGCGGGGGAAGGAGCAGAGCCGATACATGGCGCCCAACGCACCGCAGCGCCTGAAGCCCTCCCCCGCCTGCGGGGGAGGGTTGGGTGGGGGCACCCTCCGACGCGACGCACTCACCCCCGTCCCGGCCATCCCGGCCCTCTGGCGCAGCCTTCGGGCGTTCATCGGGCCGCGGACCTGTGGTCCGCAAGCAGCCCTCTTCACCCACCGCACGCGGGGGAAGGAGCAGAACTGCCAGGCCTTGCGTCATGCGTCGCAGCGCAGTCACCAGTCGTCACTCCTGAAGGGCGATGCCGGCAGCCCACCGGCGCCGACCAGGTTTGCGTCGACCGGCGCGTCCTGCCAGGCATAGCGCACCGCGACCGGCGCCTGCACCGCGTCGCTGCGCACCACGACGCGGTCACCGTCGATGCTGGCGCTGGCCGGATGGAACACGCGGTCCGCGCCGGCCAGCCGGAAGCCCTGCAGCCCGCCGTCGCCACGCACGGCCAGACCGATACCGGCGTCGTCGCCGCCCCCCTCGAAAACCAGCGTCGCCGCGCCACCATCGAAGGACGCTCCCGCGAACACCGGCCCCGAATGCGCCAGCGTCTCGCCGTAGGCCACCCGCCGCGCCGCCAGCGCCAGTCGCTTGCCGACGTCCTGCTTGTTCTTCGGATGGATGTCGGCGACGTCGCCGATGTCGATCGCCACCGCCTGCGCCGTGGCCGGCAGCGACAGCGTCGCGGTCTGCGATTCGCGCAGCACCGCCCAGGGGCTGGAGTCGCCCTGGTCGCCACCGGAATGCCAGCTGGCCAGCTGTACCCACAGGAACGGCAGCTGCGGCGCATTCCACTGCGCGCGCCACTGCCGGATCAGTGCCGGGAACTGCTCGCGATAGCGCAGCGCCTGCTCGACGCTGCCGGCATTGGACTCGCCCTGGTACCAGATCACGCCGCGCACCGGGAACGGCTGCAGCGGCGCGATCATGGCGTTGTAGAGCAGGGTTGGGCGCTGGTTCTTGTTGTCGTCGAGCACCAGCGCGGTGACCTGCGCCGGGCGGAATTTCCAGCTGCCGGCCAGCGGGCGCGGCGCGCCGCCGGCGGGCTGCACGAACACCTCCTGCGCCGGGCCGTGGATGCCGCCACCGCCGCCGGTGTCGGTGACCCGCACCGCGACCGTGTTGCTGCCGGCGCGCAGGGCCGAGGCCGGCACCGCGTACGCGCGCGCCAGGTTGTACTGCATGTGGGTGCTGCCTGCTTCAACGCCGTTGACCCAGGTGGTGTCGGAATCGTCGATGCGGCCGACGCCGAGCGTGACGCCCGCCCTCGCCTCGGCCGGCGACAGTTCGAAAGTGGTGCGGTACCAGGCCACGCCGTCCATGCCGTTCCAGCCGGCCGACTCCCACACTCCGGGCACCGGCAGCTCGTCCCAGCCGCTGGTGTCGAGCTCGCGCGCCTGCCAGCCGGCATCGTCCGCGGGCAGGCTCCAGCGCGCCAGGTTGGCGCGGGCCTGCGCCAGCGCCTGCCGGTCCTCGATCTCGAGCTGGCGCGCGGCCCCGGCCAGGCCGTCGCCGTCGATGCCCTGGGTGGCGGCATCCATCCAGGCCTCGATGCTGCTGCCGCCCCAGGTGCTGTCGATGATGCCGATCGGCACGTCCTGCGAGTCGCGCAGCTCGCGTGCGAAGAAGTGCGCGACCGCCGAGAACGTACCCGCCGCCTCGGGCGCGGACGCCACCCACTCGCCGCCGGACAGCTGCCGCTGCGGCAGGCCCGACCAGGACCGCGGCACCTTGAAATGGCGGATCAGCGGATCGGTGGCGCGCGCGATCTCGGCCTGCGCATCGGCCGACTGCGAGATCGGCCACTCCATGTTCGACTGCCCCGACGCCAGCCACACGTCGCCCATCACCACGTCGCGCAGCTCGCGCGGCGCCTTGCCGTCGTCGACGCGCAGCAGCAGCGGTCCGCCGCCGGTGGCGCGCGCGGGCAGCTCCACGCGCCAGCGGCCGTCGGCGTCGGCGGTGGCGCGGGCACGATCATCGGCAAGCGTGACTTCCACCCCCGCGCCCGGATCGGCGCTGCCCCAGACCAGGATCGGCTGGTCGCGCTGCAGCACCATGCCGTCGCCGAACACCCGCGGCAGCTCCACCGCCTGCGCCCCGGTGGCCAGCACGAACAGCGCGGCCGCGGCCATCGCCTGCAGCCGCGGCGGGCGCGGACGCGCCGCTGCCGGAATGGATGGACGTGCGGCTCGACTACTGCTGCCGGATGCGGACGACTGCCTCATTGCGGATCTCCATACCAGATGCCCCGGCCTTCGGTACCGAAGTAGACGCGACCGTGCAGGCGGGGATCGCCGGTCACATGCCGGATGATGCCGCCAAAACGCATTCCATCGTGATCGATACGCCGCCAGCGCCGTCCGCCGTCGTCGGAACGGTGCAGGCCATGCTGCCCCTGCACCTGTCCGGCGACGAACAGCACCGGCGGATCGCCCTCGTTCGCCGGCCGGCCCAGGCCTACCGAATGCGCGTTCTCCACGCCCGCCAGCCGCCGCAGGCCCTGCGGCGACCAGTGCAGCAGGCCGCGCCACGACGCCGCGATCCACAGCTCGCCGCTGCGCTCGGGATGCGGACGCAGCTCGGCGCGGAACCAGTCGCCGATCGCGCCGGTCTCCGCCCGCGCCGGGCTGAACTCGACGCCGCCGTTGCCGCTGAGGTAGAGCGCTCCGCTGGTGGCGTCGAAGGCGTAGTAGATGCCCTCGTCGACCCGGTCGGCCTCCACCACCGCGGTCGGCGGCAGCCCGCGCACCCGCTGCCAGTGGCCGCCGCGGTCGGCGGTGATCCAGTGGCCGCTGCCGTTGCGCGGCTGCCAGATCGCGCGCGCGCCGTCGGCCGCGAGCGTGATCCTGCCCGCGCCATCGCCGTCGGGCGGCTCGCTGGCGAACGCGGTCCAGCTGCGGCCACCGTCGTCGGACCAAGCGCCGCGCGTCGCGCCTTCGGGCCGATTGTGGAAATGGCCGGTGCGCACCATCAGTGCCGGCGCCTGCCCGGCCGAGGCCAGGCTTTCGGTGTTGGAGAAGCGCACGCCGGAGAAGCGCTGCTGCGGCACGTCGAGATCGTCGTGCACGAAACCGTCGACGTCGCCCAGTCCGCTGACCAGGTGCGCGCCCTGCGGCGGGCTGAGCAGCGCCAGCGGCACGGTTTCCTCGAACCCGGCCATCGGGAACTCCCACTGCGCCGTGCCGCCGGCATCGAACGCACGCGCATTGCGCGAGGCCCAGGCGCCGTAGCCGGTGACGAACCAGATGCGGTCGGGATCGTGCGGATCGATCCCGATGTCGGCCATCCAGTGCGGCTTCGCGTCCAGGGCCCAGGGCGCGTTCGAATGGTCGAAGGTCGAGCGCGGGAACATCGGCGTCCAGCTGCGGCCGCCGTCGGTGCTGCGGTACACGTCGTCGCCGGGCGTGTAGCGGCGGAAGGTGGTGGCGACGATGACGTCGGGATCGTCGGCCTGCACCGCCACCGCGCCCCAGCCGTAGTCCGGCGCCTGGCCCGGCGCGCGCCGCAGCGGGGTGATGTCGGTCCAGCTGCCGTCGGCCGGATCGAAGCGGTACACCGCGCCATCGGCCATGTTGTTGGGGCCGGGCTCGTCGCCGTAAGCGAGCAGCCAGCGACCGCGCGCGTCGCGCACCATGTGGCTGGGCCGCAGGCCGATCGGCTGCCCGGGCACCGCCGTCCAGCTGCGACCGCCGTCGTCGGAGCGGTAGATGCTGGCATCCTTCGTCGACACGCCCGCGTAGATCGTGCGCGAAGGCGTGCCCGCGACGCCGCTGTCCGGTTCGAACACCACGAAGGCGATGCCGATCGGCACCTCGTCGCGCCAGCCCTTCGCCCAGGCGTCTTTCGACTTCGCAACCGCCGGGAAGCCGTCGACCTCGCGCCAGCGCGCGCCGCCGTCGTCGCTGCGCCACAGGCCGTTCGCGCGGGTGCCCAGCAGCAGCGCGCGGCCATCGTTGGGATCGACCGCGAGGCGCTCGCCGTTGCCACGACCCTGCTCGTTGCCGCCGAACTTGAACGGCAGTTGCGTGCGTTCGAAGCTTGCGCCGCGGTCGCGCGAGCGCAGGATCGCGCCCTCGGCGCCGCGCTCGTGCAGGTAGGTACCGACCGCGAGATACAGCCGGTCCGGATCGGACGGGTCCAGGGCCAGGCTCTCGACCCCGAAGCGGCCGCGGTCGTCCTCGCCCATCCAGTCCAGCAGCGGCGTCCATCGCCGCGCGTCCGCTTCCCAGCGGTATGCGCCACCGATGTCGGTGCGCGCATACAGCAGCCCCGGCTCGGCCGGATGGAACACCAGGCCGCTGACGAAGCCGCCGCCGCCAATGGCGACATTGCGCCACTGGTAGTCCGCCTGCGCCGGCGGCGCCCATGCCAGCGCCAGCAGCACGGGCAGCAGCCACGACTTCGCACGCCGGGCCGCGCGCCGCGCGGTCCGCCCGGTCTGGATCCTCATTGCGCCAGCAACCTCGCCCCGGCTGGTGATCGAAGCAGGATAGGCGCGGCCGCCATGCCATACCAATGAAGAAATGGGCACGGTGTATATCAACAGGGAATGCTGCAATGCAGCTTCATGATCACGCCGCTGGCAGAAGTCGCGCCGCCTCCAGGGGAGCGGCTTCAGCCAGCGACGGAGGTACGCAGATGCGTCGAACACGCGCGGCGGCCTCGCGGGGGCGGTGGCGGCTGGACCGCACCGGCGAGGATTCGCCCGAAGCAGCTTTCCGTTCGGGCGGACGCCAAGATAAAGAGGTTCTTCTCCCATTCGCGGGGAGGTTTGTTCATGACAACGGGGCGCGGATCTGCTCCCTCCCCCGCGTGCGGGGGAGGGTTGGGGTGGGGGCAAGCCGGTCGCTGCGCCATTTGCCGCGCGCCTGCGGCGCGCGCCCCCATCCCAACCTTCCCCCGCACGCGGGGGAAGGAGCAGCGTGACAGCCGCTTGAGCGCCCGGTCCGCCCACGGGACCGAAGCACGGTCTGGAGAGGCGCAGCGTCCATCCAAAGTTCCGGGCGGACTTGTCCTGCTTCGTTCAGCGCCTCCCTCTCTCGGGTGAAGAACCAAACAAAAGGCCGCGCGGCGAACCGCGCGGCCTCCTGCAGCGGCGGGCGGTGTTACCAGCTCGCGCGCAGCACCGCCGAGTAGCGACGGTCGTTCTCGAACCAGGCGCGCTGGTACAGCGTCTCGTCGACGAAGCCGTCGCGGCGATAGCCGCGTGGGCCCATCAGCAGCTTGGTCGTGCTGTTGGTGATGTTGTTCACCTGCAGGCCAATCTGGACGTTGTCGTTGATGTTGTAGAAGAACGAGCCGTCGAGCTGGCCGAAATCGTCGTTCCACACCGGCTGGCGCATCGCCGGCATCACGTCGCTGCTGGTCAGCAGATAGCGCGAACGCCAGTTGTAGGCCAGACGGAACGACACCGGACCGCGCTCATAGATGCCGATCAGGTTGTAGCTGCGGCGCGACAGGCCTTCGAGCGGCAGTTCCAGGGCGACCTCGGGAACCACGGGCGTGGCGCTGGGAATGCCCACGTCGACGTTGGTGCCGCCGGAACTGTCCACGAAGGTGTAGTTCGCCTGCACGCCGAAGCCGGGCAGGAAGTCGAAGAACTGCGAATAGCCCAGCTCGAAGCCCTTGATCTTGCCCTCGTCCAGGTTGCGGGTCCGGTTCATCTGGTACGGGCGCCCATTGATGATCTCGGTACCAAGCGACGTGGCGAAATAGTCCTTCACATCCTTCTTGAACAAAGTGATGTAGAGGCTGTTGGCGGGGCCGAAGTACCACTCCAGGGCGGTGTCGAACTGGTTGGCGCGCATCGGCTTGAGCTCGGGATTGCCGCCGCTGCCGCTGTACGCCAGGTCGTCGAAACCGCACATCTCGGTCCGCAAACCGTCCCTTCGCGCCGTGGCGCACCCGGCCGCATTGGCCGAGAGGGTGATCCAGTTCTGCATCAGGCGGAACTCCGGCCGCGCGATTGCCTTGGACGCCGCGAAGCGCCACTGCAGCCCGTGGTCGAAGCGCACGCGCACGTTCAGGCTCGGCAGCACGTCGGTGTAGGACGTATTGACCTGGCTGGTGAACGCCTGGCCGTAATAGGCCTCACGCACCTCGGGCAGCACGTCCTCCAGGTAGGAGCCGGTCATGTTCGGCATCAGGCCGCCACCCAGGCTCTTGACGCTGGTCTTGACCACGCGCACGCCGACGTTGCCGTCCACCGGATTGGCCAGTGCGTCGTTGCCGAAGTACAGGATGCCGTAGGCGGCCTGGGTGCGTTCGCGCTGCTGGTTGATCGCGTCCGGCGAATAGCTGATCGGGTTCCACTGCGCGCCCGGGATCGTGGCGAGGGTGTCGCGGACCTGGGGGATGTCCACGAATCCGTCGCGGGCCGCCCAGAACTGCGTCGGGACATTCGCGTCGCCGCCGAAGAAGTTGTCGAGGGTGTAGAGCGCCGACTCGGACGAGTAGAACTGGTCCAGCCATGCCACCGGCGGCCGGGTCGGATCCGGGTTCTCGATCCTGTTCCAGTCGTCGCTGATCGGCTGCCAGTTGTAGGTCGTGTAGAAGCTGGTGTACTCGCGGTCGGCCACGCGCGCGCCGAACCGCAAGATGCGCAGCCAGTCGTGGTCCATGAAGTTGTACTCGAAGTCCACGCGACCGGCGCGCTCGTGGCCTTCATTGTCAGCCAGGTGGTCCATCGCCGAACGCCAGAAGTACGTGTCCTGCTGCAGGGCGCGCTCCGGATTGTCCAGCGTCACCGACGGATACTTGCCCCGCAGGTCCAGGTGGATGCCTTCGAGCAGGGTCGAGGTGTGGACGGAGAAGTCGACCTGGTCGCTCTCGGCCTTCACGTACTGGAAGTCTGCGCGCACGAGGAAGTTGTCGGTGATGAAGTGCTGGAATCCCGCCGACCAGTCGGTGGTCTGGGAGGACTGCACGTTGTAGCGGTTGCCGACCGCGAACTGGATGCCCGGGCCCTGGTACATGCCGTTGGAATCGTCGCCCGGCTGGCCGCGCCAGCCGCCCAGGCGGATGCTGCCCGCGAGGAAGCGGCCGTTGTCGTCGTAGATGAACTGCGTGCCCGGCATCGGGATGAGCCGGTTGGTGCGGTCGGCCAGGCCATCGCCGCCGTCGTAGGCGTTGTTGTAGTAGTTCGGGTCGCCGGTCCAGTTGTCGGTGTTGTTGGCCTCGCCGGCACCGGCGTACTCCATGAAGTGCTCGCGCCAGGTCATGTCGTACTTGGAGGTGATGAACTGGGCGTAGACCTCGGTGTCGTCGCTGGGACGCCACTGGAACGCGAGGGCGCCGCCCTGGCGCTTGCGGTCGAAATCGGTGCGGCGCCAGTTCACGCCGCCCGGCACGAACACGTGGTCACGGCCGCTCCCTTCCAGCAGCAGGTCGCGCTGGCTGTCGGAAGACACCCAGGCCTCCTGTTCCCAGTCGTAGACCCAGCCCTCGCCGTTCGGCAGGCCTTCCGGCTGCTCGGCAGGGGTACGGCCGCGACGCGAGTACGGCTGGATCTGGATGCCGTCGGACTGGGTGGCCAGTTCCGAATAGGAGACGTTGGCCAGGAAGCCCATCTCGCCCACCCCGGTCTGCCAGCGGTCGCTGAACAGGAACGAGGCCGAGGGCCGCGCGTCCCGGGCCTTGTCGCCGTAGTTGTAGTCGATGCTGCCGGCGATCTTGCGACCCGGCTCGTCGAACGGCTTGCGGGTGCGCAGGTTGATGGTGCCGCCCAGGCCGCCTTCGATGATCTCGGCGTTCGGGTTCTTGTACACGTCCACGCCGGCCATCAGCTCGGCCGAGACTTCCTCGAAGCTGATGCCGCGACCGCCGTTGGCGCTGAACACGTCGCGGCCGTTGAGTTCGCCGCGCACGAAGGTCAGGCCGCGGATCATCACGCCGCTGCCTTCGGCCGAGAAGTGGTCGGTATCGTCGCGCGCGGCGAAGCCGGTGACGGTCAGGCCGCTGATGCGCTTGAGGGTTTCGGTGACGCTGCGGTCGGGCAGCGCGCCGATGTCTTCGGCGGTCACCGAATCGATGATCTGCGGCGCCTCCTGCTTGATGTCCTGGGCGCGCATGACCGCGCCGCGGATGCCGGTGACCACCACCGTGTCGAGGTCGAGCGCGGTGTCCGCCTGCGGCGTTTCCGGCTGGGGCGCGTTGGCGTCCGTGGTCTGCGCATACAGCGGCGCCGACAGCAGGGCCGCGACGCCCAGGGCGACGGCGCTGCGCCGGAATGTACGCAAGGTATCGATACCAGACGACCTGATTGCCGACTGGCGGTTGATTGCTGTTCGCATGACTCTCCCTCCCAAGGATTGCGCTTCGAACGTTTCAAATTGTGTGCGTCTCACGGATGACCGCCCGTGCGTCGAGCGTTTCGCCCGCCACGCCGGGTCTGCGTTGGCAATCCCCCGCTGCGCACATCGGCGCCACCGTGCTGGCGCCGCGCGCAGAAAACCTCAAAAAAAGCCGGGTTGTCCCGGATATTTCCCCTTGTCGAACCGCGGGCCATCGCTTGCGCCCTCGCCCGATGTTAGCGCTAGCTTTTCACGCGCGTCAATGCGGGGCCGGGAAACGCGGCAATTGCTTGCGCGCGACACATTCACTTGCGCGCGAACGACATGCCGCCGGCGCGTCCCCGCGCGCCTGGCGGCACGTCGCGGCACTGCCGCCGGCAGCCGTCCGGGAGGGGGAACGGCCGACGGCGGTCGTGCACGCGCGGAGTGCAGGGAAGGGCCGGTCGAAGCATGCGGCATCCGCCCGGCCCGTCCCCTGTCAGAACGTCAGCCGCAGGGTGGCGGCATAGCGGCGGTCGTTCACGTACCAGGACGTGACCCGGCTGCCGGGGGTGTTCTGCTGCATGATCGTGCGCTGTTCGGCGTTGTTGAGGTTGTTCATCTCCAGGCCGATCTGCACGTTGTCGGACACGCGGTAGAAGATCGATCCGTCCAGCTGCCCGAACGCGTCGCTGTACACCGGCAGCTTCCAGACGGTGGTGACGTCGTTGACGGTGTGCTCGCCGTTGTAGCCGTTGGGCCCGACCGAGAGCAGGTACCGGCTGCGCCAGTTGTAGGCCAGGCGCACCTGCCACGGGCCCTTCTCGTAGAACGCGGCCACGTTGAACGCATTCTTCGACAGGCCGTCGGCCGGCAGGCCGCCGAACAGCGAGCCATCGGTATCGACCGGCGCCACGTCGATGTTGTTCGGCACCTCGGTGCTGCTGTCGATGTAGGTGTAGTTGGCCGACATGCCGAAGCCGTCGAACGGCGATGGCAGGAAGTCGAAGAACTGGTTCCAGCCGACTTCCGCGCCGCGGATCTTCGCCTCGCCGACATTCACCGGACGGCTGATCAGGTAGTCGTAGCTGCCGCCGTCCGCGCCCGGGAACGCGACCAGCTGGGTCTGGCGGCGGAAATAGTCCTTGACGTCCTTGTAGAAGAAGTTGATCCACGCCATGCCGCCGCTGTCCGGCGAGAAGTACCACTCCGCCGACAGATCGAACTGGTCGGCCTTCATCGGCTCCAGATAGGGGTTGTCGTAGGAACTGCCAGTCAGGTTGAGGCAGTCGACCGGGACCACGATGGCGCCATCGCAGCTGTTGCCCGCACTGTCGAAGTCGCGGACGCCGGCATCGAGGACCTGGTAGGCCTGCATGTCGCCGAAGTTGGGACGGGCAATCGCCTTGGAGGCGGCGAAGCGGAAGATCACGTTGGTGATCGGCTCCCAGCGCATGTTCAGGCTCGGCAGCACGTCCGTGTACGAGTTTTCGGCCGTGACCCGTTCGGACCCGCCTGTTCCCAGGTAGGGGGCGCGGATTTCATTCGGGAACACGACGTACCCCATCGCCGAATTCTCGGTGCGCACCACGCGCACGCCGATGTTGCCGTCGAACGCCACGTCGTCCAGGCCGAAGTTGAGCATGAGGTAGGCGCCCTGGGTCGTCTCCTCCTGCTCGTTGGTGTGCTGCGGTCCCGGCAGCGCCGGAACGTAGGGGGCGATGGAACCGGGGGTGTAGTACGGGAACGCGGCGTCGTGGATGGCCTGGTAGCTGCCCGGGTATCCCAGCGCGGTCGACAGCACCGGGGCGTAGAACCCGCCCGGCGTCCCTGCGTCGCCGCGATAGAAGTTCTGGAACTGGTTGAGGTGCACCAGGCTGGAGTTGATCTGGCCATCCAGGTCGAGCCCCGGCAGCGGCTGGTCGCCCGGCAGGGCCCACCACTGCATCCAGGGCTGGATCACCGCGACCCAGTTGTAGCCGGTATCGATGCTGGTCGCATCGCGGCTGGTCATGCGCACGCCGCCCTTGATCGACCTGAAGAAACCAGAGTCGAAGCTGTGCTTGAGGTCCGCGCGCCAGCTCAGCTGCTCGGCTTCGTTGTCGTCCTGGTGGTCCATGGTGAACCCCCAGTAGTAGTTCGCGGGGTTCGAGGTGAACTGTCCGTCGACGCCGATGGAAGGCAGGCCCCCGCCCAGCGCCACGTCGATGTACGGCACCCGCAGGCCCAGCGCCACGGTGGAATCCAGGCTCCGGGTGGTCGACTCGATGTACTGGAAGTCGGTCGAGAATTCGGTGCTGTCGCCGATCAGCCACTTCAGGCCGGCCGAGAAATCCCGGGTCTTCGAATCCCGGTGCGAGGCGCGGATGTCGGTGCCCATCGGGATGCCGTCGGGCATGGTGACGCGCCCCGAACGGAACACGTTGCCATCCAGGTCGTAGGGCTGGCCGACGTCGAGTGCGACCTGGGTCGGGTCGTTGTCGACGAAGATCGCATCCTCGTACCAGAGTTCGTCATAGCCGCTCTGGAAGGCGGTGGCGAAGAGTTCCAGGCGATCGTTCGGCTGCCACTGCAGCGCGACGTAGGCACCCTGCCGCTCGCGCTCGTAGTCGAGCGTGCGCCAGTCGGCGCCACGCGGCAGCCAGATGCTGTCGTTGCCGCCGTCGCCGTCCAGGTCGGTATTGGCATTGTTGAAGAACGGGCGCACGAACATGCCGTCGGTGCGGGTGGCCAGTTCCGAATGGGCGACGTTGACCAGGATGCCGAAATCGCCTGCGTCGGTCTGCCAGCGGTTGCTGTAGAGGATCGAGCCCGAGGGCCTGATCGCTTCGGCGAAGTCGCCGCGGTTGGCGCTGAACGACACGCTCAGCTTGCTGTCCGGGAAGTCGAACGGCATGAACGTGCGCAGGTCGACCGAACCGCCGAGGCCGCCTTCGATCATGTCGGCGGTCTGGTTCTTGTACACGTCCACGCCGGCCATCAGTTCGGAGGGCACGTCCTGGAAGCTCAGCGCGCGGCCGCCGGAGGCGGAGAAGCTGTCGCGGCCGTTGAGCTCGGAGCGCACCTGGGTCAGGCCGCGCACCTGCACGCCGCCGCCTTCGGCCGAGAAGTGTTCGGGATCGCCCACCGACAGGAAGCGGTCGATGGTCACGCCGGGGATGCGGGACAGGGTTTCGGTGACGCTGCGGTCGGGCAGGGCGCCGATGTCGAGCGCGGTGACCGAGTCGACGAAGGTGTCGGCTTCGCGCTTGATGTCCTGGGCGCGGAGCACGGAGCCGCGGATGCCGGTGACCACCACCTGGTCCAGCTCGACGGGCGTGTCCGCTTCCGGTTCGGCGGGCGCCTCCTGTGCGTGCGCGGTGGCGGCGAGCATGGTGGCGATGCCCAGCGCGATGGCCGAGCGACGAAGCGGACGGATCGGGTTCGATGCGCACTTCCCGGCATGCGGGTGGCGCTTGCGGAGCATTGGCATGGTGTTCCCCTCCCACGGGCACATGACAAGCGGTTCGGTTGTCGTCCGGTTGCCGCGGCAGCGGCCCGGCTTCGATGACAACGCCGGACAGCGCTGCCTGCCGCGAGACTAGGCCTGCGCAGTCATGCACTACCAATGATTTTTCGGGGGTGAGCTAGGCGTTTCCGGAATAGCTCGTCGGCCGCGCTGCGCGGCCCGCCGCTCAGACGGGCGGCGGAGCGCCCAGCGCGTACAGCCGCCGCGCGGTGTCGCGCAGGGCTTCCATCACCCGTTCGGCGCCGGGCGAGAGCGGCTGGTCGCGGCGGCGGATGATGCCGAAGAACTCCATCCGCACGCCCAGTTCGATCGGCAGCACCCGCATCTGCCCGGTTTCCAGGTACGGCCCCACCGGCTCGGTCGGCAGCGCCGCGAGCAGGTCGCTGTGGCGCAGCAGGTGGATGATGACCGGCAGCGATGCGGTCTCGACGATGTTCTGCGGCGGCGGCAGGCCGCGTTCCAGGAACACCGCGTCCAGCCGGGTGCGCAGCACGCTCGCCTCCGGCGGCATGATCCAGCCGTGTTCGGCCAGGTCGGCGTGGCTGATCGAGCTGCGCTGGGCCAGCGGGTGGCCGGCGCGCACGATCACCGCGTGCGGTTCGTCGGCCAGCGGTTCGAAGTCCAGTTCGGCGGCGCCGTCCGGACCCATGATCCGGCCGATCACGATGTCGAGCTGGCCGTCGAGCAGGCGCGCCACCAGCGGTCGGCTGTAGTCCATCTCGACCCGGAGCAGGATGTCGGGGAAGTCACGCTTGACCGCCGCGATCGCCTGCGGCACCAGGGTGGTGCCGGGGTTGACCACGGTCCCGATCGAGGCCTGGCCCATGCGCCCGCTGCGCAGGGCGGCGATCTCGTCGTGGGCGCGGCCGATCTCGGACAGGGCCGAACGCGCGCGCCGGATCAGCACCTGGCCGTACCAGGTCGGCTCCACCCCGCGCGCGTGGCGCTCGAACAGCGGCACGCCCAGCAGCGACTCCATTTCCGCCAGCAGCTTGGATGCGGCCGGCTGGGTCATGTGCGCCGCCTCGGCCGCGCGCAGCACCGAGCGCTGCTCGTACAGGTGCAGCAGCAGCGCGAGGTGGCGCGTCTTCAGCCGCGTGGCTCCGAACCAGCCCGTTGCCGGCTGCACCATGGCACGTCTCCCCGCTCATCTATTCGTCCGGGGAATAGCGTACGGCCAAAATTTCATTTGTCGTACATAGCCTCCGCCCGGAGGCTATTGTGGTCGCCCCGGCGCCGCCATCGGCGCGCCTGCCATGGGGCGGGACGGGACATCGAACGGAGGAGGCAGACATGGTGCGATCGCCACATGGCGACGCCGGGCGCCGCGCCCCAGCGGCCGACAGCGCGGCGCGTGCGGACGCCCGTGTCCGCGCGCGCGCGCGACGCTGAGCCGGGCGCCGCATGGACGTCACGCGCACCCCGTTCCGCCTGCCCCTGATCGCGATCCTGCGCGGCGTGATGCCGGGCGAGGTCCTTGAACACGTCACCGCGCTGGTCGACGAGGGCTACGACGCGATCGAGATTCCGACCAACTCGCCCGACTGGGCGCGCAGCGTGGCGATCGCGGTCGACGCGTACGGCGGGCGCGCCCGGATCGGCGCCGGCACCGTGCTCGAACCCGCCCACGTCGACACGCTGCACGCGGCCGGCGGCACGCTCGCGGTGACCCCGAACGTGCGCCCGGCGGTGATCCGGCGCGCGGCCGCGCTCGGACTGCCGCTGGTGGCCGGCTTCGCCACCGCCAGCGAGGCCTTCGATGCGCTCGAGGCCGGCGCGCCGATGCTCAAGCTGTTCCCGGCCTCGATCCCCGGCCCGGCCATGGTGCGCGCGCTGCGCGGCGTGCTGCCGCCGGTGCCGCTGTTCGCGGTCGGCGGCATCACGCCCGAATCCCTGCCCGCGTGGCGTTCCGCCGGCTGCCAGGGCGCGGGCATCGGCGGCGAACTGTATCGACCCGGACAGGATACCGAGCGCACGCGCGCGCAGGCCCGCCGCTTCCGCCAGGCCTGGATGGACTACGCCGCATGAAGATCACCCGCCTCACCACGTGGCACGCCGCGCCGCGCTGGCTGTTCCTGCGCATCGACACCGACGAGGGCATCAGCGGCTGGGGCGAGCCGGTGATCGAGGGCCGCGCCGAAACCGTCGAGGCCGCGGTGCGCGAGCTGGGCGGGTATCTCGTCGGCCGCGACCCGGCGCGCATCAACGACCTGTGGCAGGTGCTGTACCGCGGCGGCTTCTACCGCGGCGGCGCGATCCTGATGAGCGCGATCGCCGGCATCGACCAGGCGCTGTGGGACATCAAGGGCAAGGCCCTGGGCGTGCCGGTGTACCAGCTGCTCGGCGGCCTGGTGCGCGACCGGATGAAGACCTACCGCTGGGTCGGCGGCGACCGCCCGGCCGACATCGTCGCGCAGATGCAGGCGCATCGCGCGCAGGGCTTCGACACCTTCAAGTTCAACGGCACCGAGGAGCTCCGGCTGATCGACAGTCCGCGCGCGATCGACGCGGCGGTGGCGAAGGTGGCCGCGGTGCGCGAGGCGGTGGGCGATGCGATCGACTTCGGCATCGACTTCCACGGCCGGGTCAGCGCGCCGATGGCGCGGGTGCTGCTGCGCGAGCTGGCGCCGTTCAAGCCGCTGTTCGTCGAAGAGCCGGTCCTGCCCGAGCAGTGGGAATACTACCGGCCGCTGTCGGACGCGACCTCGATCCCGCTGGCGGCGGGCGAGCGCATGTACTCGCGCGCCGAGTTCAAGCCGGTGCTGGCCGCGGGCGGCCTGGCCCTGCTGCAGCCCGACCTCTCGCATGCCGGCGGCATCACCGAGTGCATGAAGATCGCGGCCATGGCCGAAGCCCACGACGTCGGCCTGGCGCCGCACTGTCCGCTCGGCCCGGTCGCGCTGGCCGCCTGCCTGCAGGTGGATCTCGTCAGCTGGAATGCGATGCTGCAGGAGCAGAGCATCGGCATCCACTACAACGAGGGCGCGGACCTGCTCGACTACGTGCTCAACAAGGACGACTTCCGCTGCGACGACCAGGGCTGCATCGCCGCCCTGCCGGGACCGGGCCTGGGGGTGGAGATCGACGTCGAGCGGCTGGAGCGCGCCAGCCTGCAGCCGCCGGGCTGGCGCAACCCGCTGTGGCGCCACGGCGACGGCAGCGTGGCCGAGTGGTGATGCGATGAACGCCGTGCAGGTCGCCACCGCAAGCCTGGCCGTCGACAGCCGCTGCCGGCTGGGCGAGGGCATCGTCTGGGACGAACGGCGCCAGTGCCTGTACTGGACCGACATCCTGTCATCGCAGCTGTGGATGCACCTGCCCGCCGAACAGCGGACGCATCGCTGGAGCCTGCCCGAGCCGCTGGGCTGCCTGGCCCTGTGCGCCGACGGGCGCCTGCTGCTGGCGCTGGCCAAGTCGATCCGGATCGCCGCCGTGCCCGAACCCGATGCACCGCTCGTGCTCGAAACCCTGTGCGCGCTGGAACCGGAGCGCGGCGCGTCCACCCGCAGCAACGACGGCCGCTGCGACCGCCACGGCAACTTCGTCTTCGGGACCAAGGACGAAACCGGCGCCGAACCGCCGCTGGGCCGCTACTACCAGTTCTCCGCCGCGCACGGCCTGCGCCCGCTGCCGCTGCCGGCGGCGGCGGTGCCCAATTCGATCTGCTTCTCGCCCGAGGGCGGCACGCTGTACTGGTGCGATTCGGCGCAGCCGCGGATCCTGTGCGGCGACTACGATCCGGTGCGCGCCGCGGTGGACAACCCGCGCGTATTCGCCGAAACCCGCGACGGCCGCGCCCCCGACGGCTCCACCGTCGATGCCGCCGGCGGGCTGTGGAACGCGCGCTGGGACGGGGCCTGCGTGGTGCGCCACGCGCCCGACGGCGAGGTCGAACGCGTGGTCGCGATCCCCTTCGGCCGACCGACCTGCTGCGCGATCGGCGGAACCGGCTTCGACACCCTGTACGTGACCACCGCGCGCGAGGAGCTGGACGCCGCGACCCTGGCGCGCGCGCCCGCGGCCGGCGGCGTGTTCGCGCTGCCGCTGGCGGCGGGCAGCGGCGCGCCCGAGCCGCGGTTCGACCCGGCATGATCGCGGTCGACTGGGGCAGCACCCATCTGCGCCTGTACCGGATCGACGAGGCCGGCAACGTCCACGGCAGGCGCCGCAGCGACCAGGGCATCCTCGCCAGCCGCGGCCGTTTCGCCGAGGTCCTGGCTGCGGAACTCTCCGGCTGGGACGACGCCGGCGTCCTGCTGTGCGGCATGGTCGGCGCGCGCGGCGGCTGGCACGAGATGCCCTACCTGGACTGCCCGGCCGGCCTGGACGAACTGGCCGCCGGCCTGCAGCGCTTCGAACCACCGGGCTTCGCCGACCGCAGGCTGTGGCTGGTGCCGGGGCTGCGCGACACCTCCGGCCCCGTGCCGGACGCGATGCGCGGCGAGGAAAGCCAGCTCGCGGCCCTGCTCGATGCGCTGCCCGGCGGCGTGCACCGGGTGTGCCTGCCCGGCACCCACAGCAAGTGGGTCACGATCCGCGACGGCCGCATCGCGCGCATCCACACCGCGATGACCGGCGAGCTGTACGCGCTGCTGCGCCGGCACAGCCTGCTCGGCGCGCTGATGTCCAGCGACGACGGCCGCTTCGACGGCTACGCCTTCGACACCGGCCTGCGCCGCAGCGCCGATCCCGGCGGCCTGCTGCACCATCTGTTCGGCGTGCGCACCACCGGGCTGTCGGGACAGTTCGGCGAGGGCGCGCTGCCCTCCTACCTGTCCGGCCTGCTGATCGGCCACGAGCTGCGCGCCGGCGGCCTGCCAAGCGACGGCCCGCGCCCGGCCCAGGTGCACCTAGTGGGCAGCGAACGCCTGCTCACGGCCTATGCGCGCGCGCTCACCACGCTCGAGGTCGGCGCGCAGCGCCATCCCGAGGACCTGGCCGCGCGCGGCCTGCACGCGCTCTGGACGCGGCACGCGCACGCCTCCCGTTCCGCAACCGGTTGAACGCCATGCTCCGACGCACCGCCGCCCTGCTCGCACTGATCCTGCTGACCGGCGGCGTCGGCGCCGGCGAAGCGCGCTTCCTGCACGTCGACTATCGCGGCGACGACGGCGGACCGGCGCCCGCGCAGGACCAGTACCGCAACCCGGTGGTCGCCGGCTTCCACCCGGATCCGTCCGCAATCCGCGTCGGCGACGACTTCTACCTCGTCACTTCGAGCTTCGGCTACTTCCCCGGCCTGCCGCTGTTCCACAGCACCGACCTGGTGTCCTGGCGGCAGATCGGCAACGCCATCGACCGCAGCGGCCAGCTGCCCTACGGCGATGGCGAGGAGCTCACCCGCGGCCTGTTCGCCGCCACCCTCGCCCACGACGGCCGCCGCTTCTACATCGCCAACACCTGCTTCTACTGCCCCGGCCGCGGCATGGGCAACTTCGTCATCACCGCCGACGATCCGGCCGGGCCGTGGTCGGATCCGGCCTGGCTCGAATTCAACGGCATCGATCCGTCGCTGTTCTTCGACGACGATGGCCGCGCGTGGCTGGTCCACAACGACGTGCCGGCAGGCGAGATGCGCTACGACGGCCATCGCGCGATCTGGCTGCGCGGCTTCGATGCGGCCACGCTCTCGCTCACCGGCGAGGCGGTCGAGCTGGTGGACGCAGGCGTACACCCGGAGACCAACCCCGAGCACGTCGAAGGCCCGCACCTGTTCAAGCGCGACGGCTGGTACTACCTCACCGCCGCCGAGGGCGGCACCGGCGAGCAGCACGCGCAGATGGTCTGGCGCAGCCGCAGCGTGACCGGCCCGTACGAGGCCTGGCGCGGCAATCCGACGCTCACCCAGCGCGACCTCGATCCGGCGCGTGAAGCGCCGGTCACGTCCACCGGCCACGCCCAGTTCATCCGGCTCGCCGACGACTCATGGTGGGCGGTGTTCCTCGCCACCCGTCCCTACCGCGGCAACCAGTACAACCTCGGCCGCGAAACCTTCCTGCTGCCGGTGCAGTGGCGCGACGGCTGGCCGGTGATCCTGCCGCGCGGGGAACCCGTGCCCGCGGTGCTGGCGCGCCCGGCGCTGCCGCGCAGCGGACAGCCGCTGCCGACCAGCGGCCCGATGGCCTGGAGCGAGGCCTTCGAAGGCACCACGCTGCCGCACGCCTGGGTGATGCTCGATCCGCCGAAGACCGCGTGGTTCGCCACCGGCGCCGGCGGCCTGCGCATCACGCCCTCGTCCACCGCGCTGACCGGACACGGCAGCGGCGGCGACGGCCAGGCCGCCTACATCGGCCATCGCCTGCAGCACCACCGCGCCAGCATCGCCACCACGGTCGATGCGACCGGGCTCGATGCCGGCGAACTCGCGGGCCTGGCGCTGCTGCAGAACGAGCGCCATCACTACGTTGCCGCCGTCGAGCGCGACGCACACGGCGCATCGCTGATCCTGCTGCTGCGCGCGGGCGGGGACGATCCGGCGCACGGACGCGAACTGGCGCGCATCGCGCTGCCGTCGGTGCCGGCACGGGTCACGCTGCGGATGCGACTGGATGCACCGCGCCTGGACGTCGACTACGCGCTTGCGCCCGGCGACTGGCAGGCACTCGCCGAAGGCCTCGACGCCAGTCTGCTGAGCGTCGACACCGCCGGCGGCTTCATCGGCAATACCTTCGGTCCCTATGCGGTGAAGCGCGATGCCGCGCCGTAGGGACCTGTTCAAGGCGGTCGCGGCCGGCGCCGTCGTCGCCCCGCTGCCCGGCCTCGCGCGGGGCGCGGCCGACTGCTCCGCACCCGCGCACGCATGGGCGCGCGGCATCGAAGGCCAGCGCCGCGCCGACCTCGGCGACGGCAGCTTCCTCAATCCGATCGTCGCCGGCGACCATCCCGATCCCACCGTACTCAAGGACGGCGACGACTACTGGATGACGTTCTCGTCCTTCCACTCCTATCCGGGCCTGGTGATCTGGCATTCGAAGGACCTGGTGAACTGGACGCCAGTCGGACCGACCCTGTTCCGCAACCTCGGCGACATCTGGGCCGTTGATCTTTGCAAACACGACGGCCGCTACTTCATCTACATCCCGGCCAATCCCACCGGCAAGGGCTGGTCGATCCACGCGATATGGGCCGACGACATCCGCGGCCCCTGGAGCGAGCCGGTCGACCTCGGCATCGAGGGCTGCATCGACCCTGGCCACGCGGTTGGCGAGGACGGGCGCCGCTACCTGTTCGTCAACGGCATCCGCAAGATCCGCCTCAGCGACGACGGCCTGGCCACCGACGGCGAACTCGAACAGGCGTACGAACCCTGGCGCTATCCCGCGCACTGGATCACCGAGAACTTCGCGCCCGAAGGGCCGAAGCTGTTCTGGCGCGACGGCTGGCTGTACCTGGTGACCGCCGTTGGCGGCACCGCCGGGCCGGCCACCGGACACATGGTGATCATGGCCCGCGCGCGCTCGGTGCACGGCCCCTGGGAGCACTGCCCGCACAACCCGCTGGTGCGCAGCCGCTCCAGCCGCGAGCCGTGGTGGTCGCGCGGCCACGCCACCGCCGTCGAAGGTCCGGCCGGCGACTGGTGGATGGTCTACCACGGCTACGAACGCGGCTTCCACACGCTCGGCCGGCAAACCCTGCTGGAGCCCATGCGGTGGAGCGGGGATGGCTGGCTGCACGCGCTCGGTGGCGATCTCTCGCAGCCGCTGCGCAAGCCCGCCCAGATCGCGGGCGCGGCGCATGGCCAGGCACTGTCCGGCCCGCTGTCGCCGGAGCGGTTCGGCGTGCAGTGGTGCTTCCACCAGCCCGGTCCCGACGACAACGCGCGCCTCTCGCACGAAGGCGACGTGCTGCGCCTCGCCGCCGCCGGCACCTCGCCCGCCGACGCGGCGGTGCTGAGCTGCATCGTCGGCGACCGCGCCTGGCGCGCGGAGATCGCACTCGAACTCGACGGGACGATGCGGAAGGCGGCCTGCTGCTGTTCTACAGCCCGCTCGCCTTCGTCGGCCTGGGCTTCAGCGCGCGCGAGGTCAAGACCTGGCAGTACGCGCAGGAGCTTGAATGGGCGCGGCAGCCGCGCGACACCCGCCGCGTGCGCGTGCGCGTGGACAACGACGCCCACGTCGTCACCTGGTCGTACTCGCACGACGACGGCCGCAGCTGGACCGTCCACGGCACCCGCATGGAAGTCTCGGGCCTGCACCACAACGTCTTCGGCGGCTTCCTCAGCCTGCGCATCGGGCTGTACGCCGCTGGCGGCGGCGCGGTGCGCCTGGGCGATTTCAGCTACCGCGCGATCGCGGAAACGGATGGATCGGACCCGGTGCCGGCGCCGTAGCGGCGGCACTCCGCCACGAAGCGGGAGTCACCGGGTCTTCGATGGCGACATCCTCACATCCCCGCGTAGTTCGGTCCGCGCCAATCGCCACCCACCGCCGCGAGCGGGATGAACGCGTCGCCACGCGAGGCAGGAACAACAAGCCGACACTGCCTAGCGTTTACATGCCTGCGTAATTCGGTCCCCCACCACCCTGCGGCGCGACCCAGACGATGTTCTGGGTCGGATCCTTGATGTCGCAGGTCTTGCAGTGCACGCAGTTGGCGAAGTTGATCTGCAGGCGCTCGCTGCCCGCTTCGCCCACGAACTCGTACACCGCCGCCGGACAGTAGCGCGCCTCGGGCCCGGCATACTCATCGAGATTCACCTCCACCGGCACCGACGCATCCTTCAGCGTCAGGTGGCTGGGCTGGTTCTCGTCATGGATCGTGCTCGACAGGAACACCGAGCTGAGCCGGTCGAAGCTGAGCACGCCGTCGGGCTTCGGATACTGGATCCGCGCGTGCTGCGACGCCGGTTCCAGGCAGGCGTGGTCGGGCCGGTCGCGGTGGATCGTCCACGGCGGGTTGCGGATGCCCAGCTTCGGCAGCAGCCACTGCTCGATGCCGGTCATCAGGGTGGCGAGCGTGCGGCCCTTCTTGAACCACTGCTTGAAGTTCTTCGACTGGCGCAGCTCGGCGTGCAGCCAGCTGGCTTCGAACGCCTGCGGATAGGCCGTCAGTTCGTCCTGCGCGCGGCCATCGCCGATCGCCGCGAACGCGGCCTCGGCGGCGAGCATGCCGGTCTTGATCGCGGCGTGGCTGCCCTTGATCCGGCTGGCGTTGAGGAAGCCCGCCTCGCAGCCCACCATCGCGCCACCGGGGAACACCAGCTTCGGCAGCGACAGCAGGCCGCCCGCGGTGATCGCGCGCGCGCCGTAGCCGATGCGCTTGCCGCCCTCCAGGTGCCTGCGGATCGCCGGGTGCGTCTTCCAGCGCTGGAATTCCTCGAACGGGCTCAGGTACGGATTGGCATAGTCCAGTCCAACCACGAAGCCGACCGCGATCCTGCCCTCGTCGGCGTGGTACAGGAACGAACCACCGTAGGTGCTGTCGTCCAGCGGCCAGCCGGCGGTGTGCACCACCAGGCCGGGCTGGTGCGTGGCCGGATCGGCCTGCCACAGCTCCTTGATGCCGATGCCATAGCTCTGCGGATCGCGGCCCTCGTCGAGCCGGAACTTCGCGATCAGCTGGCGACCGAGATGGCCGCGCGAACCTTCGGCGAAAATCGTGTACTTCGCCAGCAGCTCCATGCCCAGCTGGAATTCGGCGGTCGGCTCGCCGTCCTTGCCCAGGCCGAGGTTGCCGGTGGCCACGCCGCGCACCGCGCCGGCATCGGTGTACAGCACTTCGTCGGCGGCGAAACCGGGGAAGATCTCCACCCCCAGCGCTTCGGCCTGCTGCGCGAGCCAGCGCGTGACCGCACCGAGCGAGACGATGTAGTTGCCGTGGTTGTTGAAACAGTCGGGCAGGAAGAAGGCCGGCGTGGCTTTCGCGCCCGATTCGTCGAGGAACAGGAATTCGTCGCGCGCGACCGCCTGCTTCAGCGGCGCGCCGCGCGCTTCCCAGTCGGGGAACAGCTCGGCCAGCGCGCGTGGATCCATGATCGCGCCCGAAAGGATGTGCGCGCCCGGCTCCGAGCCCTTTTCCAGCACGCACACCGACGCCTCGCGCCCCCCCTCCGCCGCCAGCTGCTTCAGGCGGATCGCCGTGGCCAGCCCGGCCGGGCCTGCGCCGACCACGACCACGTCGTACTCCATCGATTCGCGGGGTCCGTAGGTGCTGAGCAGGGTCTCGGGGGTCATCGGCGGTGCGTCTCGCGGAAGCCTGGGGGCGGTGCGTGCCGCGTGCGCCGCTGGCGCTGCACGGCAGGCGTGGCCCGTCATCGTACCGTACGCCCGCGCATTGCCACGACCCGGCTGCCGCGGTCCGCATTGCCGGGCGTGGGCGATACGCGGAGAATCGGGCGATGGACATCTTCAAGAGTTTCACCATCGAAGCCGCGCACTGGCTGCCGAACGTGCCGGCAGGGCACAAGTGCGCGCGCCTGCACGGACATTCGTTCCGGATCGAACTGCAGGTGAGCGGCGAACCCGGCGCCGACACCGGCTGGGTGATGGACTTCGCCGACATCAAGGCCGCATTCCGGCCGCTGTACGAGCAGCTCGACCACCACTGCCTCAACGACGTGCCGGGGCTGGAAAACCCCACCAGCGAGCGCCTGGCGGTCTGGATCTGGGACCGGCTGCGCCCGGCCCTGCCCCTGCTGAGCGCAGTCGTGGTCCACGAAACCTGCACTTCCGGTTGCCGATACGCCGGATGACTTTCGTAACCTGTTGATTTTACACGCGACGTGAACGCCGGAAGCCTGTTCGCCCGGAACATGTTGCATTGCAACAAAAACCCGGGTATGGTGCACCGCACAACCCCGGCATATCCGTGCCGGCCACTGATCGCAGGAGATCACCATGAACTACCAGTACAACGAGCAGTTCGCCGCCGCGACCCGTCAGTTCGCCGACACGGCCGCGCGCATCAACCACCTCGCCCTCGAGAACGCCCAGAAGGTCTTCGGCCTGCAGCTGGCGGCCCTCGAGGAGAATGCGGAGGCCACCTTCTCGTTCTTCGGCCAGGCGGCCGACGTGCGCGACCTGGACGGCCTGAAGACCCTGTTCCCGAAGGGCGTGCAGGTTGCCCGCGAGAACGCCGAGCGCAGCATCAGCGTGGGCCAGGAAGTCCTCGGCGCCACGGTCAAGACCAACGAGGCGATCGCCGACCTGGCCAAGACCCAGCTCGAGGCCGCCACCGTCAAGGCCCAGGCCCAGGCGGAGAACGCCGCGGCTTCGGCCACCAAGGCGACCAAGCGCCGCTGATCCAACGCTATCCCCAAGTCGCCGGCACGCGCCCCTTCGCGCGCCGACGCAGTGAAACCCGGCAGCTCAGGCTGCCGGGTTTTTTTTTGGTTCTTCTCCCATTCGCGGGGACGTTCATTCGTGACAACGGCGGCTGCTCCCTCCCCCACATCCGAACGCCCGGCGCGCTGCGCCGGGCCGGACGGGTCGGGGTGGGGCAAACCGGTTGCCGCGCCACGTCACGCGCGCCTGCGGCGCGCGCCCCCATCCCGACCTTCCCCCGCAAGCGGGGGAAGGAGTCGTGTCGGCACGCCTTCCCGCCGCCCTGTGCCAACCTTCCCCCGCAGGCGGGGGAAGGAGCAAAAAGCGGGGGAAGGAGCAGGGCGACAGGCGCGGTTGCGCTGTTCGCCTGCGGCAGCGTTCACGCCCCGCCCTGGCATTGCGGCTGAAGCCGCTCCCGCGGGGATGCGGGCTTCAGCCGCGACGCCGCCTCACTGCGGCGGCGGCGGCGCAACCTGCTTCTGCTGCGCCGGCGGCTCGTCCATCCGGTCGCCCAGCATGCGCCGCACCGCGACGAAGAACACCGGGATCAGCAGCAGGCCCAGGAAGGTGGCGAACAGCATCCCGCCGATCACGCCGGTGCCGATCGCGTGGCGCGCGTTGGCGCCGGCGCCGGTCGATACCGCCATCGGCAGCACGCCCATGATGAAGGCCAGCGAGGTCATCAGGATCGGCCGGAAGCGCAGGCGCGCGGCCTCGACCACCGCCTCGCGCAGGGTCTTGCCGGCGGCGCGCTCGAGCACGGCGAACTCCACGATCAGGATCGCGTTCTTCGCCGCAAGGCCGATCACCGTGACCAGGCCGATCTTGAAGAAGATGTCGTTCGACAGCCCGCGCAGCATGGTGAACACCACCGCGCCGAGGATGCCCAGCGGCACCACCAGCAGCACCGAGACCGGGATCGACCAGCTCTCGTACAGCGCCGCCAAGCACAGGAACACCACCAGCACCGACAGCACCAGCAGCAGGGTGGCGGCGTTGCCGGCGATGATTTCCTGGTAGGACATGCCGGTCCAGTCCGAGCCGATGCCGGCCGGCAGCTGGTCGGCGACGATGGCGTCCATCGCGGCCATGGCCTCGCCCGAGCTGCGGCCCGGTGCCGGCGAACCGTTGATGTTGATCGCCGAATAGCCGTTGTAGCGCGTCAGCGACGGGGTGTTCATGCCCCACTGCGAATGCACCACGTTGCTGAGCGGAATCATCGCCGGCGTGCCGTCGGCAGTCTGCTGGCTCGAGGGCAGGTAGAACCGCGAGAACGATTCCCGACCGGTGCGGAACGCCGCGTCGGCGCGCATGACCACGCGCTTGATGCGGCCATCGGCGAAGTAGTCGTTGACGTAGACCGGCGCCAGCATCAGCTGGATCGCGCTGTACACGTCGCCAGTCGACACGCCCATCGCCTCGGCCTGCGCGCGATCGACCTCGAGCTGCAGCTGCGGCGCATCGGCCAGCGTGTTCGGACGCACGCCCGCCAGCAGATCGGGCTGCTCGGCCGCGGCCGCGAGCAGGGTGCCCTGCGCCTGCGCCAAGGCCTCGCGGCCCAGACCGGCGCGGTCCTGCAGGTACATGTCGAAACCGCCGAACTGGCCCAGGCCCTGGATCGTGGGCAGGTTGACCACGAAGATCGACGCGTCGCGGATGCCGTACAGCGCGCCATTGGCCTGCTGGATGAACTCGGGAACGGATACGTCGCGGTCGTCCCAGTCCTTGAGCTTGATGAACGCCATGCCGACGTTCTCGCCCTGGCCGACGAAGCTGAAGCCGGCGATCTGCATCATCCCTTCGTAGCCTTCCAGTCCTTCGAGCGTGCCGCGCACCTGCTCGAACACCTTCTGCGTGCGCTGCAGGGTCGCGCCCGGCGGCAGCTGCACGATCGCCATCGCATAGCCCTGGTCCTCCTCCGGCACGAAGCTGCCCGGCAGGCGCATGAACAGCAGGCCGCAGGCCACCGCCAGCGCGGCGAACACCATCATCCAGCGCGGCGCGTGGGCGATCGCGCTGCCGATGTGGCCGACGTAGGTCCGGCTCACGCGGTCGTAGAGGCGGTTGAATCCGCGCACGAAGCGGTTCTCCTTCTTCGCGTTCCCGCCCGGCGCCGCATGCTGTTTGAGGAAGGTCGCGCACAGCGCCGGGGTGAAGCCCAGCGCGAGGAAGGCGGAGAAGCCCATCGCCACCGCGATGGTGACCGCGAACTGCTTGTAGATCTCGCCCGACGCGCCGCCCTGCAGCGCGCTGGGGATGAACACCGCCGCCAGCACCACGGTGATCGCCACCACCGCGCCGGTGATCTGGCCCATCGCCTTCTCGGTGGCCTCCACCGGCGGCAGATGCTCCTCGGCCATGATCCGTTCGACGTTCTCGATCACCACGATCGCGTCGTCGATCACGATGCCGATCGCCAGCACCATGGCGAACATGGTGAGCTGGTTGACGGTGAAGCCGAGCAGGCTCAGGGTCAGGAAGGTGCCCAGCAGCGCCACCGGGATGACCAGGGTCGGGATGATGGTGGCGCGCAGGTTCTGCAGGAACAGCAGCATCACCAGGAACACCAGGATCACCGCCTCGATCAGGGTCTTGACCACCTCGTTGATCGACAGCCGCACGAAGGTGGTGCTGTCGAACGGCGAGAACCACTCCACCCCGGGCGGGAACGAGGCCTGCAGCTCGTCCATGCGCGCGGTGACCGCCTCGGCCACGCCCAGCGCGTTGGCGCCGGGCTGCAGCATGATCGCGACCGCGCCGGTGGGCTGGCCGTTGAACTGCGCGTCGAAGCCGTAGCCCTGCGCGCCGACCTCGACCCGCGCCACGTCGCCCAGGCGCACGACGGCGCCATCCGCGTCCGAACGCAGGATGATCCTGCGGAACTCCTCGGGCGAACTGAAGCGCCCTTCGGCCGAGACCGTGGCGGTGAAGCCCTGTCCCTCGGGCGCCGGGTCGGCGCCGATCGAGCCGGCCGCGAACTGCGCGTTCTGCGCGCGCACCGCCGACAGCACCTGCGTGGCCGACATACCGTAGCCCTGCAGCTTCGTCGGGTCCAGCCAGATGTTCATGGCGTACTCGGAGCCGAAGTGCTGGGTGTTGCCGACGCCGGGCACGCGCGCCAGCGGCTCGAGGATGCGCGAGGCGATCAGGTCGTTGAGCGCGTTGCGGTCCATGTCCGGATCGCTCGAACGCAGGCCCACCACCATCAGGAAGCCGCTGTTGGCCTTGGCCACCACCACGCCCTGCTGCACCACCTCGGTGGGCAGGCGCGGCGTGGCCAGCGCGACCTTGTTCTGCACCTGCACCTGGGCGATGTCCGGGTCGGTGCCGGTCTCGAAGGTGAGCGTGATCGAGGCGCGCCCGGACGAACTCGAGGTGGAGCTGAAGTACAGCAGGTTGTCGATGCCGGTGAGCTGCTGCTCGATGACCTGGGTGACCGCCTGTTCGGCGGTCTGCGCATCGGCGCCGGGGTAGGTGGCGCCGACGGTCACCTGCGGCGGGGCGACGTTGGGATACGACTCCACGCCCATGTTGAGCACGGCGATCACGCCGGAAAGCGAGATCAGGATCGCGATGACCCAGGCGAAGATCGGGTGGTGGATGAAAAACCTGGGCATGGCGGATCAGCCTTCGCCGGAGTCGGCGGCCGCGGGGGCGTCGGCAGCGGGGGGCCGGGGTGCCGCGGCATCGCCAGCCGGGGCCTGCTGCCCTTCAGCGTCGGGTGCCGCGCCTGCCGGCGCAGGGGTACCCGCGGGCGTCCACGGCACGGCCGTTGCGGGCGCGCCTTCGCTGACCTTCTGCAGGCCCGAAACGATGACCTGCTGGCCGTCCTGCAGGCCGGCGCCGACGATCCAGCTGCCGCCGTCCGCGCGCTCGAGGGCGACGTCCTGGCGCACCACGATGCCGTCGCCGCCCACCACCATCACATAGGCGCTGCGCGCATCGCGCTGCACCGCCGCCTGCGGGATCGAATACACGCCCTGCATCCGCCCCAGGCGCGCGCGCAGGGTCACGTAGGTGCCCGGCAGCAGGCGACCGTCGGGATTGGGGATCAGCGCGCGCATGGAGATCGCGCCGGTGGCCGGGTCGACGATGTCGCCGGAGAAATCGAGCGTGCCGGCGTGTTCGTACACGCTGCCGTCGGCCAGGATCACCTCGACCGTGGACTCGGCGCCCTGCGCGGCGTCGCGCGCGCGCCGGATCTGCTCGAGTTCGCCCACGCCGATCGAGAAGTTGGCGTACAGCGGGTCCACCTGGTCGATCGTGGTCAGCAGCGTCGCCGTGCCCTGCCCGACCAGCGCGCCCTCGGTGACCTGCTGCTTGCCGGCGCGGCCGCTGATCGGCGCGCGCACGGTGGCGTAGCCCAGGTTGATGCGCGCGGTCTCGACCGCGGCCTTGCCCGCCTGCACGGCCGCCGCGGCGCTGCGCTCGGCCGCCAGCGCGTTGTCGACGTCGGCGCGCGAAATGAAGCTGGTCGGCGCCAGCTGGCGCGCGCGGTCGGCGTTGGCCTTGGCATTGGCGTAGCTGGCCTGGGCCTGCGCCAGCGAGGCCTGGGCCGTGCCCAGCGCGGCCTGCAGCGGCGCCGGGTCGATCAGAAACAGCACGTCGCCTTCCTGCACGTCGCTGCCTTCCTCGTACACGCGCTTCTGCAGCACGCCCGGCACGCGCGCGCGCACGTCGGCGCTGCGGAAGCCGGCTAGGCGGCCTCCGATCTCGCGGGTCAGCGGCAGGTCGGTCGCGGTGGCTTCGACCACGCCCACCTCGGGCGGCGGCGGCTGGGCGGGCGCCCCGTCACCGCCGCAGGCGGCGAGCAGGCACACGGAGAGGACGAGCGGCAGGGCGGCGGCGATACGGGACATCGTGGGGGACCTGTCTGGGCCTGCACGGCAGGCGGCGGCAATGGCAATGCAATTTCTGAACCGGGCAGTATACTTGACCGCCAAATGAACAGAACCCTGCCATAGGTCAGGTGTGCCGGGAGTGTGGGCGGGGCGGCGTTCTTCCTCGACCCGGGCCGGGCCGGCTAGTGGATCACGGAATGAATCCGGTGAGGAGGCGCCGGTCGCCTGCCCCACCCCGCGCGATCAGCCCGGCAGCACCAGCTCCTCCGCCGCGGCCGCGCCGTCGCCCTGCGCCGCGTGCGACAGCACGCCCAGACACGGCCCCGGCAACGCGCCACGCAGCAGCGCCAGATACTCCTCGACGCGATCGAACTCCCGATCGACCCGATTGCCGATCCAGCCGACCAGTCGGCAGCCGTTGGCCTCGATCGCGCGCGCGGTCAGGCGCGCATGGCTCAGGCAGCCCAGGCGCAGGCCCACGACCAGCACCACGTCGGCGTCGATGGCGCGCACCAGCGCCGCCTGCTCCAGGCCGTCGCCCATCGGCGCCAGCCAGCCGCCGGCCCCCTCGACCACCACCGCGTCGGCCTGCGCGACCAGCCGCGAGAACGCCGCCAGCAGCGGCGCCAACGCCACCTCGATGCCGGCCTCGCGGGCCGCCAGCTGCGGCGCGGTGGCCGCCGGCAGGGCAAAGGGGTTCACGTCCGCATAGGCGGGCCGCGGCCGGCTGGCGGCGAGCAGGGCCAGCGCATCCCCGTTGCGCCAGCCCGCCTCCGTCCGCTCGCAACCGCTGGCCACCGGCTTCATGCCCAGCGCGCGCACCCCGCGCGCGCGCAGCGCGTGCAACAGCGCCACCGAAGCGAAGGTCTTTCCGATCCCGGTATCGGTACCGGTGACGAACCAGGTGCGCGTCACCGCGCATCCCCATCGACCGGCAGCGCCAGGCGCCGGCGTTCGCGCGCGGTGTGGAACCAGGGCATCCACAGCGCGAGCGTGGCGTAGATCCACATCGGCGCACCGGCCACCAGGCGCCAGCCGCCGACCGGCAGCGGGTCGATCGCATACAGCACCAGACCCAGCATCAGGCTAGCCAGCGACACCGCGGCCAGGATCGCGTGCGACCCGGTCTCGGTGCGCAGCTGGTGGACTTCGTTGCGATCGAGGCCGAGTGCGGCGGAATGACGCAGCGCATGCGCGTTCATCCGCCACAGCAACCAGGCCAGCAGGCCGAAGCCGAGGCTGTAGACGATGAAGGCGGTCTGCAGATCGCGCAGCGCCGTGCCCGCACCCTCACCAAGTTCGCTGGGCAGCCAGCCGCCCGTGAGCAGCGACAGGAAGCTCGAAACCACCATCCGCAGCGGGTAGACGTAGACCATCACCACCAGTACGAAGGCCAGGCTGAGCACCGTTGCCCGCGCGTCCTCCAGGCCGGTGCGGCGGCTCCAGCGGTTGTGCGCGGCCCAGAACATCATCAGCAGCGCGAAGCAGGCGACGAAGCCCGGCACCCTCTTCAGCGCCTCGCGCAGCTCCGCGGCCGACTGCGGCAGGTCGCTGGTGAAAATCACCAGCAGGCTCAGCGAGAACGCGAACGCGGCATCGACGAAGGTTTCCAGCCGCGTGACCTGTTCGCCGCGCAGGCGGAAGCCGGAGCCGTCGCGATCGAGATATTCCAGTGTCCCCATCCGGTCCTCCGGAGTGCGCGGGGGCCGCTGCTACACTGGCCCCATGTTCACGGCCCCCAGTCTAAGCGGCGACCGGCCGCAGCAGTACCACCAGCTGGCGGACCAGGCTCGGGCGCTGCTGCACGGCGAGCGCGACCGCATCGCCAATGCCGCCAACCTCTCGGCGCTGGTCTACCACGCGCTGCCGCGGCTGAACTGGGTCGGCTTCTATTTCTTCGACGGCAGCGAACTGGTGGTCGGCCCGTTCCAGGGCCAGCCGGCCTGCGTGCGCATCCCGCTCGACCGCGGCGTGTGCGGCGCTGCCGCGCGCACCCGCCAGGCCCAGCGGGTCGACGACGTGCAGGCGTTCCCGGGCCACATCGCCTGCGACGCGGCCTCGCGCTCGGAGCTGGTGCTGCCGCTGGTGCGCGCGGGCGAGCTGCTGGGAGTGTTCGACCTCGACAGCCCGGATCCGTCGCGTTTTGACGTTATCGACCAGGAGGGGCTGGAGTCCATCGCCCGGATCTATATCGAGTCGCTGTCATGAATGCACCGCTGAAGATGCGCAACATCGGCCCCAAGTCCGCCGCCTGGCTGCGCCAGGTGGGCCTGCATACGGAGGCCGACCTGGTGTCCGCGGGTCCGGTGGACGCGTTCATGCGGGTCCGGCGCGCCGGCTTCAAACCGAGCCTGAACATGCTTTATGCGCTGGAGGGCGCGCTGCGCGACTGCCACTGGCAGGAGGTGCCCGAAGCACGCCGCAGCGAGCTGGTGGCCGCGGTGGAAGCCGCCACCGCCGAACTGCCGCCGCCGCGCGGCCGCCCCGCCGCCGCACCGGTGACCACCACCCATCACCAGGACGAATCGTCCGCCCCCGCGCCGGACTTCCTCGACGAGCCGGGCGCCGGCCACGACCGCGACTGAGCGCGACCGGGGAACCGGACGGCCCGCCGCGACGCGTTCCGGCCAGCCAGCAACCAGCCACGACCAGCGGCCGGCCGCCGGCCTCGCCGTCCCCGATCCCGTACAATGCCCCCGCTTCGAGGTGGCCCGCGGACGTTCGTCCAAGGGCTGAAACGGGAAGCCGGTGACGCCGGCGTCGCGACATGCGACGCGGCCATCCCGGCACTGCCCCCGCAACGGTAAGCGCGTCAGGCCGCCGCATCCGCCACTGTGCCCGGGCATGGGAAGGCGCGACGGCCGAGGCATCGATGCCTCGCGCGCGAGTCCGGAGACCGGCCGCGAAGTCCACTGGTTGCGATGCGGAGGGCGTCGCGGCGGCGATGCCGGCGTTGGATCCGGCTGCGCGGCCCTTCTCCTCGCGACTCCCGAAACTGCGCGTACGCGGGTGTGCGCGCGATGGAGACCTGCATGCAACGTTCCCTTCCGGCGGCCGTCGCCGCCGTCCTGTTCCTGCCTTCGCTGGCATTCACCGGCAGCGCGCGCGCCGACGCCGCCGCCGCCGACCTCGACACCGTGCTGGTCACCGGCACCCGCAGCGAGATGCTGCTGGCCGACAGCCTGGTGCCGGCCCAGGTGATCGAACGCGCCGAGATCGAGCGCAGCCAGGCGCGCGATCTGATCGAGCTGCTGCGCGGCCGCTCCGGCATCGACGTGGGCAATACCGGCGGTCGCGGCAAGCTCAGCAGCCTGTTCCTGCGCGGAACCGAGTCCGACCACGTGCTGGTGCTGGTGGACGGGGTCAAGATCAATTCCGCCACGGCGGGCATGCCGGCGATCCAGGACCTGCCGCTGGCGCAGATCGAGCGCATCGAGATCATCCGCGGCCCGCGCTCGAGCCTGTACGGCTCCGAGGCGATCGGCGGGGTGATCCAGATCTTCACCCGCGGCGGCCGCGATCCCGGCTTCTCCCGCTACCTGCAGCTCGGCGCCGGCAGCCACGGCGCGCGCGAGGCCGGCGCCGGCTTCGAGTATCGCGGCGAGCGCGGCTGGGTGGGCGCGCACGGCGCGCGCGAGTCGACCGACGGCATCAACGCCTGCCGCGGTTCGGGCGCGCTGTTCCAGGGCTGCTTCGCCGACGAGCCCGACGACGACGGCTACCGCAACACCTCGCTCAACCTGCACGGCGGCGTGCGCCTGGGCGAATCGCTGAGCCTGGACGGGCGCTTCCTGCAGGCCGACGGCGACAACGAGTTCGACGGCTCCTGGACCAACCGCTCGCGCACCCGCCAGCGCGTGATCGGCGGCCGACTGCTGCACGCGCCGGAGGACGGCCGCATGGTGCTGACGCTGGCGCTGGCGCGCAACCAGGACCGCTCCGACGATTTCCACGACGACACGCTGCGCACCAGCTTCCAGACCCGCCGCGACAGCGCCTCGCTGCAGGCCGACGTGAAGCTGGCGCAAGCGCACCTGCTCAGCGTCGGAATCGACCACGGCAACGACCAGGTCGACAGCACCACGGTGTACGCGGTGGGCGACCGCGACAACACCGGCGTATTCCTGGCCTACGGCGGTCGCGCGGGCGCGCAGCGTTTCCAGGCCAGCCTGCGCCACGACGACAACGCGCAGTTCGGCAGCCATCTCACCGGCGGGCTGGGCTGGGGCACGGAGGTCGGCGGCGGCGTGCGCCTCAACGCCACCCTCGGCACCGGCTTCAAGGCACCGACCTTCAACGACCTCTACTACCCCGGATCGGAAAGTCCCGACCTGCGGCCGGAGGAATCGGTCAGCCTCAACCTCGGGCTGTCGCGCATCGGCGCGAACCACCACTGGTCGTTCGACGTGTACGAAAGCCGGATCGACGACCTGATCGTGTTCGTCTATCCGCCGCCGGACTACCGCGGCGTGGGCCGCAACGTCGACCAGGCGCGGATCCGCGGCGCCGAATTCTCCTTCGCCACCACTCTGGCAGGCACCGACCTGGCGTTCGAACTCGGCCACACCGATCCGCGCGACCGCAGCGGCGGCGCCAACCACGGCAACCTGCTGGCGCGGCGCGCGCGCACCACCGGTCGCATCGACGTGGATCGCGCGTTCGGCGCGCTGCGCGCCGGCGTCTCCGTGCAGGGCGCCGGCGCGCGCTACGACAACGCCGCCAACAGCGTGCGCCTGGGCGGCTACGCCACCACCGACCTGCGCCTGGAATACGCGCCGCACCGCGACTGGACGATCCTCGCGCGCGCCAGCAACGTGTTCGACCGCAGCTACGAGACCGTGGCCTGGTACTACCAGCCAGGGCGCGAATTCCACCTCGCCCTCCGCTGGCGCCCCGCGCGCTGAGCCCTGCCCGCACCGCAGTCTCCGCACAGGTTGGGGTGAGCGCAGCGAACCCCAACAGATCGGAAGCCGCACGCCAAGCTGGAGCGGCCGGACGCGCGGAGAGATGTCACCGACGCCGTGGGGTCCGCGCGTTGGGGTTCGCTTTGCTCACCCCAACCTATGGGTGGCGTGGGCCTGCGTGGGTTGTTCGCCGCCGTTCTCCCGCCACCCGGCTCGACGCCGGCTCATGCAGGACGACGCCCGCCGACAGCCATAGGTTGGGGTGAGCGCAGCGAACCCCAACGGATCGGAGGCCGCACGCCAGGTTGGAGCGGCCGGACGCGCGGAGAGATGTCATCGACGCTGTGGTGGCCGCGTGTTGGGGTTCGCTGCGCTCACCCCAACCTATGGTTGATGCGGGCCTGCGTGGGTTGTTCGCCGCCGTTCGACAGCCACCCGTCTCGGCGCCGGCTCAGTGCAGGACGACGTGGGGCGGCAGCGCGTCCGCTGCGGGCACGGTTCCACGCAGGCCGCGCAATGCCGACACCAGCTCGCGGTAGCTCGCGGCGAGGTGGGCGAACAGCCCGGCGTAGGCGTCGTGTCCGGCGTCGGCCACGCCCTGGTAGGCACCGCGGCCCAGGTCGACGAAATAGTCCACCGCGACCCGGCGCCGCTGCGCCAGGTCCGGGAACAGGCCGGCCACCAGCAGGCAGCGGTCGCCGACGTCGCGCAGCGCGTCGCGGCGCGCGCTTCCTTCGCGCTGCTGCGCATCCAGCCATTCCAGCGCCTGGATGCGCGCCAGCAGGCGTTCGTCGCGCTGGTGGCGCAGCAGCACGAACACCAGGTAGCTTTCCTGCGATTCGTCCAGCGTGCGTCCGCATCCGGCCAGCGCCTCGCGGATCGCATCCTGCCACAGCGCGGCCGCGGCCCCCTGTCGTATCACGGTCATCGTCCCCCTCCGCTGTCCCCTGCCACGAGCCTAGCGCCGGGGCGCCGGCGCGTGTTGTCAGCAGTCGGGGGCGAGTGCTGACAGCGGTGCCGGCCGTCGGCCGCGTGGCGCCCGCTTCAGACCGGTGCGGTGCCGGTGGCGCGCGCGTCGAGCAGGCTGCGCAGGTCGCCGGTCACTGCCAGCGCATCCGCCGAGTCCAGGTCGAATCCGCGGTGGTAGCCGTAGTCCACCAGCACCAGCGGCATGCCGGCGGCGCGCGCGGCCTCGGCGTCGGTGCGCGAGTCGCCCACCATCACGCAGTCGCCGGCCGCGGCGCCGAACGCGCGCGCCAGGTGCAGCAGCGGCAGGGCCGCGGGCTTGCATTCGGGCAGGGAGTCGCCTCCGACGATGCCGTCGAACAGCGCATGCCAGTCCAGCGCGTCGAGCAGCGGGGCAATGAAACGCTGCGGCTTGTTGGTGCACAGCGCCACCCGCGTGCCGCGTGCGCGCAGCCCGCGCAGCGCTTCCGCGGCGCCCGGGTACGGCTGCGCCTGGCGCGGCAGCGAGTCGGCGTAGTGGCGCATCAGCAGCGAGAACACGCGCTCGAACGACGGGCCGTCGGGCAGGTCCGCATCCGCGTGGCGCAGCGCGCGATGCAGCAGGATGCGCGCGCCCTCGCCGATCCACTCGCGCACCCGCGCTTCGGCAACGCCCGGATGGCCCAGTTCCACCAGGGTCCGGTCCACCGCCCAGGCGATGCCGCCGGCGCTGTCGATCAGGGTGCCGTCGAGGTCGAACAGCACCGCTCGCGGAAATTCCGGCATCGCGCTGGCTCCAGGAGTGGCCGCGCAGTCTAACGTCTGGCGCGCGGGCCGATGCTCATGCAGGCTCGGCTGCGGGGAACAGCCCGGGCTGCGCCGCGGCCTCTTCGACGTCGCGGAAGTTGGACAGGCCCACGCCCACCAGGCGGTAGCGGGTGCCGGCGGGCAGGTCCACGCGCGCAAGCAGCGACAGCGCGATCGCGGTGAACGCCTCGCAGCCGCGCGGCGGCGCGTCGGGCGTGTGACTGCGGGTGAGGATCCGGAACTGCGCGGTCTTGAGCTTGAGCACCACCGTGCGCCCGACCCGCCCGGTCCTGCGGTCCGCGGCCTGCCAGGCCTTTTCCGCCATCCGCCGCACGTGCGGCTCGAGTTCGGACAGGGCCAGGTCGCGCTCGAAGGTGTCCTCGGTCGAGATCGACTGCACCGGCTGGTCCGGCTGCACCGGGCGCTCGTCGATGCCGCGCGCGCGCCGGTACAGCGAAGCGCCGAAGCTGCCGAAGCGCACCTGCAGCTCCTCAAGCGCCAGCGCGCGCAGCTGGCCCACGGTTTCCACGCCCAGTTGCGCCAGCTTGCCCTGCATCACCCGGCCCACGCCGGGAATGCGGGCCACCGGCAGCGGCTGCAGGAAGGCGTCGACCTGCGCCGGCCGGACCACGAAGATGCCGTCGGGCTTGTTCCAGTCCGAGGCGATCTTGGCCAGGAACTTGTTCGGCGCCACCCCGGCCGAGGCGGTCAGCCGGGTCTGCTCGCGGATCCGGGCGCGGATCGCCTGCGCGGTGGCGGTGGCGCTGGGCGAGGGCAGCTTGGGCTCGGTGACGTCGAGGTAGGCCTCGTCCAGCGACAGCGGCTGCACCAGGTCGGAATGTTCGAGGAAGATCGCGCGCACCTGCCGCGACACCGCCTTATAGCGGGCGAAGTCCGGCGGCACGAACACCGCTTCCGGGCATAGGCGTTCGGCGCGCGCGGCCGGCATCGCCGAACGCACGCCGTAGCGTCGCGCCTCGTAGGACGCCGCGCACACCACCGAGCGCGCACCGCGCCAGGCCACGACCACCGGGCGGCCGCGCAGCGACGGATCGTCGCGCTGCTCCACCGAGGCGTAGAACGCGTCCATGTCGATGTGGATGATCTTGCGCACGCCGCGCCATTCTAGGCGCCGCGGCGACCGCCCGGCCTACCCGCCCTCGCTCTCGACGATGCCGGTGTGGCCGTTGGGCTCGAGCACCGCCAGCGCGATCCCGTTGCGGCTGCCGCAGCCGGCCGAGCGCATCTCCGAATCGAACTCCCGGGGGCTGATCGACTGGCGTCGCAGCACGTCGCTGAAGACCTCGCCGTCGCGCGCGACCAGCGCCGGCTGCCCTCGACCGCGCGGTTCAGCGCCGGGCTGGACGAGTCGGGGTGGGGGCAGACCGGTTGCCGCGCCGCTTCACGCGCGCCTGCGGCGCGCGCCCCCATCCCGACCTTCCCCCGCTCGCGGGGGAAGGAGTCGTGTCGGCACGCCTTCCCGCAGCCCTGCGCCAACCTTCCCCCGCGCGAGGGGGAAGGGCAGGGCAGCAGCGCCTGGGGGGCGTCAGCTCCCCTGGACGCGCTGCGGCGGCGGGTCGGCCGTGGGCGGGTGCGGACAGCTTGCGCGGCGCTGCCGCGCGTCCACACGGACGCGCCCGGTGCGCTGCACCGTGCCGGACCGTGAAGCGGGCCGACCGGGCCGGGGAGCAATGCCGGAGCGACCCCGACCCGCAGGCGTGAATCCGATCCGTTGCCACGAGCAGTCATCCCGCGAATGGGGGAAGAACCAATAAAAAGCCCCGCAGGCAGGGGGGGCCGGCGGGGCTGGGGAACGGGACTCGGGGAGAAGTCTTGCGTTCCGGATCTGCTCCAGGGGATGGGAGGAGATCTGCGACAGACCTTGCATCTGTCGCGAACTATATGACCACTTCGAACATTGAGAGTTCGTGAAGAAAACGGACACGTCCCGGAAGAATTCAGCCGGCGTTTACCTCGCACGCGCGGCGCTGTGAGCGCTCACATCCGGCGACCTGAATGTCCCACGGATCAGTGCGCCTCGTCCCAGTTCACGCCGCTGCCCGAATCGACCACCAGCGGAACACCCAGTTCCGCGGCTGCCGACATCCGCGCCGGCACCTGCTCGAGCAGGGTGTCGACGAAGCCGGCATCGACTTCGAACACCAGTTCGTCGTGCACCTGCAGGATCATCATCGCCTGGCCGCCCTGGCCGGCCAGCCAGGCGTCGATGTCGACCATCGCGCGCTTGATGATGTCGGCGGCGGTGCCCTGCATCGGCGCGTTGATCGCGGCGCGCTCGGCGCCGGCGCGCTGGCCCTGGGTGCCGCGCTGGATGTACTCCAGGTACAGGCGGCGGCCGAACACGGTCTCAACAAAGCCCTGGTCGCGCGCCTGCTGGCGGGTGCGCTCCATGTAGTCGCGCACGCCCGGGTAGCGCGAAAAATAGGTGGCGATGTAGTCCTGTGCCTCACCGCGGCCGATGCCGAGGTTGCGCGCCAGGCCGAATGCGCTCATGCCGTACATCAGGCCGAAGTTGATCGCCTTGGCGGCGCGGCGCTCGCTGGCCGTGACCTCCTCCAGCGTCCTGCCGAACACCTCGGCCGCAGTGGCGCGGTGGATGTCGGCGCCGGCGGCGAACGCCCCGAGCAGGCCGGCGTCCTGCGACAGGTGGGCCATGATCCGCAGCTCGATCTGCGAATAGTCGCAGGCGACCAGGAGGCGCCCCTCCGGCGCCACGAAAGCCCGGCGGATGCGGCGCCCGTCTTCGGTGCGGATCGGGATGTTCTGCAGGTTCGGGTCGCTCGAGGCCAGGCGCCCGGTGGCCGCGCCCGCCTGGTGGTAGCTGGTGTGCACCCGGCCGGTGTCCGGATTGACCATCTCCGGCAGCTTCTCGGTGTAGGTGCTGCGCAGCTTGGCCAGGCCGCGGTATTCAAGGATCACCCGCGGCAGCTCGTGCTGGTCGGCGATCGCCTCCAGCGCCTCCTCGTTGGTGCTGGGCTGGCCCTTGGGCGTCTTCACCAGCGCCGGCAGGCCGAGTTCGTCGAACAGCAGCGCCTGCAGCTGCTTGGGCGAATCGAGGTTGAAAGTGCGCCCGGCCAGCGCGGTCGCGGTCTGCTGGGCGGCGAGCATGCGCCGCGACAGGTCGACGGTCTGCCGTCGCAGCTCGTCGGCGTCGAGCCTCACGCCGTTGGCCTCGATGCGCTCGAGCACCGGCACCAGCGGCATCTCGATCTCGCGATAGACGCGTTCGAGCGCAGGCTCGGCGGCCAGCCTCGCGCCAAGCACGCGGTGCAGGCGCAGGGTGATGTCGGCGTCCTCGGCGGCGTAGTTCGCCGCGTCGTCGATCGCCACCGACGAGAACGGGATCTGCTTCGCGCCCTTGCCGGCCACCGCCTCGTAGGGAACGGTCTCGTAGCCGAGCAGGCGCCTGGCCAGCGAGTCCATGTCGTGGCGCTGGCTCGAATCGAGCACGAAGCTTTCGAGCATGGTGTCGTCGGCATAGCCGCGCAGGAGCACGCCGTGGCGACGGAACACGTGCAGGTCGTACTTGCCGTGCTGGCCGAGCTTGCGCAGCGCGGGGTCTTCCAGCAGCGGCCGCAGCGCGTCAAGCGCCAGGGCGCGGTCGAGCTGGGCCGGGGCACCGGGGTAGTCGTGGCCCAGCGGCAGGTAGGCCGCGCTGCCCGGCTCGACCGAGAAGCTGATGCCGACAAGGTTGGCGCGCATCGGATCGAGCGAATCGGTTTCGGTATCGAGCGCGAAGCCGCCGGCCGCCGCCAGCCGCGCCAGCCATGCCTGCAGCTGTCCGGGGGCCAGGATCGTCTCGTACCTGCCCGGCGCGGCCAGGGCCGGATCGGGCGGCGGCTGGTCGGGCGTGGCCGGCGCGGAGATGCGGCCGCTGCCGCGCGCCCTGCCCGGCTCCTTCTCCGGCGCATCCACCGCACCGCCGCCCTCGAGCTCGCGCAGCGCCTGGTTGAAGCCGTAGCGCGCGTACAGCTCGCGCAGTTCGTCGACGTGGCGCTCGCGCAGGCGCAGGTCGGACGGCGCGTGGTCGAGCCCGACGTCGGTCCTGATCGTCGCCAGCTGGCGGCTCAGCGGCAGCTGCGGCAGGGCCTCGCGCAGGCTCTCGCCGATCTTGCCCTTCACCGCCGCCGCATTGGCGATCACGCCGTCGAGGCTGTCGTGTTCGGCCAGCCATTTGGCCGCGGTCTTGGGCCCGCACTTGGGCACGCCGGGAATGTTGTCCACGCTGTCGCCCATCAGCGCCAGCATGTCGACGATCTGGTCCGGGCGCACGCCGAACTTCGCCACCACCGCATCCACGCTGTCCAGGCGGCTGCCGGTCATGGTGTTGACCAGTTCCACCAGGCCCCGGCCGGGCGCGGGTTCGCGCACCAGCTGGGCGAAATCCTTGTCGCTGGTGGAAATGGTGACGTCGATCCCGTCGCCGGCGCCCTGCAGCGCCAGGGTGCCGATCACGTCGTCGGCCTCCACCCCCGGCACCCGCAGGATGGTGAAGCCCAGGGCCTCGACGATCCGGCACATCGGCTCGACCTGCGCGCGCAGATCGTCCGGCATCGGCGGCCGGTTGGCCTTGTACGCCGGATACATCTCCTCGCGGAAGGTCGGGCCGCTGGCGTCGACCACGAACGCGACGTAGTCCGGCGCCTCCTTGAGCGTGGCGCGCAGCATGTTCACCACCCCGAACAGCGCCCCGGTCGGCTCGCCGTCGGCATTGGTCAGCGGCGGCAGCGCGTGGAAGGCGCGGAACAGGTAGGAGGATCCGTCGATCAGCACGAGTCTTGGCATGAACGCGATTCTACGCGCGCCGCGCCAGACGCCTCACGGCGACGAGCGCATGATGAAGGCGTCGCGCCCCCGGCAAACCACCACGCGCCCGCTTTCCCCCCAACCCCCAACCCTGAACCACCAACTGCCAACTGCCGGCCCCCGCCCCATAATGCCCCCAGCCCCCCCAAGGAGCCCCAACCATGCCCACCCGCCCCCTCGCCCTCTCCGCCGCACTGCTGTTCGCGCTGGCCGCCTGCGCCACCACCGGCCCGGAAGCGGTCGAGATCCCGCCGGGCGCGGAGCAGAACGTGCGCACCGAAGCCAACGGCGACGTGATCACCGAATACCGGGTCGGCGGCCAGCTGCGCGTGGTCGAGGTCCGGCCGGCGCGCGGCCCGACCTACTTCCTCTACGTGCGCAACGGCCAGGTGATGTCCACGCGCCAGGGCGACAATCCGCCGCAGACCTATTTCAGGCTGTTCAGCTGGTGAGCCGGACGCCACGCGCATCAGGCATGCGCGGGTGACCCCTGCTCCGCTCAACGTGGCCCTGCTGGGCTACGGGCTCGCCGGTCGCGTCTTCCACGCCCCGCTGATCGTGCACACGCCGGGGCTACGGCTGCACTCGATCGTCTCCAGCGATGCGGCGAAGGTCGCGGCCGACTTCCCCGACGTCGCCGTCGTCGCCGATCCGGCGCGCGCCCTGGCCGACCCCACCGTCGACCTGGTGGTCGTGGCCACGCCCAACCTTACCCACGCGCCGCTGGCGATCGCGGCGCTGCGGGCCGGGCGCCACGTGCTGGTGGACAAGCCGCTGGCCACCGGCCTTGCCGAGGCGGAGCGGATGGTGGTCGCCGCGCGCGGGTCCGGACGCATCCTCAGCGTGTTCCAGAACCGGCGCCAGGATGCGGATTTCCTGACCCTGCGCGGCCTGGTCGAGGATGGCCGGCTGGGCGAGGTGGTGGAGCTGCATTCGCATTTCGACCGCTTCAGGCCCGCGGTGGCCGACCGCTGGCGCGAGCGCGCCGGGCCGGGCGCAGGGCTGTGGTTCGACCTCGGGCCGCACCTGGTCGACCAGGTCCTGCAGCTGTTCGGCATGCCGCTGGCGGTGCAGGCCGACATCGCCACGCAGCGGCCGGGGGCGGTGGTCGACGACTTCTTCCACGTCGTGCTGCGCTATCCGCGCCTGCGCGCGGTGCTGCACGCGGGCACGCTGGTGGCGGCCAACGGCCTGCGCTTCGCGGCGCACGGCACCGGCGGCAGCTATATCAAGCACGGGCTCGATCCGCAGGAGGCGGCGCTGCGCGCAGGCATCGCGCCCGGCGCACCGGGCTGGGGCCGGGACCCGCAGCCCGGCACCCTCACCGTGGCCGGTGCGGAGCCGCAGCCGCTGGCCGGCGCCGACGGCGACTACCGGGCCTGCTATGCGGCGATGCGCGACGCGATCCTCGGACTGGGGCCGGCCCCCGTGAGCCTGGAGCAGGCGCTGGCGGTGATGCGCGTGCTGGACGCGGGCGGCGAAAGCGCTGCCGGCAACCGCACCGTGGCGCTGGACTGAGCCCGGCTCAGCGCACGACCAGCACCGGCAGGTGGCCGCGGCTGACCACGGACTGGGTCTGGCTGCCCAGCAGCAGCTTGCGCAGCCCGCGGTGGCCGTGCGAGGCCATCACGATCAGGTCGGCGCCGACATTGGTCGCGGTCTCCAGGATCGCCTCGTCCGCGAGCCGCTCCGGCACGTAGACCGTGTCCAGGGCGACGCCGGCGCGCCCGGCGCGCTCGCGTGCCGCGGCAAGGATCTGCTGGGCCTCGGCCTCCCTGCGCCGGCGCTGTTCCTCGCGCAGTTCGGCGCCCAGGGCCATTCCCGACGGCTCGGTCGCCATCATCGCCTGCCAGGGATCGGACGCCGTCACCAGGGTTGCCCGCGCGCCGAGGGCCGCGGCCAGCGCCAGCCCCGCGTCCAGGCCCTTGTCTGCCAGCGCCGAACCATCACTTGCGATCAGGATATGCGTGTACATCGAAGCCTCCAGGTGGTGGGACCCGCCCATGGAACCACGCCGCGCCCGCGCCTGCACTGATCCGGCGCAAGCGCCGCGAACCAGGCCTCAGCCCGTCTTCACGCCGTGGCCGCCGAAAGCGTCGCGCATCGCCGCCAGCATGCGGTCGGCATAGGCGTTGCCCTCGCGCGAGCGCAGCCGCTCGATCAGCGACTGGGTGATCACCGGTGCGGCGACGTCGAGTTCAATCGCCTCGGCCACCGTCCAGCGCCCTTCGCCCGAATCGGGCACGTAGGGCGCGATGCCGTCGAGCCCGGGATTGGCGGCCAGCGCCTGTGCGGTGAGATCGAGCAGCCACGAACGCACCACGCTGCCGTGGCGCCACAGCTCGGCCAGGCCGGCGATGTCGGGCACCAGGTCGGCGCGGCGCTCGAGGATGGCGAAGCCCTCGGCATAGGCCTGCATCATTCCGTACTCGATGCCGTTGTGGATCATCTTGGCGTAGTGGCCGGCGCCGGACGGACCCACGTGCGCCCAGCCGCGATCGGCTGCCGGCGCCAGCGCGCGCAGCAGCGGCGCCAGCCGCGCCACCGCGCCGGCGTCGCCGCCGGCCATCAGGCAATAGCCTTCCTCCAGCCCCCAGACGCCACCGCTGGTACCGACGTCGACGTAGGCGATGCCGGCCTGCGAGAGCGCCTGCGCACGCCGCTGGCTGTCGCGATAGAACGAGTTGCCGCCGTCGATCACCGCGTCGCCCGGGGCCAGCAGCGGCTGCAGCTCGGCAATCGTGTCGTCCACCGGCGCGCCGGCCGGAACCATGATCCAGACCGCGCGCGGCGCGTCGAGCGCGGCCACCAGCGCCGGCAGCGAATCCACCGCGTCGGGCCCGGCAGTCGCCAGCCGCGCGCGCGCCTCGGGCGAGCGGTCGAAGCCCACCACCGCGTGTCCACCGCGCTGCAGGCGCTGCGCCATGTTGGCGCCCATGCGCCCCAGTCCCACCATGCCCAGCTGCATGCCGCCTCCACTTGCGTATGCGGAAACCCTTCCGCTGCCGTCATGATGCCGCAACGGGCGTCCTGATCGCGTTGCTGCTGCATTCCAGGATGGCGCATGGCGCTTTCAGGCTACTGCAGCCGGCGGCCGCGTTCGCGGCGGCTGAGGCGACCGCCGCGGCTTCGGCCGGGATCGCCGATCAAACGCCTACGCCGGCGTCAGGTTCGCGTAGGCAAGCACCAGCCACTTGCTGCCGGCCTCGTCGAAGTTCACCTGCACCCGCGCATGTGCGCCGGCACCCTCGAGGTCGGTGACCACGCCGCTGCCGAACTTCGCGTGCACCACGTTCTGGCCCAGGCTGAGCCCCGGCGACTGGTCGAGAGAAGCGTGCCCCCAGTCGCGGCGCGGCCGCGGCGCGAACGCCGGGCGCGAAACCTGCACCCGCGGGCGCACTTCGTTGAGCAGGGTCGACGGAATCTCGCGCAGGAAGCGCGAGGGCACGCCGTACATGTCCTGGCCGTGCAGGCGCCGCGACTCGGCGTAGCTGAGCACCAGCTTCTGGCGCGCGCGGGTGATGCCGACGTAGGCCAGCCGCCGCTCCTCCTCCAGCCGCCCGCTTTCCTCGATCGAGCGCGCGTTCGGGAACAGGCCTTCCTCCATCCCGGCCAGGAACACCAGCGGGAATTCCAGGCCCTTGGCGCTGTGCAGGGTCATCAGCTGCACGCCGTCCTCGTCGGCCTGGGCCTGGCCTTCGCCGGCCTCGAGCGCGGCATAGGCCAGGAAGGCCACCAGTTCGCTCAGCTGCGCGGCATCGTCCTCGTCTCCCTTGACGAAGCGCGAGGCCACCGAGACCAGCTCGTCGAGGTTGTCCACGCGCGAATCGGCCGCGCCCCTGGATTCGTTGGTGTAGTGCACGCGCAGGCCCGAGCGCAGCAGCACGTGGTCGATCTTGTCCTTGAGCGGCAGTTCGGCGACCTCGGCTTCGAGCGTGTCGATGAGCGCGTGGAAGCCGGCCAGCGCATTGCGCGCCCGCGCCTGCAGCGCGCCGCCCTGCTGCACCCGCAGCGAAGCCTCCCACAGCGACACCCCGGCGCCGCGCGCCTGCCTGCGCACCTCGTCCAGGGTGCGCCCGCCGATGCCGCGCGCCGGCGTGTTGACCGCGCGCTCGAAGGCCGCATCGTCGGCGCGGTTGGCCACCAGCCGCAGGTAGGCAAGGGTGTCCTTGACCTCGGCGCGCTCGAAGAAGCGCACGCCGCCATACACCCGGTAGGGCACCTGCTCGACCAGCAGCGTTTCCTCGAACGCGCGCGACTGGGCGTTGCTGCGGTACAGGATCGCGCAGTCGCCGTGGCTGCCGCCATCGCGCACCCACTGCGCGATGCGCTCGATGACGAAGCGCGCCTCGTCGATCTCGTTGTAGGCCGCGTACAGGTCGATCGGCTCGCCTTCGCCGCTGTCGGTCCACAGCTGCTTGCCGAGGCGCTCGGGGTTGTGCGCGATCACCGCGTTGGCCGCGCCCAGGATGTTCGCGCTGGAGCGGTAGTTCTGCTCCAGGCGGATGGTCTGCGCGCCGGGGAAGTCGCGCAGGAAGCGCTGCATGTTCTCGACCCTGGCGCCGCGCCAGCCGTAGATCGACTGGTCGTCGTCGCCGACCACGAACACCTGGCCGCGGCCTTCATCGGCACCGTTGCCGGCCAGCAGCCGCACGAAGCCGTACTGGACCGCGTTGGTGTCCTGGAACTCGTCCACCAGCAGCTGGCCGAAGCGCTGCCGGTAGTGCGCCAGCAGCGCCGGCGTGTCGCGCAGCAGCTCGTGCGCGCGCAGCAGGATCTCGGCGAAGTCCACCAGCCCGGCACGATCGCAGCGCTCCTGGTAGAGCTGGTAGCAGCGCAGCATCACGTTCGACCACTCGTCGCCGCCGGACTGGATGTGCTGCGGCCTGCGTCCCTCGTCCTTCTGCGCGTTGATCCACCACGCGATCTGCCGCGGCGGGAAGCGCGCCTCGTCGAATTCCAGCTGCTGGACCACGCGCTTGACCAGGCGCAGCTGGTCGTCCGAATCCAGGATCTGGAAGCCCTCGGGCAATGTCGCGTCCTGCCAGTGCAGGCGCAGCAAACGGTGGGCCAGGCCGTGGAAGGTGCCGATCCACATCCCGCGCGCACCGTGGCGCAGCTGCGCGTCGACGCGCTGGCGCATCTCGGCCGCGGCCTTGTTGGTGAAGGTGACGGCGAAGATGCCGTGCACGGGCACGCCCGCCACTTCATGCAGCCAGGCGATGCGGTGGGTCAGTACGCGGGTCTTGCCGCTGCCGGCGCCGGCCAGGACCAGGTAATGGCCGGGCGGCGCGGACACGGCCTCGCGCTGGGCCGGGTTCAGCCCGTCGAGCAGGTGGGAAACATCCATTCGCCCATTCTAGGCGACCGCTGTCGCAGCCCGGGACGCTTGCCGCAAAGCGCGCAGCAAGCGCTCGCTCACGGAGTGCGCTCGACCGCAGCCGCCGTGGCCTGCTCCGGCGCCCTGTGGTAGATCAGCGCCAGCAGCGGCGAGGCCATCACCGTGGTCACCAGGGTGACCGCGAACAGCATCGTGAACAGCTGCGGGCCGATCAGGCCGGCGTCGTAGCCGATCCTGATCACGATCAGCTCCATCAGGCCGCGCGCGTTCATCAGCGATCCCACCGCCAGGCTGTCGCGCCAGCCGTGGCCGTTCAGGCGTGCACCCGCGGCGCAGCCGACCAGCTTGCCGGCGATGGCCACCAGCAGGACCAGGCCGAACGCGCCCAGGCCCGCGCTGCCGAACGCGTCGGGCGTGGCGTGCTGGCCGGCCATGACGAACATCACCGGCATCAGCAGGCCGATCGCGAGCGGTTCGATCCGGTGCGCGAACCAGCGCAGCAGGCGATCGTCGCGCGGCAGGCTCACGCCGAACAGGAACGCGCCGAAGATCGCGTGCAGTCCGATCCATTCGGCGATCGCGGCGCAGCCCAGCAGCCCCAGCAGCACCGGCACCAGCGCGGATGCGCGAGGCTCGCCGTCGAGCGCGACCGGGCGCAGCAGGCGCGCATACAGCGGCCTGAGCAGGCCGAACACCACCGCCACCAGGGCCACCGCCCCGAGGACGGTGAACCCGACCCCGGACGCCGGCCCGCTCCCGGACAGGGCCACCACGCCCGCCAGGAAGATCCACACCACGGCGTCGTTGACCAGTCCGGCGCCCAGCGCCAGGCGGCCGGGCGTGGTCCGGGTCATGGCGCGGTCCCTGAGGATCCGCGCCAGCACCGGAAACGCGGTGACCGAGATCGCCGCGGCGATGAACATCGCGAACGGCCAGTAGCCGATGCCTTCGGGCGCGAAGCTGCGATACAGCGTCGGCGCGATCGCCAGCCCCAGCGCGAACGGAAGCGCGATGCCGAAGCCGCCGATGCCGACCGCGGCGCGCACCTGGCTGCGGCTGCCTTCGGGCGCACGCAATTCGACGCCGATGATGAACATGAACAGGGTCACGCCCAGCGTGCCCAGGCCCGAGAGCACCGGCAGCGACGCGGCGGGGAACATCGCCGCATGCGCCTCCGGCAGCCAGGCGCCGAACACCAGCGGCCCCAGCAGCAGCCCCGCCGCCATCTCGCCGATGACCGGCGGCTGGCCCAAGTGGCGCAGCACCGCGCCGCAGGCCTTGGCCGAGGCCAATACCAGCACCAGCTGCAGCAACAGCAGCAGCATCGCGTTCATGCCGGTACCGACGAGCGGCCCGGACCAGTCCGGGACAACGGGCACGACATCGCTCCGGCCCCTGGCCGCGACCTCATCGCGCCGGCGCCAGCACGTCGACGAAACTGTTGATCGACAGGCGCCCGGTATGGACATCCGCAGGCGGCACCCGCGTGCTGTCGATGTTGCCCGAGTGCAGCGCGTTGCGCCGGTAGACCACGAGCCGGTTGTAGACGCCGTCGACGCTGCCGATCTGTTCGAACAGGGCGGAGTCCCCGTTGATATAGCCCGGGCCGACCGCCTCCTCGTGCCGGCTTTCCTCCTCCAGGGTCTGGAAGTAGGTCGAATGGCGCGAGGCGTCCACGTATTCGAAGCCCGTGGCCCGATGACGGTAGAAGGCCGTTCCGCCCCAGTCCCCGCGAAACAGGTAATGCATCACGGCCAGGCCGTTGGTCTGCACCGAATCGATGTGCGGGATTCGCTGCAGGAAGGCCAGCCGCTCCGGCGGCAGGGTCACCAGCGAGAAGTGGCACGTGGGAAAGGTGAACCGCCCCTGCGACGGCAGCCCGAAGTGTTCGTCCAGCAGCGGACGCAGCAGTTGCTCGAGGAACACTTCATATGACAGCGGCGCGCGCAGGCGCAGCCCCGGGAACAGCGCGCCCTGCCGGGTAAAGTGTCCGCGCCCGGCCTTGCGCACCAGGCGGTCGGGGTCGGCCACCGCCTGGTCGACGACCAGCAGCGGCGCCCCTTCCGCGCCGATCCGCCGCACCTCAAGGCGCAGTCCGGGGTGGGCCTGGATCAGCATCTGCGCGTCACTTGGCCAGGTCTCCGCCAACGCCCGCGACCGCGCCGGTCACCCGCTCATGCTGCCGGGCGCGTGCGTACATCTGTTCCCAGGCCGAGGGTGGCGCCTTGCAGTAGCTGTCGATGAACTGCTCCTGGCTGGGCATGGCCGCCACCATGGCATCGATCGGCCTGCGCACACCCTCGAGCAGGCGCTTGAGATCGGCGTCCGACACCGCGCGGGTCAGCGGGTGGTGGTTCCGGGGCATCACGCCCTGCCCGAGCATGCAGTGGGTCCAGGAGTCGAGGCGGAACAGCTCGTCCTCGCCCTGCCAGGCGTAGCCGGTCTCGCGGAACACCTGGATGCGCTCGGCCAGGCCCGGCGGCAGTTCCATTTCCCGGCACTGCTTCCACAGGGGCTCGTCACGCTGGTTGAGGTGGTAATGCAGCACGACGAAGTCGCGGACGTGCTCCAGCTCCTGGCGGCTGACCTGGTTGTAGCGGTCCACCGCCGCCTGGCTGATCCCCTCGAACGGGAAGAACTGCACCAGGCGGGTGACCGCGCTCAGGGTCAGGTGGATGCTGGTGGACTCCAGCGGCTCGATGAAGCCGCTCGCCAGGCCCAGCGCGATCACGTTCTTGTTCCAGGCCTTGCGCCGGCGTCCGGTGCGGAACGGGATGATCCACGGGTCGCGCAGCGGCTTGGCCGGGTTCTCGGCGAGCAGTTTCGCGGTCGCCTCGTCGTCGGACATGTGCGCGTCGGAGAACACGATGCCGCAACCGATCCGGTGCTGGAGCGATATCTTCCAGTGCCAGCCGGCCTCGTGCGCGATCGCGCGCGTGTACGGCACCGCCGGCCCGTCGGCTTCGGTCTGCAGCGCCACCGCGCGGTTGCTTGGCAGCCAGTGGTTCCAGTCCTCGTAGCCGGTATGCAGGGCCTGCTCGCTCAGCACCGCACGCGCGCCGGTGCAGTCGATGAACAGGTCGCCCTCGATGACCTGCCCATCCTCCAGCACCAGCGCCTGCACGTAGCCGCTATCCGGATCCTGGCGCACCTGGGCGATCTTGCCCTCGATGCGCCTGAGTCCGCGGCCCTCGCACTTGACGCGCATGAACGCCGCATACAGCCCGGCGTCGAAGTGGTAGGCATAGCTCACATCCTTGCGTTCCATCGTGGCCGCCTGGGTCCAGCGCATCGACCACTGCTGGGCGTTCTGGCCGGTATTGAGCAAGGCGAAGCGGTCCTGGCGCGCGGCGGCGGTCTCCAGGCAGTAGTCGCCCAGCTCGCCCTGCATGCCGCGGCGGCGGCTCTCCAGCCAGAACTGGTGGAAGTCGCAGGACCAGGTGTTCACGCCGGTGGTGCCGAACGGATGGAAGTAGTGCGAGCCCGGACGGATCCAGTTCTCGAACGAGATCGCCAGCTTGAAGCTGCCGGCCACGGCGCTGAGGAATTCGCGCTCGTCGATCTGCAGCAGCTTGTGGAAGGTGCGGATGGTCGGGATCGTGGACTCGCCCACGCCGACGGTGCCGACCTGCTCAGACTCGACCAGGGTGATGTCCAGCAGGTCGCGGAACTGATGGGTCAGCGCGCACGCCGTCACCCAGCCCGCGGTGCCGCCACCGGCGATGACCACCCTGCGGATCCGGTTCTTTTCCAAGGTACCCCACTCCTTTCAATGGCCCGCCGCGAAGGCGGCTGGCGAAGCAACGACGTCGCACCAGCGCGGCGCCGGATTCCGCTGCCCGCAGGCGGTCAGCGGTTGAGTCTGGACAGCAACGCCGCGCGCATGCGCCGGGCGGCGGTTTCGTCGAACGGACCGAGCTCGCCGCGGCCCTGCTCGGGCAGGTGCGCGCCGGCCAGCCCGGCCGGACCGAACACGTAGTACTCGAACAGCTCCTTCCAGCCTCGCTTCTCGTGCTCGGGGCGGTCGCGGATGGACCACAGCGCCATGTTGAGCGCATGCATCGGCGTGGGGATCCACTCCGGCATGCTGCTCCACCAGTAGTTGACCAGCACGGTGAACGGATCCAGCCCCTGCACGTGATGCCACCACAGGCTGGGAATGAAGATCGCGTCACCAGGCTCCAGCACGACGGTCTGGCCGGCCTCCATCGCCGCGGCGAAGCGCGGGTAGCGCTCCAGGTCCGGGGCATCGAAATCCACCACGCTCACTGCCTGGCCGCCCGGCGTGGGCTGCAGCGGGCCCGGGTACAGGTTGTGCACCTGCTCCGGGGGGAACACGGTGAAGCGGCGCCGGCCGACAGCGCAACAGGCGATGTTGTTCGGCGCGTCGTAATGGCAGGACGCGGTCACCCGGTTGCCGATCCAGATGCTGGGCGGCGCCTGGACCCCCTGCCGCTCCAGGCCCAGGTCGTTGTGCTGGCGCAGCGCCGGCAGGCAGTAGTCGACCAGCAGCGAGGCCATGTAGTAGGTGGGCGGCGCCGGGTCGTCCAGATGCGAGGCCAGCTCGTCCAGCACCTGGTCCAGGGTGCCGCGACGCACCTGGCAGTTCAGCGCGGTGAAATCATCGTTGTAGAACGGCCGGCCGATGGTGGCCGGCTCGCCCCAGTTGTACTGCACCGGGCGTCCGTTGTAGCTGGCACGCAGCTGCTCCATTGCCGCCTGCGGCGAGTCCAGCCCGGCCTGCACCAGGCTCCACTGGCGAGCCACGCCCGGAAGCACGGTGGGCAGATTCTCGGCAACGAGGCGATCGACCGGCAAGGTCCCGGCGCTGAAACCCTCCAGGACACGCACCTTGGACAACCGGTCGAACATGTTCAGGCCGCCTGGCCCGCCGCCTGTGCGTGCAGCCTGCTCTGCTTCTCGGCGACCAGCCGTTGCATGTTGTGCAGCGAGGCCACCAGCAGGTAGACGCCTTCCAGCCAGCCGGCGCTGTGCAGCTGGTGCAGCTGGGTGGCATCCAGCGCGGCCAGGCGCTCGCGGTCGATGCCGTACAGGCCCTCGAGGTTGATCTGGCTGTCGTCGTCGAAACGCACGTTCAGCTGCACCGGCTGGATCAGCTCCAGGCGCTCGAGTTCCGCGTACATGGTCCTGGCCGCGCCGGCGCCGGCGTGCAGCCCGCGCAGCACCCGGATCACCTTCTCGAGGTACGGGCTATGGCCGCCATGCGGCGCGAACACCGGGTGGCCCTGCTGGCCATCGCCCAAGCGCGGATGATCCAGGTCGACGTGCAGCACCGGCTCGTTGCGCAGTTCGCCGTCGACCATCTGTTCCTGGAATCCGATCAGGAACGGACCTCGCGCGACCACCGCCGGCAGGTAGTTGGCCTGCCATTCGTCATCACGCAGGTAGAGGTTTTCGTTCGCCGCGAAGCCGAGCAGTGCAACGGCATGGAACGAGCCGTCGGGTCCCTTGCGGAAGAAAATCGGGTATTCGCGCTGCATTTCGGCGAACTCGGTCGGGAATGCCTCGACCATGCCGACGTCATCACCGTAATCGGTGCTGAAACGTGCTGAAACGCGCAGGTGACTGTGCGCGACGTTGTTGAGCAGTTCATAACGGGCCATTTCGGCTCCAACTTGTCTTCGGACCGCAGGGGTCCCTTCCACGAAACAGTGCTTCCCCGGAGGACCATATCGGCAACCGGGTACCGCCCGCAAGCTGCGCGTGGCCTGCGGCACAGCGGAAAAAAAAGGGACCGTCGCCGAAGCGACGGTCCCTCGCCTTTCCATGGAACCTGACTACATCGCTGTTGCGGTCAGAACGTGTAACGCAGACCCAGCATGTAACGCGGCGACTGGTCGACCATGCGCACGAACTGGTTGTCCGAACGCGCCTTCCAGCGGACGTCCTCGCCGGTAAGGTTGATGGCCTCGGCCGCAATCGTCAGCTGGTCGGTCAGCTGGTAGCTCACGGTCAGGTCGATCTGGTCGTACGCCTCGACGAAGTACGGGTTGCGGTTGTTGCCGTTCTGGTTAGCAGCCATCAGATACTCGTCACGCCAGTTCCAGGCCACACGCGCCGACCATCCGAAGTTCTCGTACATCAGCACGAGGTTGGCGGTGTCGCTCAGGCCGGTCAGGGCAAACACGTCCGTACCCGGATCGGCGGCACGGTCCACGCCCACGTCACCCTTCACGATGGTGTAGTTGGCCTGGAAGCCGAAGCCAGTGTCACCGAAGAAGTACTGGCCGCCGATTTCCCAGCCGCGCAGCTTGGCCGCACGCTGGTTGATAGGGCGATTGACGTCGAACATGTACAGCGGGTCGCCGAAGGCGGCGTCGCCGATGATGTCGTACTGGCCCTCGAGCGCGAGCGACTGCGCGTTGGAACCGTCGTACGCCGCCAGGCCACCGGTCTCGCTGGCGTAACGGAGCAGCGCGGTGGCAGCGAACAGGGTGGTGTAATTCTGGGCGCAGCCCGTGGCCGGGTCGCCACCCGCCGCGGTCACCTGCGCAGCACATGCCGGGCTGGCCAGGAACTCGTTGGCAGCCACCGCGTCCGCACCGGAGGTCGGGTCGCGCAGCTCGTACAGGTTCTCGCGCACCACGGTGTTGCCGATGAAGTTCGTGACGCGCTTGTTCCAGTAGGTCACGCCGATGAAGCTGGAGGGAGCGAAGTACCACTCCACGCCGAGGTCGAAGTTGTCGGACTCGAGCGGCAGCAGCGACGGGTTCTGGGCGCTGCCGGTGGCACGGAACTGCTCGCCGTAAAGGATCGAGCCGCTGGGCCCACCTGCGGTCGGACCGGCATACAGGTTGCCGTACGGCGCGCGGGCGATCGTCTTGCTGAACGACGCACGTCCCTTGATGTCGGAAGTGAAGTCGATGCTGAAGTCGAGGTTCGGCAGCAGGTAGCTGTAGCTGTTGGTCTCGCTGAACGGCATCGTATCGGGCGAGGTCCGCACCTGGAAGTCGTTGTTCGACAGCCACGCCATGGAGCCCGGCACCTGGATGACCGAAGTCGACGTCAGGTCGGTCTTCTCGTAACGCAGGCCGGCAACCGTGTAGGTCGGGAAGTCGCCCAGCATGCCGTCCTGCTCCCACTGGATGTAGATCGAGCGCGTCTTCTCCTGGACCTGGTTGTCGGAGTCATAGGCGGTACGGACCCGGGACGAGATGTTGTCGCACCGGCTGTTGGCCGCCCACGCCGCGGGCTGGGTACCGGCGGCGCAATGGGCTTCGGCCCACTGGGCCATCTCGCTGGCGTTGCCGATCCACACGCTCGAGTCGGCCTGGCCGACGTTGTAGTCGTCGAACTGGTCGGTGATGCTGAACGGGCGCAGCAGCGAAGCGAGGTCGGCGATCTGGCCGCGGTCGACCGAGCCCCAGTCACCCAGGGTCATCAGGTGCGCATGGCCGTCGACGTTCAGGCGCCGCATCCTGGTATCGCTGGAGTCGACGCCGAACCGGAAGCGGCCGTTGTCGAATGCGAACTCACCGTCGATCCGGCCCTGCTTGATCTCGCTGTCCTGCCGGGTCGACCAGATGCGCATGATCTGGCTGCCGAACTGCTCCGGGGGGAATTCCGGAGTGACCACGCCATTGGTGCCGGCCAGCGCGTCCGGCGTGGTCGGGTACAGCGTGTTCCACGCGATCGGCAGGCCGCTGCCGAACAGGTATTCCTGGGTCCAGTTGTTGGTGCTTGGATCCGGGGCGAAGCCGCCGAAGCTGAACGCGGTGGAGCTGCCTCCGGTGATCGGGTCGTTGGGACGGCTGCTGTTCTTGGTGTTGTGGGCGTCGAAGGTCAACGAGAAGCTGTCGTTGAGGTCCCACTTCACGTTCAGGCCGATCGAGTCGAGCTTGAACTTCTGCTGGTCGCGCTGCTGCTCGAAGCCGAAGTCCTTGCCGCCGCCGGCCAGGTCCCGGATGTAGGACGGGGTCGCGACCAGCGGATCGCCATCGAAGGTCACGTGGGTCAGCTGGTTCTGCAGCCACAGGGTCTGCTCGCCACGGTTCTGGGCGATCTCGTTGGTCGAGTGGGTGTAGTCCAGGGTGAAGACCACCGCGTCGGTCGGGGCGAACTGCAGCACCGCCTGCGCGTTGAGGCGCTCGCGCTCGAAGTCCTGGTACGCGTAACGCACGTCGTTCGGCATCGAGTACAGCTGGCCGATCGAAGGCGCGTTCTCGATCACCGCGCCCGGGAGGAAGCGGCTGTCCGACCCGGTCCAGCGGGCCACGTTCCAGGTGTTCTGGGTGGCCTGGGCCGAGCCGCCGCGACGCTCCTGGTAGCTGGCATTCACGCTCACGCCCCAGGTCTTGTCCGGGTTGGCGTAGCTGAAGATGCCCGAGATTTCCGGGGTGATGTCGCTGCCAAGGACCTGCGACTGGTCGGAGACCGCCTTGACGCCGGCGCTGGCGACGATTTCGCCACCGCGGTTGTTGAACGGACGCGAGGTCAGGATGTCGATCGTGGCGCCGATGCCGCCGCTGGGGTTGGAAGCACGGCCGGTCTTGTACACGGTCACTCCGCTGACGGCCTCGGAGGCCAGCTGGGCGAAGTTGAAGCCTCGGGTACCCGAACCGACGCCGCCGATCTCGAGGCCGCCGCTGCCGAAACCGTCGGCACCCGGGATCTGGCGGCCGTTGAGGGTGACCAGATTGAAGCCCGGGCCGAAGCCACGCGCGGTGACCTGGGCGCCTTCACCGTCGCGACGCTCGATCGAGATGCCGGTGATGCGCTGCAGCGACTCGGCGAGGTTGGTGTCCGGGAACTTGCCGATGTCCTCGGCGCTGATCGCGTCGACGATACCGCTGGCGTCGCGCTTGATGTTCATCGAGTTCTCGAGGCTGTTGCGCAGCCCCGTGACGACGATGGTGTCGAGCGTGGAAGCATCGCTCTCGGCTTGCGTTTCCTGCGCGGCGGGCTGCTGCGGGGCAGGGTCCTGCGCGAATGCGGGGTTGATGACCAGCACGCCACCGATAAAGGTGAACATTGCCTTCGACTTCAAGCCCTTCAACTTATGGTTCATGGAATTATGTCCTCAGCACTGGATTGGAGCGAAGAAAAGCATGTCGCGTGGGCCTGGTGACGGACTTTGCCCGCCACCCGCGCCAGTGCGGGACCTGAATCTGGTCTTCATCCGACTGCCCTCCCCGTTGTTGCACGACTTCAGTAGGAATCCTCGATGACGCCCTCCTCCGGGCAACCGCGGACCCCCTCGGCCCGCGTGTCAACACTGTCAAAACGTCCGCTGCCCTGCCCAGCCACCCCGGCCGGGTCCGCTCGTGCGTACCCGGAACGTGGTCCTGAACCCTGCGTGTTTCACGGAACGAGCCCGCTTCCCTGCATGTTTATGATTCTTGTTAGCGCTAACATCAGCACGACGAATTGATAACATGTCGTTACGCGGGGTGTCACTTTGCAGTGCAGCAACGCCTCGCGAAGCGCATGACAGCGCGGTCGTTACCCTCGAAACGGACGACGGTTTTCCGTCAACTGCGCAGGAATTTCCCGCGTTTTCCGGTGTTTTTCCGCTCGCAGCACGGCCTGGTCGGGCATCGTGGAACCCGGCTGGGGTCCGGATGCGGTCAGTGCGCCGCAGCATGCTCGCGCCTGGCGGTGCTGCCGGTCATCAGCTTGTCGGTATAGGCGATGCCCAGGGCCGAGAGGATGAAGGCGCCGTGGATGATCGACTGCCACATCACCCCGGCCGCGCTGACCCGGGTGCAGACCGGCTCGGCCAGGGTCAGGCCGCCGGCGACCGCGGCCGCGTGCGCGCTCATGGCCCCGATGAACTCGGCGCCGCCGCAGAGCGGCAGCCCGACCTCGCCGGCGGCGATGAAGGTCTTGAGCAGGTGGATCGAGGAAATGCCGATGATCGCCATCGCCAGCTTGACCTTGAGCACGCTGGCGTTGACGTGGCTGAGCCACTCGGGCTGGTCCGGATGGCCCTGCAGGCCCAGGCGCGAAACGAAGGTCTCGTAGCCGCCCACGATCACCATCACCAGCAGGTTGGAGATCATCACCACGTCGATCAGCCCCAGCACCAGCAGCATGATTCCCTGCTCGGTCAGGCTGTTGGCGTCGGTCACCAGGTGGGTGAGCTCCTTGACGAACAGGAACACATACACGCCCTGGGCGACGATCAGGCCCAGGTAGAGCGGCAGCTGCAGCCAGCGCGAGCCGAAGATCACCCAGGCAAGCGGATGGAGGCGCGGGCTGTGCGGTGCGGTGGCGGACATCGGCGGCCTGTGGCGCGGGAAAGCGCGCGAGCGTAACGGCGGCAGCCGCGCCTGCCAAGCCCCCCCGGCCGCGCTGTCCGCGATGCCCGGATGGCTGCGCGATGTCGATGTTGCGACGCACACGAACCCGCGCCGCATCAATGATTTGGGGCTGGACCCGAGCGATCTCCGGGCCTGGTTTGACAACGTTGTCACGACCCCGTACAAGCGTTCGCGCACCGGGGTTCCGGCGCCGAGACGCGTGGAGAGGCGCGTCTCCGGCCGCCGGCCGCGTGGCCGGCGGCGGTCGGGGGGGATATCCCGGCCGCCGCCACTTTCGTTCCGACCTCCCACCTCAGCAACGGCAGGCTCCATGACCACCATCAAGACCCGCTGGTCTCAGTTCGGCGTGCTCGTCACCGTGTTCTTCTTCTGGGGCTTCGTGGCCGCCAGCAACGACATCCTGATCCCGGTCTTCAAGAACGCCTTCCACCTTTCGCAGCAGCAGAGCATGTACGTGGCGGTGGCGTTCTACGTCGCCTATACCGTCGGTTCGATCATCTATTTCGGCATCTCGCGCGCGACCGGCGGCGACGTGCTCAACCGGATCGGCTACAAGAACGGCATCTGCCTGGGCCTGCTGATCTCGGCCGCCGGCTCGCTGCTGTTCTTACCGGCGGCGAACAGCGGCTCGTTCACGCTGATGCTGTCGGGCCTGTTCATCGTCGGCCTGGGTTTCTCGCTGCAGCAGATCGCGGCCAACCCGCTGGCGATCGTGATGGGCAACCCGGCCACCGGCGCCCAGCGCCTGACCATGGCCGGCGGCGTCAACAATTTCGGCACCACGATCGGGCCCCTGCTGGTGAGCTTCGCGATCTTCGGCAGCGTGGTCGGCGGCAACAGCGAGGCCAGCATCGAAAGCGTCAAGGTGCCCTACCTGGTGCTGGGCGCGGCCTTCGTGCTGGTGGCGCTGTTCCTGAAGTTCTCCTCGGTGCCCAACCGCATCGACCTGGACGGGGTGGCGCGCGACGAGGCCGAGGACGCCAGCCGCCTGGTCAAGCAGAAGTCCGCCTTCGCCTACCCGCAGCTGACCCTGGGCATGATCGCGATCTTCCTCTACGTGGGGGTCGAGGTCTCGACCATCGCCAACCTGCCGGCCTACCTGGAGGAAGACCTGGGCATCCCGACCTCGCAGCTGGCGCCGTATGTGTCGCTGTACTGGGCGAGCCTGATGATCGGGCGCTGGGCCGGCGCGGCCGGCGCGTTCGAGGTCGGCCTGAACGCGCGACGGATGCTGACCGTGCTGCTGCCGTACGTCGCGTTCGGCGTGTTCCTGGCGGTGAACGCGATCGCGCGCCACGACGTCACCCAGTTCTTCGGCTATGCGGCGGTGATCGTGCTGATGATCGTGGCCACCTTCGCCAGCCGCGGCAATCCGGCGCGCATGCTGCTGATCTTCTCGCTGTGCGGCGCGGCCGCGCTGCTGCTGGGCATGGCCACCACCGGCACCACCAGCATCGTGGCCTTCGTCAGCGTGGGCCTGTTCTGCAGCACGATGTGGCCGTGCATCTTCGCCCTGTCGATCACCGGCCTGGGGCGCAACACCAACCAGGGCAGCAGCCTGCTGATCATGATGATCATGGGCGGCGGTTTCGTGAGCCTGTTCCAGGGCTGGCTGGCCGACGTGACCACGGTGCACATGAGCTTCATCGTCGGCGTCGCCTGCTTCGCCTACCTGGCGTTCTACGCCATGCGCACGCCGGGCATCCTGCGCCGCCAGGGGATCGACCTCGACCGGTTGACCACCGAGGGTGGCGGCCACTGAGCCGCCTTCCGGCGCCGCATCCGGGCCCGACCGGGCCCGGGGCGGACAGCACGACGATCCGGCCGCCGCGACAGATGACTGCCGCGGCGGCGGGGGTGGCTCAGAACCGGTAGCGCAGTCCGAGCATGTAGCGCGGGCCGGTCTGGGTGGCATAGAACACCTGCCGCTCATGCCGCCCGTGCGAGCGCATCGTCTCGTCGGTCAGGTTGATCGCCTCGGCGTGCAGCGAGAGGTTCTCGTTGACCTGGTAGCTGACGTTGACGTCGACCTGGCCGTAGGCCTCGACGTGGACCGGGTTCGGGCGCCAGCTGTCGAAGGTGCTCGACAGGAACTCGTCGCGCCAGTTGTAGGCCGCACGCACCTGCCACGGACCCCGGTCGTAGAACGCCACCAGGTTGGCCGAATCGCTCAGCCCCAGCAGGGCGAACTGGTCGCCGAGGTTGAAGTCGTCGTAGGTCAGGTCGGATTCGACGATGGTGTAGTTGGCCGACATGCCGAAGCCGCTTTCGCCGAACATGTGCTGGATGTTGAGCTCCCAGCCGTCGAGCTGCGAGGACTCCTTGTTCACCGGCACGCTGACCCGGAACAGCGCCAGCGGGTCGCCCGGCATGCCGGCGATGGTGCCCAGCGGCTGGCCGTCGGTGCCCACGCCCGTCTGCACCACGCCCGGCGTGCCCGCGTAGTTGTCGAAGATGTAGCTGCGCACGCAGCCGCGGAAATCGATCGCGCCCTCCACGCAGCCGCTGGCGACGGCCTCGTTGAACCACGCGCCGCCCACCGGCGTGCGCAGGTCGAACGGCGAGATCTCCACCATCGAGGTGCCGATGTAGTTGTCGATGTCCTTGCGGAAGTAGCCGACCGAGAGGTAGCTGGCCTCGCCGTAGTACCACTCGAAGGACAGGTCGAAGTTCCTCGACTCCAGCGGCTTCAGGCCGGGATCGCCCTGGGAGCCGGTACCGCCCTCGTAGGCGGCGAAGGAATCGAGCGTCTGGCCGCCCTGGATGTGGTTCCACTGCGGCCGGCCGATGCTGTGGCCGTAGCTGCCGCGCAGGATCATGCTGTCGGTGAGTTCCAGGCCCAGGTCGAGGCTGGGCAGCCAGTACTCGTACTTGCCGCGCAGGGTGGTGAAGTCGGGATCACCGAACTGCACCGAGAACTCGTTGTTGCCGGTCCACAGCAGGCCGGTCGCGATCGGCACCAGCGCGCTGGAGGTGACCTCGGTCTCCTCGTAGCGCACGCCGGCCGCAACGTGGAGCGGCATACCCAGCTCGAACGTCTGGTTCCACTGCACGTAGGCGCTCTTCGACTTCTCGGTGGTGCGGCGATCGGTGGAGAAGTCCGACGGCGGCAGGTAGGCCGCCTCGTCTCCGCCGCGCGCGGCGATCGCGGCCTCGCGCACGGCCAGGAAGTCGAACAGGAAGAACGAGCCGAAGGCGTTGCCGCTGCCCGGGAACTGGTCGAAATAGCGGCTGATGTCGTCGGCGATCCAGAGGCTGTCGTCATAGTCCGCAGCACCGCCGGCAAACCCGCCCCAGTCGTCGCGCTGGGTGAAGTTGTAGGCGGTGCGGTTCTGGACCTCGGTATAGGCGACGCCGAAGTCGAGCCGCGAATAGTTGGCGAAATCGAAGCTGCCGCGAACCTGGCCCTGGTCGACTTCCGACTTCATGTGGCTGTTGCGGAAGGACGAACCGGTGACCATCATCTGGTCGGCGCCGACCGTGCTCATGCCCGGGGGCAGCAGCACCGACAGCACCGGGAAGTCGCCGCTGAAATCGACGTTGGTCACGCCGCGCACGAAGGCGGCGGTGCCGATCACGTTGTTCGAGCCATACGGGCTGTTGGCGCCCGATTCGGCGCTCGATCTGTGGTAGTCGAACTCAAGGTCCAGCGAATCGGTCACGTCCCAGGCCACGTTGAAGCCGAGCGACTTGTTCTCGTTCTTCGTGGCGTTGAGCGAACCGGCCATCGCCAGGTCGCCCCAGCGCGGCTCGAAGCCGGCCGGGCAGACGTTGGCCGCATCGCTCGCGGTCCACTGCTCGGTGGCCGGATTGAAGCAGCCGGCGTACTCGGTGTAGCTGGTCGGCGCCGCGATCGGGCCGTCGGTCCACGAGGTCTGGGACGCCGCCTGGTTGAACCAGGTCGACAGCTCGTGGCGGCGGGCCTGGATCTGGTTCTCGGCGTAGGTGTAGTCGAGCGTGGCGGTGACCCGGTCGGTCGCCTTCCACTGCAGGGTGGCCTGCGCGTTGGTGCGCTGGCGGCTGACGCCGTTGACCGCGTAGATCAGGTTCTGCGGGATCGAATAGATGTCGCCGGCGCCGGGGGGATTGGTCGCGTTCGCGGCCGGCTCCGGATTGGCCAGCGGCCCCTCGCCGCCCGGGAACGCGTACCAGCCGCCGCCCACCGCCGCTTCGTTGTAGCCGAAGTCGCGGTCCTGGTAGCTGCCGCTGAGCGCGATGCCGACCCGGCCGTCGGCGAAGGTGTCGCTGAAGATGCCGGACAGCTCGCCGGTCCACGTGTCGCCGCGCATCGGGCCGGGCAGGTTGTTGACCGAACTGTCGTGCACGGCCTTGATGCCGACGCTCGCCAGCGTGCCGCTTTCGAGCGGGCGCGCGGTCTTGATGTTGATGGTGGCGCCGATGCCGCCGGTGGGCGTGGCCGCGCGGCTGGTCTTGTAGACCTCCACGCCCGAGATCGACTCGGAGGCCAGGTTGGCGAAGTCGAACGCGCGCGAGTTCGAAGCGTTGGTCGCCTCGATGCTCGACGCCGGCATCTGGCGGCCGTTGAGCAGCACCAGATTGAAGTCCGGGCCGACGCCGCGGACGGTGACGCGCGAGCCTTCGCCCATCGAGCGGTCGATCGACACGCCGCTGATGCGCTGCAGCGATTCGGCCAGATTGGTGTCGGGGAACTTGCCGATGTCCTCGGCGACGATGCCGTCGACGATGCCCTGGGCATCGCGCTTGAGGTTCATCGACGATTCCAGGCTCGCGCGGATGCCGGTCACGAAGATGGTGTCGAACTCCGCGGGGTCCTCGGCCGGCGCCTGTGCGGGGGCCGGTGGCGGTGCGGAATCCTGTGCGGTTTGTGCCGCGAGCGGCGGGGCCAGCGCCAGAAGCAGCGCGGACGTCAACAGGCGCCGCTTCGGCGCCGGGTGCTTGATCTTCATGAACCTTCCCTCTCCCAAGGTCGTCACGAAACGGGTTGTGATGCCGCGGCCACGGTGCCGCGGCGCGGGCATTAGGAGCCCCGTCTGACAGCGTTGTCAACAACTGCCTGGGTTTGTTTTTGCACTGGAAAACAAGGGGTTTCCAGCGCGTCATGGACAAGCCATGGCATGCGGTCCGGGAGCGTCGCGATCACCTCACCACGGACATGGAATGTCCTGCGCATGTCGCTCCGGCTGCGGGCTCCGCCATCCCGCGGCAAGTGCGTGCAAACTGCGGCGCCGCAGCGCGGAACGCAGGTCGCCGCGCTGCCGCGGTCGCGTCACGGATGCGCCCGGATGGACGCGCAGGGCGATGCCGGATCCACGGATTCGGGCCACGTGGCGTCATCGGCGATCGCGGCCCATCCCATGCGGGATCGCGACAGGACTTGCGCAGGACACGCATGCCCTGCGTGGCGTGGTCGCAGGCGGGAAGAAGCTGCGCTGCCGTCTCCGCGCGCGCTACGCGTCGGTCAGTGGGCGTTGCGCCGCGCTCAGCGACGCGTGGCGCGCCTGCCGCCCTTCGCCTGTGCCCCCGCACGCACCGGCCCGGTGGAGCGACGCAGCTCCAGCGTGTACGGCACGGTGACCATGCCGCCCTCGTCGCGGCTGCGGATGGCCTTGAGCAGTTCCAGGCCCGCCAGCCGCCCCATCTCGCGCGTGGGCTGGCGCACCGTGGTCAGCGAGGGATAGATGTGGCGGGCGATCGGGGTGTCGTCGAAGCCGCACACCGAAACGTCCCCGGGCACCGCCATGCCGCGCTCGCAGATCGCACCGATCGCGCCGGCGGCCATGTCGTCGTTGGCGGCAAAGATCGCGGTCGGCGGATCGGGCAGGTCGAGCAGGCGGTTGGTGGCTTCGAAACCGGAGTCGTAGGAGAACCCGCCCGATATCTCCAGCGCATCGTCGGGCGCGATGCCGGCCTGCGCCAGTCCGTCGCGGTAGCCGGCGTAGCGCCAGGCGCTGGCGCCGTGCGCGGCGTGGCCCCGGATATGGGCGATGCGCCGGTGCCCCAACGACACCAGGTGGGCGATCATCTCCGCCACCGCGCTGCGCTCGTCGACCACCACGCCGATGCGGCGGTTGGATTCGGTGGGCGAGATGCTCGACCAGGGAATGTCGAGCTCGTCCAGGCGCGCGAGCAGCGCCGCGTCGTCGGTGATCGGCGGGGTCAGCACCACGCCGTCGAGGCGCGACTGCAGCACCAGCGACTCGACCTTGGACACGATGTCCTTGGCGTCGTACACCAGCGGCGCCAGCATCAGGTTGTAGTGCTGGGCCTGGCAGGCGTCGAGCACGCCCAGCTCGACCTCCATCAGGTAATTGCTCGACGGGTTGTCGTAGAGCATCGCCACCAGGTAGGACTTGCGCCCGGCCAGCACCCGCGCCGATGGATGCGGCCGGTACTGCAGCCGCTCGACCACCGCGCGCACCCGCTCGCGGGTGGCGTCTGACACGTTGGGCTCCTCGTTGAGCACGCGCGAGACGGTCTTCATCGACACGCCCGCCTCGGCCGCCACGTCCTCGATCCTTACCCGTGCCATCGGCCTGCCGGTCCTGTCCGCGAAGGTCGGGGATTCTGCCAGAGGCGCGGTCGCGCCACGTCCCTGCTCCATGGGGCTGGACGCGGGCTTGCGCCCGCCATCGCGTTGCGGTGCCATGCTGCTCCTCCGGTTGGCCGATCCGGCTTGTGCTGTGCAACAAGCATCGCCGCCACAGACCGGGTATGGTGCACATTCTGACAACGCTGTCATGCCGCGACGCGCCATCGCAACGCGGCCGGCAGGCCGGAAAACCGCCACTACGGGACCGACTTACATGAGTACACCCCGCGCCTTCCTGTCCGTTTCGCGCCTGACTGCGGGCCTTGCCGCGACGCTGCTGCTCGCCGCCTGCGGCGGCGAACGCGCGCCCACCGACGCCGCTGCGCTGCCGGCCGATGGCGCGGCCGGCAGCTCCGCCGAAGCCGGCACCATCAATCCCGGGAACTGGCCGCAGCCCGAGTGGCCGTTCGCGGAGGACGCCGCGCTCGAGAAGAAGGTCGACGACCTGCTGGCGACGATGACGGTCGAGGAGAAGGTCGGCCAGATCATCCAGGGCGACATCGCCAGCATCACCCCCGAGGACGTGCGCAAGTACCGGCTCGGCTCGATCCTGGCCGGCGGCGGCTCGGATCCGGGCGGCAAGTACAACGCGAAGCCGGAGGAATGGCTGGCGCTGGCCGACGCGTTCTGGGAAGCGTCGATGGATACCAGCGACGGCGGCAAGGCGATCCCGATCATCTGGGGCATCGACGCGATGCACGGCCAGAGCAACATCGTCGGCGCCACCCTGTTCCCGCACAACATCGGCCTGGGCGCGACCCGCAACACCGAACTGCTGCGCGAGATCGCGCGCATCACCGCGATCGAAACCCGCACCACCGGCATGGAGTGGACCTTCGCGCCGACCGTGGCCGTGCCGCAGGACGACCGCTGGGGCCGCGCCTATGAAGGCTATTCGGAGAACCCCGAGCTGGTGGCCAGCTTCGCCGGCGTGTTCGTCGAAGGCCTGCAGGGCAAGCCCGGCTCGGCGGAGTTCCTGGACGACCACCACGTGATGAGTTCGGTCAAGCACTTCCTCGGCGACGGCGGCACCGACAACGGCAGGGACCAGGGCGACACCACGGTGACCGAGGCCGGGCTGCGCGACATCCACGCCGCCGGATACGTGCCCGCGATCGCCGCAGGCGCGCAGACGGTGATGGCCTCGTTCAACAGCTTCCACGGCGAGAAGCTGCACGGCCACAGGCCGCTGCTGACCGGCGTGCTGAAGGAACGCATGAACTTCGGCGGCTTCATCGTCGGCGACTGGAACGGACACGGCCAGGTGCGCGGCTGCACCACCACCGACTGCGCCGCGACCTTCAACGCCGGCCTCGACATGGCGATGGCCTCCGACAGCTGGAAGGGCATGTACGAGTCGACCCTGCGCCACGTGCAGGACGGCACCGTCCCGATGGCGCGTCTCGACGACGCCGTGCGCCGCATCCTGCGGGTGAAGTTCCGGGCCAACCTGTTCGAGAAGCCAAGGCCCTCCGAGCGCGCGCTGGGCGCGAAGTTCGAACTGCTGGGCGCGCCCGAACACCGCGAAGTCGCGCGGCGCGCGGTGCGCGAGTCGCTGGTGCTGCTCAAGAACCAGGGCGGGATCCTGCCGCTGTCGCCGAAGTCGAACGTGCTGGTGGCCGGCGACGGCGCCGACAACATGGCCAAGCAGACCGGCGGCTGGACGCTGACCTGGCAGGGCACGGACACGCAGCGCGAGGACTTCCCCAACGCCGACACCATCTGGGACGGGCTCAAGGCCCAGGTCGAGGCCGCGGGCGGCCGCGCCGAACTGGCGGCCGATGGCGCGTATTCGGACAAGCCCGACGTGGCGGTGGTGGTGTTCGGCGAGGAACCCTATGCCGAATTCCAGGGCGACCTGTCCGACCTGATGTTCAAGTCGGGCAAGTCCGGCGACCTGGAGCTGATCCAGAAGCTCAAGGCCGACGGCATCCCGGTGGTGGCCGTGTTCCTGAGCGGGCGTCCGCTGTGGCTCAACCGCGAGATCAACGCCGCCGACGCCTTCATCGCGGCCTGGCTGCCGGGTTCGGAAGGCGCAGGCGTGGCCGACGTGCTGCTGCAGGGTGCCGACGGCAAGCCGCAGCACGACTTCAAGGGCAAGCTCAGCTTCTCCTGGCCGCGGCGCGCCGACCAGTTCGAGAACAACTACGGCCAGGAGGGCTACGACCCGCTGTTCGCCTTCGGCCACGGCCTGACCTACGCCGACAATGGCGACCTGGCCGCGCTGTCGGAGGATCCGGGCATCGATCCCGAGGCGGCCAGCGGCAATACCTGGTTCGTGCGTGGCGTTCCGGCCACCGGCTTCACCCTGCGCCTGGTGGGCGGCGACGGCGGCGCGCTGGACGTGGTGCAGCCGGCGGCGGCCACCAGCGACGGATCGCTGGAGATGAGCGCGATCAACCACGAAGTGCAGGAAGGCGCGCGCCTGTTCGCATGGTCGGGCCCGGCCACCGTGCAGGTGCTGTCCGGCGAGCCGCTGGACGTGACCCGGGAAACCAACGGCGACGTGCCGGTGGTGCTCACCCTGCGCGTGGACGCGTTGCCGGCCAGCGGCAATGCGTCGCTGCTGGCTTCCTGCGGCGAGGGCTGCAGCGGAGAGATCGAGATCGGACAGGCGCTGGCGACGCTGCCGCGCGGCGAATGGACGCGCCTTGCGGTGCCGCTCAAGTGCCTGCGCCTGCGCGGCGCCGACGTCAGCCGGCTGGACGTCCCGTTCCAGCTGCGCGCCGACGCCGGCGCGACGATCGCGCTCGCGCGCGTGGCGGTGAGCACCGAGTTCGACCACCAGGTCAGCTGCCCGACCAACTGAGTCGCTTCCTCCGCCGGGGGGAGCCGATTCCAGGATGGCCGCCCCGGTATTTTCCGATCCATGCGACGGCCCCGGCAGCACGCCGGGGCCGTCGTCCGTTCCGGGCCACGGCACGGATCGATCGCGCGCCGTCACCGGCGGCCTGCAGCGCCAGTGTCTACACTGTGCCGATCATGGTTCCGGCGGAGGCGTTCGATGATCGACCTGTACTACTGGCCTACACCCAACGGCCACAAGATCACCCTGATGCTCGAGGAGCTGGCCGACGCCGGCGCCCGCCTCGACTACGCGATCAAGCCCGTAAACATCGGCAGCGGCGACCAGTTCCGGCCGGACTTCCTCGCCATCTCGCCCAACAACAAGATGCCGGCGATCGTCGACCACGCGCCCGCCGACGGCGACGCGCCGCTGAACGTGTTCGAATCCGGCGCGATCCTGCTCTACCTGGCCGAAAAGACCGGCCGGTTCCTGCCTGCCGACCTGCGCGGCCGCACCGCGACGCTGGAATGGCTGTTCTGGCAGATGGGCGGGCTGGGGCCGATGACCGGCCAGTACGGCCACTTCCACGTCTACGCGCCCGAGCCGATCGAATACGCGAAAAAGCGATACGCCAGCGAAGCCAACCGCCTGCTCGGCGTGCTCGACAGGCGCCTGGCCGGGCACGCCTTCGTCGCCGGCGACGACTACAGCATCGCCGACATGGCGATCTATCCGTGGATCGGCGTCTACGACAAGGCCCCGATCGACCTGTCGCCCTATCCCGAAGTGCAGCGCTGGCGCACCGCCATCGCCGCGCGCCCGGCCACGGCGCGCGCGTATGCGCTGGCGACGCAGGTGAACCCGGATGCGGGCAAGCCGATGAGCGACGAGCAGAAGAAGCTCCTGTTCGGGATCGAGCCTGGCAGCAGGTAGGCATCCGTTCCGCCACGCGGTACTCCTGCACGAACGGCCTCAGCCGCGGCCGGGCGCATGGATGCGACTGGCGGCGCGGAGACCCGACCTGAACGGGCGTGTTCGCGGCGGACGCAGCCGTGCCGGACGCGAATGACCACAGGCACCCGCCACCGCGTCGCCGGGCGGTTAGGATGACCGGCCACCGTCAAACGGAGCGCCGCTGCATGCGCCTGACCGCGCTGTTCGCCTTCACCTTCGCACTCGCCGCCATGCCCGCACTTGCCCAACCGCCCGCGCCGGGCAAGCTCACCCTCGACGCCATCACCGGCGACGCGTCGCTGTCCGGACCGACGCTGATCAAGCCCCAGGTCGCGCCCGACGGCTCGCGCGTGACCTTCCTCCGCGGCAGGGACAGCGACCGCAACCGGCTCGACCTGTGGGAATACCACGTCGACGGCGGCCAGATCCGGATGCTGGTCGATTCGCGCGTGGTGCTGCCGGGCGAGGAAACGCTGAGCGACGAGGAGAAGGCGCGGCGCGAGCGCCAGCGCATCGCGGGGCTGTCGGGCATCGTCGACTACCAGTGGTCGCCGGACGCGAAGACCCTGCTGTTCCCGCTCGGCGGGGAGCTGTACCTGTACGACCTGGCGAAATCCGGGGCGGACGCGGTGCGCAGGCTCACCGACGGCGGCGGCTTCGCCACCGACCCGAGGCTGTCGCCGCGCGGCGGCTACGTCAGCTTCGTGCGCGAGCGGGATCTGTGGGTGATCGACCTGGCCAGCGGTCGCGAAATCCGCCTCACCTTCGATGCCAGCGACACCGTGGCCAATGGCGTGGCCGAGTTCGTCGCCGACGAGGAAATGGACCGCCACACCGGCTACTGGTGGGCGCCGGACGACTCGGCCATCGCCTTCGCCCGCATCGATGAATCTCCGGTACCCCTGGTGCGGCGCTACGAGATGTACGCAGACCGCACCGAGGTGGTCGAACAGCGCTACCCGGCGGCCGGCGAGCCGAACGTGCTGGTGCAGCTGGGCGTGATCGCGCCGCGCGCCGGGGCCAGGCCGCGATGGATCGACCTGGGCCGCGAGCGCGACATCTACCTCGCCCGTGTCGACTGGCGCGATCCGCAGCGCCTGACTTTCCAGCGCCAGTCGCGCGACCAGAAGACGCTGGAGCTGGTCGAGGCCACGCTCGCCACCGGCGCGCAGCGCGTGCTCGTCACCGAGACGTCGACGACCTGGGTGCCGCTGCACAACAGCCTGCGCTTCCTGGAGGACGGCCGCTTCCTGTGGCAGTCCGAGCGCAGCGGCTTCGAGCACCTGTACCTGGCCTCCGAGGACGGCGCGCGGCTGACCCGGCTCACCCGCGGCGAATGGCCGGTGGATGCGCTGCTGGCGGTGGACCAGGAGCAGGAACTGGTCTATTTCAGCGCCGGCATGCGCACCACGCTGCCGGGCGTGCGCAGCGACAACCTGCTGCCGGAGCCCGCGCCCGCACCGACCGAACGCCACATCCACGCCGTGCCGCTGGACGGCGGCCCGATCCAGACGCTTTCGCGCGAGCCCGGCGTGCACAACGCCAGCTTCGCGCGCAACGCCAGCGTCTACGTCGACAGCTGGTCGAACACCGCCACGCCGCCGCAGATCGAGCTGTTCCGCGCCGATGGCGTGCCGCTGGCCACCCTGCTGCCCAACGACATCGACGACCCGCAGCACCCCTACGCGCCCTACCGTGCCGCGCACCGGCCCACCGAATTCGGCACCCTCACCGCCGCCGACGGCGCGACGCCGCTGTACTACAGCCTCATCAGGCCGGCGGATTTCGATCCCGCGAAGCAATACCCGGTCATCGTCTACGTCTACGGCGGCCCGGCCGCGCAGACGGTGCTCGACGCCTGGCCCGGCCGCGCCGACGCCTTCTTCAACCAGTACCTCGCGCAAGCCGGCTACGTGGTGTTTTCGCTCGACAATCGCGGTACCCCGCGGCGCGGGCGCGACTTCGGCGGCGCGCTGTACGGGGCGCAGGGCACGGTCGAAGTCGAGGACCAGCGCAAGGGCGTGGAGTGGCTGCGCGCGCAGCCGTGGGTGGACGGCGAGCGCATCGGCGTGCACGGCTGGTCCAACGGCGGCTACATGAGCCTGATGCTGCTCGGCCGCGCGCCCGGCGACTACGCCTGCGGCGTGGCCGGCGCGCCGGTCACCGACTGGGCGCTGTACGACACCCACTACACCGAGCGCTACATGGGCCTGCCGGACGCGAACCCGGAGGGCTACGCCGCCGCGCGCGTGCTGGCGCACTCGGCGAACATCCGGCCCGACGCCCTGCTGCTGATCCACGGCATGGCCGACGACAACGTGCTGTTCGGCAACTCCACCGCCCTGATGAGCGATCTGCAGGCGCGCGGCACGCCGTTCGAGCTGATGACCTACCCCGGCGCCAAGCACGGCCTGCGCGGCAGCGACGCCCTGCACCGCTACCGGCTGGCCGAATCCTTCCTCCGGGGCTGCCTGCGGCCGTAGGGAGGTCCAACGGGGGCGGTCAACCGACGGGCGAACACGATGGGACGTTGGCGCGGACGTCGGGGGAGTGGAAAAGCGCGGTCTATCCTCACGGCGCGATGGCTATACTCGGCCGGCTTTTCACAGGACGCGCCGTGCCGACAACGTCTTCGCCCAACCCCATGCCGCCCATCGCCATCCGCGCGTTCAGCGCGACCACGGCCCTTGGACGCGGCGTGGCGGCGCAGGCCGCGGCGCTGGAGGCGCGTCGCGGCGGGCTGCGCCGCAACGATTTCGGACCCGCACCGCTGGCCACCTGGATCGGGCGCGTGGACGGTATCGAGCACATGCCGCTACCCGGCGCGCTCGCCGGCTGGGAGTGCCGCAACAATCGGCTGGCCTGGCTGGCGCTGCAGCAGGACGGGCTGCCCGACGCGCTGGCCGCCCTGGTCGACCGCCATGGCGCGGAGCGCGTGGCGCTGGTGGTCGGCACGTCCACCTCCAGCATCGGCGCAAGCGAGGAAGGCTATGCGCGCGCGCAGGTCGATGCGCAGGGCAATCCCTGCTTTCCCGAGGACCTGCGGCGTCCGATCGTGCACACGCCGCATTCGCTGGGCGATTTCCTGCAGCGCGCCACCGGCCTGCGCGGCCCCTGCGTGACCGTGGCCACGGCCTGTTCGTCCAGCGCCAAGGTGTTCGCCCAGGCGGCGCGGCTGATCCACGCCGGGGTGGCGGACGCGGCCCTGGTCGGCGGCGTCGACACGCTCTGCGGCAGCGTGCTGTTCGGCTTCAACGCGCTGGGCCTGGTGTCGGCCGAGCCCTGCCGTCCCTTCGACGCCACGCGCGACGGCCTGTCGCTGGGCGAGGCCGGCGGCTTCGCCCTGCTCGAGCGTGCGGCGCCGGGCGAAGACGGCCTGCAGCTGCGCGGCTACGGCGAATCGAGCGACGCCCACCACATGTCGGCGCCGCATCCGGAAGGCCTGGGCGCCACGCTCGCCATGCGCGACGCACTGGCGCGGGCCGGCATCGACGCGGGCGAGGTGGGATACCTCAACCTGCACGGCACCTCGACGCCCGCCAACGACGCGATCGAAGCGCGCGCGGTGGCCGCGCTGTTCCCCGCCTCGCTGCACGCCGGCTCCAGCAAGGGCTGGACCGGGCACACCCTGGGCGCGGCCGGCATCGTCGAATCGGTGTTCGCGCTGATCGCGCTGCGCGACGGCCTGCTGCCGGGCACGCTCAACAGCGCCACGCCCGATCGGGACTGCGGCCCGCAGATCCGCTTCGACAACGCGCGCCGCGACATCGCATACGCAATGAACAATTCATTCGGCTTCGGCGGCAACAACTGCTCGCTGGTGTTCGGCCGCGGAGCCGCGGCATGAGCGTACTGGCCGCCCGCATCGCCGGCATCGGCTGGTGGAGCGACGGCCTGCCCGACTGGGCCGCCGCGCGCGCGTTCGCATCCACCGGCGCGTTGCCTGCCGAGGCCCCAGCCAAACCTGCGCCGACCCTGCTGGCGCCCAACGAGCGCCGCCGCGCGCCGCCCTCGGTGCTGGTTGCGCTGGAGGTCGCGCTCGCGGCCTGTGGCGATGCCGGCATCGCGCCCGATACGCTGCCGTCGGTGTTCACCTCCACCCACGGCGACCTGGGCATCACCGACTACATGTGCGCCACCCTCGCGGCCGCGCCCGCCGAAGTCTCGCCGACGAAGTTCCACAACTCCGTGCACAACGCCGCCGCCGGCTACTGGACCATCGGCAGCGGCTGCATGCGCACCACCACCGCGATCAGCGCGCACCGGGCCAGCTTCGCCCAGGGCCTGGTCGAGGCGATGGTGCAGCTGGCCACCGACGCCGACGCGGTGCTGCTGGTGGGCTACGACACCAGCGCCAGCGGCCTGCTGTCCACGGTGACGCGCAGCCAGGGCCTGCTCGGTGGCGCCCTGGTGCTGGTGCGCGACGGCGACGGCCCGCTGCTGTCGGCGCGGCTGGAACAGGGCGATGCCGCTGCCGGCGACGGCCCGCTGTCCACGCGCGCGCAGGGCAATGCGATGGCGCCGATGCTGCCCCTGTTCGACGCGCTGGCCGCGGGCGATGCGGCCACGGTGCTGCATGCCGGGCCCGGCAGGCGGCTGGTGCTGGACATCGACCATGGCTGAGCAGCCGCGCCTGCACCGCGGCAACGTCGCGGTGTTGATCCCGGCGCTCAACGAGGCGCTGCGCATCGCCGATGTCGTCGCCGGCGCGCTGGAACAGGCCGACCTGGTGATCGTGGTCGACGACGGCTCAGACGACGACACCGCCGCGATCGTCGCCGCCACGCCCGCGGTGCTGCTGCGCCATCCGCAGCGCATGGGCAAGGGCCGCGCCCTGCGCGACGGCTTCGCCGAGGCCCTGCGCCGCGGCATGGCCGCGGTGGTGACCATGGACGGCGACGGCCAGCACGATGCGCGCGACGTCCCGCGCCTGGTCGCCGCGGCCAACGCGCATCCGGGCAACATCGTCAACGGTGCGCGCCTGCGCAAGCGCAGCACCCAGCCCTGGTACCGGCGCATCGGCAACGACTTCGGCGACTGGGGCATCGCCTGGGGGTGCGGCTTCCAGCTGGTCGACAGCCAGAGCGGCCAGCGGCTGTACCCGGCGCCGGTGCTGGCGCTGCAGGATGTGCCCGGCGAGGGCTTCGTGTTCGAGGCGCAGATCCTGATCTCGGCCGCGCGCGAACTTGGATTCGGCGTGGTGTCGGTACCGGTGGAGACGCGCTACGCGGTCGCCGGTGGCGGCGAGCTGTTCCGCAAGAGCCACTTCCGCCTGTTCCGCGACCTGGCCAGCATCACCTCCCACGTGGTGCGCCAGGTACTGACAGGCGGCCGGCTGCTGGACGCCTACCGCGCCACGCGCCGCCGCGCGCCGGTGGTGTTCGACCCCGACGCCCCGCCCGGCGCCCGGCACTGAAGACGCGGCGGCCGGCTGCGGACAGGCGCGGCGCCCCTCCCCTTTCCCACGAGCGAGCCCCCGCGATGCCCAAACCCAGCCCAGCCAGCGCGCCCGACACCGATGTCGACGTCCTCATCCTCGGCGGTGGCCTCGCCGGCCTGACCCTGGCGATGCAGCTGCGCATGCAGCAGCCCGGACGCTCGGTGACGGTGCTCGAGCGTCGCGCGCATCCGGTGCGCGAGGCCGCGCACAAGGTGGGCGAATCCACGGTCGAGATCGGCGCGCACTACTTCGCCGAGGTGTTGGGCCTGCGCGAGCACATGGAAACCCAGCAGGTGCGCAAGTACGGCCTGCGCTACTTCTTCAGCGACCGCATGGACAACGTCCAGGACTGCAGCGAGATGGGCGTGAGCCGGCTGCTGCCCACGCCCTCGTGGCAGCTCGACCGCGGCCGCTTCGAGAACCACCTCGGCGAGCGCGCGGTGGAGCTGGGCGCGGACTTCCGCCACGGTGCGGTGGTGCGCGGCATCGAGCTGTCCGACGACGGCGGCGTGCACACGGTGACGTTTGAACACGAAGGCGGCAGCCACGCGCTGCGCGCGCGCTGGGTGGTCGATGCCGCCGGCCGCGCCGGCCTGGTCAAGCGCAAGCTCGGCCTGGCGCAGACCAACGACCATGACGTCAATGCGGTGTGGTGGCGGGTGGACGGGCACGTGGACCTGGATGCCTGGACCGGCGAGGGCAACTGGCCCACGCGTTTCCAGCCGGCCGAGCGCTGGATGTCGACCAACCACATGTGCGGGCCCGGCTACTGGTTCTGGCTGATCCCGCTGGCCTCGGACTCGCATTCGCTGGGCATCGTCTGCGACGCGAAGATGCATCCGCTCGAGACGATGAACACCCACGACAAGGCGATGGACTGGGTGCGCCGGCACCAGCCGCGGGCGGCACGGGCGCTGGAGGATCCCCGCCACCGGGTGCAGGATTTCCTGTTCCTGCGCCACTTCTCGCATGACTGCAAGCAGGTGTTCTCCGGCCGGCGCTGGGCGCTGACCGGCGAGGCCGGCGTGTTCCTTGATCCTTTCTATTCGCCGGGCAGCGATTTCATCGCGATCAGCAATACCTACGTCGCCGAGCTGGTGCGGCTGGATTTCGCCGGCGAGCCGGTGGGCCCGTATGCGGACATCTTCCAGCAGCTGTACTTCTCGTTCTATCGCAACACGCTCACCCTCTACCAGGACCAGTACCCGATCTTCGGCCATCCGGTGGTGATGCCGATCAAGGTGCTGTGGGACTACGCCTACTACTGGTCGCTGCTGGCGCCGCTGTTCTTCAGCGGCCGCCAGGCGAAGCTGCCGGTGCTTTCGCAGCTGCGGCCGCACTTCGACGCCGGCAGCCGGCTCAACCTGGCGATGCAGGCGCTGATGCGCGACTGGGGCCTGCGCGACGCCTCGCCGCGGCTCGACGGCGCGCGCGCCTACGACCAGCACGCGGTCGAGTGGTGCCGGCGCATGAATGGTGCGCTGACCGACGAGCTCGACGATGCGGCCTACCTCGAGCGCACGCGCCGCGACGTGGACGGCATGCGCCAGCTGGCCAGCGAGGTGCTGGCGATGGCGCGCGCGCAGTTCCCCGAGATCGACGACCAGGGGCTCGATGCGCTGCTGGACGGGCACGATTCCGCCGCGCACGCGCCGATGCTGCCGGCGCACTGGTTTGCGGCCGCGTCCAGCGCCCGCGCCGAAACGGCCGACGCCTGAACGCGGCACGGCGTCCTGATCCGGGAGAAGGAGAAGAAGTCCGGGTCAGCGCGTTGCGGCCCCCATCGGCACGGTTCAGGGCGTCGACGGCGGCCCGGCTTCGGGCGGCGGGTCCTCGACCCAGACCGCGATCCCGCTGGCATGCTTCGGCGTGGGCGAGATGTTCACGCCCACGCCCACGCTCGAGGCGCTGCGCCCGCCGACGCGGCCGACGCCGCCGCCAACGCTGACCGCACTCCGGTCCGGCCCTTCGCCGACGCCCTGCAGCAGCACCCCGTTCGCGCCCAGGCGCGCGGCTTCGCGGCGCAGGTTGCGGATCACCGCATTGGACTTGTTCTGCGCGCCATAGGTGAATGCGCCGCTGCGCACCTGCAGGCGCGCGATCTCCTCGTAGCCGCCCGGCGGCGGACCGTAGTAGATCCGCACCTGAGACGGGTCGATCGGCGGGCGCGGGGTGCCGGTGAGCACGTGCGAACTGGCGCAGGCGGCGAGCGCCAGGGCGCACAGCAGTGCGAAGACGACCGGACGGACCATGGCGGCGATTCCTGTTGGACCCGGCCCAGTGTCCGTCCGCCGGTGTGAACGCAACGCAACCTGCGCGGCTACCGACGGTCGCCTCAGCTCATGCCGCCATCGATGCCGATCACCTGGCCGTTGATGTAGCCGGCCTCGTCCGAGCACAAGAAGGCGACCAGCGCCGCGACCTCCTCCGGCGTGCCGGCGCGGGCGGCCGGCACCATCTGCCGGATCATGGCCGGGTCGAAGGCCTCCCCGCTCATCCGCCCGGCGATCACGCCCGGCGCGACCACGTTGGCGGTGATCCCGCGCGAGCCCATTTCGCGCGCCAGCGACTTGGTCGCGCCGTGCAGCGCCGACTTGGCCGCGGCGTAGTTGGCCTGGCCGCGGTTGCCGAGCACGGCGGCGACGCTGGACACGCTGACGATCCGGCCGCGCCGCATGCGCGCCATCGGCAGCAGCAGCGGCCGGGTGACGTGGAAGAAGCCGTGCAGCGAGACGTCGATGACCCGCCGCCACTGCGCGTCCGACATGCCGGCCATGGGCGCGTCGTCGTGGATGCCGGCGTTGTTGACCACCGCGCCGATCGCGCCGTCTTCCAGCAGCGCCTCCACCGCCGCGGTCGCGGCCTCGCCGTCGGCCACGTCGAAGGCGACCGCCTGCGCGCTGCCGCCGGCCTCGCGGATCCGTTCGACCACCGCTTCGGCGCGGGCGAGGTTGGCGTTGGCGTGCACGATCACGTGCCAGTGCGCGTCAGCGAGCCGGCGGCAGATCGCGCCGCCGAGATCGCCGCTGCCGCCGGTGACCAGGGCTCGTTTCATGGTGGGTCCGTCGGGAAATGGGGGGATTATGCGGGGTTGGGGCGTGGGTGGCTTCGATATCGCGAGCGCTGCGTTGGCGTTCGCGGATTACACCATCCCCACCCAACCCTCCCCTTGAAGGGGAGGGCTTCAGGCCTTGGAGGGCTTTCAGCGGAGCATTGCGGTGGCGCGGCCTTCGGCGAGGAGGTTGCCGGCGTGGTGGATGCGGAAGGCGTACTGCTGGCTGGCCTCGCCGGCGGCCAGCTGTTCGGCCTCGCACTCGATCGGGCCGGGCAGCCGGTCGATGCGGGCGAGGTGCAGGCGCACGCCGCGCAGCGCGACCAGGAAACCAGGCCGCGCCGCGCCGCCCGCTTCGCGCGCCAGCAGGCCGCCGTGCACGGCCATGGCCTGGGCGCCGTATTCGCACAGGTGCACGGCGCGCAGGCCGTCGCCGCCGCGCAGCGGATGCGCGGGGTCGCGATGGCTGACGGCGCGCAGGCGGATGCGCTGCGCGTCCCAGTCGATCACCTCGTCCCACAGGCACATCGCGTGCTTGTGCGGGATCAGCGCCTCGATGGCGGCGCGGTCGATCGCGCTCATCGCGTGCGCTCCGGGCTGCGGGCCGCGATCATGCCGGGTCCTCCGACGCCGACGGCGCCTCGCCCACCGGCGCGCGCGCAACCAGCAGCGACAGCGCGAAGTTGAACACCACGCCCAGCGCCACCGTGCCGCCGATCGCGCGCAGCACCGGCACCGACGACAGCGCCAGCAGGCTGAACACCAGCAGGGTCATCAGGCTGCACACGATCACTGCGTGCAGGGTGCGCAGCTGGTCGTCGCGGTCCTCGCCGGCGTGTTCGAAGAACAGCGCGTAGTCGAGCCCGAGCCCGGCGGCCAGGATCAGCGACACCAGGTGGAACAGGTTGAGCTCGACGCCGAAGCCGCGCAGCACCGCCAGCACCAGCAGGGTGGTCAGGGCCATCGGCAGCAGCACCCGCGCCACGCGGCGCGGCGCGCGCAGCGCGAACCAGACCGTGGCCACCAGCGCCAGCGCGGCCACCGCCAGCGCGGCGAGGATGCGCGTGCGGTAGTCGGCCACCAGCGATTCGGAGGCCTGCTTCATGTCCAGCAGGCGCGCGCCGTGGGCCTGCGCCGCACGTTCGACGGCGTCGGCATCGCTCAGCCCGGTCAGCGACACCAAAGCAGTGGCGTGGGTCTCGCCCTCGATCAGCAGGCCGCCGACGCGAGTGGCCAGCGGCGTGCCGGCGAGGTCGCGCGGCTGCAGCGGCGCGGCCTGGCGCGCGCGCTCGACGTCGGCGAGGAAGGGTTCGAACGCGTCGGGCTGGAACGGCGAACCCGACAACGCAGCGTCGAGCGAGGCGCGCAGCGCGTCGGCCTCGGGCAGCGACTGCTGGCGCGCGCGCTGCACCGCCACGCTGGGCAGGTAGCGCGCGGCCAGGTCGTAGCCTTCGATCGCGCCCTCGGCCACCAGCGCATCGAGCACCGGACGCAGCCGTTCGCTCGCCGCAAGCGCGGCCTCGGCGTCGTCGGCCTGCACGGTCAGCACGTAGCGCACGTCGGGCGCGCCCAGCTCGGCGCGCAGCTGCGCGTCGCGCTCCAGCAGCGGCGCGGGCACCGGAGTCAGGCGCGAGAGGTCGTTCTGCCAGAACTCGCCCGGGCGCAGCGCCACCACCGCCAGCGCCAGCGCCGCCAGCACCGCCAGCGCGACGCGCGGGCGCGGCAGCCGTTCGATCGCGCGCCACAGCGCCAGCAGCCGCGGCGAGCTGGCCACGTCGCGCGGCGCCGGGTCGATCAGCCCCGGCAGCAGGAAGCGCGTGCACAGCGCCGCGGTGGCCAGCGCGACGATGGTGAACACCGCCAGCTGGCGCAGGCCGTCGACGCCGGAGAACAGGAAGGTGAGATAGGCGATGCAGGTGGCGACCACGCCGGTGGCCAGCGCCGGCCACAGCCTGCGCACGCTGCGCCAGGGCGAGAGCCCGGCGTGCTGGTGGCTGAAGAAGTGAATCGGATAATCCTGGACCACGCCGATCAGGGTGAAGCCGAAGGCGATGGTGATGCCGTGCACGCGGTCGCCGAACAGCAGCACCAGCGCGGCCAGGCCGGCCAGGCCCGCGCTGGCCAGCGGCAGCACGCCCAGCAGCGGGATCCTCCAGCTGCGGTAGGCGATCAGCAGCAGCAGCACCAGGCCGATGCTGTCAACGGTGCCGATCCAGCCGGCCTCGCGCGCGGTGCGGCTGCCGATCTCGTCGGCGAACGCGCCGGGGCCGATGATCTCCAGCGCGCCATCGCTACCGGCAGCTGCGAACGCGATCTCGATGGCATCCACGGCCTCGCGCTGGCCGTCTGGATCGAACCCCGCGGCGCGCGTTTCCAGCAGCAGCAGGGCCTGCTCCCCGGCGCGGTCGAACCAGACCCCGTGCAGGGTTCGCGGCGCGCTCGCCGGGCGCCAGGCTTCGGCCAGGGCCAAGGTTTCCAAAGTGGGGTCGGAGGCCAGCAGCGGCTCGACCAGGTCGGCCGCAGGCGAGCCCAGGTCCTGCAGCCGCGCCTCGAGCGCATCGGCCAGCGCATCCGCGTCCAGCGCCGCCGCATCGATCCGCGGCGAGAGCAGGTAGCGGTACGGGCGCAGCGCTTCGGGAATCGCATCGAGGCCGGCATCGGCGCCGTTGGCGGCGAAGACGAAGCGCGCATCGGCCGCCAGCGCCTCGCGCATCGCCTGCGAGGTCGCGGCCAGCGCCGGCGGCGCATCGCCCGACAGCGCCACCATCAGCAGCCGCGAGCCGGGGCCTTCGCCCAGCTCGTCGATCAGCAGCCGCTGCTCGGGCGTGCGCGCATCGGGCAGGAAGCGGCGCAGGTCGCCGCTGAAGCTCAGCGTCTGCGACAGCCAAGCGCCGAAGCCCAGCAGCAGCGCCAGCCACGCCAGCGCCCAGACCAGGCGCGTACCGGCGCTCAACGCGCGCTCATCCGGCGCCGGCGTCGCCACGGCACAGCGCGGCGATGTCGGCGCTGTCGCCGGCGCGGGTCGCGGCCTCGGCGGCCGGGCCCATCAGGGTGCGCCGGGGATCGCCCTTGACCGGGGTGTTCTCGATGCAGTGCAGCTGGTCGCCGTGGCCGTGCAGCACCAGGTCGCGCAGGCGTGCGGCCAGCTCCGGATCGCGCGGCACCAGGCGCAGCGACCAGTGCTGCGCGCTGCCCTGCGCGTCGACCGTGTAGTGGCGGCGCAGCGCGGCCGCGTCGCCGGCCAGCAGCGCGCCGAAGCTGCCCTGCAGCGCGGCCAGCTCCGGCGCGCGGGTGAGCGCGAAGCGGCGCTCGGGCTTGCCTTCGCGCGCCAGCACCGCCTCGCCGTCGCGCAGGGTGGTGGTTTCGGCATAGGGCGCGCGCACCTCGCGCACCAGGGTGTCGGCGTCGGGGCGGCGGTACTCGCCCGAGACCCGCAGCGGCGCCTTGAGCAGCGGCGAGTCGCGCACCTCGACGAACGGCGTGGCCGCCGGCGCCGGGCGCGCCAGCGAACGCAGGATCGCCTCGCTATCGGGGCCGGCCTGGGCCCACGTCGACGGCGCCGTCGCCACCAGCAGCAGCGCCGGCAGCCATCGCCACCGCGCGCGCGTCATCGGTGCCGGATCGGTTGGTCTGGATCTGCTGTTGGTCGACATGCCAGAAATCGTAGAAGTTGAACCAGTTGTAGGGCGCCTGCCGGGCATGATGCTCCAGCCGCGCGGCGTAACCGCGGATGAGCGAGGCCAGTACCGCGTCGCGGCGGCCGCGCGGGGCGTCGATCGGATCGCTGAAGTCCTCGAACGTCAGCGAATAGCGGTTGGACCCATGGTAGAGGCCGAAGCCGAGTACCACCGGCAGCTTCAGCACCGCGGCCATCTGCCAGGGCGCCAGCGGGAATGGCGCCGGCTCGCCGAAGAACGGCACCTGCAGCGCCGCCTGGCCGGGCAGGGTGCGGTCGACCAGCAGCGCGACCAGCGCGCCCTCGGCCGCGGCCTGCTGGATCTGCAGCATCAGCGCCGGCCCGTCCTGGCTGGCGTCGATGACGCCTGCGGCGATCTCCGGCGCCAGCGCGTCGAGCAGCTGGGTCAGCGCGCGACTGTGGGCCTTGTCGAGCACCACCCGCAGCCGCAGCCCCGGCCGCTGGCGCGAGAGCACGCGCATGGCCTCGAAGCTGCCCAGGTGCGAACCGAACATCAGCACGCCGCGACCCTCGTCGACCCTGGCCGCCAGCGCTTCGAGGCCGCGGGTTTCGATCCGGAACCGCGACTCCTTGCCGTCGAGCAGGAACAGGCGGTCGAGGATGGTCGAGGCGAAGGTGTGCACGTGGCGCGCGCCGTCGAGCAGGCGCGCCGGCCGGCCCAGGGCGCGGCCAAGGAAGGCGATCGAGGCGCGCCGCTCGGGGCCGCGCCGGAGCAGGAAATACAGGGTGATCGGATACAGCAGCAGGCGCGCGAACGGCCGCCCGCCGTGGCGCGCCACCGTGCGCAGCAGCCACAGCGCGCAGCGGCCGCCGCCCTCGGGCCGCTGCTTCCAGTCCGCGCTCACGGCTGCGGCTCCGCCGCGGCCACTTCGCCGCTGGCGATCAGGCTGTCGCCGCGCAGCACCCGGAAGCGCCAGCGCGGCACCGGCGTCGGCGCCAGCGGTTCGAGTTCGACCCGCGCCACCTCGCCCGGCAGCAGCGGCTGCACGAACTTCGCCTGCGGCAGGGCCAGCGCCGGCAGCGGGCCGGCCTCGCGCTCGACCGCCTCCAGCACCCGCTCCAGCACCACCACCCCGGGCACCACCGGCTGGCCGGGAAAGTGCCCGGGCAGGGCCGGATGGTCGGGGCCGATCACGAACTCCATGCCGCGCTCACTGCCAGGCCCGCAGCATCGCCAGCACCTCGTCGCGGGCGCGGTCGGCCAGCGCCTGGCGCGGCACCGGGACGTCGTCCACGCGCACCGCCAGCGGCTTGCCGAAGGCGATCCGGATGGTGCCCGGCCGGGCCCGGAAAAAGCCCTCCGCCGGCAGCACCCGGCCCGCGCCCTGCAGGGCCACCGGCACCACCGCCACCCCGGCGTCGATCGCCGCCTGCAGCGACCCGCCCTTGAACGGCCCGACCTCGCCGCTGCGGCTGCGGGTGCCCTCGGGGAACAGGCACAGGCTCTGCCCGCCGGCCAGCAGCGCCGCCGCCTGGCGACGGAACAGCGCGCCGGCGCGGATGCTGTCGCGGACGATGAACAGCATCCCGGTGGCGCGCGCGTACCAGCCCACGAACGGCGCCCGCTTCATCTCCTCCTTGAGCAGGAAGCGCAGCGGCACCGGCACCGCGGTGAACAGGGCGCAGACGTCGAAGATCGACTGGTGGTTGGCGACCAGCAGGCAGGGTTTCGACCAGTCGACGTTGCCCGCGCCCTCCACCCGCAGCCGCGCGCCGGCCAGCAGCAGCAGGCCCGGGGCCCAGCAGCGCGCGGCCATGCGCAGCGGCAGCCGCGCCTGCGGCCCCGACAGCGGCCGCAGCAGCAGCGCCAGCGTGATCCAGGCTGCGGTCCAGACCAGGCCGATCGCCAGCTGGAACATGTTGAACGCGCGCCAGATCATCGTTCCCGCCGTCACCCGCCCCGCCTCCTCCGGGGACACCGGTCCCATGCAATCGTTGCGCATGATACCGTCGCCGGCGGGCGCGCCCGCGGCGGCGGAGTCTCCGTGCATGCCGTCGGAGTGCATGCCGTCCGGACTCATCGCACCACGTCCCGCCAGAACGCCGGCCCGAGGCCTCCGAGCCGGCGCAGGAAGCCGAAGAAGCCCGGATTCCGCTCCGGGAAGCGGCGCCGGCGCCACTGGAACTCGAGCACGAAAAAGCCGCCGACCACGCCGTAGCCGAGCAGGTTGGCGAACCACGACCACTGTTCGTGGGTGATCGGCCAGGGCGAGGCCAGCCCCATCTGCGCCAGCAGCCCGCCGGGCGTGGCCAGCATCGCCAGCACCAGGTTGGCCAGCCCCATGCCGGCCAGCAGCGCGGCCCAGATCGCGGTCAGGCCGCGCGCATAGGCGGCCACGTCGGCCGGCAGCTGCTCCGGCGGCTCGCCGTCGAGGCCCGAGACGATGCGGGTGATCAGCGGCACCCGCCCCGGGCGCAGGCTGCGCCCGAACACCCAGGCCACCAGGGCCACGAACACCACCGGCACCAGCAGCAGCGGCAGCGCGGCCAGGCCACGCGCGTGCAGCCACCACACCGCGGCGGTGGACGCCGCGGCCAGCGCGAACGCCCACGGCCGCAGCTTCAGCAGCGGCGCCACCAGCATCAGCGCCACCAGCACCAGCAGCGCCGCGGACGCCAGGCGCGCGTCGTCGCGGGCGCTGGCAGCGTGCGCCAGCACCGCGTAGGCCACCGCCAGCGCGATCTGCAGGGTCGGGATCAAGTCGTTCGGTGTTGCTGGATATGTTCGGACAGCGCCCGCAGCGAGGCGAAGATGCGCCGGTTCTCGTCGCTGTCCGAGCGCAGCTGGAAGCCGTAGCGCTTGCTGACCGCCAGCGCCAGCTCCAGCGCGTCGATCGAATCCAGGCCCAGCCCGGCGTTGAACAGCGGCGCCTCGGGATCGATCTCGGCTGCGGCCACGCCGTCGAGGTTCAGGCTGTCGACCAGCAGGTCGGCGAGTTCGCGTTCGGCGTCGGTTTGCGCGGGCATTGGCATCTGGCGGTTCGGACAGGACCGGCAACAATCGTGCATCGCGCGGCCTCGCGCAAGACGGCGCGCGGCGTTCAGGAAAGCCGCCGGCCGGCGCGGGTGCCCGCTCCGGGCGCGGCGGGGCGTCCGCTATCATGCGCTCCCGCTCCACTTGCAGCAGTCGCAGACGTCCCCGGATGGCCAGCCAAGCCCAGCCCGCCAGCACCGCCACCGCGCCGGAGGAATGCGACGTCCTGGTGATCGGCGGCGGCCCCGCCGGCACCACCGCGGCCACCCTGCTGGCGCGCCGCGGCTGGCGCGTGGTGCTGCTGGAAAAGGACGCGCATCCGCGCTTCCACATCGGCGAGTCGCTGCTGCCGATGAACCTGCCGATCCTCGAACACCTGGGGGTGCTGGAGCAGGTGCGCGCGATCGGCGTGCACAAGGCCGGCGCCGATTTCCCGGTGCACGAGTCCGGGCAGCCCTGGGCGGGCATCACCCACGTGTTCAGGTTCGATCGCGCGCTCGATCCGAAGTTCGGCTACGCCTTCCAGGTGCGGCGCTCGGAGTTCGACCAGCTGCTGTTCGAACACGCCCGCGGCAGCGGCGTGGACGCACGCGAGCGGGTGCGGGTGAGGGAGGTCGAATTCGGCCGCGACGGGCGCCCGGCGCTGGTCCACGCCACCGGCCCGGACGAGGCGCCGCTCGCGCTGCGGCCGCGCTACGTGGTCGACGCCAGCGGCCGCGACACCTTCCTGGGCAACCGGCTCAGGCTCAAGCGCAAGAGCGGCAGGCACCAGTCGGCGGCGATCTTCAGCCACTTCCGCGGTGTGCAGCCGCGCGAGGGCGACGATGCCGGCAACATCACCATCGACCGTTTCGAATACGGCTGGTACTGGCTGATCCCGCTGCGCGACGGGGTGATGAGCGTGGGCGCGGTGTGCTTTCCCGAATACCTCAAGCAGCGCCGCGGCGACAACGAGGCGTTCCTGATGCAGACCCTGCAGCGCACGCCCAGCGTGTGGGAGCGCATGCAGCGGGCCGAGCGGGTGGCGCCGGTGCACGCCACCGGCAACTATTCCTACCAGTGCACGCGCATGTCCGGCCCCGGCTGGGTGATGGCCGGCGACGCGTTCGCCTTCGTCGATCCGGTGTTTTCCTCGGGCGTGTACCTGGGCATGAACAGCGCCGGGCACGCGGCCGAGGTGGTCGACGGCGCGCTGCGCGAACCGGCGCGCGAGGCGGCGCTGCAGCGGACCATGGACCGGCGCCTGAAGCGCGGGCTCAAGCACTTTTCCTGGTTCATCCACCGCTTCACCACGCCGGTGATGCAGCGCCTGTTCTGCGCCCCGCGCAACGACTGGAAGCTGGAGCAGGCGGTGATCTCGATGCTCGCCGGCGACGTGTTCGACAATCCGCGGGTGCGCTGGCGGCTGTACCTGTTCCGGCTGGTGTACGCGCTCAACGCGGTCGCGATCGCGCCGCAGGCGCTGCGCGGCTGGCTCGACCGGCGCCGCCAGGTCCGCGCCGCGTTCGCCGGCGACACCCTGCACGAGGGCAACCCGTGAGCCGCCCCGTGCCGCTGCCGCCCGGCCCGCCGCCGCAGCTGCGGGTGGAGTACGTGGACGATGCCGACGCCACGCGGCTGCTGGCGCGCGACGACGTGCTGGCGGTGCTCGGCTTCGGCAGCGCCGCGCCGCGCCTGGACGATCCGCGCTACCTGCGGGTGCCGCTGGAGCCGCACGGGCACGCGCCGCTGGAGGTCTGGCACGCCTCGGCGCCGGTGCGCTCGGGGCGCGAGCCGGTCGCCGGCGACATGGGCGGCGAGATCGCCTGGGCCTGCGACGGCCAGCTGCTGTTCGGCGCGATCGAGGTCGACGAGCCGGCCGGCCATACCGGCGATGGCGACAACAGCGGCATCGTGCTGGCCGCCGAACACGCCTACCGCTCGCTCACCCGCTTCATCGCCGCCGGCGAGCACCCGCACCTGCTGCGGATCTGGAATTACCTCGACGCGATCACCCTGGGCGACGGCGACGCCGAGCGCTACCGGCGCTTCTGCGTCGGCCGCGCGCGCGGCCTGGGCGACTTCGACGCCGGCACGCTGCCGGCCGCGACCGCGATCGGCCGCTGCGACGACGCGCGCACCATCCAGGTGTACTGGCTGGCCGCGCGCACGCCCGGCACGCCGGTGGAGAACCCGCGCCAGGTCAGCGCCTACCGCTATCCGCGCGAATACGGCCCGCAGCCGCCCAGCTTCGCCCGCGCGATGCTGCCGCCGCCGGGCGCGCGGATGCCGCTGATGCTCTCGGGCACCGCGGCGGTGGTCGGCCACGCCTCGCGCCACACCGGCGAACTGCTGGCGCAGCTGGACGAAACCTTCGCCAACTTCGACGCGCTGCTCGATGCGGCGCGCGTGCGCGCCCCTGCGCTGCCGGCCCGGTTCGGCGCCGGCACCCGGCTCAAGGTCTACGTGCGCGACCGCGACGACCTGCCGCTGGTCGAGCGCGCCCTGGACGAGCGCTTCGGTGACCGCGTGCCGCGGATCCTGCTACACGCCGCCATCTGCCGCCGCGAGCTCGCGGTCGAGATCGACGGCGTGCACGACGCCGGCTGAGCGCGGCGCTGCCGCCCTTGCCCCTCTGTAGGAGCGGCTTAAGCCGCGAACGGGAATCCGGATTGCGCGATGCCCAATCGACCGTTCGCGGCTGAAGCCGCTCCCACAGAAAGCGCGCGCCCCGCAAGTCACATCCACCCCACGCCCGCCGTCCCATCATCGGGCAGCACGCCCACCACCACCGGAGAACGACACCATGGGATTGATCAGCCTGCTCTGGGGCATCGTCGCGCTGGCCTGGATGATCCTGGCCCTGCTGCCCATCGTGGGCATCACCAACTGGCTGCTGATTCCGTTCGCCGCGGTCGGCGCGCTCCTGGCCGCGATCGGCGTGCTGTTCACCCGCGCCGGCAATCGCGGTCGCGCCAAGACCGGCCTGGTGCTCAACGGCATCGTCATCATCGTCGCGATCTGGCGCCTGGGGCTTTTCGGCGGCATTGCCTGAGGAGCAACATCATTTCGCTCCTGCTCGTCATCCCCGCGAAAGCGGGGATCCATGGACGTCGACTGGTTGAAAATCAGAGTCCATGGATTCCCGCTTTCGCGGGAATGACGAGCGTTGTTCAGGCCGTCCCGAGTCGGTTCGGGAGACCTCCCTCGACCACGCGGCCAGTCCCGTCCCGACGGGGCGGCGAGTAGAATGCGGCCATGGCCTTTCCCGATACCCGCATGCGGCGGATGCGGCGCGACGATTTCTCGCGCCGGCTGATGCGCGAAACCGTACTCACCGCCAGCGACCTGATCTACCCGGTGTTCGTGCACGAGGCTGCCGGCCGCGCGCCGGTGCCGTCGATGCCGGGCGTGGAGCGGCTGTCGATCGACGAGCTGCTGCGCGTGGCCGAGACCGCCAGCGAGCTGCGGATTCCGGCCCTGGCGCTGTTCCCGGTGACCGCGCCGGAGGCCAAGTCGCTCGACGCGGCCGCGGCCTGGGACGACGACGGCCTGTGCCAGCGCGCGGTGCGCGCGCTCAAGGAACGCTTTCCGCAGCTGGGGGTGATCACCGACGTGGCGCTCGATCCCTACACCGCGCACGGCCAGGACGGCCTGCTCGACGACGGCGGCTACGTGATGAACGACGCCACGGTCGATGCGCTGGTGCAGCAGGCGCTGTCGCACGCGCGCGCCGGCGCCGACGTGGTCGCGCCCAGCGACATGATGGACGGCCGCATCGGCGCGATCCGGCTGGCGCTGGAGGAAGCCGGCTTCGTGCACACCCGCATCCTCGCCTACGCCGCCAAGTACGCGTCCGCGTTCTACGGCCCGTTCCGCGACGCGGTCGGTTCGGCCGCGGCCCTGGGCAAGGCCGACAAGACCACCTACCAGATGGATCCGGCCAACGCCGACGAGGCGCTGCGCGAGGTCGAGCTGGACCTCGCCGAAGGCGCGGACATGGTAATGGTCAAGCCGGCCCTGCCCTACCTGGACATCGTGCGCCGGGTGAAGGACGCCTTCGGCGTGCCGACCTTCGCCTACCAGGTCAGCGGCGAGTACGCGATGCTCAAGGCCGCCGCCGGCAACGGCTGGCTGGACGAGCGCGCCTGCGCGCTGGAGGCGCTGCTGTCGATCCGCCGCGCCGGCGCCGACGGGGTGCTGAGCTATCACGCGCTCGACGCGGCGCGCTGGCTGCGCGACGCATGATCCGGCGCGCCGTCAGCGAGGATATTCCCGCGATCGCCGCGCTTGCGGCCGCGCTGGCCGGGGACGGCGAACTCGCCGGACTGGAAGCGCGGCTGGCGCGGATCCTCGACCTGGCCACGCATGCGGTGTTCGTGGCCGAGGACGACGCGGTCGCCTGCGGTTTCGCCGCCGCCGAGCACCGCCTGCTGCCCGCGGGCGAGCGCGTGGAGCTGACCTGGCTGGCGGTCGACGCCGGCGCCCGCCGCAGGGGCCTGGGCAGCCAGCTGGTCGCCGCCACCGAGGCCTGGGCGCGCCGGCGCGGCGTGGGCCAGGTGCTGGTGCGGGCGGCGCTGGCGCAGGAAGAGGCGCAGGCCTTCTGCCCGGCGCTGGGCTACGAGCAGACCGGAACACAGCAGGTCTACCGGCGCACCCTGTTTTGACCCGGGGCTGCGAGTAGACTCTGAACGGGTCCACTGATGAACGGAGCGCCATGAGCAGCCTGTACGCGGTCTTCGGCCATCCCGTCGCGCACTCGCTGTCGCCGCGCATCCACGCCACCTTCGCCCGCGAGACCGGCATCGGCCTGCGCTACGAAGCGATCGACGCCAGCCTGGACGCCTTTCCCGACGCGCTGGCGGCCTTCGTCGCGGCCGGCGGCGCCGGCGCCAACGTCACCCTGCCGCTGAAGGAAGCGGCCTTCGCCCTGAGCGCGACCACCACCGAACGCGCGCGCCGCGCCGGCGCGGTCAACACCCTGGTGCGCGGCGACGACGGCCGCTGGCACGGCGACAATACCGACGGCGCCGGCCTGGTGCGCGACCTCACCGAGCGCCGCCGCCTGGACCTGCGCCAGCGCCGCACCCTGCTGATCGGCGCCGGCGGCGCCGCGCGCGGGATCGCGCCCTCGCTGCTGGACGCGGGCGTGGGCGAACTGTTCATCGTCAACCGCACCCCCGAGCGCGCGGACGCGCTGGCCGACACCCTGGGCCAGCCCGGCCGGGTGCACGCGCGCTACCTGTCCGACCTGCCCGCACTGGGCGACTTCGGCCTGCTGATCAACGCCACCTCGGCCGCACGCGGGGGCCAGCTGCCGCAGCTGCCGATGTCGCTGCTGTCGCCGCGCTGCACCGCAGTCGACCTGAGCTACGGCGAGGCATCGATCCCGTTCCTGGCCTGGGCCCGCGCCCACGGCGCGCACGAAGCGGTGGACGGCCTGGGCATGCTGGTCGAACAGGCCGCCGAGAGCTTCGCCCTGTGGCACGGCGTGCGCCCGCACACCGACGACGTATACGCCGAACTGCACGGCCGGCAGGCGACGCTGGTGACCGCGGACTGAGGCCGCCCGAACCGGCTCACTCCCGCCTTTGTAGGAGCGGCTTCAGCCGCGACCCGCGCGTTCGGGCATCGCGCAACCCGGATTCCCGTACGCGGCTGAAGCCGCTCCTACAGGAAAAGCGCGCAGGGCCAGGCGGACGGACGACTGCCGCTCTTCGTAGGAGCGGCTTCAGCCGCGACCCGCGTGTTCGGGCATCGCGTCAACCGGATTCCCGTTCGCGGCTGAAGCCGCTCCTACGGGAAAAGCGCGCAGGGCCAGGCGGACGGACGACTGCCGCTCTTCGTAGGAGCGGCTTCAGCCGCGACCCGCGCGTTCGGCATCGCGCCAACCGGATTCCCGTTCGCGGCTGAAGCCGCTCCTACGGGAAAAGCGCGCGGGGCCAGGCGGACGGACGACTGCCGCTCTTCGTAGGAGCGGCTTCAGCCGCGACCCGCGCGTTCGGGCATCGCGCAACCCGGATTCCAGTTCGCGGCTGAAGCCGCTCCTACAAAAGCCATGGCGCGGGTCGATCCGATTGGATACGGTCAGAGCAGGCCCTCGCGCTTGATCGCCAGGTAGCGCTCGACCAGGGCGCCGGGAAGCTGGGCGGCGGTGACGTCGAGGACGGTGACGCGGTGGCGGCGCAGGGCGTCGTGGGCGGCGGCGCGTTCGGCGAGGTAGCGGGCGGTGGCGCCGGCGCGCACGGCCGCGGCCAGGTCGGGCACGTCCTGGTCCAGGACCTCGTCGAGCACCCGCTCGCGCAGCGAGGCCACCACCACCAGGTGGCGCTTGCCCAGCATGCGCACCGCGGCCAGCACGTCTTCCAGGTCCTCGTCGCGCAGGTTGGTCACCAGCATCAGCAGGCCGCGCCGGCGCTGGCGCATCGCAAGCTCGGTGGCCGCCGCCAGGTAGTCGGTGGCCACCGGTTCGGGCTGCAGGTCGTAGCTGGCGCGCAGCAGTTCGTCGATCGCGGCCATGCCGCGCCGCGGCGGCACCCAGCGGCGCTCGCCGCCGGTGGCCAGCAGGCCGACCGCATCGCCGCGGCGCAGGGCCAGCCAGGCAACCAGCAGCGAGGCGTCGAGGGCATGGTCGAAGTGGGACAGGCCGTCGCCGATGCCGCCTGCCGCGGGCTCGCGCGCAAGCATGCGGCGGCCGGTGTCGAGCACCACCACCAGCTGCTGGTTCTGCTCGTCCTGGTATTCGCGCGAGATCAGCTTGCGCGCGCGCGAGGTGGCTTTCCAGTCGATCTGGCGCAGGCTGTCGCCGACCCGGTATTCGCGCATCTGGTGGAAGTCGGTGCCCTCGCCGCGGCGGCGGCGGATGTGCGCGCCCATCATCCGCGAGGCGCGCTCGGCGCTGACCAGGGCCAGCTTCGACAGCGGCGCGAAATCGGGGAATACCCGCACCCGCTGGGCGGTGCCGGCCAGGCAGCGCCGGCGCCACAGCCGCAGCGGCGAGTGCAGCAGCAGGTGCACGCCGTCGAAGTCGAAATCGCCGCGCGCATCCGGACGCAGCCGGTAGCCCACCGCCGAGACCATGCCCGGCGCCAGGCTGAGCCGGCGCGGCAGGCCCGATGCGCTCCAGCCGCCCGGGTGCAGGTCGTGCACGTCCACGCGCACCGCGCGCGCGCCGGGTTCGAGCTCCAGCCGCACCTCGCGTTCGACCCCCAGCGCCAGCGCCTCGGGGACGCGCCGCGCCACGTCCGGCACCGGCGTGCGCCACAGCCAGGCCAGGTCGGCCAGGGCCAGCAGCGCCAGCCCCGCGCCGGCGCCTATCCACGCCCAGGCCGGCAGCCAGCCGAAGCTGGCGGCCGCACCGGCCGCGCCCCAGGCGCACAGCGCCACCGGCAGCGCGGGCGCCGGACGTGGCAGATCGCGGCGGCGGAGGTGACCCGGGTTCACCGGCGCGGCGCGTCCACCCGGGCCAGCAGCGCCTGCAGCACCAGGTCGGCGTCCTGGCCTTCGATCTGCAGCTCCGGCGCCAGCGCGATGCGGTGGCGCAGCGCCGGGATGGCGATGTCGCGCACGTCGTCGGGAATGACGAAATCGCGCCCCGACAGCACCGCCCGGGCGCGCGCCGCGCGCACCAGGGCCAGGCTGCCGCGCGGGCCGGCGCCGAGCGCGATGCCCGGCCAGGTGCGCGTGGCCGCGACGATCCGCACCGCGTAGTCGACCACCGCCGCATCCAGCGTGGTGGCCGCGGTGGCCTGCTGCAGGGCGACGATGCCGTCGGCGTCGAGCACCTGCGCGACCTGCGACAGGTCGAACGCCGCCGCCACCCGGCCCTCGCTGATCGCGGTCACCATCGCCACCTCGTCGGCGTGCTCGGGATAGCCGATCAGCACCTTGAGCAGGAAGCGGTCGAGCTGGGCCTCGGGCAGCGGGTAGGTGCCCTCCTGCTCGACCGGGTTCTGCGTGGCCAGGGTCATGAACGGCGGCGGCAGCGCGAAGCTCTGGCCCTCGATGGTGACCTGCAGCTCCTGCATCGCCTCCAGTAGCGCCGACTGGGTCTTGGCCGGGGCGCGGTTGATCTCGTCGGCCAGCAGCAGGTTGGTGAAGATCGGGCCGCGGCGCACGCTGAAGGTCTCGCTGCGCGCGTCCCACACCGCGTGGCCGCTGACGTCGCTGGGCATCAGGTCGGGGGTGAACTGGACCCGAGCGTGGCCGCAGCCCAGCGCCCGCGCCAGCGCGCGCACCAGCAGGGTCTTGCCGAGGCCGGGCACGCCTTCGAGCAGCACGTGGCCGCCGGCAAGCAGGGCCACCAGCACCTGGTCGAGCACGTCGTCCTGGCCGATGAAGGCGCGCGAGACTTCGTCGCGCACCCGCGCCACGCGTTCGGCCAGGTCCTGCCCGGACAGCGCGGGCGGTGCGGAAGGGGTCGGGGTCATAGTCGTCTTCTCAGGTCGATGAGTCGGGCCATGCGCTGCACGAAGTCGCGGCCGTCGCGCGGCCGCGGGTCGCGCAGGGCGTATTCGATGTCGGCCGCGGCCACGCCGGTGCGCGCGGCGATCGCCTCGGCCCGGGCCGCGCCCTCGAGCGCGGCGGCCATCGGGTCGCGCCGGCGCAGGCGGTCGAGGAAGGCCTCGCGCAGCGCGCCGTGCAGCATCGCGCCGCGGCCGTAGCGGCGCAGGTGCTCGCCGCTGGCCTGGACGTGTTCGAGCAGCGAGCGCCGCTCGTCGTCCGGTCGCGGCAGCACCGGGCCGACCCGCTGCAGCCGCATCCACAGGAACGCCGCCAGCGCCAGCGCCAGCGGCAGCCAGGCCATCCACGCGCGCTCCATCAGCAGCCGCCACAGCGGCGGCATGCTGGCCGCATACACCAGGTGCACGGTGCCCCGGCCGTAGTTGCGGTCGAGCAGCTGGCGGGTGAGCGCGGCGTGCGGCGCCTCGGCCAGCTTGTCGTTCTCCATGAAGTCGAGCGAGGCCAGCACGTCGACCGCGCCGGCGCCGCGGCGCAGCCGCGCGTAGACGAAGCCGGCGGAGAAATCGCCCCAGGCGTATTCGGGATCGACCCCGCGCGTGACGAAGCGGTTGCCCTGGCAGAACTCCACGTGCGACTGCTCGTCAGGCACGAACATGCGTTCGCAGCTGCCGCTGCCGGAGCGCACGTCGATCCCGATCCGCGGCAGCAGCGCGTCGGCCTGCGCGCCGGACAGGCGCCGGCCGCGCGGGGTCGAGACCAGCAGGTGCCCGCCGCCCTCCACCCAGTCCAGCAGCGCCTCCACGTCGCGCGGCGCCAGGGTGCCCGGATCGCCAAGCACCAGCACCGTGTCGCGTTCGCCCGGCGGATGCGCGGCCAGGTCCAGGCGCTGGCGCGAGACCGCGTCGACGCCATCCGCGCGCAGCGCCAGCCGCAGCGCGTACAGCGGGTTGTAGGCGGCCTCGCCCGCCGGCGGCAGCTGCTCTTCGCGCGACACCCGCTCATAGGTGTGCAGCCACCAGGCGACGAACAGGCCCGAGCCCAGCAGCACGAACAGCGCCAGCGCGAGCCGATGCCAGAGCCGGTTCAAGACGCCCACCCGAAGCGCTGCGACAGTTCGCCGACCAGCTCCTCGAACTCGCCGTCGCCCGGCATGCGCCCGGCGTAGGCGGCCTGCTGCCAGACCCGCACCGCGCGCGCGAACGCGCCGCGATCGGCGGCGTCCGGCAGGCGGCGCGAGGCGCGCAGGCACTCCGATTCGGTGGCCCCGGGCACCAGGGTCACCCCGGCCCGGGCCACCATCGCCTCGACGCTGCCGCGGTACAGCAGCGCCAGCGCGCGCCGCCGCCGGCCTTCGCGCCACAGCCGGCGCACGTGCGCGGCCAGATCGTCCGGCAGCACGTCGAGCTCGGGAACCGGCACCTGCTCGACCGGCGCCGGCGCCAGGCTCGGTCCGCGCAGGCCCTGCATCCACGGCCACCAATGGCGCGCGGTCAGCGCCAGCGCCAGCACCACCAGGCCCAGCAGCAGCCACAGCCCGAACTCGGCCACGATGCCCAACATCCGCGCCAGCACCTGCAGCCACGGCGGGACGTCGGGCGGCGGACGGTCACGGGGCTTGCGCAGCTGCCAGTCGCTCCGGATCCGGCTGCGGTCGAGCAGCGGATCCTCGTGCGCGCGCTTGACCGCCTGCCGGAACGGCCGGTCGTCGACCAGCGCCTCCGCGCCGAACACGCGCGCCAGGGTGTCCGTCTCCTCCGCTTCGGCCGGCGCCCGCTCGCCCGCCTTCGGCGGCAGGTGGCTGCGGGCTTCGCGCTGCTCCTGGATGCGCTGCGCCGGCTGCGCCGCGGCCGGGCCCGGCACCAGCAGCGCGAAGGCCAGCGCGCATGCGGCCAGGCCGGTGCCAGCCGAGGCCAGGCGCGCGCGCATGCGCCGCAGCGCCAGTTCGATGTCCCAGGCCTCGATCCGCGCGCGCCGGCCGAGGTACAGCCCGAAGCCGGCGCCGACCACGAACGGCTCGACCATCGACAGCGCCAGCCACAGCGCGAAATTGATCCCGAGCATGCTGCCGCGCGAGGGCGTGTCCACCAGCAGCGACCACATCGCCCGCGCCGACTCCGACAGCAGCTGCGTCGGCACGAACATCAGCACCAGCATCAGCAGCGAGACCAGCAGCGAGACCACGAACATCAGGCTCACCAGCGACAGCAGGAACGCGTGGCCCTGGATGCCGTCGGCCACCACCCGCCGTCGCTGCCGCAGTTCCTCGCCGGACAGGCCCTCAAGCAGCTCGACCGGCATGACGATGCTGCGCCACGGGCTCGGCCGCGCCCAGGCCAGGCGCACCGGCGTGCCGCCCGCGCCCAGCGCGCGCTGCGCGGCCAGCACCTCGCGCACGCCGGGCGCCGGACCGAACACCGCGCGCGACAGCACCAGCAGCGGGATCCGGTCGAACAGCGGCAGCAGCCACCACATCGCCAGCGCCGCCAGCCACATCGCGTCGATCGCCCAGGCCGCGGCGTTGAGCAGCGCGAACAGCGGCAGGGTCACCAGCGCCCACGGCCGCCAGATCGCGCGCGCGTGGCGGCGCACCAGCGCCAGGCCCAGCTCCATCGCCTCCCAGGGCGAACGCGGCCGCAGCTCGACCCGGGCGGCGTCGAGCCTCATGCGCGGCCCCCGTCCGCCGGCGGCCGCGCCCGGCGCCGGCCGGCGC
>JAEWGI010000014.1 GCA_023388355.1 Pseudomonadota bacterium
GGTCAGCACCTTGCCCGACGACGGCACCACGTTGTTGTAGGCGCGGGCCAGGCGGGTGATCGAGTCGAGCAGGATCACCACGTCCTTCTTGTGCTCGACCAGGCGCTTGGCGCGCTCGATCACCATCTCGGCGACCTGCACGTGGCGCGCGGCCGGCTCGTCGAAGGTCGAGGAGACCACTTCGCCGCGCACCGTGCGCTGCATCTCGGTCACTTCCTCGGGCCGCTCGTCCACCAGCAGCACGATCAGGAACACTTCCGGATGGTTGGTGGTGATCGCGGTGGCGATCTGCTGCATCAGCATGGTCTTGCCGGCCTTGGGCGGCGAGACGATCAGGGCGCGCTGGCCCTTGCCCTGCGGCGCCATCAGGTCGAGGATGCGGCCGGCGATGTCTTCGCTGGAACCGTCGGCGCGCTCGAGCTTGAAGCGCTTGCGCGGGAACAGCGGGGTCAGGTTCTCGAACAGCACCTTGCCCTTGCTGGCTTCCGGCGGCTCGCCGTTGATCGTGTCGACCACGTTCAGCGCGAAGTAGCGCTCGCCGTCCTTGGGCCAGCGGATGCGACCCGACAGGTGGTCGCCGGTGCGCAGGTTGAAGCGGCGGATCTGGCTGGGCGAGATGTAGGTGTCGTCGGGGCCGGCCAGGTAGCTGGCCTCGGCGCCGCGCAGGAAGCCGAAGCCGTCGGGCAGGATTTCCAGCACGCCGTCGGCCTGCACGCCCTCGTTGGTGCGGGTGAGCACCTTGAGCAGGGCGAAGATCACGTCCTGCTTGCGGGCGCGGGCGACGCCCTCGTGGATGTTGAGCTGTTCGGCGATGTCGAACAGCTTGTGCGCCGGCATCCGCTTGAGCTCGCCCAGCGAATACTGGGGGAAGCCTTCCGGGATGTTCGGCGGCGGCAGGCGGTGCGCCTGCTGTTCGTTGCCGCCGTCGTCCTGGGGCAGGCCGCCGTCGCGATGCCGGTCGCCGCCGCGCTGGCGGTCGCGCCGGTTGCGGAAGCGGTCGCGCCGGTTGTTGCCGGGGGCGTTGGGATTGTTGCGGTTGCCGTCGTGCTGCTGGCGCTGCTGCCCGCCCTCGGCCTGGGCGGTTTCGCCGCCACCGCTACCGCTGGATGCGGCGGGGGCGGGGGCGGGGGCCGCAGGCGGCGCGGGCGGCGCAGGGTCGGCGGACCTGGGCGCGGGCGCCGCGGCCGGTTCGGGCGCGGCGGGCCGGGGTTCGGCCGGTGCCGGGGCGGATTCGAACAGTTTGCCGGTGTCGGCGTCCGCGCTGGCGGCGGTCTTTCTTGGCGCGCGGGCGGCAGTCTTGCGCACGCGCTTGGGAGCGGTGCCGCCGTCGTCGGGGGTCTTGTCGGACAAGTGCGAATTCCTCGCTTGCTGCGAGCGCCCTGAAGCGGGCGGGAAGGTGGTATCGGGAGGTCGTTCAGACGGGGTGCGGCGCCGAGTTCCACGCCGGATTGCGCAAACCTAACACCGGCCGCGGGCCACGGCAAGCAGGCGCGTGGCGACGTTCAGGTGGCGCGCCGGTGCACCATGGCCGCGCGGTGCCGGGGCCTGCCGTGGTGGCGGCGCCAAGCCGGCGCCGCCGGGCAAGGCCTCAGAGCGCCTTGTCGATCACTTGGGCCAGCTGCGCCTTGCCGACTGCGCCGATCTGGGTCGCCTGCACCTGGCCGTCCTTGAACAGCAGCAGCATCGGGATCGAGCGCACGTGGTACTTCAGCGCGGTGGCCCGGTTCTCGTCGACGTTGACCTTGGCGATCTTCACCCTGCCGGCGTACTCGTCGGCCAGCTCGTCCAGGGCCGGGGCGATCATCTTGCACGGGCCGCACCAGGGTGCCCAGAAATCGACCAGCACCGGCTCGGAGGACTGCAGCACGCTGGCATCGAAATCGGCGTCGGTGGCATGGAAGACGTGTTCGCTCACAAAAGGGCTCCTGAAGGGGCTGGGCGGGCCGGAACGGGCGGCCGCGGGGATGGATGGTAAACTTGGGGAATTCGCGGCCCGTATCAAGGGCCACCCGTCCGGGAGCCCGGATCAGGGAACTCCGGGCGCCCCACGCGCCCATGGTCCGCGAGCCCCCGGGAACGCGCCCTCCGGCGCCGTCCCGTTTCCAAGGCAGTCTGCGATGCGGGCGCCGCCCACGCAAGCTCCAGAGCGCGTCATGCAGCCTGAAGCACTTCCCAGCCCGTTTGGGTCGCCGCGAAGCGGCGCATCGCCCCGCAGCGCGGCGACCCAAGCGGACCGGGAGTGGCTTCCGGGCACACGGCACGCCCATGAGCCGCACTCAAGATCCCATACATGAGCGACAAGCCACTTACCGATATCACCTTCTCCAGCTTCGAACTCCATCCGGCCCTGCAGGCCGGACTCGAATCGGCCGGATTCACCCGCTGTACCCCGATCCAGGCCCTGACCCTGCCGATCACCCTGGCCGGGCGCGACGTCGCCGGCCAGGCCCAGACCGGCACCGGCAAGACCCTGGCCTTCCTGGTCACCGTCATCCACCGCCTGCTGTCGCAGCCGGCCCTGGCCGAGCGCAAGCCCGAGGATCCGCGCGCGCTGATCCTGGCCCCGACCCGCGAGCTGGCGATCCAGATCCACAAGGACGCGATGAAGCTCGCGCCCGAGCTGGGCCTGAAGTTCGCCCTGGTCTACGGCGGCGTCGACTACGACAAGCAGCGCTCGCTGCTGCAGGCCGGCGCCGACGTGATCATCGCCACCCCGGGCCGGCTGATCGACTACGTCAAGCAGCACAAGGTGGTCTCGCTGCACGCCTGCGAGGTCTGCGTGCTGGACGAGGCCGACCGCATGTTCGACCTCGGCTTCATCAAGGACATCCGCTTCCTGCTGCGGCGCATGCCGATCCGCACCGAGCGCCAGACCCTGCTGTTCTCGGCCACCCTCAGCCACCGCGTGCTGGAGCTGGCCTACGAGCACATGAACGAGCCGGAGAAGATCGTCGTCGAAACCGAGACGATCACCGCCGCGCGCGTGCGCCAGCGGCTGTACTACCCGGCCGACGAGGAGAAGCTGCCGCTGCTGATCGGTCTGCTCTCGCGCAGCGAGGGCGCGCGCACGATGGTGTTCGTCAACACCAAGGTGTTCGTCGAGCGCGTGGCGCGTTCGCTGGAGCGCGCGGGCTACCGGGTCGGCGTGCTGTCGGGCGACGTGCCGCAGAAGAAGCGCGAGTCGCTGCTGAAGAAGTTCCAGGCCGGCCAGCTCGAGATCCTGGTGGCCACCGACGTGGCCGCGCGCGGCCTGCACATCGACGGCGTGTCGCACGTCTACAACTACGACCTGCCGTTCGACGCCGAGGACTACGTGCACCGCATCGGCCGCACCGCGCGCCTGGGCGCCGAGGGCGACGCGATCAGCTTCGCCTGCGAGCGCTATGCCATGGGCCTGCCCGACATCGAGGCCTACATCGAGCAGAAGATCCCGTCCGAACCGGTGACCCCGGACCTGCTGGTCGCGCAGCCGCGGCAGCCGCGCCCGGCCGCCGCTGCCGGCGAGGACGACGGCGACGGCGACAGCATCAACGAGATCTACCGCGAGGTGCGCGAGGCGCGCGCGGCCGAGGACGCCAAGCGCGGCGGCGGGCGCGGCGCACGCGCGCGGCGGTGATCGTCTCGGTTTCGACGACGATCTTC
>JAEWGI010000046.1 GCA_023388355.1 Pseudomonadota bacterium
CCACTTCCAGCAGCGGATCGTCGATGCCCAGCTCGCCCAGCACCTTGTGGGTCATCTCGCGGATGATCTTGGCGCGCGGGTCGAAGTTCTTGTAGACGCGGTGGCCGAAGCCCATCAGGCGGAAGCCCGACTCCTTGTCCTTGGCCCTGGCCACGGCCGAGGCGACGTTCTTCGGATCGCCGATTTCCTCGAGCATCTTCAGCACCGCCTCGTTGGCGCCGCCGTGCGCGGGGCCCCACAGCGCAGTGATGCCGGCGGCGATGCAGGCGTAGGGATTGGCGCCGGTCGAGCCGACCAGGCGCACGGTCGAGGTCGAGGCGTTCTGCTCGTGGTCGGCGTGCAGGATGAACAGCAGGTCCAGCGCCTTGGCCACCACCGGGTTGAGCTCCAGCGGCTCGCTCGGCACCTCGAACATCATGTGCAGGAAGCGGTCGACGTAGCCGAGGTTGTTGCGCGGATAGCGGATCGGCCAGCCGATCGAATAGCGGTAGGCGGCGGCGGCCAGCGTCGGCACCTTGGCCAGCAGGCGGATCGCGGCCTGGCGGCGCTGGGCCGGATCCTCGAGGTCGAGGTTGTCGTGGTAGAAGGCCGACAGCGAGGCCACCGTCCCGGCAAGCATCGCCATGGGATGCGCGTCGTAGTGGAAGCCATGCAGGAAGTTCTTCAGCGACTCGTGCATCATCGTGTGATGCGTGACCTGGTGCTCGAAGGTCGAGAACTCGTCCGCGGTCGGCAGCTCGCCGTTCATCAGTAGGTAGGCCACTTCCAGGAAGCTGGAGTGCTCGGCCAGCTGTTCGATCGGGTAGCCGCGATACAGCAGCACGCCCTGCTCGCCGTCGATGTAGGTGATCGCGGACTTGCAGCTGGCGGTGGCGGTGAAGCCCGAGTCGTAGGTGAAGAGCCCGGTATCCCTGGTGAGCCGCGAGACGTCGACGCAGTCGTTGCCGAGCGTGGGTTTGAGGACGGGCAGCTCGACGGACTTGCCGCCGGCGTTCAACACGACATGGTCTGACACGGATTGCGCTCCTGTTTCGGACGTACGGCCGGGCCCGAGGGCCCGGCGCCGGCGGCGCCACTGGCTGCCGCAACGCAACAATTATCGCATAGCCGGCCATCGCGCCGGGTCGGACTTTGGTCTTGCCGCGGCGGCCATCGTCCAGCCGCGCGCAGCACCGGCCCAGGGTTGTCTCGGGCAAACTCGGGCAAAAGAAAACCCGCCAGGATGCGGGTTCGTGCGCCACTTTCCATTGTGAAATGGTGGCCGGGGAGGGAATCGAACCCCCGACACGGGGATTTTCAATCCCCTGCTCTACCAACTGAGCTACCCGGCCGGACGCTGCGGCGCTGGGCCGTGCGAGCGCGACATCATACGGACAGGGCGAAGGGGCGGCAAGCAGACACCGGCGCGCTTCAGCGTCCCCGCGCCGATCCCCCCTGCCCCGACCGGGTAGCCGGAGCACGCCGGCACCGCCGCCACCCCGCCCCAAACGGTGCCGGCGCGCCCCGGGCGCTTCCGTACGTCGTAGTATCCTGCCCCGGACCTGGGCAATGCATGGATTCGAGATGAAACGTGGATGGCGCCTGTCGGCGATCGTGCCGGCGATCGTGCTGCTGGCGGTGGTGGCCGGGTGTTCCAGCGGCGGCAAGCCGCGCCGGGTGTCCGATCCGGCCGCAAGCCTGCAGCAGCTCACCGTGCAGGCAGACGGCCGCTGGTCGATCGAACTGCGCCTGCAGAACTACAGCAGCGTGCCGATGCGCTTTGAATCGGTGTCGTTCGGGTTCGAGGTCGGCGGCACCGATGCCGGCACCCTGGCCGCGCAGCCGGCGCTCACCATCGGGCCGGAGTCGGCCGACGTGGTGACGCTGGCCTTCGACCCGTCCGCCGACGCGCGCCTGCTGATGGCGGGCCGGCTGGCCGACGGCCGCGGCGCCGAATACCGGCTGGAGGGCACCATCGGCGCCGCCCCGGCCGACCGCGGCAAGGTCCGCGAGTACAAGGTCAAACGCGACAGCCGCTTGAGCCCCGTGCCGGGGCTGCCCGGCGTCCTGCGCTGACCCCTCCCCCGTCAGGCACCTTCCCGATGAGCAGCTACTCCGCGCCGCTGCGCGAAATCCGCTTCACCCTCCACGACCTGCTCGGCGTGGAGCCAACCTTCGCCCGACTCGGCTTCGAGGACGCCGGCCGCGAGACCGTCGATGCGATCCTGGAAGAAGCCGCGCGCTTCTGCGGCACGGTGCTCGCGCCGCTCAACCGCGTCGGCGACGAGCACGGCGTGGACTTCGACCGCGACAGCGCCAGCGTCGCCACCGCGCCCGGGTTCAAGGACGCCTATGTCCAGTTCGCCGAGGGCGGCTGGGGCGGGCTGACCGCGTCGGTCGAGTACGGCGGCATGGGCATGCCGCATGCGCTGGGACTGCCGGTGGAGGAAATGATCGACGCGGCCAACCTGGCCTGGGGCAATTTCCCCCTGCTCTCGCACGGCGCCCAGAACGCGCTGCTGCATCACGGCGAACAATGGCAGCGCGAGGTGTTCCTGACCCGCCTGGTGTCGTCCGAATGGACCGGCACCATGTGCCTGACCGAGCCGCACTGCGGCACCGACCTCGGCCTGCTCCGGACGCGCGCCGAACCCGCCGCCGACGGCGGCTACGCGATCACCGGCACCAAGATCTTCATCACCGCCGGCGAGCACGACCTGACCCCCAACATCGTCCACCTGGTGCTGGCCCGGCTGCCGGACGCGCCGGCCGGCAGCAAGGGCATCTCGCTGTTCATCGTGCCCAAGTACAAGGTCGCGCGCGACGGCACGGTCGGCGAACGCAACGCGCTGCGCTGCGGCGCGGTCGAGCACAAGATGGGCATCCACGGCTCGGCCACCTGCGTGATGAACTTCGACGGCGCGCAGGGCTATCTGGTCGGCGAGGCCCACCGTGGATTGGCGGCGATGTTCACGATGATGAACTCGGCCCGCATCGGCGTGGGCATGCAGGGCCTGGGCCTGTCCGAGCGCGCGTGGCAGAACGCGCTGCGCTATTCGCGCGAGCGGCTGCAGTCACGCGCGCTGTCCGGGCCGAAGTTTCCCGACCGGCCGGCCGATCCGATCATCGTCCAGCCGGACGTGCGGCGCATGCTGCTCACCTGCAAGGCGCTGGTCGAGGGCGGCCGTGCGCTGGGCTACCACGCCGGCCTGCAGATCGACCTGGCCGCGCACGCCGGCAGCGAGGCCGAGCGCAAGGATGCGGACGACCTGCTGGGCTTCCTCACCCCGATCGTCAAGGCCTGCCTGACCGAATGGGGCGTCGAATGCACCTACCACGCGCTGCAGTGCTTCGGCGGCCACGGCTACATCGCCGAGCACGGCATGGAACAGCTGGCGCGCGACGCACGCATCACCACACTCTACGAGGGCACCACCGGAATCCAGGCACTGGACCTGATGGGCCGCAAGACCATGCAGCTGCAGGGCGCGGGGCTGAAGGTGTTCCTGGGCATGGTGCAGCGGTTCTGCGAACAGCAGGTCGACAACGCGATGCTGGCCGAGTTCATCGGCCCGCTGATGGAGAAGGCGCAGGAGTGGCAGGCGCTGACGATCGCCATCGCCAAGCGAGCCGGCCGCGACCCCGAAGAGATCGGCGCGGCGGCCTACGACTACCTGTTCTACTCCGGCTACGTGGTGCTGGCCTACTGGTGGGCGCGCAGCGTGGCGGCCGCCGACGCTTCGCCGCATCCGCAGGCGTTCAAGGACGCCAAGCGCGAAACGGCGCGCTTCTACTACGCGCGACTGCTGCCGCGCACGCTCGCGCACAAGGCCGCGATCGAAAGCGGGACGGCGCCGCTGCTGGCGCTGGACGAGGACGGGTTCGACGCCTGACGGTCGCGGGCCCGGGCATCGGCAGGCATCGGCTGCGCGCCGCCGCCCGCAGCCGCCCCGGCGGCGCGCTCCACAAAGCGTCACCGATGGCGTATAAACTCGGTTCCTGATGGAGGCCGACAGAGCGAAGCGACTGCAGGTCAAGACCGGGGTCGACGCGACTCCGGCGGCAGCGGCTTCCACGTTCGCCGCCATCCCCAGCCCCACCCCGCGATCGCTGCCGGCGCGCCTTGACTCGGTGCGCCTGCTCTCGCTCGATGCCCACGGCCGGGCGCTGAACTGGATCAGCTGGCAGGACGCGGCCTGCCTCTACGCGCGCGAAGCGGTGGTCTGGACCCTCGGCGATCCCTGCCTGCGCATCCACGGCGGCACCGCACGCGAGACCGGCCTGCGCAGCACGCTCGAACTGCACCCGATCATCGCCGCGCGCGGGCACGTGCGTCCGCAGGCGCTCGATCCCACCCCGACGCTGACCAACGCCGCGCTGTTCGCGCGCGACCAGTCGCTGTGCATGTACTGCGGCAAGCATTTCAGCCGCCAGCTGCTGACCCGGGACCATGTTGTCCCGCTCTCGCGCGGCGGCCGCGACACCTGGGAGAACGTGGTCTGCGCCTGCTGCCACTGCAATTCGCGCAAGGGCGGGCGCACGCCGCAGCAGGCCTCCATGCCGCTGCTGGCCATTCCCTACCGGCCCAGCTGGATCGAACACCTGATCCTGAGCAACCGCAACATCCTCGCCGACCAGATGGCGTTCCTGACCTCGCACCTGCCCAGGCGCAGCCGCAGGCGCCTGTAACGCGCCGATTCCCGCCCCGGGCCGCTCGCCGCGCGCTACACTCGGCCGGTCATCCACGAGAACCCTTACGCATGTCCCTGACCATTGGCCTGGCCGGGATGGATCCCGCTACCGAAGCCGCGCTCAAGGCGGCCTTCATGGAAGCCAACGAACGCCTCGCAGGACGCTGGCAGCTGCTTCCCGAAACCCAGGCCGACCACATCGTGGTCGATATGGACAGCATGTACGGGCCGATGAGCTGGCTGCGCCTGCATGCATCCGGCAAGCGCGTGGTGGGACTGACCTCGGCCATGCGCACCCAGACCGATTTCCGCCTCGGCCGGCCGTTCAACGCCGAGTCGCTGGTGGCGCTGCTGGCGGAAATCGCCGGCGACGTCGCGGCCGCGCCTGCACCTGCCGCCGTCGATGCACCCGCCCCCGCCGCGGCCCAGGCTCCCGAGTCCGCCAGCGCAGCGCCGGCGCCCGCAGCCGCGGCCGCGACTCCAGCCCCGCCCGCAGCGCCGCCCGCCGCCGCAGCGGAACCCGCTCCCGCGCCGGAGCCCGTCGCCGAACCCGAGCCGGTCGCCGCCGAGCCCACCACGCTGCTGGGCTGGCTGACCGAGGGAAGCCTGCGCGGACGCCTGCGCTACCACCGTCCCAGCGGCCCGACCCTGCTGATCGACGCCGACACCCCCGCCTACCACGGCCCCGCGACGCTCAAGCCCCTGATGCAGTATTTCGAGGGCGAGGTGGCGCAGGCCGACCTCGAGCCCCTCGACGACGCCACCTGGCAGCAGGAAGTCGCGGGCGCGGGCGAGCCGCAGCCGCTGGCGCGGCTGGTCTGGCTGGGTGCCCTGTCCAGCGGCAACGGGCGCCTGCTGCCGGGCCACGATCCGGGGGCGCGCTACACGCTCAACCGCTGGCCGCAGACCGAACGCGAGTTCCCGCGCCACTTCCGCATCGCCACGGCGATGATGAAGGGCCCGGCCACGCTCGCCGACATCGCCGCAACCAGCGGCATCGCGGTCGAGGAAATCACCGATTTCGTGAACGCGAACCTCGCCACCGGGGTCGCCGAACCGGTGCCCGAGCAGCCGCCGGAGCCGGCCACGCCGGTCCGCAGCGGCGGCCTGCTGGGGCGCCTGCGCGGACGCTGAACGGATTCGTGCACGGCGCGCCCGCGGCGCAGGATCTACAATGCGCGGATGATCGATTCCGCACGCTATCCGCGCCTCTCGCGCATCGGCGGCCCGGCCGAGCTGCGCCGGTTCGACGAAGGCGAACTGCCCGCCATCGCCGATGAGCTGCGCGCCTACCTGATCGAATCCGTCGGCAGGTCCGGCGGCCATTTCGGCGCCGGCCTGGGCGTGGTCGAACTGACCACCGCCCTGCACTGGATCTACGACACGCCCGAAGACCGCATCGTCTGGGACGTCGGCCACCAGAGCTACCCGCACAAGATCCTCACCGGCCGCCGCGACAGCATCCATACGGTCAAGCAGAAGGACGGCGTCGCGCCGTTCCCCAAGCGCGAGGAGAGCGAATACGACACCTTCGGCGTCGGCCATTCCTCG
>JAEWGI010000068.1 GCA_023388355.1 Pseudomonadota bacterium
AGAAGTGGTCGATGTAGCCGGATGCCTGGAGGTCAGCGTAACCAGCTACTCGACTGCCAACAACCGCTACAAATGGGCGAATCGCAGCGATCTTCTCGTGCCATCTATCCCTGTCGTAGATGGCCGGCGCCCATGCGTTGATCTGCTCGCGTGTGTAGTGGGCCCGGGCCAGTTGATGTACAGATGACAGGAATACATCTCGAAGGATTGCTTCTTCTCCCGGTATGTACTCGCGGATGAGCATGTTCTGCTGCCTAACACCTAATTAGCCCCCACTTCCGGGGCGGTATCGCCTTTTATATTGGCGCAAATCGCGGTGATATTGAATATCACCCCGGATCCGTCGATATGCACTGCCCGATGGCCGGGTCCTTCTGGTTTCCGGCCGGCGCTCGGTGGGCCAGGCAATCGGCTTTTGTCTGCAAGCGACCGTGCCACATCCGTCCCATGCATTCCCCGCCGCTGCAGCCTCACGGCGAACGTTGGTCCGCAACCGTTGCCGGCCGGGTACATGGCACCGCGTCCTTGCCCGGCCACAGGCTCCCAAGGCCCCTAGCCCACCAACAGCTCCAGCAACAGCACCCCTGCCAGCCCCACGATAGAGATCGTCGTCTCCATCACCGTCCATGACGCAAACGTCTGCTTCATCGACAGGTTGAAGAATTCCTTGAACATCCAGAACGCCGAATCGTTGACGTGGGAGCCGAAAACGCTGCCGGCGCCGACGGCCAGGACCATGAGTTCGGGCGAGGCGCCGGTGGTGGCGATGAGGGGGCTGACGACGCCCGCGGCGGTGATGACGGCGACGGTGGCCGATCCGATCATCACCCGCAGGATGGCGGTGGCCAGCCAGGCGAAGATCAGCGGCGGCATGTGCCAGGCTTCGCTCAGGGCGGCGATCTGCGCGCCCACGCCGCTGTCCACCAGCACCTGCTTGAACACGCCGCCGGCGGTGATGATGAGCAGGATGACGGCGATACTGGCGATGGCGGCGTTGAGCCACTTCGTCTGCGTTTCCAGGCTGGCGCCGCGGCGGTGGCCCAGCCACCAGAACGCAAGCAGGGTCGAGAGCAGCAGGGCCACGGTGGGGTTGCCGAGGAACAGCAGCGCGGTGCGGACGCCGCCTTCGGGCAGCAAGCCATCGGCCGCCACCGACAGGCCGATCAGCAGCACCGGCGAGAGCGCGATCAGGAACGAGCTCCAGGTGCCCGGCAGTTCCTTGTGCTCGGTGCTGGAGGCGAACAGGTCCAGCAGCGGCGGGTTGATGTGCTGCATGCGCCGGCCCAGGAACGGTCCGGCGATGATGACCGCGGGGATGGCCATGAGGATGCCGTACAGCAGGGTGAGTCCCATGTCGGCGCCGAAGGCGTTGACCAGGATCACCGGGCCCGGATGCGGCGGCAGGAAGCAGTGGGTGGTGCTGAGCGAGGCGACGGTGGGGATGGCGAGGTAGAGGATCGGCAGCCCGGTCCTGCGCGCCAGCGAGAAGATCAGCGGCAGCAGGATGATGAAGCCGGCATTGAAGTACAGCGGGATGCCGACCAGGAAGCCGGTGAGCAGCAGCGCCCACTGGATGTTCTTCTCGCCGAAGCGGGCGATCAGGACGTTGGCGATCTTCTGCGCGGCGCCGCTTTCCTCCAGCACCTTGCCGAGGATCGCGCCGAGCACGATCACCAGCGCCAGGCCGGCCAGCGTGCTGCCCACGCCGTTGTCGATGGTCTTGAGCAGGTCGGTTGGCGACATGCCCAGGGCAAGCCCCATCGGGATGGCGACGACGAGCAGCGACAGGAACGGGCTGAGCTTGCGCGCGGTGAGGAAAATCTGCAGCGCGATCGCCACGGCGATGATCAGGAACATGGTCATGCGGTGCGCCCTCCCCGGCGGCTGGTGTCAGGTGCGGCCGGCGCGTGCCGGCCGTCGATGTTCATTGCGCGCGCAGCGCCTCGCGCCCGGCGCGCAACGTTTCGATGATGCGGTCCACGTCGTAGACGCAGCCGCCCCAGGTGCCGCCGCTGGCGTCCTGCAGCGCGGCCCACAGGCGGGTGTCGACCGGCAGCTTCGGGTGCGCGGCGATCGCCGGGTGCACCTCGCGCGTGGCCAGCAGCGCGGCGGCGACGTCGGGCGCGAGCGGCGCATCCGGATCGGTGCCGATGAAATCGAGCCGGCCTTCCAGCCGGGTGCGGTCGATGACGATGCGCACCAGGTCGCCGTCGCGCAGGCGGCCGATCGGCCCGCCGGCCAGCGCCTCGGGGCCGACGTGGCCGATGCAGGCGCCGGTCGACACGCCCGAGAAGCGCGCATCGGTGATCACCGCCACGTGCTTGCCCCAGGGCAGGTGCTTGAGCGCGGAGGTGAGCTGGTAGGTCTCCTCCATGCCGGTGCCGGCGGGACCGCAGCCGGCGAGCACGACGATGTCGCCGGCGCGCACCGCGTCCTCGCCCTTGGACTTGATCGCGCGGATCGCGTCGCGCTCGGTGGCGAACACGCGCGCCGGGCCGGTGTGGCGGTAGACGTTGTCGGCATCGACCACGGACGGGTCGATGGACGTGGCCTTGATCACCGAGCCGTCGGGCGCGAGGTTGCCGCGCGGGAACACCAGCGCGCTGGACATGCCCGCGGCACGCGCCGCGTCCGGGCCCATGATCACGTGGTCCGGATCGACGCCGTCGAGTTCGCGCAGGCGCTCGCGGGCGATGCGGCGCGCGTCGCTGCGCTCCCACCAGTCGAGCGTGTCGCCCAGCGGGTGGCCGGTGACGGTCAGCGCGTCCAGGTGCAGCAGGCCCATGCGCCGCAGGTGCAGCATCACCTCGGGCACGCCGCCGGCCATGAACACCTGCACGGTGGGATGGTGGCGCGGGCCGTTGGGCAGCGCGTCGACCAGGCGCGGCGTGGCGCGGTTGGCGCGGATCCAGTCGTCCACCGTCGGCCGTTCGACACCGGCGGCATGCGCGATCGCCGGCACGTGCAGCAGCAGGTTGGTCGAGCCGCCGAACGCGGCGTGCACCACCAGCGCGTTCTCCACCGCCTCGCGGGTGAGGATCGCCGACAGCGGCACGCCCTGCCCCGCCAGCGCCATCAGCGCCAGCGCGGAGCGGTGGGCGATGTCGGTCCAGGCCGGTTCGCCCGAGGGCGCGAGTGCGCTGTGCGGCAGCGCGATGCCGAGCGCTTCGGCAATCACCTGCGAGGTCGCTGCCGTGCCGAGGAACTGGCAGCCGCCGCCGGGCGAACCGCAGGCGCGGCAGCCCATGGCCGCGGCGTGCTCGAGGTCGATCAGGCCGTGCGAGAAGCGTGCGCCGATGGTCTGCACGATGGCGGTGTCCTCGGCGCCGCGCGCCGGCAGGGTGACGCCGCCGGGCACGACCACGCCGGGCAGGTCGCCGCAGCCGGCCAGGGCCAGCATCATCGCCGGCAGGCCCTTGTCGCAGGTGGCCACGCCCAGCACGCCGCGGCGCACGGGCAGCGAGCGCACCAGGCGCCGCATCACCACCGCCGCATCGTTGCGGTACGGCAGGCTGTCGAACATGCCGGTGGTGCCCTGGGTGCGGCCGTCGCAGGGATCGGAGCATGCAACCGAGAACGGCAGGCCGCCGTTGGCCGCGAAGGTCTCGGCCGCGGTGCGCACCATCCGGTCGAGCTCCCAGTGGCCGGTGTGCAGGCCGAGCGCGACCGGCTGGCCGTCCTCGGCGCGCAGGCCGCCCTGGGTGCTGACGATGAGATAGGGATCGCGGCCGACTTCGGAAGCGCGCCAGCCCATGCCCGCGTTCTGGGTCATGCCGAACAGGTGGCCGCTGGGCGAATCGCGCAGGGTGTCGGCGTCGATGGGCAGGCGGCCCGGGGGGCCTTCGCCGGAGGTGCGCGAACCGGCGATGGCGGAGCCGTCGCCGAGGAGGACGTCGAGGTCTGGGCGCGTGGAGGTCATGGCTGGCTCCGGACGGCGCGATGGTGCGGCGGCCTGCTCCTTCCCCCGCTAGCGGGGGAAGGTCGGGATGGGGACGCGGGCCGCAGCGCGGCTCGCGGAAGGTCACTGGCTGCGGGCTGGCCCCCACCCCAGCCCGTCCGGCCCGGCGCAGCGCGCCGGGCGTTCGGATGACCTGCACGGCAGTGCCGTGCCAGCAGGTCCTCCTCACCCCCCGCGCGCGGGGGAGGGAGCAAAGCGTGGCGGTGCGAGGAACTGCCCCTTCCCCCGCTTGCGGGGGAAGGTTGGGATGGGGGCGCGAGCCGCGGAGCGGCTCGCGTGCAGGCGCAGCTAGACGTCACGCGTGGTCCATTCGCCGTCGACCAGGCGCGGCAGGCGGCCGTCGGGGTTCCTGTCCCGCAGTTCCGCAGGCAGGCGGTGCTGGCGGACGTTGTCGTAGCTGTGCAGGGCGGAGAAGCGGATCAGCGAGGCGGGAATGCCCACGGCGGTGAAGGCCGGATGGCCGGTGGCCGGGAACGGGCCGCCGTGGTTCATGGCCGCGCTCACCGCAACGCCGGTGGGCATCTTGTCGTTGAGCAGGCGGCCCACGCGGGTGCGCAGGATCGGCGCCAGCGCGTCGTAGGTCGCGTCGTCCGATCCGCCGGTGTCGCTGTAGATGGTGCCGGTGAGGTTGCCCTCCATCGCCTCGGCCACCTGCAGGGCCTGCGCGTCCGAGTCGGCCACGACCACGAGGTTGACGTGGCCGAAGGCCTCGGACTGCAGGGCTTCGGGATCGGCCAGGAAGCGCTCGCCGCTCACGCGCAGCACGGTGGGCTGGTAGGCGAACCCGGGCGCGTCCCTGGCAATGCTGCCGCCTGCCAGCAGTTCGGCGCCGGCCGACTGCAGCCGGGCGACGGTGGAGGCGATCTCGTCGGGCGACTGCGGCGAAAGCAGCACGCCGGGAGTGGCGCCCGCGGTGTGCGTGCGCAAGGTCGCGACGAAGGCTTCGGCGTGCTCGCCCGCGGTGAGCACGGTCACGCCGGGCTTGGTGCAGAACTGGCCCGCGCCCATCGCGCAGGAGCCGTGCAGTTCGGTGGCGATGGCCTCGCCGCGCTCGCGCAGCGCGCCGGGCAGGACGAACACCGGATTGACGCTCGACATCTCCAGGTAGATCGGCTTGCCCACCGCATCGGCGGCGGCCTTGAGCTTCGTTCCCGCCGAACGCCCGCCGGTGAACGCCACCGCGCCCACGCGCGGGTCGGCCACCAGGCGCAGGCCGAGTTCGCCCGGGCTGCGGAAGAACATCTGCACCGCGCCGGTCGGCAGGCCGGTGGCCTGCGCCGCTTCCAGCGCGGCTTCGGCCAGCAGCACCGAGGTGCGCGGGTGCGCGGGGTGCGCCTTGGCGATCACCGGGTTGCCGGCGGCGATGGCCGCGGCGAAGTCGCCGCCGGAGATGCCGTTGAACGCGTACGGGAAGTTGTTCGGGCCGAACACCACCACCGGCCCGCCGAGCGGCGCGTGGATCGAGCGGATGCCGGCAGCGGTGTCGATGGTCGGCCGGCGCCAGCCGCCGTCGCGCGCGGCCTTCGCGGCCTGGCGCAGCTGGCCGGTGGTGCGCGGCAGTTCGGCGTTGCGCAGGCGCGGCTCCACCGGCAGGCCGGTTTCGCGGTGCGCGGTTTCGATCAGCGCTTCGGCGCGCGCTTCGATCGCGTCGGCGTAGCGCTCCAGGAAGCTGGCGATGGTCCCGGCCGGCAGGCGCGCCATCTCCGCGGCGGCGGCGTGGCCGGCATCGAGCATGGCGTCCAGGTCGTCCCTGCCCGAGACCGGATAGGCGTGTTCGGCGATCGTCTCGCGGGTGGACGGGTTGTAGGCGTTGAAGTGTCCGCTGGGGGACCGGGCCTGGTGCCAGGCGCCGTCGAGCAGGATCGGTTGCAGGTCGGGGGAGGTAGTCATGACACGGGGTTCTCCAGGATCAGTCCGTCGATGTCGATGCGTACGACGTCTCCGGAACGCAGGGTGAAACCTTCGCCGGGCACGATGCCGGTGCCGGTGAACAGGAACGCGCCCGGCGGCTGGCGCAGTTCGCGCAGCAGCCAGCCGGCAAGCTCGTCGAGTCCGCGCTTGATCTGCGAGGTGCGGGTGCTGCCGGAAAAGGCAGCGCTGCCGTTGCGGCGGATCTCGAGTGCGACGGACAGGTCGCGCATGCTGTCGACATCGCACAGGCGGATGCCGGGGCCGATCGCGCAGCCGCCGTCGTAGACCTTGGCCTGCGGCAGGTACAGCGGGTTCTCGCCCTCGATGCTGCGCGAGGACACGTCGTTGCCGGTGGCGTAGCCGACGATGCCGCCATCGGCGGCGACCACCAGCACCAGTTCGGGTTCGGGCACGTCCCACTGGCTGTCGGCGCGCACCCGGATCGGCGCGCCGTGGCCCGACACGCGCCAGCCGTTGGCCTTGAAGAACAGCTCCGGGCGCTCGGCGCCATAGACCTTCTGGTACACGTCCGCGCTCTGCGATTCGGCCTCGCGCGCCATGCGGCTGCTGAGGTAGGTGACGCCGCTGGCCCAGACTTCCTGGTGGTCTTCCACCGGCGCCAGCAGCGGCGCGTCGGCGGCGGCGCCCTGCGGCAGCTGCGCGAGCGCGTCGCGCGCGCCCGACGAGGGCTGGCCCAGCCAGCGCGACAGGGTGAAATCTTCCGGCAGGTAGCGTCCGTCGAGCGCCCAGCGCGGGCCTCCGGCGGTGGCGTGGCGGGTCAGCAGGCTGTGCATGACGGCGGTTCCAGGAAGGCGGTGTGGGGATGCGCCGCAGCGGCGCGGATGCGATGCACGAACGACCGGATCGATGTCGCCGCGGGGACTGCAAAAATACGCGATCGACGTGCATGCGCGGAGTAGCGGTTGCGCATGCAACCGCATCCGCGCGGCGCGCGCGCAGGCGCAGCGGCTATGATCACGCGGCCGGATGCGATGGCGCCTGCCGCGCGGCGCATGCCCTGCCCGGGCCTGCACCCGCGGAGCGCGACGCGCCGGCCGCCACTTCCACACAGGACATGCCGATGCGACTGCTGCCCACGATGCTCACCGCCGCGATTGCCGCCACCCTCGCCGCCTGCTCGCCCGCCGCGGATGGCGACGCCGCCGCCAGCAGCGCCGCGGCCGCCGATGCCGCGGCCCCGACGGAGACGCCCATGACATCCTTCGACACGGTCGGCCAGCTGACCTCCTGGGACGCCGCGTTCGCCGACGTCGTGGACGCCGGCGCGCGCATCGAGAAGCTCACCGAAGACAGCTTCACCTGGTCCGAAGGCCCGACCTGGGTCGCGGCCGACGGCGGCTACCTGCTGTTCAATGATCCGCCCGAGAACCGCATGTACCGCTGGACGCAGGCCGACGGCCTGTCGCTGTTCCTGGAGCCCTCGGGCTACGCCGGCGAGCCTCTGGAGGAGTTGCGCGAGGCCGGCGCCAACGGACTGTTCACCGAAGCCGACGGCAGCGTGCTGCTGGCCGACTCCGGCACGCGCCTGGTGGCACGCCTCAACCCCGCCGACAAGACCCGCACCACCCTGGCCGACCGCTTCGACGGCAAGCGTTTCAACAGCCCCAACGACGTGGTCGCGCGCGGCGACGGCAGCGTGTTCTTCACCGATCCGCCGTACGGGCTGAAGGACGGCGACGAATCGCCGGTCAAGGAGCAGCCCGTCAACGGCATCTACCGCATCGACGCCGACGGCAGCGTGCATCTCGTGGACGATTCGCTCAACCGTCCCAACGGCCTGGCCTTCTCGCCCGACGGCAACACGCTGTACGTGGCCAACTCCGACGACACGCGGCCGATCTGGATGGCGTACACGCTCGATGCGGCCGGCAACGCCACCGACAGCCGCGTGTTCGCCGATGCCTCGGACCTGATGGGCGACGGCGCGCAAGGCCTGCCCGACGGCCTGGCGGTGTCCACCGAAGGCCTGATCTTCGCCACCGGCCCCGGCGGCGTGATCGTGATGGACGCGGACGGCAAGCGCCTGGGCCGGATCGAGACCGGCAGCGCGATCGCCAACTGCGCCTTCGGCGACGACGGCCGCACGCTGTACATGACCTCGCACAGGTTCCTCGCGCGGGTGCCGCTGAAGGTGGTGGGGCTGGGCTTTCAGGACTGATCCTGCTCTGCGGCGGTGAGCGCATGCGCCACCGCCGCAGGGCCCGCGTCGCCGAGCGCGGCGTAGGCCTGGCGCATCGCGTCGGCAAAGCGCTGGTCCGACGCCAGCGGTGCGAACACCGGTTCGATGGCGAGGAAGGCGGCGACGTCATGTGTGGCGTCGCCGTTCGCCGAGCGGCCGATGCCGGCAAGCTGCGCCGCGAGTGGATCGACCAGCGCCTGGCCGTTGCGCGCCTGGCGGGCCACGAAATGCAGCCAGCCGGCGACTGGCAGGCACAGTCGGTCGATGCGGCGGCCAGTGGCCAGCGCATCGGCGATGGTGCCGAGCAGGCGCACCGGGATCTTCTGCGAACCGTCCCAGGCGATCTGCGCCAGCAGGTGGCGGATGGCCGGATTGCGGAAGCGTTCGCGGATCGCGTCGACGTAGGCGTCCGGATCGAAGCCGTCCGGCAGCGCCAGGGTCGGCACGATGTCCACGCGCATCAGCCGCTCCGCGAAGCCGGCCAGCGCGGGGTTGCGCATCGCGTCGGCGACCGTATCGATGCCCATCAGAGAACCGAGGTAGGCCAGCGCCGAGTGCGGCGCGTTGAGCAGGCGCAGCTTGGCGCGGTCGTAGCCGGCGATGTCGCCGCTCATCACCACGCCGGCGTTCTCGAAGCGCGGGCGGCCGCTGCGGAAATCGTCCTCGACCACCCACTGCGCGTACGCCTCGCGCTGTACCGGCCAGGCGTCCTCGACGCCGAGCGCGGACGACACCCGCGCGCGCAGCGCGTCGTCGCTGGCCGGGGTGATGCTGTCGACCATCGAGCGCGGGAACGCGACTTCGGCCTCGATCCACGCCGCAAGGCCGCGATCGACGCGACGCGCGTAGTCGAGCACCGCGCGGCGCAGGCGACCACCGTTGTCGGCGAGGTTGTCGCAGCTGAGCACGGTGTACGGCGCAAGCCTGCGCTCGCGGCGCTCGCGCAGTCCGGCCACCAGCCAGCCGATCGCGCTGATCGGCTGTTCCGGCGAGACCAGGTCGCGGGTGATGTCCGGATGCGCGGCGTCGACGCCGTCGGGCGACAGGCAATAGCCCTTCTCGGTGATGGTCAGGGTCACCAGCCGCACCTGCGGATCGACCAGCCGCGCCATCACCGCCCTGCGCTGCTGCGGCGCGCACAGCACTTCGCGGATCGAACCGACCACGCGCAGCGACGGCTGCTCGCCCAGCAGGGCGAGCGTATACAGCCCGTCCTGCGGCTGCAGCGCGTCGCGCACGCCGGGGTTGTGCAGCGACACCGCGCAGATCGCCCAGTCGGGATCCTCGCCGAGCAGGTCGTCGAGGTACACCGCCTGGTGGGCGCGATGGAACGCGCCCGGGCCGAAATGCACCACGCCGATGCGCGTGGCCTCGCGATCGTAGGCCGGGCGGCGCACCTGCGCCGGCAGCGACGCCAGCGTCGCCGCGCCCAGCCTGGGCTGGTCCGGTTCCCCCGACGCCGGAGCCTGCGCCCTGGACACCTGGCTCACTGTGCCTCCACCTCGAACTGGCTGCCGATGCGCAGATCGCCGCTCGATGCGCCCATTTCCACCGCGTAGCGGCCCGGGTCGACCGCGTACGCCCCGGCGGCCTCGTCGTAGTGGCGCAGGTCGCGCGAAGGCGTGAAGCTGAAGCTCAGCTCGCGCGATTCGCCCGGCGCCAGGTGCACGCGCTGGAAGCCGCGCAGTTCGCGGACCGCGCGCTCGCGCGCCGGTTCCAGCGGACGCAGATAGAGCTGCACCACCTCGTCGCTGGCGCGCTGGCCGCTGTTGCGCACGGTCACGGTCGCGGTGATCGCGTCGTCCGCGCCGGCGCGGTCGCGGTCCAGCTGCAGGCCGGTGTAGTCGAACGTGGTGTAGGACAGGCCGTGGCCGAACGGATACAGCGCCTCGCCCTCGAAGTAGCGGTAGGTGCGGCCCGCCATGGCGTAGTCGTCGAACGCGGGCAGCTTTTCCTCCGCGCTGTAGAACGTGACCGGCAGGCGTCCGGCCGGACTGACGTCGCCGAACAGCACGTCGGCCACCGCGCTGCCGCCGCGCTGGCCCGGGTACCAGGCCACCATGATCGCCGGCAGGTTGGCCTTGGCCCAGTCGATGCCCAGCGCCGAGCCGGTGGTCAGCACCAGCACCACCGGCTTGCCGGTGGCATGCACGGCTTCCAGCAGCTTGCGCTGGGTGGCGGGCAGCCGGATGTCGGTGCGGTCGCCGCCGGCAAAGCCGGGGTAGTCGACCTTCATCTCCTCGCCTTCCACGTCGCCGGTCAGGCCGCCGACGAAGACCACGGCGTCGGCATCGCGCACCGCCGCCAGTGCCTCTTCGAACGCAGGCCTGGCACCGGGCATGCCCCAGGCCAGGCGCACGCCGGCGTCGCGGTCGTTCTCGTAGTACTCCAGGCGCACCGCGTAGCTGCGGCCGCCCTCGAGGTCGAGTTCAACGCTGTCGGCGCGCAGGCGCTCGCTGTTCTCCCAGCGGTCGAGCAGCAGCTTGCCGTCCAGGTACAGGCGGAAGCCGTCGTTGGCGCCGGCCTCCAGGCGATAGCGGCCGTCCACCGGCGGCAGCAGCTGGCCGCTCCAGCGGATGCTGAAGTTCTCGTTCGGCAGGGCGTTGTCGGGACCGGCCTCGCCACGCGCCATCAGGTTGTCGGTCGGCGAGCCACGGTCCCAGCGGAAGCCGATCTGCGGATCGACGCGGACCAGCACGGGGCTGCCGGACAGGTCCTTGTTGCGGAAGTACTCGCCGCGCAGGCCGCGCTCGTTCGAACCGGCCTCCGGACGCAGGTATTGCGCCTCGATCAGCGGCGTGGCCGCCGGGTCCTCGCGGCCTTCGACCAGATCGGCGCCGCGCGCATACACCACCTCCGTATCCGGCAGCGCCTCGCGGATCCCGCGCAGCACGGTCACCGGATCGGCGGGCGTGCCGTAGTAGTTGCCCAGCAGCGACATGGTGTCGTCGGCCGTGGGGCCGATCACCGCGAGGCGCTTGATGTCCTTCGACAGCGGCAGCACGCCCTCGTTCTTAAGCAGCACGATCGATTCCTGCGCCACCCGCCGCGCCAGCGCGTCGTGTCCCGGCGCCTGGTTGACCGAATACGGCGTCTGCGCCCACGGCACCCGGTCGGCCGGGTCGAACATGCCCAGCTCCATGCGCGTGGTCATCAGTCGGGTCAGCGACTCGTCCAGTTCGGCCTCGGTGATCAGGCCGTTGCGCACCGCCACCGGCAGGTGCTCGGCGTAGGTGCTGCCGCAGTTGAGTTCGGTGCCGTTCTTCACCGCAAGCGCCGCGGCCTCTTCGGGCGTGGCGACGATCCTGTGGTTCTCCCAGATGTCCACGATCGCCCAGCAGTCGGACATCACGTAGCCGTCGAAGCCCCACTGGTCGCGCAGGATGTCGCGCAACAGCAGCTTGCTGCCGCTGGCCGACTCGCCGTAGACGCGGTTGTAGGCGCCCATCACGGCCTTGACGTCGCCTTCCTTCACCAGCGCCTCGAACGCCGGCAGGTAGGTCTCCCACAGGTCGCGACGCGAGGGATGCACGTCGAAGGTGTGGCGGTCGGCCTCGGGGCCGCTGTGCACGGCGAAGTGCTTGGCGGTGGCGTCGAGCTTGCGGTAGCGGCCGTCCTGCGACTCGGGCAGCAGCGAGCCGTCCGGCGCCACGCCCTGCAGGCCGCGCACGAACGAGATGCCCATGCGCGCGGTCAGGTACGGGTCTTCGCCGTAGGTTTCCTGGCCGCGGCCCCAGCGCGGGTCGCGGAAGATGTTGATGTTGGGCGACCAGAACGTCAGGCCCTGGTAGCGCCCGTGCTGGCCATTGCGCAAGAACTCATGGTGCTTGGCGCGCGCCTCGTCGCTGATCGTCTTCGCGACCTGGTCCATCAGCGGCACGTCGAAGGTCGCGGCCATGCCGATCGCCTGCGGGAACACCGTGGCCGCGCCGGCGCGGGCGACGCCGTGCAGGGCTTCGTTCCACCACTCGTATTCGGGCAGGCCGAGGCGCTCGATCGCCGGCGAGTCGTTCTGCATCTGCGCGGCCTTTTCCTCCAGCGTCATCCGCGACACCAGCGCGGCGGCGCGTTCCTCGAAGCCCTTCGAGGTGTCCAGCCAGGGGCGCTCGCCGTCGTCGGCGTGCAGGCCGAGCGCGGGCAGCGCGGCCAGCAGCGCCAGCGCGCAGCCGCGCACCAGGGCGCGGGAACGGTCGTGGCCGTGCTTGCGCGAAATGCCCGGATCGTGTCGAAGCGGAGTGTGCATGTGCGTTTCCTTCCCCTGTCGGGTCATTGCGCCGCGCGCTCGTCGCGTGCGTGCGGGCCGATGGTGGCGCCGACGAATCCGCCGGCCACGTCGGTACTCAGGATCGTGCCGTCGGCGTCGCGCACCAGCCACTGCACGCCCTTGCCGTCGCCCGCATCGAAGCCGAAGCCGTAGACGCCTTCGTCGCCCTCGACGTGCAGCGTGTACAGATCGGCCGCGGCGGTGGACTGCGTCGCCACCACTTCGGGCTCGCCCTCGCCCGCCTTCTTCTCCAGGAACACCTCCACGCCATCGCCATCGCGGCGCACACCGAGGAAGTACCAGTGGGTGTCGCCCTGGAACGCGGCCAGTCCGGCGGCCACGCCTTCGCCCGGCAGCTCCATCGCGGTGCTGGCCTCGAAGTCCATGTGCTGCTGCCGGCGCGCGTAGAAGGCGGGGTTCTCCAGCGTGTCGAGTCGCTGCGCCAGCGGCGTGATCGCCAGCCAGCCCGGACGCGACGAACCGTCGTACCACTGCACCTTGGGCACGCGCGGGGTCATCCAGCCAGTGCCCAGCTCGACCGTGTCGAACTCGTCGCGCCAGGTGAAGTTGCCGGTCATCGGCGCCTGGTCGGCCGGCACCTTCATGAACGACGGACCCGGCAGCACGTACGGGATGTACTCGCCGCGCGGCAGGATCACCGGCCAGCCGTCCTTCCAGGTCACCGGCAGCAGGAAGGTTTCGCGGCCGGTGTTGTAGTGGTCCACGCCGTAGTTGCGGCTGGCCAGGAAGGTCGCCCACCAGCTGCCGTCCGGGCCCTGCACCATGTCGGCGTGGCCGGCGTTGGTCACCGGCAGCGGACGGTTCGGGTCGAGGTCGCGCTGGGTCAGGATCGGATTGTGGTCGTAGGGCTGGTACGGCCCCCAGACGTCGCGGCTGCGCAGGATCACCTGCGAATGCTGCGGACCGGTGCCGCCCTCGGCGTTGTTGAGGTAGTACCAGCCGTCGACCTTGTAGATGTGCGGACCTTCGATCCAGATCGGATTGTCTTCCGGCTTCACGCCGCCGTCGATCAGCACCTCGCGCGGGCCGAACGGCTCGCCGCTGGCGATGTCGATTTCCTGCAGCCAGATCGCGCGATGGCCGTCGTAGCGCACCGGCACGGCCGGCTCGTCGTTGTTGAGGATATAGATCTTGCCGTCGTCGTCGAAGAACAGCGAGGGGTCGATGCCGCCGATGGTCGGCAGCCAGATCGGGTCCGACCACGGGCCCGCTGGATCGGTGGCGGTGACGATGAAGTTGCCGCCGGCGTCGACCGAGGTGTTGACCACGTAGAAGGTGCCGTCGTGGAACTCGATGGCCGGCGCGAACACGCCGCGCGACACGCCCAGGCCGTCGAAGTCCAGCTGCTCCGGCCGGTGGATGGCGTTGCCGACCTGCTTCCAGTGGACCAGGTCCTCGCTTTCGAAGACCGGGATGCCGGGGAAGAAGGTGAAGGTCGAGGCGACCAGGTAGAACCTGCCGTTCGCGGCCACCACGCTCGGATCGGAATGGAAGCCCGACAGCACGGGGTTGCGGAAGCTGCCCTCCGGCACCGGCGCCTCGAAGGCGGCGTCGCGGCCGGTGTACTCGAACCAGTCGAAGTGGACCGGCGCGGGCGCGGTTGAGGCCTCGCCCGCCGGCGTGGGCGCGGCCGACGCGGTCGGCTCGCTGCCGCAGGCGGCAAGCAGCAGCGCGGCTATGCCGGCGGCGAGGACGCGGGTGGCGTGGCGTTCAGTGCGGTTGATCATCGGCATTCCCCTTTCGGATGGTTTGCAGCCTGTGGCCTTGCGTTCACCAGTCCCACATCGCGCCGTCTTCAAGGCGCGCGACCGGCAGCTGCTTTGGCGCGTACGGATACTTCGCCGCCAGCTTCTCGTCGATGTCCACGCCGATGCCCGGGGTGTCGCCCACGTGCAGGCGCCCGTCGCGCAGTACGTAGTCGTGCGGGAACACCGCGTCGGTCTCGTCGGTGTGGAACATGTATTCCTGGATGCCGAAGTTCGGCACCCAGGTGTCGAAATGCAGCGCCGCGCCCATCGTCACCGGCGACAGGTCGGTGGCGCCGTGGAAGCCGGTGCGCACCTGGTGCAGGGCGGCGAAGTCGGCGATGCGGCGCACGTGGCTGATGCCGCCGCCGTGCACGATCGTGGTGCGGATGTAGTCGATCAGCTGGTTCTCGATCAGGTGCTTGCAGTCCCAGATCGAGTTGAACACCTCGCCCACCGCCAGCGCGGTGACCGAGTGCTGGCGGATCAGTTCGAAGCCCTTCTGGTTCTCGGCGGGGGTGGAATCCTCCAGCCAGAACAGCCGGTAGGGTTCGAGCGACTTGGCCAGCCGCGCAGCCTCGATCGGCGTGAGCCGGTGGTGCACGTCGTGCAGAAGCTCGACGTCCGGACCGTGGTCGGCGCGCAGCTGCTCGAACAGCTTCGGCACCACGTCCAGGTAGCGCGGGGTGTTCCAGGTGGTTTCCAGCGGCAGTTCGCTTTCCGCAGGCTCGTAACCCTTGGCGTTCGAGATGCCGTAGGCCTTCTTGATGCCCGGCACGCCGCACTGCGCGCGCACCGCGAGGAAGCCCTGCTCGATGAACTTTCCGACCGCGTCGGACGCTTCGGCGATATCGCGACCGTTGGCGTGGCCGTACACCAGCGCACCCTCGCGCGAGCGTCCGCCCAGCAGCTGGTACACCGGCATTCCGGCCATCTTGCCGAGGATGTCCCACAGTGCCACGTCGACCGCGGCGATCGCGCTCATGGTCACCGGGCCACGGCGCCAGTACGCGCCGCGGTACAGGAACTGCCAGATGTCCTCGATGCGCCCGGCATCGCGACCGATCAGGTTGGGCACCACGTGGTCCTGCAGGTAGGACGCGACCGCCAGCTCGCGGCCGTTGAGCGTGGCATCGCCCAGGCCATGCACGCCCGAGCGCGTGGTGATCTTCAGGGTGACGAAGTTGCGTCCCGGGCAGGTGACGACGACCTTCGCGTCGACGATCTCGCGCTCGTTCTTCGAGCCCTGCTCCGGACGGGGTTGGGTCGTGGTTTCGGTGGGCTTGCTCATCTTGCGTGGTCGTCGTTGATCAGGGGGTGATTGGAAGCTCGAACGGACCGGCCGGCAGGCCGGCGCCGTCGAACAGGGTGCAGACCGGGCTGTCGGCCCAGCAGTAGCGTACGCGCGTGGCGGCGTGGGCGGCCGGTGCCTGCAGGGTGACCCGGTTGGACCAGATCGAGGCCTGCGCATAGCGGCAGGTGCCGGGCTCGTTCCCACACAGCTCGAAGCCGATCGGACCGTTGGCGCCGTAGGCGACCAGGCCATCGGTGACGTCGCCGAACTCGACCACCACCGCATCGCCCTTGCGCGACACCGCCGCGGGTACCGGACCCGACGGCGGCAGCGCCTCGCCGTAGACCACGTGGCGCGCCACGCGCGCGAGCCGGCGCCCCAGTTCCTGCTTGTTGGTCGGATGGATGTCGTAGCGGTCGCCGATGTCGATCGCCACCGCCAGCCCGCTGTTGCGCTCCTCGGCGGCGACCGCGCGCTGCGCTTCGCGCAGGCCCGCCCAGTCGCTCTCGACCGGTTCGGTCGGCGCGGCGCCGAAGTTGGCCAGCTGTGCCACCAGCAGCGGCAGCTCGGGATCGAAGCGCGCGCGCCAGTCGGAGCGAAGCGCGCGCAGCAGGTCGGCGTAACGCGCGTGCTCGAAGGTGTTGGACTCGCCCTGGTACCACAGCGCGCCGCGCAGGCCGTAGTTTCCGATCGGCGCGATCATGCCGTTGTAGAGCGTCGACAGGCCGGCCGCACTCTGCCACGGCGCGCGCGGCGGCGTGCCCGCCTCCGGCGGTACCACGCGGTAGCGCCAGCGGCCGTCGAGTTCCACCCGGCTGCCATCGGCCAGGCGCAGCGCGTGCGCCGACGCGGGGCCCGACAGGCCGCCGTCGCGGTAGGTGTCGAGCACGTTGACCACGATGGTGTTGCTGCCCTCTCGCAGCAGGCCCGGCGGCAGCACGTACTCGCGCCCCGATCCGGCGCCGTAGGTGCTGCCCACGCCGCGGCCGTTGACCCAGGTCATGTCGATCTCGTCGGCCGGACCCAGCAGCAGGGTTGCGCCCTGCGCGGCCTGTGCCGCGTCGAGTTCCACCGTGGTGCGGTACCAGACCATGCCGTTGAACTCGGCCAGCTCCGGCACGCCCCAGCGCTCCCAGGCCCCAAGCTGCTTCGGCGCATCGCGCCACTGGCGGATATCGACGTCGGCTTGCCAGGGACGATCCCCGGCTTCGACGCCCGGGCGCCCGGCCCACCAGTCCTGCCACAGGCTGCCCCAGGCGTCGACCGCCTCGACCGCGTCGTCGGCATAGCGCGCCAGCACGTCGAGCTCGGCGTCGTAGTCGCCCAGGGTGCGCAGCGCTTCGCCGCTGGTCCAGGCCTGGATGCGCGAACCGCCCCAGGAGGCGTCGATCAGGCCCATCGGCACGTCGACCTGCTTCTGCAGCTCGCGCGCGAAGAAGTAGCAGGCGGCGGAGAACTCGCGCACCGACTCGGGGTTTACCGGCTGCCAGTCCACCGGCCCGGAGAAGGTCGCCGCCGGCGTCACGCCCGCCACCTGCGGCACGGTGAGCAGGCGGATGCGGTCGTTGCCGGCGCCGGCGATCTCGGCACGTGCATCCAGCGCGCGCCACACCTGCAGCTCCATGTTCGACTGGCCCGAGCACAGCCACACGTCGCCCACCAGCACGTCCTGGACGCGCTGCGTGCGCCCGCCGGCCGAGGCCACCAGCTCATGGGGGCCGCCCGCCCTGCGCGCGGGCAGCCGGACTTCCCACCGCCCCGCTTCGTCCGCGGTCGCGCGGGTGCGCCGGCCGGCAAACTGGACCTGCACCGTTTCACCCGGCGCCGCCATGCCGTAGACGTGGATCGGGCGCTCGCGCTGCAGCACGGCGTGGTCGGCGAAGATCGCGTGCAGGAGTGCCGGCTCCTGGCCTCCGGCGGCTTCGGCCTGCGCGCTCGCGGCCATCGGAAACAGCAGTGCGGCGGCGGCGGCGAGCCATGCGGAAGCGTTGGTGCGGCTCATTGCGTATCTCCCGGTGCATTCGGAAATTCAAGCGCCTTGTAGTACTCCAGCGAGTGCGGCGGCGGCGCCTCGCCCCGGGGCAGCGGCAGCCCGGAGAAGGTCTGGAAGTAGGCGATGCTGGCATCGCGCCACCACTGCGCCTCCTTGCGCTGGATCGCCAGGAAACGTTCGACCTGGTGGTGCCGCTGCGCGTCGACCTGCCCGCCCAGTCCCGCCCAGGTGTCCTGCATCCGTCCGACTTGGGCAACGCCGCGCGAATAGTGGTGCACAAGCTCGTCCCACAGCGTGCGCCCCGAGTCGACGCGGCTGGTCCAGGGCCGGTGGTGGAACCACAGCAGGAACTTCTCGGGCACGCGTTCGGGATCGTTGAACACCTCGGCCACCGGCTGCGCGTACTGCGACACCGCGTTGCTGCCCGAGGTGGTGCGGTCGAAGCCGATGCCCTGCCTGTCCGCACGGTGGAAGTACACCGAGGTCCAGTCCGCGCGCGGACCGCCCTCGACCCAGGGCCCCGGGCCGTAGTGGTGTCCGCGCCCCATCAGGTGGTGCAGGCCCAGCGGTGTCATGTAGTCGACCACGGCCTGGTGCGAATCCATCATCATCGCCACCACCGGCTCGACCAGGGCCGGATCGTTCGAGAAGGTCATGCGCACCCACTCGTCGGCGATCGCGCGCGAGTCCTGGTAGGGGTCCCAGGCCAGGCGCCCGTAGGCGTACCAGTTGGCCTGGTCGAAGTGCGAGCCGCTCCAGTTGCGGTCGCTGCCGATGTTGGCCACGCCGGCGATGCCGCTCAATGCGTGCCCTTCGAGCGAGCCGTCCACCACCCTGGCCACGGTCGAACCCTCGCCCCTGGCATGGGTGTCGGCGCGCAGCACTTCCTCGTACATCGTCCCCAGGTACACCAGGTGGGTGGCGAAGCCCAGGTACTCCTTGGTGATCTGGAATTCCATCATCAGCGGCGTCTTCGGCATCGCGCCGAACAGCGGATGGAAGGGCTCGCGCGGCTGGAAGTCGATCGCGCCGTTCTTCACCTGCACCAGCACGTTGTCGCGGAACTCGCCGTCGTGCGGCACGAACTCGGTGAAGGCCTGCTTGTGGCGGTCGTCCGGCTCCTCGTCCGAGTAGACGAAGGCGCGCCACATCACCACGCCGCCATGGGGGGCGAGCGCTTCGGCGAGCATGTTGGCGCCATCGGCGTGGCTGCGGCCGAAATCCTGCGGGCCGGGCTGCCCTTCGGAGTTGGCCTTGACCAGGAAGCCGCCGAAGTCGGGGATCAAGGCGTAGATCTCGTCGGCCTTGGCGCGCCACCAGCGCTGCACGCCCGGATCCATCGGGTCGGCGGTCTCCAGCCCGCCGATCTCCATCGGCGCGCTGAAGCGCGCGCTCAGGTACACGCGGATGCCGTATGGACGCATCACCCCGGCCAGCGCCTGCACCTTCTCCAGGTACATCGGGGTCAGGATCTGCGCATTGGCGTTGACGTTGTTGAGCACGGTGCCGTTGATGCCGATCGAGGCGTTGGCGCGGGCGTAATCGGTGTAGCGCGGATCGAGCCAGTCCGGCAGCCGGTGCCAGTCCCAGATCGACTGGCCCGAATACCCGCGCTCGACGTGGCGGTTGAGGTCGTCCCAGTGGTTGAGCACGCGCAGCCCGACCTTCGGCGACTGGCGCAGGTCGAGCCCCTCGAGCGGCTGGCGCGCCTGCACCAGGCGCAGCAGGTGGAAGGCGCCGTAGAGCGCGCCGGCATCGCTATTGGCCGCGACCACGGTGGCCGTGCGTCCGTCCAGTTCCAGGCTGCGGATCAGGTACCCCTCCTCGCCCAGGCCCTCCAGGTCGAGGCCGAGGCCGGCCAGTCGCGGCAGCGACGCGGGCGTCCCCACCAGCACCGCGCCCGCGGCCGACGGCGCCTCGGCCAGCGCGGGCGCCTGCCCGAGCAGCCCGCCGAAGCCGCGCACCAGTTCGTCGCGGGTGGCGTGCTGGATGGCGGTCTCCGCCGGCACCACCAGCTGCGCCAGCCGCGGGCGGTAGCGCTCCAGCGCCGCCGGTTCGAGCGGGCGGTAGCGCAGCCAGAGGTCGTAGCCGTCCTCGGCCTGCGCCAGCGGCAGGACCGACAGCGCCAGCACGGCACAGGCAAGCATGCGCAACCACCGGCCGGCGCGGCCGCTGGAGGTGGAATCCGGATGCTGCGTGCCGCTGGCCGTTGTGTGTAACATTCAGGAAGCCCTCATGTCTGGTCGTGCCGCGAAGGACGCCGCGTCCATTGCAGCGCACGAATGCCGCACATGCCGGCCCGAACCACAGACGGCCGCTGTGCGGCGGGGGAAAACATTTTGCAGAAGCCAAGGAAAGCCGCGCGCCGCAAGGGAATCGCGGTGACGCTGGACGAGGTGGCTGCACTGGCCAAGGTCTCGCCGATGACCGTCTCGCGCGTGGTCAACGGACAGGGCAAGGTACGCGATACCACCCGCGACCGGGTGATGCGCGCGGTGCGCGAGCTGGGCTACACGCCCAACCTCGCCGCAAGCGCGCTGGCCACCGCGCAGGACACGCGCGTGGCGATGATCTACACCAACCCCAGCAACGCCTACCTGCGCGAACTGCTGGCCGGCGCGCTGCGCGGCGCCACCCGCACCGCGGCGCAGCTGGTGATCGACACCTGGGACAACCTCGGCGCCAACGCCCAGCGCCAGGCCGCGCGCGCGCTGGCCAAGCGCGTGGCCGGGGTGATCCTGCCGCCACCACTGTGCGAATCCAGGGCGCTGGTGTCCGAGTTCGTCGAAGCCGAGATCCCGGTGGTGGCGATCGCCTCCGGCCGCTTCCACCAGGACATTTCCTGCGTGCGCATCGACGACTTCCGCGCCAGCAAGGAAATCACCCTGCACCTGGTCGACGCCGGCCATCGCCGCATCGGCTACATCAAGGGCAATCCGAACCAGACCGCGAGCGTGCGCCGCTTCGAGGGCTTCCAGTCCGCGCTTGCGCAGGCCGGCATCGAGCCCGACGACAGCCTGGTCGAAGCCGGCTTCTTCACCTACCGCTCGGGCCTGGAGGCGGCCGAAAAACTGCTGGCGCACGCCAGCGCGCCCACCGCGATCTGCGCGGCCAATGACGACATGGCCGCGGCGGCCGTGTCGGTGGCCCACCGGCGCGGGCTGGAAGTGCCGCGCGACCTGTCGATCGTCGGCTTCGACGACACCTCGGCCGCGACCACGGTCTGGCCGGAACTGACCACGATCCGCCAGCCGATCTCGGCGATGGCCGATTCGGCGGTCGACATCCTGCTGCGCAACATCCGGCGCAAGGACAAGAGCACCCGCACCGTGGTCGACCACCTGGTTCCGCACGAACTGATCGAGCGCGACTCGGTCGCGCCCCCGGCGCGCTGAGTCGGCGATTCCCGCGCAAGCGCGCCTATCCGCACCCCTTCCCCGCGAGCGGGAAAAGGGCCGGGTCGGGTGCGGCGGCCGGCACGACGCCGCCGGTCCGCCGCGACCGGGCGGCAGACCGGCAGGCAGGGGCGGGTTCGCTCCCATGTCGACCGGTCTTCCCTCCGCTCAGCGACGCAGCAGGTACTGGTTGAGCAGGTTCTCGTAGCGTTCCTGCTTGCCGCTGATCTGCTCCGGCTCGCCGCCCTTGGCCGCCAGCGCGGCCAGATCGGCCAGGCCCAGCTTGCCGGCCTCGAAGTCCGCGCCCGCGCCGGCGTCGAAGCTGGCGTAGCGCTGCTTGCGCCACTGCTCCCACGGCGAATCGTTGAGCAGCGCATGCGCGACTTCCAGGCCCTTGGCGAACGCGTCCATGCCGCCGATGTGGGCGATGAACAGGTCCTCCATGTCGGTCGACTCGCGACGCGGCTTGGCGTCGAAGTTCAGGCCGCCCACCAGGCCGCCCTGGCGCAGCACCACCAGCATCGCGCCGACGGCGTCGTACAGGTCGGTCGGGAACTGGTCGGTGTCCCAGCCGTTCTGCGCGTTGCCGCGGTTGGCGTCGATGCTGCCGAGCAGGCCGTGGTCGGCCGCCACCTGCAGGTCGTGCTCGAAGGTGTGGCCCGACAGGGTGGCGTGGTTGGCCTCGATGTTGAGCGAGAAGTCTTTCTCCAGGCCGTGCTCCTTGAGGAAGCCGGCGACCGTCGCGCTGTCGAAGTCGTACTGGTGCTTCATCGGCTCCATCGGCTTGGGCTCGATGAAGAACTGGCCCTTGAAGCCGATGCTGCGGCCGTAGTCGCGCGCGATCGTGAGGAAGCGGGCGAAGTGCGCCAGCTCGCGCTTCATGTCGGTGTTGTGCAGCGTGGCATAGCCTTCGCGGCCGCCCCAGAACACGTAGTGCTCGCCGCCCAGCTCGACCACCGCGTCGAGCACCGCCTTGACCTGCACCGAGGCGCGGGCGACGACGTTGAAGTCGGGGTTGGTGCCGGCGCCGTTCATGTAGCGCGGGTGCGAGAACAGGTTGGCCGTGCCCCACAGCAGCTTCATGCCGGTGGCCTGCTGGCGCTCCTTGGCCATGCCGACCAGGTGCCTGAGGTTCTTCTCGTACTGGCCGATGTCGTCGGCGTCCGGCGCCAGGTCGACGTCATGGAAGCAGTAGTACGGCACGTCGAGCTTGGTGAAGAACTCGAACGCGGCGTCGACCTTGGCCTCGGCCGTGGCCATCGCGCTGTCGCGCTCCCAGGGGAAGCGACGGGTGCCGGGGCCGAACGGGTCGGCGCCCGCGTTGCAGAAGGTGTGCCAGTAGCAGACCGCGAAGCGCAGGTGCTCGCGCATGGTCTTGCCGCCGATCCTGCGCTCTGCCTCGTAGGACTTGAACGCAAGCGGGTTGTCCGAATCCGGACCTTCGTAGGGGATGCTGCCGATGCCGGGGAAGTATTCCTTCGCGCCGATGAATGCCTTGCTCATTGCGGTGTGTCCGTGAAGTCGTGGTGGGATGTCGCGGTCAATCCGCGTACAGCGGGCGGATCGCGTCGAGGTGGGTGAGGAAACGCTGGTACTGCGCCTGGTAGGCAGTGGTGGCTTCCGCGTGCGGCTGCGCGGCCAGGCGTGGATCAAGCTGCACGTGCGCGGCGGCCAGTGCGTTGAGGTCGGCGTCGCCTTCGCTGGCGTGCACCGCCCACAGCGCCTGCAGCGCCGCGCCGAAGGCCGCGCCCTCGGCCTGCTCGGGCACGTCGACCGGCAGGCCGAACATGTCCGCCGCCATCTGCCGCCACGCCGCGCTCTGGCTGCCGCCGCCGGTCAGGCGGATCGCCTCGAAGCGCAGGCCGGCGTCGACCAGCCCGTCGTAGCCGTACTTGAGGCTGTACATCGCCCCTTCCATCGCCGAGCGGTAGAGGTTGGCCGGGGTGAGGTTGGTCGCGGTCATGCCGAACAGGTTGCCGCGACCGTGCGGCAGGTCGGGGGTGCGCTCGCCGTTGAGGAACGGCAGCATCAGCAGGCCTTCCGCACCGGGCCGGGTGCTGGCCAGCAGGCTGTCGCCGTCGCGGGTGGAGAAGCCGCACAGGCGGCCGACCGCTTCGGTCGCCACGGTGCAGTTCATGGTGCAGATCAGCGGCAGCCAGCCGCCGGTGGAATCGCAGAACGCGGCCCAGCGGCCGGCGTCGTCGACCACCGGACGATCGGCATAGGTGAACAGCGTGCCCGAGGTGCCCAGGCTCATGCTCAGCACGCCGGGCACCACGTTGCCGGTGCCGATCGCGGCCATCATGTTGTCGCCGCCGCCGACCGAGACCTGCACCGAATGCGGCAGCCCCAGCTCGTTGGCCAGGGCGGGCTTGATCTTCACCAGGGTGCCGGCGTCCACCAGCGGCGGCAGGCATTCGCCGAGGTCGCGGTCGGGATCGGTCGCGCGCAGCATCTCGGCCGACCAGGTGCGGGTGCGCACGTCCAGCCAGCCGGTTCCGGAGGCGTCGCCGTGTTCCATCCACAGCTCGCCGGTGAGCCAGTAGTTGACGTAGTCGTGCGGCAGCAGGATCGTGGCCAGGCGCGCGTAGGCCTGCGAGCGGTGCTTGCGCGTCCACGGCAGCTTGGAGGCGGTGTAGCCGGCCAGGATCGGATTGCCGGCCACTTCGATGCAGCGCTGCGCGCCGCCCACCGCGTCCATGATCTGGTCGCACTCGGCGGTGGTGCTGGTGTCGTTCCACAGCTTGGCGGGAGCCAGCACGCTGCCGCTGCGGTCGAGCGGCACGAAGCCGTGCTGCTGGCCGGACACGCCAACCGCCACCACCCGCGCCCGCACCGCGGGGTCGATCCTGGCGAAGCAGGCGCGCACCGCCTCCACCCACCAGTCGGCGCGCTGCTCGCGGCTGCCGTCGTCGCCCGAGGCCAGGTCCAGCGGCTGGCCCGCCGAAGCCACGATCTGGCGCACGTCGGGATCGTAGGCCACCAGTTTCACGCTCTGGGTGCCCACATCCAGTCCTACGAACAGGCCCATCTTCTGATCCCCGGAAAAAGTTAGCGCTACCAAAAATCGTGTGCGTCATCCCCGGACGGCACGAATACCAACCCGCCGGGACGAAAGCCTGGGACCCGGTGGCACGGACCGAACTCTACACATCCCCGAGGCAAAAACCTTGCTGCACTGCGCAACACGCGGCTTCCGGTTCACCGCCGAAAGTTAGCGTTAACATTTTTTTTCGGTTTCCGGGCGCTTCGGCCCGGCCGTGGGGGTGGACGGGGCGCGGGCTGCGGCCTGCGTCTCACGGAATCATGATCCGCAGCGCGCCTGCGGCCAGCGGGCCGGCCAGATCCGCCAGCCGTCGCTGTCCAGGGCCTCCACCGGCGACACCGGCCTCCGCGCCTGCATCGGGCCGAGGCGAGGGGATCCCGGCCGAGCGCACCACTTCCGGCCGGCCGCGCAGCAGCCGGATCGAATACGGATCGCGCCGCCGCCGCCGCAGCTTGTCGTGCGCCGGCCGGTGCAGCTTGACCTGCTGCGCCTCCAGCAGCAGCGCGCCGAGGTCGCCTGCCGCAGCAGCCGCGCCTCCTCCGGCGTGCTCATCCGGTCCATCACCCGGCGGCGCATGTCCACGCTCTTGCCGATGTACAGCGGCACCGGCCCCGATCCGCCCAGGAACGCGACACGCCCCGCGCGCGCGGCAGGACCGCGATCCGCGGGCGCAGGTGCCCGGGATGGGCGCAGTGCGCGGCCCCGGTGCGGCGCGGGCACAGGGACGTACATCGAGGGGTCGGTCAGGGGGCGCAAGCCGGATGCCGGGCCGGCGCGATCTCAGTCGGCGAGACCGCGGCGGGCTTCCCTGCGCGGGTAGAATTCCCCGGATCCCTCCTGCAGTTTCCAGATGACCGAGTCCGTACGCCCCGTTTTCCACGGTTTCGAGCAGATCCCGCTGCGCGAATACGCCGAGCGCGCCTACCTCGACTATTCGATGTACGTGGTGCTCGACCGCGCCCTGCCCTTCATCGGCGACGGCCTCAAGCCGGTGCAGCGCCGCATCATCTACGCCATGAGCGAGCTGGGCCTGTCGGCCACGGCCAAGCCCAAGAAGTCCGCACGCACCATTGGCGACGTGATCGGCAAGTTCCATCCGCACGGCGACAGCGCCTGCTACGAGGCGATGGTGCTGATGGCGCAGCCCTTCTCGTACCGCTATCCGCTGGTGGACGGCCAGGGCAACTTCGGCTCCTCGGACGATCCCAAGTCGTTCGCGGCGATGCGCTATACCGAATCGCGCCTGACCCCGATCGCGGAAGTGCTGCTGGGCGAGCTCGGCCACGGCACGGTCGACTGGGTGGCGAACTTCGACGGCACGCTCGAGGAACCCAGCTGGCTGCCGGCGCGCCTGCCGCACCTGCTGCTCAACGGCACCACCGGCATCGCGGTGGGCATGGCCACCGACGTGCCGCCACACAACGTGGGCGAGATCGTCAGCGCCTGCGTGCGCCTGCTCGACGATCCCGACGCCAGCGTCGCCGACCTGTGCGAGCACGTGCGCGGCCCCGACTACCCGACCGCTGCCGAGATCATCACCCCCGTCGCCGACCTGCGCGCGATGTACGAAACCGGCCACGGCAGCGTGCGCGCCCGCGCCACGTTCGCGCGCGAGGGCCAGAACATCATCGTCACCGCCCTGCCCCACCAGGTCTCGCCGTCGAAGGTGATCGAGCAGGTGGCCGCACAGATGCGGGCCAGGAAGCTGCCGTGGCTGGAGGACATCCGCGACGAATCCGACCACGCCAACCCGGTGCGCATCGCCCTGATCCCGCGCAGCAACCGGGTCGATGCCGAACAGCTGATGGGCCACCTGTTCGCCACCACCGACCTCGAGAAGAGCTACCGGGTCAACATCAACGTGATCGGCCTGGACGGGCGCCCGCAGGTGAAGAACCTGCGCATGCTGCTGACCGAATGGCTGGCGTTCCGCACCGATACCGTGGTCCGGCGCCTGAAGCACCGGCTGGAAAAGGTCGAGCGCCGCCTGCACCTGCTCGAAGGCCTGCTGGTCGCCTTCCTCAACCTCGACGAGGTGATCCGCATCATCCGCACCGAGGACGAGCCGAAAGCCGCGCTGATCGCGCGCTTCGCGCTGTCCGAGGACCAGGCCGACTACATCCTGGAGACGAAGCTCAAGCAGCTTGCGCGGCTGGAGGAGATGAAGATCCGCGGCGAGCAGGACGAGCTGGCGAAGGAGCGCGAGCGCATCCAGGCCACGCTCGACAGCAGGGCGAAGCTGAAGAAGCTGATCAAGGACGAGCTGCTGGCCGATGCGAAGAAGCACGGCGACGCCCGCCGCTCGCCGCTGGTCGCGCGCGACGCGGCGCAGGCGCTCGACGAGACCGAGCTGGTGCCGAGCGAGCCGGTGACCATCGTGCTCAGCCGCAAGGGCTGGGTGCGCGCGGCCAAGGGCCACGACATCGACGCCGCGGCGCTCTCGTATCGCGACGGCGATGCGCTGCTGGCGGCGGTGAAGGGGCGCACCACCCAGCAGGTCGCGTTCCTCGACAGCGGCGGGCGCAGCTATTCGACCATCGCCCACTCGCTGCCCTCGGCGCGCGGCAACGGCGAACCGCTGACCGGCCGCTTCTCGCCGGCTGCGGGCGCCTCGTTCGAAGCGCTTGCCAGCGGCGGCGGCGACGAGCGCTTCGTGCTCGCGTCCTCGCACGGCTACGGCTTCGTCACCCGCTTCGAGAACCTCACCGGCCGCAACAAGGCCGGCAAGGCGATGCTGACCCTGTCGGAAGGCGCGAAGGTGCTGCAGCCGGCGGCGGTCGCCAGCGTCGGGAGCGACCGCCTGGTCGCGGTCACCAGCGCCGGGCACCTGCTCGTCTTCCCGGTCGCCGAACTGCCCGAGCTGGACAAGGGCAAGGGCAACAAGCTGATCGAGATTCCCAAGGCCAGGCGCGGGACCGAGCGCGTGGTCGCGGTGGCGGTGGTGCCGCCGGGCGGAACCCTGTCGGTGAAGTCGGGCGCGCGCACGATGAGCCTGTCGTTCAAGGATCTCGAGACGTACCTGGGCGCGCGGGCGAGTCGGGGTGGATTGTTGCCGAGGGGGTGGCAAAAGGTCGATGGCCTGCACATCGAGTCTTGAGGCAACGCGGCGCGCGGCGGCGCGGTGGGATGCGCTGCCGGCAGGTGATATGCCGCGCGGCAGAAGGTCGATGGCCTGCACATCGAGTCTTGACGCAACGCGGCGCGACGCGGCGCGGCGGGATGCGCTGCCGGCAGGTGATTCGCCGCGCGGCAGAAGGTCGATGGCCTGCACATCGAGTCTTGACGCAACGCGGCGCGACGCGGCGCGCGGCGGCGCGATGTGATGCGCTGCCGGCAAGTGATAAGCCGCGCGGTCCGCAGGTCGATCCGTGAGTCGATGTCGCATCGCGCAGCGGCGCGAGCAAACGTTTGAACGGAGGCGGCATGGAACCTGGTTTCTGGCACGAGCGCTGGCGCGACAACCGCATCGGCTTTCATCGCGAGGTGCCGCTACCCCTGCTCGTCCGGCACTGGCCGACGCTGGCGCTGCCGCAGGCAAGCCGCGTCTTCGTCCCGCTGTGCGGCAAGTCGCTGGACATGGTGTGGCTGGCCGAACAGGGCCACCGCGTGCTTGGCATCGAGCTGTCGAGGCTGGCGGTTGAACAGTTCTTCGACGAGCGCGGGCTCGCTCCCCGCATCCACGCCAGCCAGGCCGGCACGCATTACGCCGCGGGTCCCTGGGAGCTGGTCGTCGGCGACGCCTTCGCCATGCCGGCCGCGCTGCTCGCCGACTGCACCGGTGTCTACGACCGCGCCGCGCTGATCGCGCTGCCGCCCGACATGCGCGCCACCTACGCGCGAACCGCCTGGCGACGCCTGCCGGCGGGCTGTCGCGGGCTGCTGGTCACGCTCGAGTATCCGCAGGCGGAAAAGGCCGGGCCGCCGTTCTCGGTCGAAGAACCCGAAGTGCATGCGCTGTCGGCAGCGGAGTGGCAAACCGACCTACTGGAACGCCGCGACATCCTCGCCAACGAGCCGGACTTCCAGGCCGAGGGCGTCAGCGCCCTGTCCACCGTCGTCTACAGCCTCGTCCGCCTGTAGCGACGGCGTGCCGTAGCGGCGGCTTCGGCCGCGGCTACGGGAAGATTGGCGACCCGCTCAGCCCTGCGACGGGTCCTCGCCCATGCGCGCCTGCTGGTAGTTCTGCAGGCCGACCATTTCGATCAGGCGCAGCTGCTGCTCCAGCCAGCGGGTGTGGTCTTCCTCGGTGTCGGCCAGCTGCTTCACCAGGATGTCGCGGGTGACGTAATCGCCGTGCTGTTCGCACAGCGCGACGCCCTTGGCCAGGTTGCCGCGCACCTGGTATTCGAGGTCCAGGTCCCTGCGCAGCATGTCCTCGACCGTGCGCCCGGGCTCGAACGCGTCGGGGCGCATGTCAGGGTCGCCCTCGAGGAACAGGATCCGCCGCAGCAGGGCGTCGGCATGCTCGGTTTCCTCCTCCATCTCGTGGTTGATGCGCGCGTACAGCGCGTGCAGCCCGAGGTCCTCGTAGCGGCGCGAGTGCAGGAAATACTGGTCGCGCGCGGCAAGCTCGCCGCGCAGCAGGAAATTGAGGTAGTCGACGATTTCAGGCTGGCCCTTCATGGCACCGGCTCCGCAGGGAAGGCCCGGCCAGTATGCCCACGCGCCGTCGCGCGTGCAGGGATGGAAGCAATAGCGGTTCGCATTCTCGACCGCGCCCGCGCCCCCGTGCACCGGAAGACGCCCGGATGATGAACGCATCGCCATGCGCCGCGCTGTCGACCCGCGTCGTCATCCCGCTCTCGACTCCCACCCATGCCCGCCCCGCGCGGAGAAGAGCCGCAGAAGCAGCCCATGCACGCAACACGCACGCTCCCGATGCCGTTCGTTTCGGGGCAATGCGGAAAAGCGGACACGGCCGCCCCCGGCCCAGGACGGCTCCAGCCGTTGGCCAGGCCCGATCGTCCGCGGCGGCCCGGGATCTTCCTGCACCGGAGAAGATCGCCGCCGCTCAGCCGGTCACGCGCTCCGCCTCCGTCTTCCTCTCGGTCCCGGACAACGATTCCGCCCGGCGCGCCAGCCGCCGCAGTTCACGCAGCGAACCCGGCTCCTCGGCCATTGCCAGGCCACGCAGCCCGCGGTCGATGCTGTCGACATAGCCCAGGTCGTTGAGCAGGGAGCCGGCCTGCAGGCCATCGATCTCGTCGCGCCGCAGCATCGCCAGCACGCGCTGCCGGAACTGCGCCTCGAATGCAGCCGCCTGCGCGTCGAGTGCCTCGAGCCGGCCGGCCCGCGCTTCGCCCTCAGCCCTGTCCGGATCCGGTCCCCGCAGCGCGCGCATCTGCGCGAACAGGTGGCAACGCAGGTCCACGTAGGCCTCGCGCTGCGGCGAGTCGTGCTCGCGCAACCGCGCCAGCAGGTTCTTCTGCAGGTGCTTGGCGCCCTTGACCGCCTCCACCGCCTGGATCGCCGCCATCTGCGCGCCGGTCCAGTAGCGCTGGTGCTCCGCGTCCATCGGCACCTCGATCCGGCCCATGAACGCAAGCAGGTCGGCATACACGCCCTTGACCCGCTGGCGATAGAGCGCGTCCGCATCCGGCTGTTCGCCCGGCCGCTGCGCCAGGCGCGCGGCATCGGGCGCCGGTCCCGTCAGCCCGTCGGGCGGCAGGTCCAGCGCACGGCAGATCATTTCCAGGCTGAGTTCCCCGAGATGGCGCAGCTCCAGTGCCACCGCCGCCGCCGCGGCATCGGCCGAGTCCAGCGCCTGGCCGCTCAGATGGCGGGCGCGGACCGGTTCCACGTCGCCCGGCGTCACCGGCCCGGTCGCCGCCAGCCCCGGCGCGGCACGTTCCGGCAGGCAGCGCTGCAGCCATTGCGCCAGCCGCGCCTGCCACGGCCAGAACAGCGCGACCCCTGTGGCGTTGAACAGCGTATGGAACAGCGCCAGTTGCAGCAGGCTGTTCCCGCCGAACCCGGCCAGCCCGGCAACACCGACCACCATCCAGGTCAGTGGCGCCAGCAGCGCCAGCGCAAGGCCGGCGGTCGCCAGGTTGAACAGCACGTGCGCCAGCGCCAGCCGCTGGCCGCTGCGGTTGCCGCCGAGCGCGCCGACCACGCCGGTGCTCACGCTGCTGCCGACGTTGGAGCCGATCGCCAGCGCCAGCGCCTGGCCCAGCTCAAGCTGCCCCGCCGCCAGCGCGGCGAGGATCAGCATCAGGGTGGCGTGGCTGGACTGCAGCACCACCGTCGCGACCAGGCCCGCCAGCACGAACAGCATCACCCCGCCCGCGCCCTCGGCGGGAACCGCGCCGAGGTCCAGGCCCCCGCCGAACGCCTCGAACCCCGCCTTGACCTGGTCGATGCCCAGGAACACGAACGCCACCCCCAGCACTACCCGCCCCGCCGCACGGCCGCGCGGCCCGGTGAAGCCGGCCAGCACGCCGAACACCACCAGCGGCAGCGCCAGCGGCGACAGGCTGAAGTCCTGCCCGGCCAGGGCCAGCAGCCAGATGCCGCTGGTCGCGCCGAGGTTGGCGCCGAAGATGATCGCCAGCCCGCCCGCCAGCGCGACCAGGCCCGAGCTGATGAAGGCGATGGTCAGCAGCGAGACCAGCGTGCTCGACTGCAGCACGACCGTTGCGCCGATGCCGAACAGCAGGCCACGCACCGGCGTGCCGGTACTGCGCGCCAGCAGTTGTTCCAGGCGCCCGCCGGCGAGCTGGCGCAGCCCTTCTTCCAGGCACTGCATGCCGAACAGGAAGATCGCCAGCCCCGCGCACAGCTGCAGCCAGCCGGCGTCGCGCCAGAACGTCCAGGCCAGGGCCACGATGGCGACCAGCAGCAGCAATGCGCGCAGCTTCGAACCCAAGGCTCCACTCCTTCGGCGGTCGTGTCATTAGACAGCGCCAGCGCAGGCGCGCCTAGCCGCCGCGCCGCAGCGCCCGCAGTGGGGACGCCGCCCGATCGGCTAGAGTCGCGGCTGACGCACGCGGATCGGGACGGCGATGGTTCGATGGTTGAAGCGGATCGTGCTGCTGGCAATCGCGCTGGCGCTGCTGCTGGTGCTGCTGGCCTGGTGGCTGCTGCGCGGCAGCCTGCCCGCGCTCGACGGCGAGCTTGCCCTGGCCGGGCTGTCGGCGCCGGTGACCGTGCAGCGCGACGCGCTGGGCGTGGTCACCATCGATGCGCGCGACGAGACCGACGCCGTGCGCGCGCTGGGCTACGTGCACGCGCAGGAGCGCTGGTTCGAGATGGACCTGCTGCGGCGGACCTCCGCTGGCGAACTGTCGGCGCTGTTCGGCCCGGCGGCGCTCGACCTCGACCGCCGCCACCGCGCGCACCGCATGCGCGCACGCGTCGACGCGTACCTGGACGACATCGCCGATGAGCGCATGCCGCAACTGGAGGCCTATGCCGAAGGCGTCAACGCCGGACTGGCCGCGTTGCGTACCCGCCCCTGGCCCTATCTCCTGCTGCGCCGGCAGCCCGAGCCCTGGCGCCCGACCGACACCGTGCTGGCCGGCTACGCGATGTACTTCGACCTGCAGGATCCGGCCAACGCGCGCGAGCTTGCGCTGTGGAAACTCAGGCCGCACCTGCCTGCGCCGCTGTACGCGCTGCTGACCCATCCGGGCAGCAGCTGGGATGCGGCGCTGACCGGGGAATCGTTCGGCGACGCGGAACTGCCGGACGCGGACGAGGTGGACCTGCGCGAGCTGGCGGTGCCGGAGCTGGACGACGGAGCGACTGCCGTTGCCGCCCTTCCCGCGAATCGGGCGGACAAATCCGGCTGGTGGACCATGGAAAGGATCGGCGCGGCGGCCGCCCTCACTGCGCCGTCCGCTCCGCGAACGGTCCCCCTCTCTCCCGCCGGGCGGGAAAGAGCAGGCGGCTGGTCGCCTGCGGCGACCGACTCCTTCATGCCAGGCAGCAACAACTTCGCGGTGTCCGGCGCGCTCACCGCCGATGGCCGCGCGATCGTCGCCGACGACATGCACCTGGGCCTGCGCGCGCCCAACATCTGGTTTCGCGCGCGCCTGCGCTGGCCCGATGCGGCCGCGCCGGGCGGGCGGGTCGACGTGCAGGGGGTCACCCTTCCCGGGCTGCCGGCAGTGATCGTCGGCAGCAACGGGCACGTGGCCTGGGGCTATACCAACAGCTACGGCGACTACGCGGACTGGGCCCTGGAAACGCCCTGCGCCGGCTCCGACGCGGTGCGCCCGGGCGCCGCCGCGTGCACCGGGGTCCGCCTGCACCACGAGCGCATCGACGTGGCCGGTGCCGGGCCGGACATGCTGGTAGTGCGCGAAACCGACTGGGGGCCGGTCCTGCACGAGCTTGCCGACGGCCGCCTGCTCAGCCTGCGCTGGACCGCGCACCTGCCCGGATCGGTGAACCTGGCCCTGGCCGGCTTCGCCCGCGTGGGCGATCTCGAGGCCGCGCTCGCGCTTGCCGACCGCACCGGCATCCCGACCCAGAACCTGGTGCTCGGCGACCGCAGCGGCGCGATCGCCTGGCGCCTGCTGGGCCCGATCCCGGTGCGCGCCGCCGACTGCGACCCGGCCGCGCCCATGCCGGTGGCGGCCGTCGCCGGCCCGACCGCCGTCGGCGAAGACACGCCGGACGCGGCCGGCCCCTGCACGCCCTGGCCGATCGCGAGCGACGACTCGCCGCTGGCCGCCTCGCCGCAGTTCGACCGCCTCTGGACCGCCAACGCCCGCGTCATCGGCGGCCGCGACCTGGCGCGGATCGGCGACGGCGGCTACGCCCTGGCCGCCCGCGCCGCACAGATCCGCGACGCGCTCCAGGCCAGCCGCCGCTTCACCGAGGCCGACCTGCTGGCGATCCAGCTCGACGACCGGGCCCTGCTGATGACCCGCTGGTGGGCGCTGCTGCGCTCGCTCGACGACGGCTCCAGCCCCGCCCTCCACGCGCTGGCCGCGGCCGCGGCCAGCTGGCAGGGCCGCGCCAGCGTCGATTCGGCCAGCTACCGCATCGTCCGCGCCTGGCGCCTCGCGGTACACGCGCGCCTGCTCGAAGGCCTGCTGGCCCCGGCGCAGGCGGCCATGGGCGAGGAGTTCCGGATGCCCGACCTGCCGCAGTTCGAAGGCGTGGCCTGGCCGCTGGTCGAACAGCGCCCCGCGCACCTGCTGCCGCGGCGCTTCGACAGCTGGGCCGGGCTGTTCGAGGACGCCGCACGCGACGTCCACGACGGGCTGGCCGCGGCCGGCCCGCTGCACGAACGCAGCTGGGGCGAACGCAACACCGCCGCGATCTGCCATCCGCTGGCCGGGGCGATCCCGCTGGGCCGGCGGCTGCTGTGCATGCCGCCCGACCCGCTGCCCGGCGATTCGATGATGCCGCGGGTGCAGGGCCCGGCCTTCGGCGCCTCAGAGCGCATGGTGGTCGCGCCCGGTCACGAGGCCGACGGCATCCTGCACATGCCCGGCGGCCAGAGCGGGCATCCGCTGTCGCCGTTCTGGGGTGCCGGGCACGACGACTGGGTCCACGGCCGCCCGACCCCCTTCCTGCCCGGGCCGGCGCGCTACAGCCTGGTGCTGCAGCCTTGAGCCCGTCCGCCCGGCGGGCTCGCACGCATCCTGCGTTCACCCCGGCCCTGCTAGCGTGCCCACCTTCCAAAGCACCGGCTTGACCCCGTGCCCACCGCTGACCTTTCCGCATCCGTTTCCGCGTTGTACAGCGCAAGAGCCCCCCGCCCGCCCGCAACCGCCGGGTCACGCATGATCGAATTCGGACACCTCACCCACGTCGGTCTGCGCCGCGAGCTGAACGAGGACACCTATTACGGTGACAGCGAGCTCGGCCTCTGGCTGGTGGCCGACGGCATGGGCGGGCACGAATACGGCGAGGTCGCCAGCGCGCTCGCGCGCGAGACCATCGTGCGCGAGACCCGCCAGGGCACCCCGCTGCAGCAGGCGATCCGGATCGCCGACGAGGAGATCATCCGCGCCTCGCGCCAGCGCAACGACGCCCTGCCCATGGGCACCACGGTCGTCGCCGCGCGCGTGCTGGGCAGCCGTTTCGAGGTCGCCTGGGTCGGCGACAGCCGCGCCTACCTGTGGCGCGACGGCAAGCTGGCCCAGCTCTCGCACGACCACAGCTACGTGCAGGAACTGATTGCCCAGGGCGCGATCAGCATCGACCAGGCGCGCAGCCATCCGCACCGCAACGTGGTCACCCAGGCGCTGGGAGTCACCGAGCCGCAGTCGCTGAACGTGGAGACGCTGTCGGGCGAACTGGCCCCCGGCTCGCAGCTGCTGCTGTGCAGCGACGGGCTGACCGAGGAAGTCGACGACGGCGCCATCTCGCGGGTGCTGGCGCACATCGAATGCAGCGCCCAGGAGTGCGTCGACGGCCTGGTCGCGGCTGCGCTCGATGGCGGCGGTTCGGACAACGTGACCGTGGTGCTGGTGCGCAGCCACTGAGCAGCGCGGCGATCGTCAGGCCCGTGCCGCGACCGCCCCGTCCTCCATCGCCTCGACCGGATCCCAGAGGCTGCTCCCGGCGCGCTGCCGGATCGCCTCGACCCGCGCCTGGTGCAGGGCAAGGTCCTCCCCGGGCACCGCGATCCGCGGGCGCGGCCCCGACGCCGCCGCCGGCACCACCACCCGCCCGCGCGCGGCGGTCGCCGCTTCCGGCACCGCGAATCCGATTTCGCCCTGGCCCGAGGTCAGCGCCAGCCAGGCTTCGGCCAGCAGCTGCGCATCGAGCAGCGCGCCGTGCAGCTGGCGGTGGGAGTTGTCCACGCCCAGCCGCTTGCACAGCGCGTCGAGCGAATTGCGCTGTCCGGGATAGCGCTTGCGGGCCAGTTCCAGCGAGTCGGTCACGGTCACCCGTTCGCGCAGCGGCCGGCAGCCTTCGCCCAGCCGCGACAGCTCGGATTCCAGGAAACCCATGTCGAAGGCCGCGTTGTGGATCACCAGCTCGGCACCGTCGACGAAGGCGAGGAACTCGTCGGCGATCTCGGCAAAGCGCGGCTTGTCGGCCAGGAAGTCGAGGGTCAGTCCGGTGACCTCCTGCGCGCCGGCCTCGAACTCGCGGTCCGGATTGAGGTACTTGTGGAAGGTGCGCCCGGTCGGCCGGCGCTCGATCAGCTCGACGCAGCCGATCTCGACCACGCGGTTGCCCTTGCGCCATTCCAGGCCGGTGGTTTCGGTGTCGAGGATGATGTGGCGCATGACGGCAGGGATTCGGGATTGGGAACGGGGATCCGGAGCGGCGGATGGTCAGGCGGGGGCTGCGGCGCGCTGGACGATGGCCTGGTCGCGGGCGAGGACGTCGACGCGTTCGTTGTCGGGGTTGCCGGAGTGGCCCTTGACCCAGCGCCAGTCGATGTCGTGGCGGGCGCAGGCCGCGTGCAGGCGCTCCCACAGGTCGCGGTTCTTGACCGGCTCGCCGCCGGAGGTCTTCCAGCCGCGCCGCACCCAGTTCGGCATCCACAGGGTGATGCCCTGGCGCACGTACTGGGAGTCCGTATGCAGCACCACCTCGCAGGGCCGGGTGAGGGTTTCCAGGGCCATGATCGCAGCCATCAGCTCCATCCGGTTGTTGGTCGTGGCCGGTTCGCCGCCCGCCAGTTCGCGCTCCTGCTCTCCATAGCGCAGCAGCGCCGCCCAGCCGCCCGGACCGGGATTGCCGAGGCAGGCGCCGTCGGTGTGGATCTCGACTCCACTCATGCCGTCGCGCCGGTGGCCATCGACAGCGCGCGCCGCTGCCGGACGGGGGTGAGCGGCAGCGCCCGCTTCTCCGCGCGCAGCAGGTAGGCCGCGCGCAGCCCCGCGCCCTGCTGGGGCGAAGGCGACGACTGCAGCGACCAGGCCGGACCCAGGCCCTGCGACACCGCTTCGGGCGTCAGCCCGGCCTGGCGCAGGCGCCGGCGCCAGGCCAGCGGTTCGGACGCGCTGACCCCGCTTCCACGCCAGCGCCAGCGGTAGGGTGCAAGCGGGTTGAGCGCGAACAGCCACAGCCTCCCGCCGTTCACCAGCAGCCGGGCCGCCTCCTCGAGCAGGGCCGCACCGCAGGCTCCGCCCGGCCGCGCCACGTGCTGCAGGATCACGGCGCCGAACGCCTCGCTGGGCAGCGGCAGCGGAAGGCCGCAGGACACCGCGCCGCTCCAGCGGCCGTCCGCGTCCGGGAACAGGTACAGGCCGCGACCGGCGCCGTCGGGGACGGCCCGTGGCACCGGGCCGCACCACAGCCAGGGCAGGCCGGGACGGTCGCCAAGGGCCTGGAGCACCGTGTCCTCCTGGTTCCCGAGCACGGTCCGTCCGGCCTCGGAACGGAACCAGTCGTGGATGTCGGGGCCGGTTTGACGGGCCGGTAGCTCAGCGGGCATGGTCGCCATTCTATAGGTTCCCCGGACCCCTCCCGCCGATGCAGCCGAGCGCGATCCCGGCCTTTGCCGACAACTACATCTGGCGGGTCGCGGATGCAACCGGCGACTGGCTGCTGGTCGATCCGGGCGACGCCAGCCCGGTGCTGGCCGCGGCAGGCGACGCGCGGCCGCCGCAGGCGATCCTGCTCACCCACCACCACGACGACCACGTCGGCGGCGTGCCGGCGCTGCGCGAACGCTGGCCCGGGGTGGCGGTGTACGGGCCGACGGATCCGAGGATCGAGGGCGTGGACCATCGCGTCGTCGACGGCGACCGGGTCGAAATCGGCCGCTGGCGCTTCGAAGTCCTGGCCACGCCCGGCCATACCGTGAGCCACATCGCATTCCACGGCCATGGCCTCTTGTTCTGCGGCGACACCTTGTTCAGCCTCGGCTGTGGTCGCCTGTTCGAAGGTGCGCCCGGCGAGATGCTGGGTTCCCTGGACCGGCTGTCCGCCCTGCCCGGCCCGACCCTGGTCTGCTGCGGGCACGAATACACCCTGGCCAATGCCGCCTTCGCGCGGGTGGTCGACCCCGACAACGCGGCGCTGCGGCGCCGCCACGAACAGGCCACCGCGATGCGCGCACAAGGACTCCCCACCCTGCCAACCACGCTTGCGCAGGAGCGCGAGTGCAACCCGTTCCTGCGCATCGACGCGCCCGCCGTGCGCGCGGCCGTGGCGGCACGCTCCGCGGCCGCGGCCACGGACCGGGTGGCATCGTTCGCCGAACTGCGGCGCTGGAAAGACGGGTTTCGCGCGTGAAGGCGCGCGCAGGCGCTGCCGCGCTGGTCCTGCTGGGCGCCCTGGCGGGGCCGGTGCAGGCGGCGGACGAACCTGTGCGGGAGCCGGCACCGGTCGCGGTCGAGGCGCTCGCCGTCGACCCGGCACCCTCGCCTGCCGCCCCCGCGCCGGTCGACGACGCGCTGCCCATGGCCACCGCCGGTCCGGAGCCCGCGGCAACACCGCTGCCCGAAGGCACCCGCAGCGGACTGGAGATCTACCGCAACTTCCGCGAGGGCCTGGCCGAACCGGCCTGCGAGCCCGGCGCCAGCACCCGCTGGCGCGCCCACTTCGCCAATGCGCCCACCCAGCTGGCCTCGCCCGGCAGCGACGTGCTGCCGCTGTTCGGCTACGTGGTCGACCGCCTGCGCGAATCGCACCTGCCCACCGAGTTCGCGCTGATCCCCTTCGTCGAAAGCGGGTTCCGCCCCGGCGCGCGCTCGCCGCAGGGTCCGGCCGGACTGTGGCAGTTCATCGCCCTGACCGCCCGCAACCACAAGGTGCCGGTGCAGGCCGGCTACGACGGCCGGCTCTCGCCGGTCGACTCCACCGACGCCGCGGTGCGCTACCTCAAGACCCTGCACGGCATGTTCGCGGGCGACTGGCGGCTGGCGGCGATGGCCTACAACGCCGGCGAATACCGCCTGCTGGGTGCGCTGCGGCGCGCCGGCCAGCGTCCCGCCGACGCCGATCCCGAAAGCCTGCCCATGCCCTCGATCACCAGGGCCTACGTGCGCAAGCTGCATGCGCTGTCGTGCCTGCTGGAGGAGGCCGAGGGCCGCGAGGCCTGGCTGCAGGCGCTGGACCGGCCGGTACCGGTGCTCACGGCGGCCGAGGTTCCGGCCTCGATCGCGAGCCTGGACGTGCTGGCCCGGCGCCACGGCGCCGACGCCGCGCGGCTGCGGCGGCTCAACCCCGTATTCGCCGGTGGCCGCCTCACCCGCCCGGGCGGCCGCCCGCGGGTGCTGCTGTCGTCGGTCCCGGCCACCAGCCTGCTCGCCGCGCACCCGCCCGCGCCGCCTGCCGCACCGGTGCGGCCGGTCGACGACCTGTCCGACGCGATGGCCGACGCCTCGGCCCATGTCGAAGCGGCACCGGCCCCGCCGCGCACCCACGTGGTCGCGCGCGGCGATTCGGCCTGGCGCATCGCCAACCGCTACGACGTGCGACTGGACGAACTGCTGGAACGCAACGGCCTGGACGCGCGCGCGCCCCTGCGCCCGGGCATGGTCCTGGCGATCGACGCTGGCCCGGCCACGGACGCGGCGACTGCCGTGGCAGAATAGCGCCCGGTCCATACCGCGAGTCGTCCATGGGTTTCCTGCAGGGCAAGCGTGCACTGATCACCGGCATCGCCAGCCAGCGCTCCATCGCCAACGGCATTGCCGAGGCCATGCACCGCGAAGGCGCCGAACTGGCCTTCACCTACCAGAATGAAAAGCTGAAGTCCCGGGTGGAGGAAGCGGCCGCCAAGCTCGGCGGCGGACCGTCGTTCCCGCTCGACGTCACCGACGACGCCCAGATCGCGGCGATGTACGAACAGCTCGGCCGGCACTGGAGCGACGGCTTCGACATCCTGGTGCACGCCATCGCCTTCGCCCCGCGCGAGGCCATCACCGGCGGCTTCCTCGATGGACTGACCCGCGAGAACTTCGCCCAGGCCCACGACATCTCGGCCTATTCGCTGGCGGCGCTGGCCAAGGGCGCGCGCCCGCTGATGCAGGGCCGCCAGGGCGCGGTCCTGACCCTGAGCTACCTCGGCGCCGTGCGTACCCTGCCCAGCTACAACGTGATGGGCGTGGCCAAGGCCGCACTCGAGGCCAGCGTGCGCTACCTCGCGCTCAACCTCGGCCCGGAAGGCATCCGCGTCAACGCGATCTCGGCCGGCCCGATCAAGACCCTGGCCGCGGCCGGCATCGGCGGCTTCCGCAAGATCCTCGGCCACGTCGAGGCCAATGCGCCGATCCGGCGCACGGTGACGATCGAGGACGTGGGCAACGCCGCCGCGTTCCTGTGTTCGGACCTGGCCTCGGGCATCACCGGCGAAGTCACCTATGTCGACGGCGGCTACAGCATCGTCGGCATGACCGGCCTCGACGCGGGCGAGTAACCGCGCCCCCGCCCACCGGGACGGGCCAGGGAACCCGGGGCAGGCCGGCCAGCTCCGCCCTGCTTCGGGCGATGCAGCATGAGGCACGACAGGAGGCCGCCAGCCGGCGTCGGAGTCGACGGCCGGGCAAAACCTCCCGGTAGCCGGGACGATCAGCGTATTTCGCGTGCCAGCGCCTGCAGGCGGCTGAAGGCTTCAAAGCGGCGATCGTGCAGTTCGGCGATCTGTCCTGCGCGGCTAGGCGGCGCCGCTGAGGTGCCCGGTCCGCGCCAGGGGCCCCGGGGATGGGGGGCCGGCACTGGCGCGGACAGGCATGTTCCACCGACGCGATCGCGCACGCCGCCGGCGTCGAATCGCGCCAGCGTCAGTCGCGGATGGCGCTGAACGCGGCGGGATCGGGCAGTTCGACCGGCACGCCGTCAGCATTGCAGGTGCCCGCCGCGCACAGCCGCTCGCGCAGTCTTGGCGTCGCCTGCACGATGATGTGGTAGACCACGTGTTGCTCCATCGTGCCCCGGAAGGCGTCGCTGCCCGGACCGCGCGCCCAGATGCCGACGTCGTCGCCACCATGGGTTTCGGCCGTCATCGGCACGAGCACCTCCTGCAGGTAGTCCGGATGCTCCGTGTCGACGTCGCCAAGGTCGGGGCGGCCGGTCGCGAGTTCGAACCTGCGCGGCGCGTGCAGGTGGCGCTTGGGTCCGGCGGGCTGCTTCTCGCTTGCGCCCACGTAACCCGAGCCGTTGGCGTAGACCAGCGTGGTGTAGGGGAGGCCGAGCGCGTCGCGGGCGTACTGGGTCGGATCGCCGCCTTCGCTGGCGAGTCCGCGGACCTTGCCCAGAATCGGGTTGCCGCGGGTGGGATAACCGACGAAGCCGAGCGTGTGCGAGTGGTCCGCGGTCACGACGATGAGGGTGTCCTCGGCCGAGGTCATCTCCGCCGCGGCCTGCACGGCGCGCGACATGGCCGTGGTTTCGTCGAGCGCCCGGTAGGCGTTGCCCTCGTGGTTGCCGTGGTCGATGCGCCCGCCTTCGACCAGCAGCACGAAGCCGTCGCCGCTGCGCGAGAGGCGTTCGATTGCCGCGCGCGTCATGGTTTCCAGGTCTGGTTCACCCGAGGCGTCGCTGCGCCGGTCGTGTTCGTACTGCATGTGACCGGGCTCGAACAGCCCCAGCACGGCCTCCGCATCGCCGGCCGCGCGCAGCTGCTCGTTGTTCCACACGAAGGCCCCGCCGGGATGGTGTGCAAGCCATTCGGCGACCAGGTTGCGACCATCGCGGCGCAGGCCGACCTTCCCACCGTACTCGGGATCGCGTTCGGTCGCGGGCAGGAACATCGCGCGGCCGCCGCCCATGACCACCTTCGGCCCCTGTCCCGGCGCGAAATGGAGCAGCTGGCTGGCGATGTCGCGGCAGCCCGCGGCGTGGGCGTCGGCGGGCAGCTGCGCATCGCTTTCCCAGTTGCGGTCGGGCGAATGCGCGTAGAGAGAGGCGGGCGTGGCGTGGGTCAGGCGTGCGGTGGTGACGATGCCGCTCTGCATGCCGACATCGTCGGCCAGCCGCAGCCAAGACAGCAGCTGCCGGTCCAGGCTTCCGGCGCAGTCGCTGCGGTTGCCCGCGGACACGCCGATCGCGCCCATGTGCGACTTCACGCCGCTGGCCAGCGCGGTCATGGTGCCGGCCGAATCGGGCGTCTGCGAATCGGTGTTGTAGGTCTTGCTCAGCGCGGTGTGCGGGAAATGCTCCCAGCTCAGCAGATGCTCCTCGCCGGGGCCGCCGGCGCGCTGGCCCTCGAAGATGCGCGCCGCGGCCACCGTGGTCAGGCTCATGCCGTCGCCGAGGAAGAAGATCACGTTCTTCGCGCGGCCGGACATCGCGTCGTTGCGCGCCGCATGGGCCGCGCCGCTGCGATACCACCACTGCGGCGTTTCGCCGGCGGGACGCTCCACGGCCGGAACGTGCACCGCGATCGCGCGCGGTGGGGTCGCCTGGTGCGCCGGGGTCGCGGCGCAGCCGGCCAGCAGTGCGGCGAAGAGTGCCGGAACGGCGGGGAGCAAGCGTGACATCGAAGGATCCTCGGTTTGCAGGGGCAGTCGGCCTACCAGCAGGTATAGCCGCCATCGACCAGCACGACGCTGCCGGTCATCAGACTGGACGCGCGTGAAGCGAGGAACAGCGCCACCGACGCGATTTCCTCGACCTCGCCCAATCGTCCCATCGGCGTGCCGCCGATCCAGGCGTCGTACATCTGCGGATCGTCCTTGACGAAGGCAGTGCCGCGCAAGCTGTCCGCACTCACCCGCTGACTCGCCGCCGCAGCGCGTCCCTGCCCTGCTCCCTCCACGCACGCGGGGGAGGGAGCAGACCCCCGTTGTCACGAACAAGCGTCCCCGCGTACGGGAGAGGAACCAAAAAGAAGCCAGGCACAAGCCGGGCTCCTTCTCGCCGCTGACAGGCAGACGTCGGGCAACGACTACATCCGCGACTCCACCACAGTCACCTTCATCTGCCTGCGCAGCTCGCGCAGCAGCGTGTCCGCATCCTCGCGCCCCGCGAGCGCCGACATCTGCTGGCGGAGCATCTCGCGATCGGCCTCCTCGGCTTCGGACGCGTCGCCCGGCGTCACCGTATCGACCACGAACACCACCACGCTGCCGTCATCCAGCACGACCTTGCCGGCCGACGCCTTGCCCTCTTCCGGCACCGGCGCCTTGAAGTAGGCCTCGGCCGCTTCCGGCGTCGGCACCGGCGCGCCGCGCGGCATGCCCTTCATGTCCTGCAGCTGCAGCGAACGCGCGTCGGCCAGCGATTGCAGGGTCTGGCCAGCGGCGATCTTCTCCAGCATCCCGTCGGCCTCGGCCAGCACCCGCGCACGCGCGCGGTCGGCGCGGATCGAGGCCACGATCGCGTCGCGCGCCTCGGCCACCGTCAGCGCGCGCTCGGGCTCGTGCCGGGTGATGCGGATCACCACGCTGCGGTCCTGGTCGATCTCGATCGGATCGCTGACCGTGCCGTCCTGGATCAGGCTGTCGGAGAACGCGGCGCGCTGCACCGCGGGCGTCGCCACCACGCCCTCGCCCTCGCCACGCGCGAACGGACCAGCGGTGCGCACCTGCAGGTTGGCCTGCTTCGCCGCAGCCGCCAGCTCGGTCGGGTTGCGATACACCTCGTCCACGAACGCACCGACCAGATCGCTGAACGCACGCTCGCGCTCGGCCTCCACAACCTCCCCCACCAGCGTATCGCGCACCTCGTCGAACGCCACCTGGTGGCCGGCGCGGACTTCCCGCACCTGCAGCACGTGCCAGCCGAACGAGCTGCGCACCGGATCGGTGATGCTGCCTTCGCCGGCCGCGAACGCCGCGTCCTCGAACGGCTTGACCATGCTGCCGTCCTGGCGGATCCAGCCCAGGTCGCCGCCGTTGGCGGCCGATCCCGGATCGCCCGGATTGGCCTGCGCCAGCGCCGCGAAATCCGCGCCCGGCTCACGCGCCTGCGCGGCGATCTGCTTCGCCTTCGCCTCGGCCGCCTGCTGGGCCGCCTCGTCGGCGTCTTGCGCAACCGGGACCAGGATGTGCGACACCAGCCGCTGCTCGGGCTCGACGAACCGCGCCTTCTCCTGCTCGTAGCGCTGGCGCAGCGTGGCCTCGTCGGGCTCGGGCACCGGCGGCAATGCGCTGGCGTCGATCTCCACGTATTCGATGGTGACCCGTTCCGGAGCCCGGTAATCGGCGCGGTTGGCCTCGTACCAGGCCTGGATCTCCTGCGCACTCACCGCGCCGGTGTCCGGCTCGGGCGCCGGCAGCACGACCAGGGCAACGTCGCGGCGTTCGCCGAGCAGGCCCATCATCCGTTCGGCTTCGCTGGGCGTGGTGAACGCCGAGCGGGCCACCTGGCCGGCAAGCAGCGAGGCCTGCAGGTCGTCGCGGATCAGTTCCTGGAACCCCTGCGGCGTATATCCCTGCGACTGCAGCGTGATCACGTAGCGCTGCTCGTCGAACACGCCATCGACCTGGAACGCCGGGATGTCGTTGATCGTCTCGCGCACGCGGCTGTCGCCCACCACCATGCCGTCGCGCTGCGCGGCCAGCTGCATCACCCTGCGGTCGATCAGCGTCTCGAGCACCTCGCGCTTGCTCTCGGGCGATTCGAACGCGCGCGCGTCGAACTGCTCGCCCTCCACCTGGCGCCGGCGCTGGCGCTCGTTCTCGAACGCTTCGCGGAACTCCTCGGTGGTGATCTCGGCCGACTTCCACGCCAGCTTGCGCACCGGCCACAGGTCGGGCGCCGAGCGCCACCACGAGGGCTGCACCTCGACCTTCGCGGCGTAGTTGGCGCCGCTCTGGAACAGGTACTGCTCCATGCCGAAGAAGGCGAACGGAATGGCGAGGAGCACGACGATGACGATCGCGATCCAGCCGGACATCTTTTCTCTGAGAGTCTGCAGCATGGGCAAGCGGAGCCGGGACGTAGCCGTACAGTCTAACCGCTTGGCGCCGTACCGGGCGCTGCAGGCGCCCACGCCCCGCCGCCGGGCCGGCATCCCGGACAGGTCCACGGCGCCCGAGCCGGCAAGGATCGCCGGCCACCTGGCGGCACTGTTCCAGCGGGCGCAGCGCCGATCCGGTGACGCATCCCTTGGCCGCGCGCATAAAAAAACGGACCCCGCATTGCTGCGGGGTCCGTCGTATCGGATGGCGGAGCGGACGGGACTCGAACCCGCGACCTCCGGCGTGACAGGCCAGCATTCTAACCAGCTGAACTACCGCTCCGCGCCTTGAAACCAATGTGCGGTTCCAGCGTCCACCCCGTGGTGGGTGCTGAGGGTTTCGAACCCCCGACCCTCTCCGTGTAAAGGAGACGCTCTACCGCTGAGCTAAGCACCCGCGAGGGAACTCAGGAGCCGCTCAGTTTACTGCATCCTTGAGCGCCTTGCCAGCCTTGAACACCGGATTGTTGGAGGCCGGGATCTGCAGCGGCTCCTTGGTGCGCGGGTTCAGACCGGTCCGCGCGGCGCGCGCCTTGACCGAGAAGGAACCGAAGCCGACCAGGTTGACCGCATCGCCACGCTTGAGGGCGGCGGTGACGGCGTCGATCACCGCATCCAGCGCGCGACCCGCGTCGGCCTTGGACAGCCCCGCCTTGTCGGCGACCTGGTCGATCAATTCACTCTTGTTCACTGGCATGTTGGACACTCCGTGTGCGGACGCGCGGCCCGCCTTGCTGGGAGACCGGGGGGCCGCGGAACTCCGCGACGCCGTCCGGCCTGAGGATGAATGCACAATCCGCGGCATTTTACGCGCAGCCGCGGTCGAATACGACCTTGGAACGGTGGAACCGGCGCGAAACGGACCCTGAGTTGAGTTTCGTGATCCTGGCGTGAAGCCGGTCAGTGCTTGACGTCGGTCCCCGCCGGCGCCCGGTCCTTGCGCCGGCGCGCCACCGCACCGCGCGACGCGCGCGGCTTGGCGTCCGGGCGCGTCCCGGCGCCGGTGAGCGGCCGCTCCAGCGCCAGGTCCAGCACCTCGTCGATCCACTTCACCGGCACGATCTCGATGTGGTCGGTGACGTTGGCGGGGATGTCGGCCAGGTCCTTGCGGTTCTCCTCGGGAATGATCACGGTGGTGATGCCGCCGCGCAGGGCCGCGAGCAGCTTCTCCTTGAGGCCGCCGATCGCGGTCACCTTGCCGCGCAGGGTGATCTCGCCGGTCATCGCCACATCCGCGCGTACCGGCACCTTGGTCAGCGTCGACACCAGGGCCGTGGTCATCGCGATGCCGGCGCTCGGGCCGTCCTTGGGCGTCGCGCCATCGGGCACGTGCACGTGCACGTCCTGCTTCTGCAGGAAGTCCACGTCGATCCCCAGGCGTTCGGTACGCGCGCGCACCACGCTCAGCGCGGCCGAGGCCGACTCCTTCATCACGTCGCCCAGCTGCCCGGTCAGGATCAGGTTGCCCTTGCCCGGCACCAGGGTCGTTTCGATCTGCAGCAGGTCGCCGCCCACCTCCGTCCAGGCCAGGCCGGTGACCATGCCGATCTCGTTGTCCTGCTCGGCGCGGCCGAAGTCGAAGCGGCGCACGCCCAGATAGGCGTCGAGGTTGTCGGCGCCGACCTTCACCGGCTTCGGCTTGCGCTTGGCCTTGCCTTTCGGCGGCGCGGGCGGCCCGGCCAGCGCGATCTGCTTGACCACCTTGCGGCAGATCTTCGCGATCTCGCGCTCGAGGTTGCGCACCCCCGACTCGCGCGTGTAGTAGCGCACGATGTCCTGGATGGCATCGGTCGCGATCTCGATCTCTTCCGGCTTGAGGCCATTGGCCTTCATCTGCTTGGGCACGAGGTAGCGCGTGGCGATGCTGATCTTCTCTTCCTCGGTGTAGCCGGGGATGCGGATCACCTCCATGCGGTCGAGCAGCGGGCCGGGAATGTTGAGCGAGTTGGAGGTGGCGACGAACATCACCTCGCTCAGGTCAAGGTCGACCTCGAGGTAGTGGTCGTTGAAGGCGTTGTTCTGCTCCGGATCGAGCACCTCCAGCAGCGCCGAGGACGGATCGCCGCGGAAGTCCATCGACATCTTGTCGATCTCGTCGAGCACGAACAGCGGATTCTTCGCGCCGGCCTTGTTGAGGTTCTGCACGATGCGGCCCGGCATCGAGCCGACGTAGGTGCGGCGGTGGCCGCGGATCTCGGCCTCGTCGCGCACGCCGCCGAGCGACATGCGCACGAACTTGCGGTTGGTGGCCTTGGCGATCGACTGGCCGAGCGAGGTCTTGCCCACGCCCGGCGGGCCGACCAGGCACAGGATCGGGCCCTTCATCTGCTTCACCCGGGTCTGCACCGCGAGGTACTCGAGGATCCGGTCCTTGACCTTCTCCAGCCCGTAATGGTCGGCGTCGAGCGTTTCCTGCGCGGCCTTGAGGTCCTTGCGCACCTTGCTGCGCTTGCTCCACGGCACGCCCAGCAGCCAGTCGAGGTAGTTGCGCACCACCGCGGCCTCGGCCGACATCGGCGACATCTGTTTGAGCTTGTTGAATTCGTTCTTCGCCTTGGTCGCGACCGCCTTGGGCATGCCGGCGGCTGCGATCTTGCGAGCGAGCTCCTCCAGGTCGTTGGGCGCGTCGTCGCTCTCGCCCAGCTCCTTCTGGATCGCCTTCATCTGCTCGTTGAGGTAGTACTCGCGCTGCGACTTCTCCATCTGCGACTTCACCCGGCCGCGGATGCGCTTCTCCATCTGCTGCACGTCGATCTCGCCATCGACCAGGCCGACCAGCAGCTCCAGGCGCTCGGCGGTGTCGACGGTTTCCAGCAGCCGCTGCTTCTCGGCCAGGCGCACGGCCAGGTGCGCGGACACGATGTCGGCCAGGCGCCCGGGTTCCTCGATGCCAGACAGGGTCTGCATCAGCTCCGGCGGCAGCTTGCGGTTGGTCTTGACGTACTGTTCGAACAGCGACACCAGCGAACGCGCGATCGCCTCGACCTCGCGCGGCTCGCGCGTGTCGACCGGATCGACGACTTCGCCGACGCCGGCCAGGGTGCCATCGACCTCGCGCACCTGCGACACCGCGACCCGCGACACGCCTTCGACCAGCACCTTGATCGTGCCGTCGGGCAGCTTGAGCAGCTGCAGCACCTGGGCCAGGGTGCCGATCGGATACAGGTCGCTGCCTTCCGGATCGTCGGTTTCGGCCGACTTCTGCGCCACCAGCAGGATCCGCTTGTCGCCCTCCATCGCGATGTCCAGCGCGCGGATCGACTTGTCCCGGCCGACGAACAGCGGGATCACCATGTGCGGGAACACCACCACATCGCGCAGGGGCAGGACCGGCAGCTGGAGGGTTTCGGCGTGGGTCGAACTGGGCATCAGGACTCCGGACAAAAGGTGCAGCGGCCCATGCGGCCGGCTTGCCACTCCTTATGGGGTTGTCCGGCGGGGGATGCAAGCAGCGGATGGGACGCCCACCTGCAAGAACCGAGAACTCGCCAATAAAATCAGAAGCTTACGCAATCAGCTCCCAACTGATTCGGGCATAGTTCCACCGTAACGCACTGGCCCTGTTACCAGTCAACCCCAGCGCCACACTCCGCCCAGCCAGGAGCATCACTTCGTCCACCGGCCTCAACCTGGTGAGGCCGCAAGCCCTGCCCCGTTTGCCGCATGCAGAAGTGCGCGCTGTACCAGCGGGCAGTGAATCGCTGACCGACCTTCAACATCAGCAAGAATCGTCACGTTGTATGCCCGGCCGGGCACCAGCGCTGGTGCGGGGTCAGGCACTCCCCCAGCGTAAGGAATGCAATCATCCGCGGACAACCCGAAGTCTGTCTGGCCAAGGAATTCGATTTGCCAGATATTCCGGGCAACACCCTCGACACGCTCGTCGACACGGACACTTGACAGTACCGGGACCTCCTCCGCCCTTGCGGCCGCAGAGCCCAGAGAAAAACAAAGCTCGCCGTCGACGGCCTGAACACGGGCCGGTTGATATCGCTCTTCAGCCGATCCGCACCCGCAAACGAATAGCGAGGCGATGAAGAACCAAAGCGGAATAGACCTCATGGTCTTGCTCATCGGGTTGTAATCGGGAGATTGCCGTTGTCCCCCGGTGCGAGTCCAACCTCCAAGTTGGCCGCGCCAGCCAGGGCGTCCGCCGTCAGGATTCCGTGCCCTCCGCCATTCCACAGGCACTCCAGGCCCATTCATCGCGCCGCCCATCCCATTCAACCTGAAGCGGCTCCAGCGAGCCGCCCTTCTCCATCATGCAGAAGTAGGCGGTATACCATCGGACTTCGGCCTGCCCATCCCTCCGCTCCATATCTCCCAGTATCGCAACCCGGTAACGTGAACCTGCTTTCAAGCGCGGGGCGGCCGACCCACCTTCCCCGAAGGCAATGCAGTCTCCGGGACGCAAGCGCGGACCCGATCCAGCCGGCTCCACGTAGCTGACCTCCCAAACCAGGAACGTCCCGCCAGCATTACGTTCGGTGACCCGCACCCCAGCGATTTCCGGGGGAGTAGTACGCGCTTCATCAGTATCGTTGATGCCGAAGCAAGGCAGCGCACCTCTAGAATGAACGACCGCGCCTTGATACCGATCCGGTGGCGAACTGCAATTGGCGGAGATCGGAACAAAAGCCGACAGCAGCATGATCTGACGAAGCGCCATAAGTTTCATTTCGTCGTACTCGGCAAGCCGCCCTTCTCAGCTGCTCCGGCAATCACCGACGACAGGGCCTGATCGTCTTTCGACGTGCGGAGCTTACTCCTGACGCGGCACCAGCCTGGAGATCCCTCTGCGCAGGATCATTCCGACGCGCGTCCTGACGCGCCCGCCTCGCAGGCGCTCCACTTCCACCTCTCTTCCTTCTTATCCCACAGGACCTGGTGAAGGCCAAGACTTCCCGCCTCCCCGGGGATCATGCAGAAGTAGCTTCGGTACCAATAACTTCGTATTTCATTTCGATATTCTGCATCCACAAGGACAGTGATGCCATATCTCACACCCGCACTCAGGATGGGGAGATCCGTAACGGATGGTTCAACCAAGGGATGACACTTATCCGGCGTCAGAAACAGAGGCTCCCCCGATACCGGATAGTCCGTGCTCCAGATACCAATGGCGCGCGCATCCTGATACCGGTATAGGTCGATCCCTGCAACCTTGGGGCGCAGCGCTGCCTGGTCCGAATCCAACGGGATGGAAATACACAGACTTCCATCCACTTTCCTGACGACGCCATCCTGGATCTGTCGAAGCGACTGACCACATGCCGCAGACATGGATACCAGGAGCAATGCAACGAGTGCGAGTCTCATGTCAGCCTTGGGATATGAACTTCGGCAATGCCCGGGCCATTCAGAAAATGAGACAACCCTTCTCTCGGTGGTTCGTGCGAATCCAACCCTTATTCTCAGCAGGGTGCTGCACTTGGAGTTGGGCCGCCGGTTGCTCGGGCCGATCAGTCCGGCTCCATTCCATCGCTGGGCAGAAGCAGCAACGAACTGCATTCGGATGCAGAACAACCAAAATGCAGAGTCGTCTGACCAGCTTCCCACGTCGCGACCCCGCCTCCATTGATCGCGAACTTCCAGCGTTGTCCGTTGGCACGAAGCTGGCCACTGATCCCACAGTCAACCTGATAGAACCCGCCGTACGGCGTCTGTGGATATCGGTCACTGAACCGAAAGAAGCTCTCGACTTGCTGCGTCGAGAGCGACCAGTTCCGACACGCAGCTTCGAGCGCCTGACCGCCCGCGCCGTGGTACTCGGCCGACAACACCTCCAAGACCTCAACGCCTCCACTGTTGCCCAGATGCGGTGGGGTATGCCCAACGCAAGCGGTCACCTCGATCGCGACCAAACACATGGATAACACGAAGCCTACCCGCACGACATCAAGACGCAAGGCCGCACCACTCATCATCCGATCCGCTCCAGAGGCCTGCCCCTTCGCGGCGCATGTCCGCAGGCGTTGCACAGGAAGCAAGCCAGCCAAACAGGAAGATGGCTGCAGCCCACATAGGCCATCTACCGTCGCCTGATCAATGCGTCCGGTCGCGAACCCCGAGCGCGTCGACTCCACAGACCTCGCGACCTGACGCATCGAGCTTCTCACCTCTGGACAACTGATACACCTGTCGCCTGCCGTCGACCTCAAATATGCAAAAACGGCCTGAATACCATCTCCGATGGATTTCCCCATCCAGATCGATAAACGCCCAGATGGTCGCGCCATAAGGCTTCCCTACCTCCAGCAGGGGTAAATCAGCGACGTTTTCCGCGGGATATGAAATGCAATCATCTATCGGAAGTCTCTTTTCCACACCACCCTGTTCCGGCACGAAATCCGACCTCCACAGGAGAACCGCCGCGCCATCCCTGCGTTCATACAGCTCGACTGCTGCGATTCGCGGGACCGACCTCCTCGTTTCCGCATTATCCTCCACAGCAAAGCATGGCTGCCCTTCTGGACCTGACCTGATCACCGCGCCTTGATGGCGTTCGGCGGCAGAACCGCATGCCGCAACGAAAAGTAATGCAAACAGACAGGAGGTGATTCTCATGCCTCACCTTGCCGTGTTCGGCAAATTTGATTCGCTTGAAGGGTTCTTCAGAAAGTCTTCAAGCAGAAGTTCAAGTGCTGGCAACACTTCGGAAACAGCAACATGCCCTGCCGCACGCGTCATGGACGCACTCCCCCGGTACTTCGCAAGGAAATAGTCCGCAAGAATGTCGCCCTGCGCTTCCATGTTGTAGTCATGCAGCTTCTTGCCCGGCGACGGAACATACTCATAGCTCATGTTGGGGCGAGGAGCTCGCACCATCTTTACCGGATATCCACGCTGGTATTGCCATACATGCGCCATCTCATGCATGAACCAATGCTGCGTGTATAGCTGTTCCACGGAAAAATCTTCCTTAAACAAGTCCTTCGGAAAGTACATCTCGCCGTTCGGCGTGACAGCGGTATTCTTGTCCTGGAATCCGAAGAAGAGCCAGTACCCGTGGTTGTGTACCTTGACCTTCGTGTAGTCCACCGCGTCGCCGAATACCAGTCTGGCCATGTGTATCTCGCCAGCTGTCAGTCCCCGCTCGTGGCCTTTGGTCTCGACCTGCACCAATGAACCGCCGATGTTCGCATTGTTGGTGGCGACGGCGTCCAGTTCGAAGACTGCTTCCTCAAGTGGCATTCCCGCGAGCGACGCGCAACACGACGCGCCTTCCGGCGAGACCAGAACCGCCGTGACGATTGATTCAGGCGACGCGGTCTGCACGCGGCTCGTGGTTCCGTCGCTGCCTGTCTGCCCTTGCACGGTATCGCCATTCGCCAGATGCAGCTTGTAGCTCACACCGCCGAGCGGTGCTCCCGATTCGGACACGAACCGGATTGCCTCGTCGTACTGGCTCACGGGCGTGGAACTGCCCTCCACTGCTTTCAAGGACGTCAATAATTCGCTGGTTACCGCCGCCGCAGACGCGGCCTTTACCGCGGCTTTCGCCGGCAGCTCGCGGATCTGGAGTCACCCCCCGGCATCCACGAACACATGCGCCTGTTCGGCCGACTGCACCTTGCAGCCGCAGGACAGCGCACTGCCATGCAGGGCGACAGGCTTGCCGTCGACGATGTGGGTCTGGTCGCCTTCGACGATGCGCTGGATGCCCGCATGTCTGCGGCAGGTGGCGCGGTCGTCGACGCGGGCGACGCCGATGCCGTCGATGTCGGTGAAGGGCGACGAGGAGATCACCTTGCCGCCACCGGTGGTCGGGTCGCCCTCGACAATCCACATTCTGGCCATCACAGCTCCATGCTTGACGGGCAGGCCCTGCCCGCCCCGGGTCTTCCTTGCCCTATTCGGCCGATGCGACCTTGGCCGCGGGGGCCGGGGTCTGGTAGATCAGGTACGGGTCGGACTTGTGCTCGATCACGGATTCGTCGACCACCACCTTGCTCACGTTCTCGAGCGACGGCAGCTCGTACATGGTGTCGAGCAGCACCGATTCGACGATGGTGCGCAGGCCGCGCGCGCCGGTCTTGCGCTTGATCGCCTTCTTCGCGATCGCGCTCAGCGCGTCGGGCCGGAACTCCAGCTCCACGCCCTCCATCTCGAACAGCTTGCGGAACTGCTTGCTGATCGCATTCTTCGGCTCGGTGAGGATCTTCACCAGCGCCGCCTCGTCCAGCTCCTCGAGCGTGGCGACCACCGGCAGGCGGCCGACGAACTCGGGAATCAGGCCGAACTTGATCAGGTCCTCGGGCTCGACCTCGGCCAGCACCTTGCCGGTGTCGGTCTTGCGTTCGGAACTCTTGAGCTTGGCGCCGAAGCCGATGCCGCCGGCGTCGCTGCTGCGCTGCTGGATGATCTTGTCCAGCCCGGCGAACGCGCCGCCGACGATGAACAGGATGTTCTTCGTCTCCACCTGCAGGAATTCCTGCTGCGGATGCTTGCGCCCGCCCTGCGGCGGCACGCTGGCGGTGGTGCCCTCGATCAGCTTGAGCAGCGCCTGCTGCACGCCCTCGCCCGACACGTCGCGGGTGATCGACGGGTTCTCGGACTTGCGCGAGATCTTGTCGATCTCGTCGATGTACACGATGCCCCGCTGGGCGCGCTCGACCTCGTAGTTGCAGCTCTGCAGCAGCTTCTGGATGATGTTCTCGACGTCCTCGCCCACGTAGCCGGCTTCAGTCAGCGTGGTGGCGTCGGCCATGACGAACGGGACGTCCAGCATCCGCGCCAGCGTCTGGGCCAGCAGCGTCTTGCCCGAGCCCGTGGGGCCGATCAGGAGGATGTTGCTCTTGGTGAGCTCGACATCGTCCTTCTTGGCCTTGTCCTTGTGGCGCAGGCGCTTGTAGTGGTTGTAGACGGCCACCGACAGGGCGCGCTTGGCGGCTTCCTGGCCGATGACGTAGTTGTCCAGGTTGGACTTGATCTCGCTCGGCGTGGGCAGGTCGCCGCGCGCCTCGCGCTGCTCCTCACCCGCGGGCAGCTCGTCGCGGATGATCTCGTTGCACAGGTCGATGCACTCGTCGCAGATGAACACCGAGGGCCCTGCGATGAGCTTCTTGACCTCGTGCTGGCTCTTGCCGCAGAACGAGCAATAGAGCGTTTTCTCGCTGGATGAGCCCTTCTTGTCGGCCATGGATGCGCTTTCCGTCGCGTGGAATTTCAATGATAACCAAACGGCCCGGGGCGCCTCCTGTCGGAGGAGACGCCGTTGCCGTAGAGCAACCTGGAGGGACCGGCGGTCGGCGCGGGCGGGCGAGCGGCGAAGCTCAGGGCCGCTTGGCGATGACCTGGTCCACCAGGCCGTATTCCTTGCCCTCGTCGGCCGAGAGGAAGTAGTCGCGCTCGGTGTCGCGCTCGATCCGCTCCAGCGGCTGGCCGGTCTTCTCCGCCAGGATCTTGTTGAGCAGCGCCCGGGTCTTGAGGATGTCCTTGGCATGGATCTCGATGTCGGTGGCCTGGCCCTGCATGCCCCCCAGCGGCTGGTGGATCATGATCTTCGAGTGCGGCAGCGAGAAGCGCTTGCCCTTGGCGCCGGCGGCCAGCAGGAACGCGCCCATGCTGGCGGCCATGCCGGTGCACAGCGTCGACACGTCCGGCTTGATGAAGTTCATGGTGTCGTAGATCGCCATGCCGGCGCTCACGCTCCCGCCGGGGGAGTTGATGTAGAACGAGATGTCCTTGTCGGGGTTCTCGCTCTCCAGGAACAGCAGCTGCGCCACCACCAGGTTGGCGGTCTGGTCGTTCACCGGGCCGACCAGGAAGACCACCCGCTCCTTGAGCAGGCGCGAGTAGATGTCGTACGACCGCTCGCCGCGGCCGGACTGTTCGATGACCATCGGGATCATGCCGAGGGCCTGGGTGTCAAGTGCGCTCATGGGGAATCTTTGAAGTGCGGCTGCAACTGTAGCCAAAAAAGAAATGGGGCCTGGGCGCCGGACTGCAAGTCCCGTGCGCCCGGCCCCCGGCCCGAAGCGGCTATTGCCCGCCCCGCGTCAGCCCTGCTGGCCCATCAGCTCGTCGAACGAGACCTGCTTGTCCTTGACCTGCGCCTTGCCCAGCACGAAGTCGGTGACGTTGTTCTCGATGACCACGGCCTCGACTTCGGCCAGGCGGCGGTTGTCGCCGTAGTACCAGCGCACGACTTCAGCCGGCTTCTCGTAGCTGGCGGCCAGCTCTTCCACGTGGGCGCGGATCTGTTCCGGCTTGGCCTGCAGTTCGTTGGCGCGGACCAGTTCGGCCACCACCAGGCCCAGGCGCACGCGGCGCTCGGCCTGCGGGCGGAACAGTTCGTCGGGGATGGGCGCCTTGTCCGCGTCCTTCACGCCGCGCTGCTTGAGGTCGGCACGGGCGCCTTCGACCATGCGGTCGACTTCGGCCTGCACGCTGCTCTTGGGCAGGTCGAGTTCGGCCTTGGCCACCAGGGCGTCCATCACGGCGGTCTTGTTGCGCGCCAGCAGGCGGAACTTGACCTCGCGCTCCAGGTTCTTCTTGATGTCGGCGCGCAGCGCTTCGACCGAGCCTTCGGCGATGCCCAGCGACTTGGCCAGCTCCTCGTTCACCTCGGGCAGCTTGGCGGCCTCGATCTTCTTGACCGTGACCATGAAGTCTGCCGTCTTGCCCGCCACGTCCTTGCCGTGGTAGTCGGCCGGGAAGGCCAGCGGGAAGGTCTTGCTCTCGCCGGACTTCATGCCGCGCACGGCGTCCTCGAACTCCTTGAGCATCTGGCCTTCGCCGACCAGGAACTGGAAGTCCTCGGCCTTGCCGCCCTGGAACGGCTCGCCGTCGATCTTGCCTTCGAAGTCCACGGTGACGCGGTCGCCGTCCTGGGCCGCGGCGTCCTGGGCGCGCTGGGCGAAGGTGCGGCGCTGCTTGCGCAGGATGTCCAGCGTCTTGTCGATGGCGGCGTCGCTGACGTCGGCGGACAGCTTCTCCACCTCGGCGGTGGCCAGGTCGCCGATCTTGACGTCGGGGAACACCTCGAAGATCGCGTCGAAGGCCAGCTGGCCCTCGGGCGCTTCTTCCTTCTCGGTGATCTTCGGCTGGCCGGCCACGCGCAGCTTGGCTTCGTTGGCGGCCTGCGCGAAGGCCTCGCCCACCTTGTCGTTCATCACCTCGTAGTGGACCGAGTAGCCGTAACGCTGGGCCACGACGTTCATCGGCACCTTGCCCGGCCGGAAGCCGTCCATCTTGACGGTGCGCGCCAGGCGCTTGAGGCGGGAGTCGACTTCGGACTTGATCGCTTCGGCGGGCAGCGTCAGCGTGATCTTGCGTTCGAGCTTGTCGAGGGTTTCAACGTTCACGGCCATGGTGGTTCTCTTCGAGAGGTTTCAATCGTGGTGCGCGGGGTCGGACTCGAACCGACACGCCGGTGAGGGCGTCAGGACCTAAACCTGGTGCGTCTACCAATTTCGCCACCCGCGCGGTCCAAAAGCAGGGCGGGCGGCCCGGAAATGGTGCCCCGGCCGCCCGCCCGAATTCGGTCAGCCCGCGATTTTAGCCTTTAAGCGGGCACCGGCTCCGCGGCCGTGGACGCCTCAGCCGGCGATCCCGGGCGCCTGACCCGGAACCAGGCCGCGTACATCGCAGGCAGCGCCAGCAGCGTGAGCACCGTCGCCACGATCAGCCCGCCCATGATGGCCACAGCCATCGGCCCCCAGAACACCGAGCGCGACAGCGGGATCATCGCCAGCACCGCCGCGGCGGCGGTCAGCACGATCGGCCGCAGGCGGCGCACCGCCGATTCCACGATGGCGTCCCAGGCCGGCACGCCGCGCTCGCGGTCCTTCTCGATCTGGTCGATCAGGATCACCGAGTTGCGCTGGATCATGCCCATGAGCGCGATCACGCCCAGCAGCGCCACGAAGCCGAACGGCCGGTCGAGCAGCAGCAGCGCGCCGGCGACGCCCGCGATGCCCAGCGGGCCCGTCAGGAACACCAGCATCGCGCGGCTGAAGCTGTGCAGCTGGAGCATCAGCAGCGTGAAGGTGATGAACAGCATGATCGGCACGCCCGTGGCGATCGAGGACGAGCCCTTGGAGCTCTCCTCCACCGCGCCGGCCACCTGGATGCGGTAGCCCGGCGTCCACCTGGACTCCAGCTCGCGCAGTTTCGGCAGCAGCTGCTCGGTCACCGTGGCGCCCTGCAGGCCTTCGACGATGTCGCTCTGCACCGTGATCGCGTACTCGCGGTTCTCGCGCCACATCACGCCCGGCTCCCAGGTGAACACCGGCTTGGCGATCTGCGTGAGCGGGATCGACTTGCCCGAGGCCGTGGGCAGGTAGGCGTTGGCGAGGTCGGAGAGCGCGTTGCGCTCGTCCAGCGGCTGGCGCAGCACGATGTCGATCAGCTTGTCGCCTTCGCGGTACTGCCCCACCGGCGTGCCGGCGAGATTGGTCCGGGACGCCTGGGCGATCGACTGGCTGGTGACGCCCAGCGCGCGCGCCTTGGCCTGGTCGATCTCCAGCCGCAGCACCTTGACCGACTCGTTCCAGTTGTCGTTCACGCCGCGCGTGTTGGGGCTGGCGCGCATCGCCTGCTTGACCTGGTCGGCATAGCCGCGCAACACCGCCGGGTCCGCCCCCACCACGCGGAACATCACCGGGTAAGGCACCGGCGGGCCGTTGGGCAGCAGCGTGACGCGGCCGCGCACCTCGGGGAATTCGGCGGCCAGCAGCGCGGGCAGCTTGACGCGCAGCGCCTCGCGCGTCTTCAGGTCCTGCGGCATCACGATCAGCTGCGAGACGTTGGTCTGCGGGAACACCTGGTCCAGCGGCAGGTAGAAGCGCGGCACGCCCGACCCCACCCAGGTGCTGACGGCGGTGACGCCCGGCTCGCGCTTCAGGCGCGACTCGACGCGCCTGGCGATGTCTTCGTTGAACGCGAACGACGTGCCCTCCGGCGACCACAGCGCCACCAGCACCTCCGGCCGGCTGGAATCCGGGAAGAACTGCTGCTGCACCTTGCCCATGCCGGCGATGCCCAGCGCGAACACGACGAGCGTGGCGCCTATCGTCAGCCAGCGGTGCTCCACGCACCAGTCGACGGCGTGGCGGAAGCGCCGGTAGAACGGCGTGTCGAAGTGCTCGTGGTGGTCGCTCGACACGGGCTTCGGCTTGAGGAACAGCGTGCCGAGGTACGGCACGAAATACACCGAAACCAGCCAGCTGAGCACCAGCGCCACCACCGTCACCGCGAAGATCGCGAACGTGTACTCGCCGACGGTGGACCGCGCCATGCCGATCGGCAGGAAGCCGGTGGCGGTGATCAGCGTGCCGGTGAGCATCGGCATCGCGGTGACCTCGTAGGCGAAGGTGGCGGCGCGGACCTTGTCGTAGCCCTCCTCCATCTTCCGCACCATCATCTCCACCGCGATGATGGCGTCGTCCACCAGCAGGCCCAGCGCGATGATCAGCGAGCCCAGCGAGATCTTGTGCAGGCCGATGCCCCAGTAGTGCATCGCCAGGAAGGTGACGGCCAGCACCAGCGGAATGGTGATGCCCACCACCAGGCCGGGACGCATGTCCACGTACCAGCGCTTCCACAACGGCAACGCGGCCGCGTTCGGGCGCTTGTGCAGGCCGAGGCTGATGAAGCTGACCGCCAGCACGATGACCACGGCCTCGATCAGCACCTTGACGAACTCGTTGACCGAGTTCGCCACCGCCTTCGGCTGGTCCTGCAGCTGCACCAGGCGGATGCCCGCGGGCAGGCCGTCCTCGATGCGGCCGAAGGTCGATCGCAGCGAATCGCCCAGCCGGATGATGTCGCCGCCCTTGGCCATCGACACGCCCAGCGCGATCACGTCCCGGCCGTCGTGGCGCACCTTCACCAGCGGCGGATCGACGTAGGCGCGCTTGATCTCGGCGATGTCGCCCAGCTTGAGCTGGTTGCCCGAGCTGCCGCGGATCGGCATCGCCGCGAGTTGCTCGACCGCCTGGAACTGTCCGCCCACGCGCACCTGCACGACGTCGCGCGGGGTCTGCACGGCGCCGGCGGATTCCACCGCGTTCTGCTGGCCGAGCTGGGCCAGCACCTGGTTGAAGTCCAGCCCCAGCTGGGCCAGGCGCTTCTGCGAAACCTCGACGTAGAGCTTCTCGTCCTGCACGCCGAACAGCTCCACCTTGGCGACGTCGGGCACGCGCAGCAGCTGCTGGCGCACGTCGTCGGCGAAGGTCTTGAGCTCGGCGTAGTTGAAGCCGGAGTCGGCCACCAGCGCGTAGATCACGCCGTACACGTCGCCGAACTCGTCGTTGAAGAACGGCCCCTGCACGCCCGCGGGCAGCGTCGGCCGCATGTCGCCGATCTTCTTGCGCACCGTGTACCAGACGTTGGCGACCTCGGACGGCTTCGACGAGTCCTTGATCTGGAAGATGATCTGCGACTCGCCCGGCTTGGAGTAGCTGCGGATGACGTCGGCGTACGGCACCTCCTGCAGCGTGCGCTCGAGCTTGTCGGTGATCTGCTCGGCCACCTGCTGCGCGGTGGCGCCAGGCCAGTTCGTCCGCACCACCATCGCCCGGAAGGTGAACGGCGGATCCTCGTCCTGCCCCAGCTGGAAGTAGGCGGCGAAGCCCAGCACCATCAGCACCACCATCAGGTAGCGCGTGAGGGCTGGATGCTCGAGCGCCCAGCGCGAGAGGTTGAAGCCGGGCCTGGGCTCGGCCTGCGGGTCGTCCTTGCTCATGGCCGCCTCACTTGTTCGCGACGGGGCGCACGGCGGCGGCATCGATCGCCGCCGCGCCACCGTTCTGCGCCGCGACCGCGCCCGCCCCGGCGGTGCGCTCCTCGTAGATGCGCACCTTCTGGCCGGGCGCGAGCACGTGCACGCCGGCGGACACCACCAGCATGCCCGGCTCCAGCCCGCCGGCCACCACGGCCTCGTTGCCGTCGGCGGTGGCGATCTGCACCGGCTGCGAACGCACGGTCATGCTCGCCTTGTCCAGCACCCAGACCGCCGTGGCCTGGCCGTCCTGGCGCAGCGCGCTGGTGGGCAGCTTGATGACCTGCTGGCCGGCATGGCTCAGCGCCTTGGGCGAGACGTAGGCCGTGGCGCCCAGCGGCGGCTGCGCTTCGGCGTCCAGCGACACCTTGACCGGGTAGGTGCGCGTGACCGGGTCGGCGCTGGCGGCGACTTCGCGCACCTTGCCGTCGGTGCTCGTGCCGTTGGCCCAGACGCGCACGGCGACGTCGGAGCCGGGGCGGATCGCCGCCACCTTGTCCTCCGGCACGGCGAACACCACGTCGCGCGGACCGTCCTGGGCGATGCGCACGATGGGCGCGCCGGCCGTGACCACCTGGCCGGGCTCGGCCTCGATCGCGGTGATGACGCCCGCGACGTCCGCCACCAGCCGCGTGTAGCCGGCCTGGTTGGATTGCGTGGCCAGCTGCGCATGGGCCTGCTGCAGCTGGGCTTCGGCCGACTTGAGCGTGGTCTCGCGGCGCTCCAGTTCGGCGCCGCTGATGAAGTTCTGGTCCTTGAGCGTCTTGAAGCGCTTGAAGTCCGCCGACGCCAGGTCGCGGTTGGTCGTGGCGGCGGCCACCTGGGCGCGCGCCGCTTCCGCGGCCAGCCGGTAGTCCTGCGGATCCAGCTGCGCCAGCACCTGGCCCGGCTTCACCCGCTGCCCTACTTCGGCCTGGCGCTGGACGATCTTGCCGGCCACGCGGAAGCCCAGGCGCGATTCCAGGCGCGGGCGCACCTCGCCGGCGAATTCCTGGCTGGAGCCGAAGGCGCTGCTGCCCACGGTCATCACTTTCACGGAGCGGATCGGCTCGGGCGCCGGCTGGGGCTTGGAACAGGCGGCGAGCGTGGCGGCGAGCAGCAACGGCAGCAGCAGCCGCGGGCGGGCGGTGGGCAGGCGCATGGTGGAAATCCCGGGGAGGTGGACAGTTAATGACTGACTGGTTAGTAATCTAGTTTGTGACCCCGGGGGCTGTCAAGGCGAAAATCGGCCCGTGACTGCTCAGCATCGGGCCCCGCCCGTCGACCATTACGAGAACTTTCCGGTGGCTTCCTGGCTCTGCCCGCCCCGGCTGCGGCCGGCGGTGGCGGCGATCTACTGGTTCGCCCGCACCGCCGACGACCTGGCCGACGAGGGCGATGCAGCGCCACAGCAAAGGCTGGACGAGCTGGCGGCCTACCGGGCCGACCTGCACGCGGTCGCGGCGGGCCGCGCGCCGTCCGATCGCTGGCCGTCGGTGTTCACGCCCCTTGCCCGCGCCATCGCCGAATGGCGACTGCCGGTGCCCGCGCTGGGCGACCTGCTCAGCGCCTTCGAGCAGGACGTGGCCAAGACGCGCGACGGCGCCGGCTATGCCGACCGGGCCGAACTCCTGGACTACTGCCGCCGCTCGGCCAACCCGGTCGGCCGGCTGATGCTGCACCTGTACGACGTTCATGATCCCGCGTCGCTGGCGCGCAGCGATGCGATCTGCACCTCGCTGCAGCTGATCAACTTCTGGCAGGACCTGGGCGTGGACCTTCCGCGCCGTCGCCGCTACCTGCCCGAAGCGGATTGCCGCGCCCACGACGTCGATCCGCTGTCACCGGCGGACGCACCATCGATGCAGCGGACCGCCCTCGTCCGCGAGGAATGCGCCTGGGCCCGCGACCTGATGCTGGAAGGCGCGCCGCTCGTGCGCCTCGTGCCGGGCCGCGCGGGCTGGGAGCTGCGCGGCGTGGTGCAGGGCGGCCTGCGGATCCTGGACCGGATCGAGGCCCTGGACTTCGACACCTTCGCGCGACGCCCCAAGCTCGGAACCCTCGACGCCCTCGTCATCGCAACCCGCATGGTGCGGATGTGACAATCGCCGGATGACCCCGGAACAATACGTCCAGGAGAAGGCGGCGGGATCGGGCAGCAGCTTCTACTACGCCTTCCTCTTCCTGCCGCCGCGGCGGCGCGCCGCCATCACCGCTTTCTATGCCTTCTGCCGCGAGGTCGACGACGTCGTCGACGAGGTGGAGGACCCCGGCGTGGCCCAGACCAAGCTCGCGTGGTGGCAGACCGAGGTTTCGCGCGCCTTCGCGGGCGATCCGCAGCATCCGGTGATGCGCGCGCTGCTGCCGCAGACCGGCGAGTTCGGGATCGAGGAGCGCCAGCTGCAGGCCGTGATCCAGGGCTGCCGCATGGACCTGGAGCAGACCCGCTACCTGGACTTCGCGGGCCTGGAGCGCTACTGCCACCTGGTGGCCGGCATCGTCGGCGAGGTGGCCGCGCGCATCTTCGGCCAGAGCCAGGCGCGGACCACCGAGTACGCGCACAAGCTGGGGCTGGCCTTCCAGCTGACCAACATCATCCGCGACGTCGGCGAGGACGCGATGCGCGGCCGCATCTACCTGCCGGTGAGCGAGCTGCAGCAGTTCGACGTCAAGGCGCACGAGATCCTGCAGCGCAAGTACTCCGACCGCTTCACGGCCCTGATGCGGTTCCAGGCCGAGCGTGCGCATCGCCTCTACGACGAAGCACTGGCGCTGCTGCCCGCCGAAGACCGGCGCAGCCAGAAGCCCGGCCTGATGATGGCCAGCATCTACCGCACGCTGCTGCGCGAGATCGAGGCGGACGACTTCAAGGTGCTGCACCAGCGCGTGAGCCTGACGCCCGTGCGCAAGCTGTGGCTGGCCTGGAAGGTCCAGGCGCTGGGCCGCCTGTGAAGCTCGCCGTCGTCGGCGCGGGCTGGGCCGGCCTGGCGGCCGCCGTGCGCGCCGCGCGCAACGGGCATGAGGTCGTCGTGTACGAGTCCACGCGCCAGCTGGGTGGCCGCGCCCGCTCGCTGGCACTGGCGCGCGGCAACGGCGACACCGCCCTGCTCGACAACGGCCAGCACATCATGATCGGCGCGTACGAGGAGACGCTCGCGTTGATGCGCGAAGTCGGCGTGAAGCCGCGCGAGGTGCTGCACCGCCTGCCGCTCACGCTTCGCTTTCCCGACGGCCGCGGCCTCGCCCTGCCCTCCTGGCCGGCGCCACTGGACGCGGCCGGGGGCATCCTCACCGCGCGCGGCTGGACCTGGAGCGACAAGCTCTCGCTGCTGCGGCGCGCCACGTCCTGGCAGTTGCGGCGGTTCCGCTGCGACGAGCGACTGACCGTGGCGCAGCTGTGCCGCGACCTGTCGCCGGTGGTGATGCGCGACCTGGTCGAGCCGCTCTGCGTGGCGGCGCTCAACACGTCGGCCGATCGCGCCAGCGCCACGGTGTTCCTGCGCGTGCTGCGCGACGGCCTCTTCGGTCCCGCGCGCGATGGCTGGGGCGCGTCCAACCTGCTGATCCCGCGGCTGGACCTCGGGCAAGTGTTCCCCGAAGCCGCGTCCGCCTGGCTGCAGGCGCGGGGCGCACAGGTGCGATTGGGCGCGCGCGTGCACTCTCTGCGGCGCGAAGGTTCCCGCTGGAACGTCGATGGCGAGCGCTTCGATGCCGTGCTGCTCGCCTGTCCGGCGTGGGAAGCGGAGCGGCTGGTCGCGCAGGGCGGCATCGACGCGCCTCGATGGTTGTCGGCGGTCGGCGGGCTGACGCACGAGGCGATCGCCACGGTTTACGCGGAGGGCGGTCCTGCCCTCCCCTTGCCGATGCTGGCCCTCGAATCCGGTCCGGACGCGCCCGCGCAATTCGTGTTCGACCGCGCGCAACTGGGCGGCCCCGCGGGCGTGTTCGCCTTCGTGGTCAGCGCCAGCGACGGCGATGCGCAATCGATCGAACGACGCGTGCTGGCGCAGGCCGCCTCGCTCGGGTGGCCCCTGAAGCCGCTGAAGACGGTAATCGAGAAGCGCGCCACCTTCGCCTGCCTGCCCGGCCTGCAGCGGCCGGCGATCGAGGTGGCCGAAGGCCTGGTGGCCTGCGGCGATTACGTGGAAGGCCCCTACCCCGCGACCATCGAAGGCGCCGTGCGCTCGGCGCTCGAGGCCGCCGACCGGCTCAGGCGGCCAGCAGCTCGCACAGTTCCGACAGCGACGTGACCGTCGCGTCCGGCCGCTGCGGATGCGGCCAGGCGTGGTCCTCGCGGTTCACCCACACGGCCTGCATGCCCGCGTTGAGCGCGCCCACCACGTCCAGCGTGGCGTCGTCGCCCACGTGCAGCATCTGCTGCGGCACCAGGTCCACCGCGCCGGCGGCGGCGTGGAAGATGCGCGGGTCCGGCTTGCCGATGCCGAACTCGCGCGCCGACACCGCCGCGCGGAAGAACGGCGCCAGCCCCACCCGCTCGAGGTCGGCGTTGCCGTTGGAAAGGCTCACCAGCGGAAAGCGCTCGGCCAGCGACTGCAGCGCCGGCCGCACGTCGTCGAAGAGCTCGACCTGCTGCCGCGCCGCGAAGAAGGCCTCGAAGGCCGCTTCGGCCAGCAGCGGGTCCTCGCCCGCGCGGTACAGAGCGAGGCGGATCGACTCGCGCCGGACCGCGCTCAGGTCGTGCTTGAGGTCGGGCCGGCGGTCGGCCACGTGGTTGCGGATCTCGCGCAGCGCGGTCGGGTTGGAGAACAGCGCGGCGGCCATGGGCGCGCGCTCCACGAGCCAGTCGTGCAGCACCTTCTCGGCGCGTTCGATGGTCGGCCAGATCGGCCACAGGGTGTCGTCCAGGTCCAGACTGATGGCCTTGACCTTGCTGATGTCGAGCATCGGGCGAGAATAACGGATGCCCCTTCCGTCCCGTTACCGCGCCGAGCCCGAAGCCACGCAAGGCCAGGCCGCGACCACCGGCGTGCTGCTCTGCAACCTCGGCACGCCCGACGAGCCCACGCCGGCGGCGGTGCGCCGCTACCTGCGCCAGTTCCTCTCCGATCCGCGCGTGGTCGAGATTCCGCGCGCCGCCTGGCTGCCCATCCTCTACGGGCTGATCCTGCCGTTGCGCTCCTCGAAGTCGGCGGCCAAGTACGCCACCATCTGGACGCCCGAGGGTTCGCCGCTGAAGCTGTGGACGCAGCGCCAGGCCACGCTGCTGCAAGGCCGCCTGGGCGAGGACGGCCACCGCGTGAAGGTTCGCTACGCGATGCGCTACGGGAACCCGTCCATTGCCTCGCAGCTCGATGCGCTCAAGGCCGAAGGCGCGGGCCGAATCCTGGTGATCACCGCCTATCCGCAGTACTCGGGCACGACCACGGCCAGCGTGATCGACGACGTCGCCGACTGGGCGCGCGGCGCGCGCAACGTGCCGGAGCTGCGGTTCGTGAACCGCTACCACGACGACCCGGGCTACATCGAAGCGCTGGCCCGCCGCATCGGTGCCCACTGGCGCGAGAACGGCCCGCCCGACCATTTCGTCATGAGCTTCCACGGGGTCCCCGAGCGCACGATGAAGCTGGGCGACCCGTACAGCAGCGAATGCCGGACGACCGCGCGCCTGCTGGCGGGCCGCCTCGGCCTGGCCGAGGGCGACTACACCGTGGCCTATCAGTCGCGATTCGGCCGCGCCAAATGGCTGGAGCCGTACACCGAGCCGACGCTGCGCGCGCTCGGCAAGAAGGGTGTGGAACGCGTGGACGTGGCCTGCCCGGGCTTCACGAGCGACTGCCTGGAGACACTGGAGGAGATCGCGCAGGAAGGCCGCGATGCCTTCCTGGAAAGCGGCGGCAAGGATTTCCGCTACATCCCCTGCCTGAACGGCGAGCCGGCGTGGATCCGCGCGCTGGGCGACATCACCGCCCGGCACATGGGAGGCTGGCCTACGCGCTGACCAGGCGCGCGGCCTGGAACAAGCGCTCGCTCTCTTCGATGAAGCCCGCCACCAGCTCGAGCTGGTCGGGCACGTTCAGCGCCGGCGCATGGCCGCAGCCGGGCACCTCCACCACGCGCAGCCGGCCCCGCGCGCCGGGGCCGCGGCGCTTCATCTCCTCGATCGCGTCGGGCAGCACCAGGTCGGACTCGGCGCCGCGCAGGCAAAGCACCGATGCCTCGATGGCGTCGTAGTCCTGCCAGAGGTCGTAGTCGCGCGGATGGTCGATGAACTGGCGGACCATCTGCGGGTCGTAGTGCGGCGTCAGGCGGCCGTCGGGCAGGCGACGCGCCGAGGTCTCGGCCATGCGGCGCCACTGCGCGTCGCTCAGCCAGCCGTAGGGCTTGTAGACCTGGCGGAAGAAGGCCTCGAGTTCGGCCATGGTGGCGAAGGCCGGCGGGTTGCCGGCGTAGGCCTTGATGCGTTCCACCGCCGCCTGCGCGAGCCGCGGCGCGTTGTCGTTGAGCACCAGGCTGCGGATGCGGCCCTTCAGCCGCGGCTGCGCGATGCCGCCCGCGCACACGGTGCCGATGGCGCCGCCCATCGAGGTGCCGACCCAGTGCGCGCTGTCGATCTTCAGCTGGTCGAACAGGTCCGCCGCCAGCCGCGAATAGAAGGCCAGCGTGTACTCGGCCTGCGGCTGAGGGCTCCACTGCGAGAAGCCGCGGCCCAGCGTGTCCGGGCAGATCACGCGCCAGCGATCGCCCAGGTGCTGCGCCAGTTCGTCCATGTCGCGGCCGGTGCGCGCCAGGCCGTGCCACGCGATGACGGTGCCGGCATGGCCCGCGCCCCACTCCATGTAGTGGATCTCGCGGCCGGCGCAGGTGACGTAGTTCGAGGTGGGGACCATGGGAGCCTTCCTTCGTCTGCGGCTACTTGAGGACGGGGCGCGGTTCGCCGGCGGCCGGCGGCCGGGGCGCGGCAGCGCGCATCGATCGCAGCTTGCCCACCACGCCGGTCGGGAAGTAGTAGACGGACAGCACGAACAGCACGCCCAGCCAGAGCAGCCAGCGGTCCGGCGACAGCAGCGCGGCCAGCCAGGGCAGGCCGGAGACGGCCTCGCTGGCCAGGCGCAGCAGGTCCTGCAGGTAGCTTTGCGCCACCACGAAGAGGCCGGAGCCGATGACCGCGCCGTAGATCGTGCCCATGCCGCCGATCACCACGATCAGCAGCACGTCCAGCATGATCTCGAACGAGAGCGAGGTCTCCGGCCCGTTGTAGCGCAGCCAGAGCGCCAGCATCGCGCCGGCCAGCGTGGCGAACAGCGCCGACAGGATGGCCGACGTCGTGCGGTAGACCACCACGCGGTAGCCGATGGCCTCGGCGCGGAACTCGTTCTCGCGGATGGCCTGCAGCACGCGGCCGAACGGCGAGTTGACGATGCGCAGCAAGGCCAGCACCAGCACCACCGCGGTGAAGAACAGCAGGTAGTAGCAGATCAGCCGGCCGTCCAGGCTCACGCCGAGGAACGGCTCGGCGGCCAGCTCGAAGCTGGGCGACAGCACCTCGGGCACCTTGAAGGTCAGGCCGTCCTCGCCGCCGGTCAGCTCCGACAGCTGCGAAGCCAGCGTCTGGAACGCCGCGGCGAAGGCCAGCGTGATCATCGAGAAGAAGATGGCGCGCACCCGCAGCGAGAACAGGCCGATGGCCAGCGCCAGCAGGAACGACAGCACCAGCGCCGCCGCGATGCCGGCGAACAGCGCGCCCCAGGTGGGCCCGAGGCGGCTGAACGCGATGGCCACGCCGTAGGCGCCGATGCCGAAGAACATGGTGTGGGCGAAGCTCACGATGCCCGTGTAGCCCAGCAGCAGGTCGAAGCTGGCCACCAGCACAACGAACACCAGCACCTTGGCGGCGACGTTGAGCGCCTTGACGCCGGGGAAGATGAACGGCGTCAGGGCCAGGGCCAGCACCACCGCGAGCAGCAGCACGGCCAGCACGCGGCTGCGCGGGAGGTCGTTGGAGAGGAGTCGGGAGATCATGGTCGCCGCCTCACTTGCTCAGCGCGTACACGCCCTGCGGCCGCCACAGCAGGATGGCCATCATCAGCGCGATGTTGGAAAACAGCGCCGCCTTGGGCACGAGGAAGCCGGTGTAGTTGGCCATCAGCCCCACCAGCAGCGCGCCGATCAGCGCGCCGGTGGTCGAGCCCAGCCCGCCGATGATCAGCACGATGAAGATCAGCACGTTGACCTGCGCGCCCATCTGCGGGATCACGCTCTGCTGGTACAGGCCCCACATCACGCCGCCCAGGCCGGCCAGCGCGCTGCCGGCGACGAACACGCCGATGAAGAGCACGTGGATGCGGTAGCCGAGCGACTCCACCATCTCGCGGTCCTGCACGCCGGCGCGGATCAAGAGGCCCAGCTTGGTGCGCGTGAGCGTCCACAGCAGCAGGCCGAACACCAGCAGGCCGACCACCACGGCGATCAGGCGGTACTTCTCGATGGCCGCGTCGCCGAGCAGCAGCGCGCCGCGCATGCCTTCGGGCAGCGGCAGCGGGATCTGCAGCGGGCCCCAGATCACCTTGATCAGCTCCTCGCCGATGATCATCCCGCCCATCGTGATGAGGATCTGCTTGAGGTGGTTGCCGTACACCGGCCGCACGATGAAGCGCTCGAAGGCCAGGCCCACCCCGGCGGCCACCAGCATCGCGACGACCATCGCGGGCAGCACGGCCATCAGGTTCTGCAGCAGGCTGCCCGAACCGGTGTAGTCGCCCATCGCTCCCAGCACGCTGGTGGCGACGAAGGCGCCCAGCGCGATGAACACGCCGTGGCCGAAGTTCAGCACGTCCATCAGGCCGAACACCAGCGTCAGGCCCGAGGCGATGATGAAGATGATCATGCCCATCGCCAGCCCCGCCACCGTGAGCGTGAGCCAGGTCGAGGGCGAGCCGATGAAGGGCAGCACCAGCAGCGCCAGCAGCGGCGCCAGGGCCAGCGGCTTCCAGTCGAAATCGATGTTCTTCATAGCGCCAGCCCGAGCAGCGACTGCTGCAGTTCCTCGTCCTCGGCCAGCTGCTTCATGGCGCCGGCGTGCACGACCTGTCCGTTGTCCATCACCGCCACCGAGTCGCCCAGGCGCTTGGCGAAGTTGAAGTTCTGCTCGACCAGGAGGATGGTGACGCCGCTGCGCTTCAACTCGCCGAACGCTTCGATCATGTTGTTGATGATCGCGGGCGCGAGGCCCTTGCTCGGCTCGTCGATGATCAGCAGCTCGCGCGGCTCGACGATGGCGCGCGAGACGGCCAGCATCTGCTTCTGCCCGCCCGACAGCTTGCCGGCCGGGTGGTTCCAGAATTTCTCCACCGCGGGGAACAGCGAGAAGATCCACTTCAGGCGCTGCTCGTCGATCTGCGCCGCGGTGCGCGCCGAGCGCGCGGCCAGCAGCATGTTCTCGCGCACGGTCAGGTCCGCGAAGATGCCCATGTTCTCCGGCACGTAGGCCACGCCCCGGCCGGCGATCTGCGGCGTGGGCGCGGCGGTGATGTCCTGGCCGTTCAGCGCGATGCGCCCGCGCGAGGCCTTCCACAGGCCCATGATCGTACGCAGCGTCGTCGTCTTGCCCGCGCCGTTGCGGCCCAGCAGCATGGTCAGCTGCCCGCGCGGCACCTGCAGGTCCACGCCGTGCAGGATGTGGTACGCCCCGATGTGCGTGTGCACGCCCTCGAGCGCCAGCAGGTTGTCGCTCATGCCGCCTCCTTGCTCACGCCGAGATAAGCCTCTTGCACGATGGGCGAGGCGATCACCTCGGCCGGCTCGCCGTCGGCGACCAGCGATCCGTTGTGCAGCACGATGATGCGGTCGGCCAGTTCGCGCACCACGTCCATCTTGTGTTCCACCAGCAGGATGGTCTTGCTCCGGTCTTCCTTGAGCTTGCGGATCAGGTTCAGGATGACGGGCGCCTCGGCGGCGTTCATGCCGGCCGTGGGCTCGTCGAACATGAAGACCTGCGGCTCCAGCGCCATCAGCAGCGCCACTTCCAGCTTGCGCTGGTCGCCGTGCGGCAGGTTGGCCACCAGTTCGTCTTCCTTGTCCGCGAGCGCGATGGACGCGAGGATCTCGTCGGCCCGATCACGCAGCGCCTTGTGCTCGCTCCATACGCTCCACAGGTTCAGGCCGCGCCGGTGCGGGCCCTCGCGCCGGGCCTGCACCGCCAGCCGCACGTTCTCCAGCACCGTCAGGCGCGGGAACAGGTTGGTGAGCTGGAAGGCGCGACCCAGGCCGGCGCGCGTGCGCTCCGAGGCCGGCAGGCCCGAGAGGTCGCGGCCGCCCAGGATCACCGTGCCCGAGGTCGCCTTCAGCTGCCCCGAGATCAGGTTGAAGTAGGTCGTCTTGCCGGCGCCGTTGGGCCCGACGATGGCCGTCAGCCTGCCGGGCTCGAAGGTGCACGAGACGGCGTTGACCGCCACGTGTCCGCCGAAGCGGATCGTGAGGTCGCGGGTTTCGAGTCGGCTCATGGTCGTGCGGGTGAGCGAGTGCCAAGCCTGCCCGGTGACCGGACGGCCTTGGCTACAAAAAGATAGGAAAAAAAGACGGGCGCCGAGGGCGCCCGTCGAGCGATCAGCGCTTGTTGCGCACCGGAATATTCATTTCTTCCGGCTTGATTTCGCGCACCAGCTCCGGCACGCCCCAGGCGAAGGCCGGATCGGACTTGATCTTGAAGTGGTACATGCTCTGCATCGCCTGATGGTCTTCCTTCCGGAAGGTCATCTTGCCCTTGGGCGTGTCGAAGCTCATGCCTTCCATGGCCGAGATGAGCTTGTTGGCGTCGGTCTCGGCGTTGGTCTTCTTCAGCGCGGACACGATGGCCATCGCCGCGGTGAAGCCACCCGCGGTGAAGAAGTCCGGCGGCGACTTGAACTGCTTGTAGTGGGCCGCGACCATGGCCTCGTTCACCGGGTTCTTCGGGATGCCGAAGTAGTAGTAGGTGGCGCCTTCCATGCCGGGGAACTGCTTGTACGACACCATGGCCGGCAGGATGTTGCCGCCGGTGGCCACGTCGATGCCGTAGCGCTGCTTGAGGTTCTGCGCCGCCAGGGCGTTGAACGGCGGCGTGGCGCCGGCCCAGACCACCGCGATGAACTTGCGGCCGGGCTTGTCCTTGAGCTGGTCGACCACGCGCTGGATGCCGGCGGTGAAGTCGGTGGTGTTGGGCGGCAGGTATTCCTCGTGGACCACCTTGGCCTTCTTCAGCGCTTCCTTGAAGGCCTTGATGCCGTCGCGGCCGAAGGCGTAGTCCTGCGCCAGCGTCGCGATGGACACGCCGTCCTGGTCCGCCACCGCGGCGTTGCTGGCCGCGTCCTGCGAGCTGTTGCGGCCGGTGCGGAAGATGTACTTGTTCCACTTGTCGCCGGTGATGGCGTCGGCCACGGCAGGCTCGACCAGCAGGATCTTCTTGTACTCCTCGGCCACCGGCAGCATGGCCAGGGCCACGGCACTGGAGGTCGGGCCGACGGCCAGGTCCACCTTGTCGTCGCCGTAGGCGGTGGCCAGCAGGCTCTTGCCCACGTCGGGCTTGCCCTGGTCGTCCTTCTCGATCAGCACGATCTTGCGGCCATTGACCGTCATCGTGCCGCCGGTGGCGTAGTCCAGGCCCATCAGCAGGCCGGTCTGGGTCTGCTTGCCGTAGGCCTCGAGCGGGCCGGTACGGCTGTAGATGTGGGCGATCTTGATGTCGCCCTTGGACTGGGCGACGGCGAAGGGAGTGGCGAAGGCCGAGGCGGCCAGCGCGGCGAGAGCGACCCAGGTGCGTCGTTGCATGTTGTCTCCTGTTTGAAACTGCAAACCCGCGCTGGCGTTTGCACGGCGCGTGCCAGCGCGCAAGTCCTTGATTTTCAAGACCTTGCGGTCCTGAAGCCTGACGAGTTGTTTACGAATCAGACAATGCGGATGTCTGATTTTCAGGCATATGTCTGATCATCAGTCATCAACCGTTCGTACAACTTGGCGCGAGAAATGCCCAGCAGCCTGGCCGCGGCGACCTTGTTGCCGCCGGTCGCGGTCATCGCGGCGGCGATCGCGGCCTTCTCCAGGCGCGCCACCTGCTCGGCCAGCGGACGCAGCAGCGCCGACTCCGACGGCGCTGCGGACTCGTCCGCCAGCGCGGCCGGCGCGATGCGCTCGACGCCGGCGGCGCGCAGCACTTCCTCGACCTGCGAGGCCTCCAGCCGCGGCGAGTCGCTGCGCATCGAGGCCTGCTCCAGCACGTTGCGCAGCTCGCGGATGTTGCCGCGCCAGGCCTGCGCCGCCAGCAGCGCCATCGCCTGCGCGCTGAGCTCGGGCGCGGGCGTGCCGTTGCGCAGCGCCATGTCCTCGCCCAGCGCCTCCACCAGCGCCGGGATGTCGGCGCGGCGCTCGCGCAGCGGCGGCACGCGGATCGGCAGCACGTTGAGCCGGTAGTACAGGTCCTCGCGGAAGCGCCCTTCGCGCACCAGCGCCCCCAGGTCGCGCGAGGTCGCCGCGATCACGCGGGCGTCGAACGGCACCACCTTGTTGGAGCCGAGCGGCTCGATCTCGCCTTCCTGCAGCGCGCGCAGCAGCTTGGGCTGCAGGCTGGTGGGCATGTCGCCGATCTCGTCGAGGAACAGCGTGCCGCCGTCGGCCAGCTTGAACTTGCCGTCGCGCCCGCGCCGGTCGGCGCCGGTGTAGGCGCCCGGGGCGACGCCGAAGAACTCGGCCTCCAGCAGCGTGTCCGGCACGGCGGCGATGTTGATGCTGACGAAGGGCCCCCTCGCGCGCGAGGAGCCCGCGTGGATCGCCTGCGCCAGCAGCTCCTTGCCGGTGCCGGTCTCGCCCAGCAGGAGCACGGGACTGGACGAGGCGGCCGCGCGCCGCGCCTGGCGCTTGACCTCCACCGCCGGCGGGCTGGAGCCGATGAAGCTGCCCAGCGTGTACTTGGTGCGGCGCTGGGTGGCCAGCTCGCGCCGCGCGTCGTCCAGGTCGCGCTGCAGGTTGGCGAACTTGTGGATCAGCGGCTGCAGCGTGGTCTCGGGATGGTCGAACAGCACGATGCCCAGCGCGCCGATCACCTGCCCGGCCTCGTCGCGCAGCGGGATGCGGCTGACCACGAAGGTGCCCGCTCGGTTGGACAGGAGGTCGATCAGGATCGGCTTGCCGGTGCGGATCACCCGGTCCATCTGGGTGTTGTGCACCACTTCGGAGACGGGATGGCCGACGAAGTCCTCCACCCGCTCGAAGCCCAGCGCCGGCAGGAAGCGCTTGTACTGGTCGTTGATCCAGACCACGCGGGCGTCGCGGTCCACCAGCATCATCCCTTCGCTGGCGTTGGCGAAGAGGTCGAACATGGACCGCGCCGCCAGCTCCAGGATGCGCTGGCCGTCGCGCGGCAGCATGTCGTCTCGCATGGGCGCAGATGGTAGCGCCCGGGCCGGGTTCCTAGCCCACCGCGGCGGCGCGCCGGCGGCTGCGCGCGCGCATCACGCGCGGCAGCAGCACCACCGCCAGCACGATGACCAGCAGCGCCAGCGACATCGGCCGCTGCAGGAACACCAGGAAACTGCCCTCCCCGATCGACACCGCGTTGCGCAGCTGCGCCTCGGCCAGCGGGCCCAGGATCATGCCCACCACCACCGGCGCGGTCGGGAAGTCGAAGCGGCGCATCGCCACGCCCAGGAGGCCGATGCCGTAGAGCAGCACCAGGTCGAAAGCGCTCTGCCGCATGCCGTAGGCACCGACGGTCGCGAAGATCAGGATGCCTGCGTACAGCTGCGGCTTGGGGATCTTCAGCAGCTGCACCCAGATCTTCACCATCGGCAGGTTGAGCACCAGCAGCATCACGTTGCCGATGTAGAGCGACGCGATCAGCGCCCACACCAGCGCGGCCGAGCTGGTGAACAGCTGCGGACCCGGCTGGATGCCGTAGTTCTGGAAGGCGCCCAGCAGGATGGCGGTGGTGTTCGAGGTCGGGATGCCCAGCGTCAGCAGCGGGATCAGCGCGGCGGTCACGCTGGCGTTGTTGGCGGCTTCGGGACCCGCCACGCCTTCGATGGCGCCCTTGCCGCCGAACTCGGCCAGGTCCTCGCCCTTGGCCAGCTTCTTCTCGGCGGCGTAGCTGAGGAAGGTCGGGATCTCGGTGCCGCCCGCCGGGATGCAGCCGAACGGCGCGCCGATGGCGGTGCCGCGCAGCCAAGCGGGGATGGACCGTTTCCAGTCGCGCCCGCTCATGTAGACCCGGCTCATGGCGTTCTGCGTCTCGTGCGTGCGACCCTCGTACATCGCGGCGTACATCACCTCCGCGACGGCGAACAGGCCGACCGCGACCAGCACGATCTCGACGCCGTCGAGCAGCTCCGGCACGCCCAGCGTGTAGCGCGGCTGGCCGGAGATCTGGTCCAGGCCGATGCAGCCGACCGCCAGCCCCAGCAGCAGCGCCGCGATGCCGCGCAGCGTGCTCTTGCCGAGCACCGCGCTCACCGTGGTGAAGGCCAGCACCATCAGCATGAAGTACTCGGGTGGGCCGAGCTTGACCGCGAAGTCCGCCACCGCCGGCGCGAACAGCGTGACGACCACCGTGGCGATGGTGCCCGCGACGAACGAGCCGATGGCCGCCGTCGCCAGCGCCTGGCCCGCGCGGCCGCTCTTGGCCATGCGGTTGCCCTCCATGGCCGTGACCATGCTGGCCGTCTCGCCGGGCGTGTTCAGCAGGATCGAGGTGGTGGAGCCGCCGTACATCGCGCCGTAGTAGATGCCGGCGAAGAAGATCATCGACGCGGTGATGTCCACCTTGGCGGTGATCGGCAGCAGCATCGCCACGGCGACCGCCGGGCCGATGCCGGGCAGCACGCCGACGGCGGTGCCGAGCGCGCAGCCGACGAAGGCCCACACCAGGTTGATCGGCGAGATGGCGGTGGCGAAGCCCTGCAGCAGGGCGTTGAGGATGTCCATCAGATCCACCCCGTCCCGGTCAGGCCCGGCAGGTTGATGCCGAGGAATTGCGTGAACAGCCAGAACACTGGCGCCGAGATCAGGAAGCCGGTGACCAGGTCTATGAGCAGCGCCCGGGGCGTGCCCGCCGCCTGGCCGGAGGCGCGCTTGAGCCCCTGCACCGCGAGCATGTAGCAGAGCGTGCAGGCGAGGATGAAGCCGATGCGGGTGATGAGCGCCGCGTTGGCGAGCAGGCCGGCGGTGATCCACGCCAGGCCCGGCCAGAACGCGCGGTCCGCGCCCGAGGGCTCGTCCATCGCGCGGAATCCGCCGGTGAGCGCCTCGCGCAGGATCATCACGCCGCAGATCACCAGCCCGACGGCGACCAGCCAGGGCAGGAAGTTCGGTCCCACGCCGCCGTAGCCGGCCGCCGCGGGGATCACCAGCGCCCCGGCGGCCAGGGCGGCCCCCAGGAGCAATACGCCGGCGCCCACCGCCACCTGGGTGGGCTCCGCCTTGTTCGTCTTGTTCATCTGCTTGTCTCCTGGCCGGCGCACACGATCAAACTGAAAACGCCCGGCAGGGCCGGGCGTGATGGGGTTCGCCGAGATGGGTCAGACCATGCCGGACTTGACCATCGTGGCGCGCAGGCTGGCGAACTCGTCGTCGACGAACTTCTCGAACGCCGGGCCGCTCAGGACGGCCGGGGTCCAGTCGTTCTTCTCGAGCGACTCCTGCCAGCTCTTGGTCTTGATCGCGGCCAGCACCATGTCGGTGACCTGCTTCTTCTGCGCGTCGGTGATGCCGGGGGCGGCGTACACGCCGCGCCAGTTGCCGATCTCGACGTCGATGCCCTGCTCCTTCAGCGTGGGCACGTCGTTCAGGCGCTTGGCGGACGTCACGGCGATCGGCTTCATCTTGCCGGCCTTGATGTACTCGGCGAACTCGGAGAAGCCGCTGCCGCCGACGGTGACGTTGCCGCCCAGGATGGCGGCGGTGGCCTCACCGCCCCCACGGAACGCGACGTAGTTGATCTTGGACGGATCGACGCCGACCTTCTGCGCGATCATGGCCGCGGCGATGTGCTCGGTGGAGCCGCGCGAACCGCCGCCCCACTTCACGCTGCCGGGGTCCTTCTTCAGCTGGGCCACGACGTCGGCCATGGTCTTGAACTGCGAATTGGACGGCAGCACGAACACGTTGTACTCGCTGGTCAGGCGCGCGATCGGCGTGGCCTGCGAGAGGTTCACCGGCGGCTTGCCGGTGATGATGCCGCCCAGCATCACGGCGCCCATCACCATCAGCGCGTTCGGGTCGCCCTTGCTGGCGTTGACGAACTGGGCCAGGCCCAGCGCGCCGGCGGCGCCGCCCTTGTTCTCGTAGGCGACGCTGTCGGCCACCTTGGCTTCCTGCAGGGCCTTGCCCAGGGCGCGGCCGGTGGTGTCCCAGCCGCCGCCGGGGTTGGCGGGGATCATCATCTTGACGTTGGCGGCGGCGCGGGCCGACAGCGGCAGCGCGCCGGCGGCGGCCAGCGCGGCCAGGGTCTTCAGGAAGGTGTCACGACGCATGAGCTTGTCTCCTTGTTCGATCGGTGAACGACCGGATGATGCGCCGCGCTCCTGTCAATCGGCTGTCCGGGGCATTGGGGAAACTACTCACATTTCCCACTGATACGCTGCGCCACCCATGAAGCTCCTGCTCGTCGAAGACGACGCCTCCATGCGCACCACGCTCGAACGCTCGCTCTCGCGGCGCGGGATGCAGGTGCGCTCGTGCGGCGACGGCGGCCTGGCGCTGGCGGCCTGGTCGGCGTTCCAGCCTGATGTGGTGGTGCTGGACCTCAGCCTGCCCACGCTGGACGGCCTGCAGGTGCTGGAACAGGCCCGCCGCTCGGGACAGGCCGCGCCGGTGCTGCTGCTCACCGCCCGCGGCACGGTGGGCGACCGCGTGCTGGGACTGAACGCAGGCGCCGACGACTACCTGCCCAAGCCCTTCGACCTGGACGAACTCGAGGCGCGCCTGCGTGCGCTCGCCCGCCGCCGCTCGCCGGCCCCGGAACCCGCGCCCGCCGAGACCCAGGTCGGCCGCCTGCGGCTGGATCGGGCGATGGGCGCCTTCTACCTCGGCACGCAGGTGCTGGAGCTGACGCCGCGCGAGTCGGCGCTGCTGCAGGCGCTGTTCGCGCGGCCGGGCCATGCGGTCTCGAAGGAGAAGCTGTTCGAACTGGTGTTCCCCGGACAGGCCGACGTGCAGTACGAGGCGATCGAGGTGGTCGCCTACCGCCTGCGCAAGAAGCTGGCGGGCACCGGCGCCGCGCTGATGACGCTCAGAGGCCTGGGCTACCTGGTCAAGGACGAATGAAGCCGCTGTCGCTGCGGCGCTACCTGCTGCTGGGCATCCTGATGCCGGTGCTGCTGCTGATCGCCGCCAACGGCGTCAGCCTGTACCGGCAGGCCCTGCAGGCGGTGAACACCGCCTACGACCGCACCCTGCTCGCCTCGGCCAAGGTGATCGGCGAGCAGCTGGACGTGGAGGGCTACGACTCGCACGCGCAGCTGCGCGCCACCGTGCCCTATTCGGCGCTGGAAGCCTTCGAGGCGGACAATCGCAGCCGGCTCTTCTACCGCGTCTCGAGCCTGCAGGGCGAATTGGTCTCGGGCTTCGACGACCTGCCGTTCTGGCGCGGCCAGCTTCCGGCCAAGCCGCCCTATTCCGCGCTGGTGGACTTCTACGACGAGCGCTTCCGCGACAGCGACGTGCGGGTCGCCGTGCTGCTGCAGCCGGTGGCCAGTTCGCATGGCCGCGGCATGGCGGTGGTCCAGGTGGCCGAGACGCTGGAGCTGCGCCGCACGCTGGCGCGGCAGATCCTGGTGGACACGCTGTGGCGGCAGGCCCTTCTCGTCGCCGTGATCGCGCTGGTGGTGATGGTGGTGGTGCAGCGCGCCATCCGCCCGGTGCGGCGGCTGACCGGCGAGCTGCAGGCGCGGCCCGAGGGCGACCTCACGCCCATCGTCGCCGACGACGCGCCGCGCGAACTGCTGCCGCTGGTGGACGCCACCAACGGCGTGATGGCGCGCCTCGCGCAGCTGCTCGAACACCAGAAGCGCTTCGTGCGCGATGCCGCGCACCAGCTGCGCACGCCGCTGGCCGTGCTCAAGACCCAGGTGCAGTCGGCGCAGCGCGGCGACGTCGAGCCGCGCCAGGCGCTCGACGAAGTCGGCGCCACGGTCGAGCGCGCGACCGCGCTGGCCAACCAGATGCTGTCGCTGGCCAAGGTCGAGCAGCTGCGCCAGCAGGCCGATGCGCCGGCCACCGACATGGCGGAAGTGGTCCGCTCCGTGGCGCTCGAGCTGTCGCCGCTGATCGCCGAGCGCAACCTCGACTTCGACATCGACACCCGGCCCGCGCCGGTGCGCGCCCACGACTGGATGCTGCGAGAGCTCACCCGCAACCTGCTGCACAACGCCATCCGGCACGGCCGCGAAGGCGGATCGCTGAGCGTGCGACTGGTGACCGATCCGCGCTCGCTGGCGCTGACCCTCTCGGACAGCGGGCCGGGCATCGGCGGCGAACTGCGCCAGCGGCTCTTCCAGCCGTTCGCGGCCGGCGACGTGCGCAGCGGCAGCGGGCTCGGGCTGGTCATCTGTGCCGAGATCGTCCGCGCGCTCGACGGCAGCATCGTGCTCGAGAACCGCGAGCGGCATGGCCATGTCGAAGGACTGGATGCCACGGTGCGATTGCCGTTGGCTACGATGGAGACGAATGGAACGCCTCAGGATTGACAAGTGGCTGTGGAGCGCGCGCTTCTACAAGACGCGCACGCTGGCGGCGGAAGAGATCGGCAAGGGCCGGGTCGAGATCAACGGCCAGGAAGCCAAGGCCGCGCGCGAGGTGAAGGTGGGCGACACCGTGGCGGTGCGCCGCGAAGCCGTCACGCGGACCGTGGTGGTCAAGGGCCTGTCGAACATGCGCGGGCCGGCGCCGGTGGCGCAGCAGCTGTACGAGGAAACGCCGGAGAGCCTGAAGGCGCGCGAGGAAGCGGCCCGGCAGCGCCGCTACGCGCCCGAGCCGGCGCTGTCCATCGAGCACGGCCGGCCCACCAAGCGCGGCCGCCGCGAGCTCGACCAGGCGCAGCACGGCTGGGGCGACCGCTGGAGCGCGTCGATCGACGATCCGGACGACTGAGCGCTCAGCGCGCGCGGAGCCGGCGCCGCAGCTCGGCCACGGCGCTGTGCACCGTGGTGAGCACCGGCACCCCGCAGGCCTGTTGCACCACGTCGCGGGCCCGCGCCAGGCTGAACTGCGCGAGCGCGATGCGGGTGCAGCCCTGGTCCACCAGCCGCCGCGCGGCCGATGCCACCAGGGCGTCGTGCCGCGCCGCGTCGCCGGCGTCGAGCGCTTGCAATGCCCCTTCGGCCAGGCCCGTGACGAGGTCGGTGCCGGCGGGGAATTCGGCCGGCATGGTGGCGAGCGTCGGCGCGAAGCTGGCCACCAGGCCGATGCGCCCGCCGGCCGCGGCCGCCTCGGCCACCATGGCCTCGTTGGGCTTGAGCACCGGCACGCCCGGATTTGCGCGTGCCACCGCCTCGATGCACGGCCCGAAGGCGGAACAGGTGAAGAGGATGGCGTCGCAGCCGCAATCGACGGCGTAGGCCGCCAGCCGCCGGAAGCGATCGTGCATGGCATCGTCCAGGCCGCCCGCGCGGGCCAGGTCCGTCGACAGGCTGTCGTCCAGCAGGTTCATGCGCGCGGCCAGCGGCCATCCCGCGGCCATCGCCTCGTTCACCGGCGCCACCGAGTGGGCCAGCGCATGGATCAGCGCGATGCGTGTCATGGCTACTCCGTTGTCGTTCGCGAACCTTGCGCACACGAATCCTGTCGGACATGTCCGACAAGGGCGTCAGCCCAGGCCTCGATGCACTGTAGAGCGCAGCATTCCGTCACGTCATTGTCGTGATCCAGGACGATACTGGTGGGCTTGCAGCAGTAGAGGAGTCCATAAACATGCAAGAACGCAAGACCATCTCGATGCTCCAGCGCGTGCCCGTCATCCTGGCGGTCACTGCCGCGTCGTACGGCCTGCAGTTGCCGCCCAGCGTTGCCGGGCGTGCCGCGGGCCAGGGCATGAGCACCAGCAAGGTCATCACCCAGCCGCTGCTCACGGCGGCCAGGCCCGAGCGCAGACGCTCCGCTTGAGAGCGCCAGCTCTTCATCCACGAAAGGCCGCCTTCGGGCGGCCTTCTGTTTTTCTAGCGGTTGCTCCACCAGGCCCACGCGGCCCAGCAGGCGGCGATCCACAGCAGGACGATGACCACCGCGCCCGCCGCGCTGCGCGGCTTGCCCTCGTTCTTGCGCATCCATTCGTCGCCCTGCACGCGGCATTCGGCCATCACCTCAGCCGGGATCATTCGCAGTGCCAGCCACATCAGCGCGGGCAGCAGCAGCACGTCGTCGACATAGCCGAGCACCGGGATGAAGTCGGGGACCAGGTCGATGGGGCTGAGCGCATACGCGACCACGAACACGCACAGGGCCTTGGCAGCGGGCGGCGTGCCCGGATGGCGCGAGGCGAACCACAGCGCGACGCCTTCCCGCTTGATGCCGCGTGCCCAATCGCGCAGGCGGGAAGAAAGCGGTTGTTCCACGCGCGGATTGTGCGGCAGCATGCGGGCATGCCCGCCTGGTCCAACAGCTCGCAGCGCTATGGAGGGATCGCCATCCTCCTGCACTGGGGCATGGCCTTGCTGCTGCTCGCGCTCCTCGCGCTCGGTCTGTACATGGTGGCGCTGCCCGATGCCGGCTACGACCAGGTCAAGATCACGCTGATCCTGGTGCACAAGAGCCTGGGAATGATCGCGCTCGGCCTGGCGCTGGCTCGCATCGCGTGGCGTGCGTTCAATCCGCTGCCCGAACTGGCCGGCGCCCTGCCCGCCTGGCAGCAGCTCGCGGCGCGCGTGGTGCACCTGTGCTTCTATGCGCTGATGGTGCTGCTGCCGGTCACGGGCTGGCTGATGTCCTCAGCGGGCGGCTACCCCGTCCCGGTGTTCGGCTGGTTCAGCCTGCCGGACCTGGTCGGCCAGGACCCGCGGCTGTTCGAGGCCCTGATCGTGCTGCACCGCTGGCTGGCCGACGCGCTGCTCGCGCTGGCCGCACTGCACGCCGGCGCCGCGCTCGACCATCATTTCCGCCGGCGCGACGACACCCTCTCGCGCATGCTGCCCTGAGCCCCACACCAGCACCGAGGGGTTGTCGCGGATCCGCTCCGCGGTGTCGTCCAGCTTGGCCAGCAACCCGTTCGTCCGCGCGAGTCCCTGGCGCATCTGCGGAACCACCTGCGCCTGCATGGCCCGCATCACCGCATTGGACGACTGCACCAGCGGCGCGAGCTGGCGGCCCGCGGCGTCGACATGCCGGATCGCGGCGTCGGCCGTGCCGGCCGCCGAGTCGATGCGCGCCAGCGTGTCCCGCGCCTGCGGCAGCAGGCGCTCGCGCAACTCGCGCGTCGCCTCGCCGCCGGACTGCAGCAGCGGCAGCATGCGCGCGGACGCGCGCTCCATGTTGGCGAGGGTCGTCCTCAGCTTCGCCTGGTCGGACGCGAGGACGCCGCTGACCTGCTCCAGGTTGGCGACGCTGCCCTTGAGCGCGCGCACGGTGCCCGGGTCCAGCGTGTACTGCAGCAGCGCGATGACGGATCGCACGCTGTCATTGAGCTCGTGGATCGAGGTGTCCAGGCTCACCGACTGCAGCGGCGCGGCGGGGATGCGCGCGTACGCCTCGCCGGGCTTGGGGGTGAGCGCGCTCCCCCCGGGAGCGGCGTCCTCCAGGCTCACGTACACATAGCCGGTGAAGCCCCGCGTCGCGAGCCCGCGGCCCGAGATGGTCGCCACCGTGGACGTGGTCACGGGCGCATCGCGCCGCAATCGCAGCAGCACCTGCACCGTGCGCGCATCGAGCAGCCGGACCCGGCGCACGTGGCCGATCTCGACGCCGTGGAATTCGACGGGCGAGCCTTCGATCAGGCCGGACACCGCGTCTTGCGTGCGCAACTCGTACGTGGTCTCGCCGCGCCCCCATCCGCTCCACCAGGCCAGCGCCGCCGCGGACGCGGCGAGCAGCAGGACGACGAACACCCACCAGGCGCGCTTCTCGATCGTGCGTTGCATGGCATGCCTCCTTGCGATGGCGATGTGTGTCCACGAACTGTGCGCCTTCCACGCTCGACGTGGGGCGGGCCGCCGGTCCAGCAGATCACCCCGGCCGCCACGTAAACGGCATCCCTTGTTCTGGGGAATTGTGGTGACGAAGGCCGCGACGTACCTTCACCGACCGATTCGAAGCGTCCGCCGGCCCGCCTCGTTTCGTTCACCACGGCCGGCAACCCGGGAGGTCCGTCATGCAACTCAAGAGTCCCTTGGCCGCGCTGGGCGTGGCGCTGGCAATGCTGGCGCCGGGCGTGGCCTCGGCGCAGGTCAACAATCCGCCTTTGCTGCCCCAGGCGATCACCATCTTCCCCGCGCGCGACTTCGTCTCGGTCGAAGGTTTCGCGGCCAACGCCGACCTCGCGATCTCGGTCCGCCGCGACGGCACCGAGGTGAGCGATGCCGTAGGCCGCACCGATGCGACCGGACTGCTCGAGGTGAACCACCCCGGCGGCGTCTGCTGGCGCAATGTCACCCCCGACATCCAGCCCGGCGACACGGTGCGGGTGACCTATCGGGGCACCAACAACAACCAGACGCTGGGGCTGGTCCAGGGCAGTGGTGCGGCAGCCAACACGCTGAACGCCACGGCCACGCAGGCCTTCATCAACACGGCCAACAACACGGTGGTCGTCAAGGGCAATGCCGCGCTGGCCAACGGCGCGCGCATCCCGCTCAACCGGATGGAGGTGCGGATCGTCCAGCCCGCCTACCTCGATACGACCGGCAGCCGCATCACCCGCCGCGACATCCGTGCGGACAGCGCCGGGGGTCGCGTGGACGGCGTGCCTGGCGCCACCGTGACCTTTGCCTACGACAGTGCGACGGCGACCACCTTCACGGCCGTGTTCAACGGACTGAACGCCGTCGAGCGGCAGCTGACGGTCGAGGGGCAGACGCGGGTCCTGTCCTGGCAGCAGACCACCGCCGCAGGGGACCGTCTCGGCATGACGATCTTCGAGGTCGGCGAGGTCGGCGGTCCGGGCTTCGGAGGTTGCCCGCCCGGTCCCGGCGGCGCGGTGCCGGCGAGCCCGCCCACCCCGCCGGTGCACTACAACCCCTCGCAGCTGCTGGACGCCACCGCGCCGCAGCCGGCGCTGGTGACGGTGTTCCCGGAACGCGACTTCGTGTCCATCGAAGGCTTCCCGGCCGGCACCGACCTGCAGGTCGTGGTGCGGAGGGGCACGGGTCCGACGCCGGTGATCGGCACCGCCCGCGGCATCGTCCCCAGCAGCGGCATCTTCGAGATCAACCACCCGGGTGGGGTGTGCTGGACCGGCCAGACGCCGGACATCCAGCCGGGCGACTGGGTCGACGCGTTCTCCGTCGTGAGCCTGACTTTCAACGCCGGGCAGAAGCAGCAGGTGATCGGCGCGCAGGTCACGAGGCGCACCACGGTCACTTCGGACGGTCGGGTGCGGGTCGACGGCACCGCGGTGGATCCGAGGAACGGCCTGCCGTTCCCGCTGGCCAACGTCGAGCAGCGCATCATCAACCCGGACTTCCAGAACACCCGCATCGGTCGGCGCGACATCCGGGCCGACATCACGGGCGGACGGATCGACAACGTGCCCAACAGCAGCGGTCTGCTGCAGGCCAATGGGGCGCCCGCCTGGAGGGCGTTCTACAGCGGCCTGAACACGACCGAGCAGCAGCTGGCCGTGGCCGGACAAAGCCGCGCGATGGCCTGGTTCTCGACCAACGCCAACGGCGACCGCTTCGGCCTGACGATCTCCGAGTTCGGCGAGGTCGGCGGCCCCGGGTTCGGCGGATGCCCGGTGTCCGGTGATCTCTCGATCGCGATCCCCTGATTGATCGAAGGATCGCGGCGGCCGGCCCGGGAGGCCGGCCGCTCTCCGCTACAATGACCTCCGTCACTGGGGAGTAGCCGTCCTTCGTTCAACCGAAGGAGCCTGCGTCAACACACTTGGCCCTCACGGCCATGGCGCAGGCGGTTCCAAGCTTGGCAAGACCTTTGACCACGTTGTGCCTTTCCTGGCTGGGGGGCGCCGTGGTCAATGGAGCTTCGTCCCGGCCTGGAGATTCCTCTGCATGGAAGCGCTCATCGCTTCGTTCGGGCTCGTGGCCATCGCCGAAATGGGCGACAAGACCCAGCTCCTTTCCTTCCTCCTCGCCAGCCGCTTCAAGGGCCGTGCCGGATCGCTGATCGCCGGCATCTTCGCGGCCACCGTGGCCAACCACCTGCTGGCCGCGGCCGCCGGTGACTGGGTGGCGGCCAACGTCGGCGCCAACACCATCCGCTGGATCCTCAGCACGGCCTTCATCGGCTTCGCGTTCTGGGCGCTGATCCCCGACAAGCTCGACAGCGACGAGCACCCCAAGGCCGGCCGGTTCGGCCCCTTCGTCACCACGCTGGTCGCGTTCTTCCTCGCCGAGATGGGCGACAAGACGCAGTTCGCCACCGTCGCGCTGGGCGCGAGCTTCGCCAACCTGTGGCTGGTGACGGCGGGAACCACGCTCGGGATGCTGGCGGCCAACGTTCCGGCGGTGCTGCTGGGCGACCGGCTCGCCCGCTACGTTCCGCTGGAGAAGATGCGTTTCCTTGCAGCGGCCATGTTCGCCGGTTTCGGCATTCTGGTGCTGATGGGTTCGGACCTCGGCTTGGCCGCGCTGATGGACCTCGGCTCGCGCGACTAGGAGCGCCTCGCATCCTGGCGCAGTTGCGCCACCAGGTAGTCCACCACCCGCTCGAACGGATCGAAGCCGAACGCTTCGGCGACCGACGGGCGCAGGTTGGAGTTGGCGTTGACGTCGTAGAACACCCGGCGGCCGTCGGGCGTTTCCAGGTACTCGATGCCGCCGACGTCCAGGCCCACCGCGCGCACGATGCGCTTGGCCGTTTCCACGGCCTCCGCCGGCACTTCGGGATAGGGATGGAATTCCACCGGCGGCGCGTCCACCTGCTGCGCCGGGATCTCGCAGATGCCCTCGCCGTCGTCCGGATTGCAGACCGGCGAAGGGCACAGGTTGAAGCGGCCGTGCGTCTTCACGCGCATCGCGTACAACAGCTCGCCGCCCAGGAACTCCAGGCGCACGATGCCCTGCTCCGCGTCGTGCGGCAGGTATTCCTGCAGCAGGAACAGGTTGTCCGGCAGCCAGATCGACGGGTCGCGCCGGAACATGTCCTCGACCTCCTCGATGGAGTTCACCACCTGGATGCGCGCGCCGCTGCCGCCCTGGTCGGGCTTGAGCACCGCGGGCCAGGTGATGCGGTCGGCGAGCCGGTGCAGGGCCGCGGGATCGTTGAAGGTGATCGACCGCGGCGTGGCTACGTCCAGGGCCTGCAGCAGCGCCGCCTGCGCGCTCTTGCTCAGCTCCATCGCGAACACGTCGGCGCCATTGAGCACGCGCGCGCCCTGCAACTCCAGCGTGCGCATGTACGCCAGCGCGAGTGGCACCGCCCGCGTGTTGCCACGCAGGTAGGCGCTGGGGCTGGCCTGGTTGAAATACAGCTTCCCGGCGGGCGGGGTGACGTTGTCGAAGGCGGCCGCGGTTACGTCGAAGGGCGCGAAATCGACGCCGCGTTTTTCCAGTGCCGCGAACAGCGGCTTCTGCCATTCGGGATGCTCGTGCAGGACGATCAGGTCGGTTTTCTTGCTCATGTCGACAGCAGCCAGGCGTTGGCTTCTTCAAGGCTGGTGAAGGTGCGAAGGTGCAGGCCGAGCTTCTGCGCGGCCTTCTCGCTCGTGCCCTTCTTCTCGTTCAGGGGCACCAGGGTCGCGACCCGCTCCAGCGGCGCGAACGCCGTCGCGACGTGCGCGCCCAGTTGCAGGTGCTCGGTGAAGGAGAGATGGGGTTCCACGACCAGGAGGTCGATAAGGACGCGCTTGTAGCCCTTGGTGACGGCGACCCGCGCCGACAGGTCCGCGAAACCGCACAGGTGGCCCAGCTGCGCTTTCCCGCTGGCCACGGCCAGGAAGTACGGGCCCGCGTCGTCGATGGAGACCGTGAACATGCGAAGAACTGTACCGCGAGCATCGCGCCGGCCGTGGCATCCGACCGCATTCCCCGACGGCGTCCTACGGTTGGGCCGGCGAGGCGCGGCCACCATCGACCGGCGAAAGGAGAACCACCATGGCCGACGACAAGAGCAACTCCGGCGGGCAGGACCGCGCCCGCATCAACGTGAACCAGGACTACGAGCTGAGGGATTGGGCCAAGAGCCTGAACACCACGCCCGAGCGCATCAAGGAAGCCGTGCAGGCGGTGGGCGATCGCGCCGAGAAGGTCCGCGAGTACCTCAAGAGCGACAAGCCGCGGTAGCGCCCTTTCAGCCGGTGCCGCCGGTGCCCGGCTGCAACGCGCGCAGCCGCTCTTCCAGCTGCGCCATCTCGCGATCCACCAGGTCGATGACCCGGCGGATGTCCGCCTGTTCCTGTTCGGTCAGCGCCTTCGAGAGCGCCTGTTCGAGGAAGCCGCGCAGGACGGCCCGGCGCTCGAAGAGCTCCTGCAGTCGCAGGGCCAGCAGTTCGGGTTCGGTGTAGGTCACGGGGCGCGCTTCTCCACCGCGCGAATTTAACCGGCGCACTGCCGCGCGTGGGCAAGAAAAAAGCGGCCCGAGGCCGCTTCATTCAGTTGCGCTTTGGCGGAGACGGAGGGATTCGAACCCTCGATGCGGCTCTACACCGCATACTCCCTTAGCAGGGGAGCACCTTCGGCCTCTCGGTCACGTCTCCAAGCGCGAGGGGAGATTATGCCCCAAGCATTCACTCTGCAGTGCCGCTGCGGTAGCTCTTTCAGGCGGCCGGCTGGTCGAGGTCGAAGGCGCGGTGCAGCGCACGCACCGCCAGCTCCATGTACTTCTCGTCGATGACGACCGAGGTCTTGATCTCGCTGGTGGAGATCATCTGGATGTTGATGCCCTCTTCGGCCAGCGCGCGGAACATCTTGCTGGCGATGCCCACGTGGCTGCGCATGCCGATGCCGACGATGCTCACCTTGCAGATGCGGGTGTCGCCCTCGATGCGCTCGGTGCCCAGCGTGGGCAGCACCTTGGCCTTGAGCAGGTCCACGGTGCGCGCGTAGTCGTTGCGGTGCACGGTGAAGCTGAAGTCGGTCTTCCCGTCCTTGGACAGGTTCTGGATGATGACGTCGACCTCGATGTTGGCGTCGGCCACCGCGCCCAGGATGTTGTAGGCGATGCCCGGCTTGTCGGGCACGCCCAGGATCGAGACCTTGGCTTCGTCGCGGTTGAAGGCGATGCCGGAAACGACGGCTTGTTCCATTTGTTCGTCTTCCTCGAAAGTGATCAGGGTGCCGGACTTGGCCTCTTCCTCGATCGGGATGTCCCAGGGGGTGAAGCTCGAGAGGACCCGCAGCGGCACCTTGTACTTGCCGGCGAATTCCACCGAGCGGATCTGCAGCACCTTGGAGCCCATGGACGCCATCTCCAGCATCTCCTCGAAGCTCACGGTGTGCAGGCGGCGCGCCTCGGGCACCACGCGCGGATCGGTGGTGTAGACGCCGTCCACGTCGGTGTAGATCAGGCACTCGGCCGCCTGCATGGCCGCGGCCACGGCCACGGCCGAGGTGTCGCTGCCGCCGCGGCCCAGCGTGGTGATGTTGCCGCCCTCGTCCACGCCCTGGAAGCCGGTGATGACGACGACCTTGCCGGCGTCCAGGTCCTTGCGGACCTTCTTGTCATCGATGGATTCGATGCGGGCCTTGGTGTAGGCGCTGTTGGTGCGCACCGGCACCTGCCAGCCGGCGTAGCTGACCGCCTCCACGCCTTCGGCCTGCAGCGCGATGGACAGCAGGCCGACGGAGACCTGCTCGCCGGTGGAGCCCAGCATGTCCAGCTCGCGCTGGTAGGCGTCGCCCGGCCGGGCCGGCGCGAGCTCCTTGGCCAGGCCCAGCAGCCGGTTGGTCTCGCCGCTCATGGCGCTGGGCACCACCACCATCTGGTGGCCGGCCCGTGCCCACTTGGCGACACGCTTGGCGACGTTGCGGATGCGCTCCGTGGAGCCCATCGACGTGCCGCCGTACTTGTGAACGATCAATGCCATGGAAGATGCGAAAGAAGGGCCCGGCCGGCGAAACGTGCCGGCATCGGCCACCTAGGGGAATCCCGCATTTTAGCTGCCGCAGAGCGCGGCAGCTCTTCCAGGCCGGCGCGCCGGACTCAGTCGGCCTTGGCGCCGCTGTCGCGCACCACCTTGCCCAGGCGCGGCACGTCGGTCCGGATCAACGCCGCCAGCTCCTGCGGCGGCATGCCGCTCGGATCCAGCCCCATCTCGGCGAAGCGCTTCTGGATCTCGGGCGTCTTCAGGTACTTGCTGATCTCGGTGTAGAGCCGCTCGATGATCGGCTGCGGCGTGCCCGCCGGCGCGAACGCCGCCTGCCACGAACTGAGCTCGTAGCCGGTGAGGCCCTGCTCGGCGAACGTCGGCACGTCGGGCGCGGCCTGCGAGCGCTTGGCGGTCGTGACGGCCAGCGCGCGCAGCTTGCCCGCCTTCATGTGCGGGATCGCGGTGGCGATGTTGTCCACCGCCACCGTCAGGTTGCCGCCCAGCGCGTCGGTCATCATCGGACCGCTGCCCTTGTACGGGATGTGCTGCATCTGCACGCCGGCCATGCTCTTGAACAGCTCGCCCGAGATGTGCTGCGAGGTGCCGCTGCCGGCCGAGCCGAACGAGTACTTGTCGGGACTGGCCTTGAGCAGCTTGATGAATTCCGCGAGGTCCTTGGCCGGCACCGACGGATGCACCAGCAGCACGTTGGGCTGGGTGGCGTAGAGCGTGATCGGCGCGAAGCTGGTGACCGGGTCGTACGCCAGCTTGGAATAGAGCGATGCGTTGATCGCGTGCGAGCTGATGGTGCCGCCGCCGATGGTGTAGCCGTCGGGCGCCGCCTTGGCGAGTTCGGCCGCGCCGATGGAGCCGCCCTGCCCCGCCTTGTTCTCCACCACCACCGGCTGTCCCAGCACCGGCGTCAGCCGCTCGGCGGCGATGCGTCCCAGGATGTCCGTGGTGCCGCCCGGCGCGAAGTTCACGATGTAGCGGATCGGCTTGTTCGGCCATCCCTGCTGCGCCAGCGCGGGGAACGCCACGAAGGCGGCCGAAGCGCCACCGAGTTGCTTGAGTGCCGTGCGGCGGGAGATGCGCATGTGTTGTCTCCTGGGGTTGTTCGCACGGCATTCTTCGGTCAGCCCGGCTCGAAGCGCAACCGGGGACCATCCCGGAGGACGAAGCCGGTGCCGACCTTCAGGCGCAGGCGATGGCCGCGCGTGGTGCAGTCGGCGACCTGCGCGAGCAGCTCATCCAGCTGCGCGGCGCTCGGTTGCTGCGCATGCGCGGTCTTCAGCCAGTGGCGCAGCACGTTGCCTTGCCGCGCGGCGGACAGCGATCGCAGGCCCGCGATGTCCGGTTCGCCGCCCAGGGCCGCGAGGTCGGACGCCGCGACCTCATCCAGCAGGCGCTGGGCCTGGGCCGCGTGCCGCGCGCTGCGCGAGAAGGTGTCGCGGAACGACGGGAAGGCGCGCTCGAGCGCCGGCAGCAGTTCGTGGCGGATGCGGTTGCGCGTGAAGCGGGCGTCGGCGTTCGTCGGGTCCTCGATGAAACCGAACGGCAGCGACTGCGCCGCGCGCCGCAACTCGGCCCCCGGCACGGCGAGCAGCGGCCGAAGGAAGACCATCCCGTGCCGCTCGAAGCGCGCCGGCATTCCCGCGAGCCCCGGCAGGCCCGCGCCTCGGCTGAGCGCCAGCAGCAAGGTCTCGGCCTGGTCGTCGGCATGCTGGGCGAGCAGCACGCAGGCCAGGCCGGCCTCGCGCGCGGCTTCGGCCAGCGCCTGGTAGCGGGCGCGGCGGGCGGCGTCTTCGGGGCTCTCGCCCGGCGCCGCCTTCGCATCGACGCGTCGCGTGTGCAGCGGCACGGCCAGGGATGCGCAGGCGCGCGCGCACTGCTCATCGAAAGCATCGGCCGCGGCCTGCAACCCGTGGTGCACGTGGATCGCCTGCACGGCACCCGGCCACAGGCGAGCCGCAGCGGCGAGCAGCGCCGAGGAATCGGCGCCGCCGCTGAAGGCGACGCCGACGGGAAGCGAGGGATTCAGCGCCTGAAGCGGCGCCAGGAGGGGATCGGCCCCCGGCTCAGCGGGTCTCGGCCTTGGTGTCGGAGAAGCGGCCATAGCTTTGCAGCCGCTCGTAGCGCCGGTCCAGGAGTTCGCGCGGCTTGAGGTCCGCGACCTGGCGCCACGCCTCGTTCAGCGCGCGCTTGAGGAACGCGGCCATCTGCTTGTGGTCGCGGTGCGCGCCACCCACGGGCTCGTTGACGATCTTGTCCACCAGGCCCAGCGCCTTCAGGCGGTGCGCCGTGATGCCCATGGCGTCGGCGGCGTCCTGCGCCTTCTCCGAGGTCTTCCAGAGGATGGAAGCGCAGCCTTCGGGGCTGATCACCGAGTAGATCGAGTACTGCAGCATCACGACCTGGTCGGCGACCGAGATCGCCAGCGCGCCGCCGGAGCCGCCCTCGCCGATCACCGTGGTGATGATGGGCACTTCGAGCTGCGCCATCTCGTAGATGTTGCGGCCGATGGCCTCGGACTGGCCGCGCTCCTCGGCGTCGATGCCGGGGTAGGCGCCGGGCGTGTCGACGAAGGTGAACACCGGCAGCTTGAACTTCTCGGCGGTCTTCATCAGGCGCAGCGCCTTGCGGTAGCCCTCGGGGCGGCTCATGCCGAAGTTGCGCGCGGCGCGCTCCTTGGTGTCGCGGCCCTTCTGGTGGCCGAGCACCACGCAGGGGCTGCCGTTGAAGCGCGCCAGCCCGCCCACGATGGACAGGTCGTCGGCGAAGTGGCGGTCGCCGTGCAGCTCGATGAAGTCGGTGAAGATCTCGCCGACGTAGTCCATCGTGTACGGCCGCTCGGGATGCCGCGCGATCTTGGTGATCTGCCACGGCGTGAGCTGGCTGTAGATGTCCTTGGTGAGCTGTTGGCTCTTGCGCGAGAGCTGGTCGATCTCCTCGGAGATGTCGACCGCGGATTCGGTCTGCACGTAGCGCAGCTCGTCGATCTTGGTTTCGAGTTCGGCGATGGGCTGCTCGAAATCCAGGAAGGTTTTCTTGGCCAAGCTTTGGCTCCTCGTTGTGCTTCTTGTGGCCCGTCAGTAGGTGACGGGCAGCGGGTCGAGCGACCGCCAAATATACCAAGTGGCGACGCTGCAGTAGGGCTGCCACGCCTGGGCCACCTCGCGGGCCTCGCTGCGGCTGACGGGGTCGCCCGAGAAGTAGTTGCGGCTGATGCCGGTGATCAGGCCGACGTCGTCCAGCGGCAGCACGTTGGGACGCATGAGGTGGAAGATCAGGAACATCTCGGCGGTCCAGCGGCCGATGCCGCGGATGCCGACCAGCTCGGCGATGATCTCCTCGTCGCCCATCGCATGCCAGGCCGCCACGTGGATGGCGCCGGAGTCGAAGTGCAGCGCCAGGTCGACCAGGTACTCGATCTTGCGCGCCGACAGGCCCGCGGCCTGCATGTCGTCGACCTTGAGCTTGAGCACGTTGGCCGGCGTCATCTTGCGCGGCAGGTTGGCGAATCGGTCCCACACGGTCTGGGCCGCCTTCACCGAGATCTGCTGGCCGACGATGCTGCGCGCCAGCGTGGTGAACGCGTCGCCGCGCGACTGCAGGCAGGCGTCGCCGAACTGCGGGATCAGGCGCTTCATCACCCGGTCCTTGCGTGCGAGGTGCTTGCAGGCCTCGGGCCAGTACTCGGGACGGGCGAATTCGACCGGGGAGCCGACGGCATCGCTCACGAAGCGGCCTCCCAGGTCGTGCCCGTGGGCGAATCCTTGAGCACGACGCCTTGCGCCAGCAGCTCGGCGCGGATGCGGTCGGCCGCGGCGAAGTCCTTCGCCTTCTTGGCCGCCGCGCGTTCCTCGATGCGTTGCAGGATGGTCGCCTCGTCAAGGGCCGCGCCGCTGCGCAGGAACGCCTGCGGGTCGCCCTGCAGCAGGCCCAGGCAGCCGCCCAGCGCCTTGAGCAGGCCGGCGACCTGCGGCGAGCGCGTGCGATTGACCTCGGCGGCGAGCTCGAACAGCACGGCCACCGCTTCCGGCGTGCCGAAGTCGTTGTCCATCGCGGCCTTGAAGCGGGCCGCGTGCGGGTCGGTCCAGTCGATGGCGACTTGCGCGGGCGCGGTGGAAGCCAGCGCCGTGTACAGCCGGCGCAGCGCGCCGCGGGCGTCTTCCAGGTGCACGTCGCTGTAGTTCAGCGGGCTGCGGTAGTGCGCGCGGACGATGAAGAAGCGGACGGTTTCCGCGTCGAACTTCTGCAGCACGTCGCGGATGGTGAAGAAGTTGCCCAGCGACTTGGACATCTTCTCGTTGTCGATGTTCACGAAGCCGTTGTGCATCCAGAAGCGCGCCAGCGGCTTGCCGTTGGCGCCCTCGCTCTGGGCGATCTCGTTCTCGTGGTGCGGGAACGTGAGGTCGGCGCCGCCGCCGTGGATGTCGAAGGTTTCGCCCAGCAGCGCGCACGACATCGCGGAGCACTCGATGTGCCAGCCGGGGCGGCCCGCGCCGTAGTCGCTGTCCCACTGCGCGTCCCGCGGCTCGGTGGGCTTGGCGGCCTTCCACAGCACGAAGTCGAGCGGATCCTCCTTGCCTTCGAGCACCGCCACGCGTTCGCCGGCGTGCAGCTCGTCGAGCGACTTGCCCGAGAGCTTGCCGTAGCCGGGGAAGCGCCGCACCGCGAAGTTGACGTCGCCGCCCGCGCGGTAGGCCAGGCCCTTGCCTTCCAGCGTGCGCACGATGTCCAGCATCTGCGGCACGTAGTCGGTGGCGCGCGGGTCGTGGGTGGGCCGCTCGATGCCCAGCGCGTCGAAGTCGCGGTACATCTCGGCGGTCATCCGGTCGGTCAGCGCGCGCACCGGCTCGCCGTTCTCGACGGCCCGGCGGATGATCTTGTCGTCGATGTCCGTGATGTTGCGCACGAACGTGACGCGCAAGCCGGACGCCTTCAGCCAGCGTTGCACGACATCGAAGGCGACGTTCGCGCGGGCGTGGCCCACGTGGCACAGGTCGTAGACGGTGATGCCGCACACGTACATGCGGACGTGGCCGGCCTCCAGCGGGGCGAAGTCCTCCAAGGCACGCGTCAGCGTGTTGTGGATGCGCAGGCTCATGGACTTTCGGAGGAGGTCCGGCGCCGCTTTCGGGGCGGCTCGGACGGTTGGATCGGGCGTTCTCTTGCGGGCTTGCGGTCGAGGTGCCCGGTACAATCGGCCCGCAGTATATAGCCCTGTCCGGGGCGTTCCGCACGCGCTTTCCTCGAGGCCTCCATGTCGTACGACCGCCCTTCCCTTCCCCGCTCGCTGCGCCTGCTCGCCCTGGTGGCCGCGCTGTCCGCGCCGGCGCTGGCGCTGGCCGACGACTACGCCGATGTGAACCAATTGCTGCGTTCCGGCCGCACCGCCGAAGCGCTGGCCAAAGCCGACCAGTACCTGGCCGCCAAGCCGCGCGACCCGCAGATGCGCTTCATCCGCGGCGTGGTGCTCACCGAATCCGGCCGCACCGGCGACGCCATCAACGCCTTCGTCAAGCTCACCGAGGACTACCCGGAGCTGCCCGAGCCCTACAACAACCTGGCCGTGCTCTACGCCGGCCAGAGCCAGTTCGACAAGGCGCGCGCCGCGCTCGAGATGGCCATCCGCACCAATCCCAGCTACGCCACCGCGCACGAGAACCTCGGCGACGTGTACGCCAAGCTGGCCAGCCAGGCCTACAGCAAGGCGCTGCAGCTCGATGGCAGCAACACGGCGGTGCAACCCAAGCTGGCGCTGATCCGCGAGCTGTTCTCGCCGACCCGCGGCGCCAAGCCCGCCGCGGCGGCTCCGGCTGCTGCCGCCACGGCCGTGGCCAAGGTGCCCGCCGCGCCGG
>JAEWGI010000054.1 GCA_023388355.1 Pseudomonadota bacterium
GCCCGTGTTTTCCGGATTGATGATTCGTGGAGGCTTTGCGTGCGCATCCTGCTCGTCGGCGACGACGTGGTGTTTCCGCCGGACCTGGTCGACCTGGTCCGCGACATGGGCGAGGACTGGGATGTCCGGCGTTGCGCGGACGCCGGCGCGGCCATGGCCCACGTGGCCGCCACCGATGTGGACGTGGTCCTGGTGCCGCCGGCGCTGCCGGACCTGGCCCCGGCCACCCTGCTCGGCCAGATCCGCACCCTGCGCCCGTCGACCTCGCGCATGGCGGTGATCGAAAGCTCGATCACCCCGCCGGCGCGCATCATCGGCCTGGCCCACCGCTTCCTGCCCGCCCCGCTGGCCCCGGAACTGCTGCTGGAATCCATCGGCAGCGTCGAGGAACTGCGCGAACTGGTGGACAACCCGCAGCTGCGCGAACGCATCGGCCGGGTCGAGCAGCTGCCCTCGCCCCCGCAGCTGTACCTGCGCCTGATGCATGCGCTGGAGCATGACGAGGACACCAGCGCCGCGGACATCGCCGGCCTGGTCGCCGGCGACCCGGCGATCGCGGCCAAGGTGCTGCAGCTGTGCAATTCGGCGTTCTTCTCCAGTGGCCGCACCATCACCGACCTGCGCGCGGCGGTGACCCGGCTGGGCATCGCCACGCTGCGTGACCTGGTCCTGGCCAGCGAGGTGTTCGCGATGCCGGCCCCGGCCGGCGTGGACCGGGTGGCGCTGCAGCAGCGCGCCCTGGTCGCCTCGCGCCTGGCCCGGCGCATGCTGCCCGAATCCAGCGCCGAACTGGGCGCCACCGCCGCGCTGCTGGCTGACATCGGCCTGCTGCTGCCGGGCGTGCGCGACGAGCGCCAGCCGCCGGCCGAGGGCGCCGATGCCCGGCCCGGCCACGCCGAGGCCGGCGCCTACCTGCTGGGCCTGTGGGGCCTGCCGATGCCGATCATCGAGGCGGTGGCGTTCCACCGCAGGCCGTCGCGGTCGAGCAGCCGCAGCTTCTGGGTGACCGGCGCCACCCACGTGGCCATGGCCCTGGCTTCCGGCGAAGAGCCCGACCACGACTACCTGCAGCGCTGCAACGTGCTGGGCCGGCTCGAGGAGTGGCGCACGCAGGCCGGGCTGATGCTGGATTCGGCCGCGGTCGGCGCCTGAGTACGGCTCAGCCGCGCGCCAGCAGCTCGCCGGCGCGCGCCGCCTGCGGGCCCCAGGTCGCGGCGCTGGCCTCGATGCCGTCTGCATGCCGGCGCCACTTCTCCGGGTCCGGCGCGGTGAGCGTGTAGCGCGACAGCGGCAGCTGCCGGTCCAGGCTGCGGTCCCACTGCAGCCCGGCCCAGTCGCAGACGCGCCGGATCTCGCGCTGCGGATTGGCCAGGAACCGGCCATGCTCGATCCCGGTCCACTGCCCGGCCGGCAGCGTCTCCAGGTCGTCCAGCAGCACCTGCATCGCCGCCGCCCACTGCCCCGCCACCACCTCCTCCAGGGGGCGTCCGGACAATGCCTGCCAGCCTGGCGTCAGCAGGAACGACCAGGCCGGGCCGGTCCAGCCCGGCAGCCCCGGATAGGTCTCGAACTGGCCCGAGCGCCAGCCGTCGATCATGCTGCCCAGCACCTGACGCGGGTCGCGGTAGAGGAACACGAAGCGCGCCTCCGGGAACACTTCGCGCAGGAACGGGATGCGCAGTGCGTTCTTCGGCGTCTTCTCCAGCATCCGCACCGGCGCGGATGGTGATGCCCGGCGACCATCGCGGTCGCGCAACTGGCGGAAGAACCGCCCGCGCAGGGCCGCGACCACCGCCGGGTCCGCGTCGGCGGGCTGCAGCCGGTTGGAAACCCAGCCCTGCGCCGAGGGCGACAGCCCGGGCACGCCCTCGATCAGCGCATGGCTTTCGTCACCGGGCGAGTACAGCTCCGGCGCGGTGGCCAGGGTCTCGAACAGCAGGGTGGAGCCGGAGCGTGGCGGACTGACGATGAACACCGGACGCTCGAACAGGGGGTCGCCCGCGTCCGCTGCCGGCAACGCACGCAGGGTCGGCGCCGCTGCCGGAGCCGGTGCGGGCACCGCGGCCGCGCCGGCGTGCAGGCCGGGGTCGCCGTGGCGGTCGGTCTGCGTCGCGGCGCTGCCGGCGTCCCCGGCCAGGACCATGTCCAGCACGTGCGCGCCCAGCACCTGCAGGAAGCCGAGTTCGTTCTTCAGCCCGATCTGGCCGGCACCCAGCGCCTGCAACTCCCCGGACAGCTCCTCGCGCAGCCGCCGGTAACGCGGCAGGCCCTCGCCGCTTTCGCCGTGCGCGGCCCACAGCGCGTGCCAGCGCCGGGCGAAGCGCAGCAGCGCCTGCTGGATCGCCCCCAGGCGCGGGTCGGGCACCGCCTCGCCGAGCAGGAACACGATGTGCTCGCGCAGTTCCCAGGGCGACATCACCGCCGGCGCATTGACGTTCTCCAGGTCCAGTACCGGCAACGGGCCGTCCCGGCGCGGCGCGAGCAGGTGCGGCCGCCAGTCCGGCCCGCGCATGCCCGGCGGCCGTGCCTGGGCCAGCAGGTCCCACAGGTGCTCGCCGCCGACGGTGTCGGCGACCAGGTGGATGCGGGTGTCGTTGCCGGCGTTGAGCACGCGGTGGCGGCGCCAGGTGTCGAAGATCCAGCACTCGCCGGCGGCCATGTTGACCTCGCCGTCGCCACACTGGAACCGCACCGAGGGCGTGGTCACGACCGGCACGTGCACGCGCATGCGCTCGCGCCAGTAGTAGTTGATGTCCACGTGCGCGCGCACCTCGGCCTGGCCGCTGAGGCGCATCAGCCGGGCCCGCCCCCAGGTCGCGCCCAGCGCCTCCAGCACCTGCATCAGGTAGGGGCACTGCTGCAGCGCCGGGGTCGTCCGCATCGGGCCGTCGAGCGCATCGCTGTCCGGGTCGCCGCCGGTGGTGATCAGGGTCAGCGCGCTGTTGCCGTCATCGTGCCGGGTGCGGCCGCGCCACCAGCGCGGGTCGACCGCGGCCACTTCGGCAGCCATCTCCGCGGCGTCGAACAGGACCGGCAGCTGGAGGAACGGGACCTGCAGTTTCATCGGCAGCGCCTGGGTACGTGGACGCGCAGTGTGGCAAACCGCGCCGCCGCGGACAAAATCACGCGCACTCAGCCCCGTGGCGTGCGCGAGTGGCGCAGGATCGCCAGGCCGACCAGCCGCGACACCACCAGGGCGATGTACATGACCCCCGCGAACTGGCCCAGCATCACCAGCGCGCGGGCCTGCGGCAGCACCGGCACCACGTCGCTCAGGCCCACCCCCGACAGCAGGCTGAAACTGAGGTAGAGCAGCTCCATCCAGCTGCGCTGCAGGCCGGCGGAGGTGGACACGAAGCTGCCCGGCAGCGCGATCTGGCAGACCGAGAAGGCGAAGGCGAAGGCCCAGGCCAGCAGGGTGAAGGTGGCGCCGGCGGCGTACAGCTCGTCACGGGTCACCCGGTGGTCGGCAAGCATGTAGGCGGTGAGGCTGCCGGCCGCGTAGAGGTAGAGCAGGCTCTCCAGGCCCTGGCCCACCGCCAGTGCAACCCGCCCGGGATGACCCGGCATGGCCGCCGCCGCCAGCGACAGCAGCACCGAGGGCAGCGCCAGGCACCAGGCGATCCAGGCCAGCGCCGGGCTGCGCTTGACCACCCACACCGCCAGCAGCAGCACGATCACGCCAAAGGCGCCGAACAGCGCGCGCCCGCCCGGCGCCTGCTCCATGGCCGGGTACAGCATCACCCCGAGCAGCTGCACCCCCAGCAGCAGCGCGGACGGATGCCGGCGCAGCATGGACACCCAGTACCCGAACCGGCGCATCACCCCTCCCCGGCACTACGCGGGGTGTCAGCGTACCCCGGCGCGGTGCGGATAGCGGGCGAAGATCTCCGCCATCGCCGCATCGATCTGCACCCCGCGCTCGGCCGGCGCCGTGTTGCGGCTGGCGCGGCCGACCGCCACGCCGGTCCAGACCATGCGGTTCTGGCGGGCATCGACCAGGTCCACGTTGAGGGTTCCCTCGTTGTAGCGGCGCACGCTGGTGCGGTCGCGCCAGTACGGCACGGCGACATAGCTGCGCGCGCGATAGCTGTAGTAGTAGTCGTAGTCCACCTCGGGGATGGTGCTGACGTCGGTGCGCTCCTGCAGGTAGGCGTTGAGGTTCACCCACAGGTCCGGCTGGCGCTCGTCATAGACGTAGCCGCGTGCCTCCATCTGTGCACGCGCGGCCTGGCGGATGCGGGTGCTGGTGGGGGTGGAGTAGCCCTGCGATTCGATCGCCAGCGGCGAATAGAAGGCGAAGCTGCGATAGCGGCTGAAATCGGCCGAGGGGTCGGTCTCGCTGCTGACGCGCGGGCCGCTGGCACAGGCCGCCAGCAGCAGCGCGGCCAGGGCCAGCAGGCCCCAGCCGGCAACACGGGAGATACGGATGATCCGGGCCATGGGTGTCCTCCTGCCCCCCGGGCGGAGGGCCTGGAGCCGGATCATCCGCGCCGTGCCGTGAACGCGGTGCCACGCGCGCTCAGCCCGGCCGGTAGACCTCCGCGCCCTGGGCCCGGAACTGGGCCGACTTCTCGGCCATGCCCGCTTCCAGCGCCACCTGCTCGTCCAGGCCCTGGCCGGCGGCGTAATCGCGGACGTCCTGGGTGATCTTCATGCTGCAGAAGTGCGGGCCGCACATCGAGCAGAAGTGGGCGAGCTTGTGCGCGTCCTTGGGCATCGTCTCGTCGTGGAATTCCCGGGCCTTCTCCGGATCCAGGCCGAGGTGGAACTGGTCCTCCCAGCGGAACTCGAAGCGCGCCTTGGACAGCGCGTTGTCGCGCACCTGGGCGCCGGGGTGGCCCTTGCCCAGGTCGGCGGCATGGGCGGCGATCTTGTAGGCCATGATCCCGTCGCGCACGTCCTGGCGGTTGGGCAGGCCCAGGTGCTCCTTGGGCGTGACGTAGCACAGCATCGCGGTGCCGTACCAGCCGATCATGGCCGCGCCGATCGCGCTGGTGATGTGGTCGTAGCCCGGGGCGATGTCGGTGGTCAGCGGGCCCAGGGTGTAGAACGGCGCCTCGCCGCATTCGGCCAGCTGCTTGTCCATGTTCTCCTTGATCAGCTGCATCGGCACGTGGCCGGGGCCTTCGATCATGGTCTGCACGTCGTGCTTCCAGGCGATCTTCGTGAGTTCACCCAGGGTTTCGAGCTCGCCGAACTGGGCCGCGTCGTTGGCGTCTGCGATACAGCCCGGGCGCAGGCCGTCGCCCAGCGAGAAGGCCACGTCGTAGGCCTTCATGATTTCGCAGATCTCCTCGAAGTGTTCGTACAGGAAGCTCTCGCGATGGTGGGCCAGGCACCACTTGGCCATGATCGAACCGCCGCGCGAGACGATTCCGGTGACCCGCTTCGCGGTCAGCGGCACGTAGCGCAGCAGCACGCCTGCGTGGATGGTGAAATAGTCCACGCCCTGCTCGGCCTGCTCGATGAGGGTGTCGCGGAAGATCTCCCAGGTCAGTTCCTCGGCGCGGCCGTCGACCTTCTCCAGCGCCTGGTAGATCGGCACCGTGCCGATCGGCACCGGCGAGTTGCGGATGATCCACTCGCGGGTCTCGTGGATGTGCTTGCCGGTCGACAGGTCCATCACGTTGTCCGCGCCCCAGCGGATCGCCCAGACCAGCTTCTCCACTTCCTCGGCGATGCCCGAGGACACCGCGGAGTTGCCGATGTTGGCGTTGATCTTGGTCAGGAAGTTGCGGCCGATGATCATCGGCTCGCTTTCGGGATGGTTGATGTTGCAAGGCAGGATGGCGCGGCCGCGGGCGATCTCGTCGCGCACGAATTCGGGGGTGATCCGTGCCTGGATGCTGGCGCCGAAGGACTGCCCCGGATGCTGCGCCAGCAGGCCGGCGTCGCGCACCGCGTCCAGGCGCTGGTTCTCGCGGATGGCGACGAACTCCATCTCGGGCGTGACGATGCCGCGGCGGGCGTAGTGCATCTGGGTGACGTTGGCGCCGGCCTTCGCGCGGCGCGGCAGGGCGCGCGCCGGGAAGCGCACCGCGTCGAGCTTCGCGTTGGTCTCGCGCGCGCGGCCGAACTCGGAGCTGAGCGCGGACAGCGGCTCGGTGTCGCCACGCTCCCCGATCCAGCGCGCGCGCAGCGCCGGCAGGCCCGCCGCCAGGTCGATGCGCGCCTCGGGATCGGTGTAGGGGCCGGAGGTGTCGTAGACCGTGACCGGCGGATTGTCCTCGCCGCCGAACAGGGTCGGGGTGCTGGCGAGCACGATCTCGCGCATCGGCACCCGCAGGTCCGGCCGCGAGCCCTCGACGAAGATCCTGCGCGAGCCTGCAATCGGCCGGGTCACGGATCCGGACAGCTGTCCGGTCTGTTCCAGCAGGTCGGCGGAGGGCTTGGGAATGGCGTTCATCGGCATCGTCCTGATTGTTGGAAAGTCCGCACAGGAATGTGCGGGCTCTTGCGAAGGATTCGCAGCAACGGACGAAGCGGCGGCGCAGGCTGGGCATGGATCGCGGGCCGGGAAGCATGGCGGGACGATCCGGTGCAGCTGCGAAGCTTCCCTACGCCGGCATCACCCGGATCAGGTTCGAAGGGTCTGTCTCAACCGCGCCAGGCGCGGTACCCCCGCTTCGGGCGCCATTTGACCACGTGGCGCGCGCGCCGGCCAGCGCCGGCCAGCGCCGGCCTGCCCGCCGCGGCTCCGGTCAGCGCAGCGCGGCGTTGAGCCTGGCCAGCGCCCCGGAACCGGGCGAGAGATCCTCCGGGCCCAGCGCGTTGAGCGGCGTGTCCACGGTGCGGATATGGCCGTGCAGGTCCTCGGCATCGGGATCGACGAACAGCAGCCCGGTCACCACCTCGCCCGCCGCGTGCCGCTGGTGGATCAGGTTCAGCGCGCCGATCCGGTCGCGCGGGTCGTAGCCGGCGTCGAGCTTGTGCAGGCGCAGCACGCTGCCGTCGTGCTGGGGCACGTCGAGGGTGGTGCCCGCCTCCTGCTCCAGTTCGATCGCCGCGCGCGGCGTCATCACGTCCAGGCGGTTGACCGCCTCGTTGTGCTCGCGCACGTAGTCGTAGCTGCGGGTGCTGCCGGCGTGGTTGTTGAACGCCACGCAGGGGCTGATGACGTCGATGAAGGCCGCGCCGCGATGCAGCAGCGCGCCCTTGATCAGCGGCACCAGCTGCCGCTTGTCGCCGGAGAAGCCGCGGCCGACGTAGCTGGCGCCAAGCTGGAGGGCCATGGTCACCAGGTCGAGCGGGCTGTCGGCATTGACCACGCCCTTCTTGGAGGTCGAGCCCTGGTCGGCGGTGGCCGAGAACTGGCCCTTGGTCAGGCCGTAGACGCCGTTGTTCTCGACGATGTAGGTCATGTTCACGCCGCGGCGGATGGCGTGCACGAACTGGCCGATGCCGATCGAGGCGGAGTCGCCGTCGCCGGACACGCCGAGGTAGATCAGCTCGCGGTTGGCGAGGTTGGCGCCGGTGAGCACGCTGGGCATGCGCCCGTGCACGGTGTTGAAGCCGTGCGACTGGCCGAGGAAGTAGTCCGGGGTCTTGGAACTGCAGCCGATGCCCGAGAGCTTGGCGACGCGGTGCGGCTCGATGTCCAGCTCCCAGCAGGCCTGGATGATCGCGGCCGAGATCGAATCGTGGCCGCAGCCGGCGCACAGGGTGCTGATCTTGCCCTCGTAGTCGCGGCGGGTGAAGCCGATCGCGTTGCAGGCGAGCGTGGGATGGTGCAGCTTCGGCTTGGCAAGGTAGGTCATGCCACGTGCTCCTGCCGCGCCCGCGGGCGCAGGTGGGCCTGGATCGCTCCGGAAACGAAGCGCGCGGTGATCGGGGTGCCGTCGTAGTGCAGCAGCGCGACCAGGCGCGCGGGATCGATGTCGAAGGCGTCGATCAGCAGCAGGCGCAGCTGGCCGTCGCGGTTCTGCTCGACCACGAACACCGATTCGTGCGCGTCGACGAATTCGCGCACCGACTCCGGGAACGGATAGGCGCGCACGCGCAGGGTGTCCAGCGCCAGCCCCTCGCCGTGCAGCAGCGCGATCGCCTCGGCCATCGCCGGGCTGGTGGAGCCGTAGAAGATCACGCCGTGCCGGGCCGGCACGTCGGACCGGCCCTGCACCGGCTGCGGCACCAGCGACCTGGCGGTATCGAACTTCTGCAGCAGGCGCTGCACGTTGTAGACGTAGTCCGCGCCGCGCTCGGAGTACTGCGCCTGCGGATTGCGCGAGGTGCCGCGGGTGAAGTACGCGCCCTTGTCGGGGTGGGTGCCCGGCCAGGTCCGCCACGGGATGCCGTCGCCGTCGACGTCCTTGTAGCGGGCGAACTCGCGCCCCGACTCCAGGTCTTCGGCGGTCATCACCTTGCCGCGGTCGTAGCCGCGCGCATCGTCCCACTCGAACGGCGCGCACAGGCGCTGGTTCATGCCGATGTCCAGGTCGGTGAGCACGAACACCGGCGTCTGCAGGCGGTCGGCCAGGTCCAGCGCCGCGGCGGCGAAGTCGAAGCACTCGCGCGGATCCTCGGGCAGCAGCAGCACGTGCTTGGTGTCGCCGTGCGAGGCATGTGCACAGGCCAGCACGTCCGACTGCTGGGTGCGCGTGGGCATGCCGGTCGAGGGTCCGCCGCGCTGCACGTCGATGATCGTCACCGGAATCTCGGCGAAGTAGGCCAGGCCGATGAACTCGTTCATCAGCGACACGCCCGGGCCCGAGGTGGTGGTGAAGGCGCGCGCGCCGTTCCAGCCGGCGCCGACCACCATGCCGATCGAGGCGATCTCGTCCTCGGCCTGGAGGATGGCGTAGCGGGCGCGGCCCTCGGCGTCGACGCGGAACTTGCGGCAGTACTTCTCGAAGCCCTCGGCGAGCGAGGACGAGGGCGTGATCGGGTACCAGGCGCAGACCGTGGCGCCGCCGTAGACGCAGCCCAGGGCCGCGGCGTCGTTGCCGTCGACGAAGATCCGGTCGCCGACCGCGTCGGCCACCCGCACCCGCAGGCCGATTGGATGCGGCAGGTTGGCCAGCACCCAGTCGCGGCCCAGGTGCAGGGCCTTGACGTTCGGCGCCTGCAGCCTGGGCTTGGACCGGTACTGCTCGCCGATCAGCGCCTCGACCACCGCCATGTCGATGTCCAGCAGCGCCGACAGCGCGCCCACGTACATGATGTTCTTGAACAGCTGGCGCTGGCGCGGATCGCTCCAGGCCTGGTTGCACAGTTCGGTCAGCGGCACCCCGATCACGGTGATGTCGTCGCGCAGGCGCGCGCGCGCGATCGGCTTGCTGCTGTCGTGGAGCAGGTAGCCGCCGGGCTCGATCTCGGCCACGTCGGCGTCCCAGGTCTGCGGGTTCATCGCCACCATCAGGTCGACGCCGCCGCGCCGGCCCAGCCAGCCGGCCTCGCACACCCGCACCTCGTACCAGGTCGGAAGGCCCTGGATGTTGGACGGGAAGATGTTGCGCGGGCTGACCGGCACGCCCATGCGCAGGATCGCCTTGGCGAACAGCTCGTTGGCCGAGGCCGAGCCGGAGCCGTTGACGTTGGCGAACTTGACCACGAAATCGTTGACCGCCTGCAGCGGCGAATGCGCCGGGGTCATGCCGCCGCCTCCGTGGTCGCCGCGGCGCGGTCGCCGCCGGCGTGGGTTTCGCGCAGCAGGAACTGCTGCATGTCCCAGGCACCGGTCGGGCAGCGCTCGGCGCACAGGCCGCAGTGCAGGCAGACGTCCTCGTCCTTGACCATCACCCGCGTGGTCCTGAGCGGGCCGGAGACGTACAGAGGCTGCTCGAGGTTGAGCGCCGGGGCGGTCAGGCGCGTGCGCAGCTCGGCTTCCTCGCCGTTGCCGGTGAAGGTGATGCAGTCGGTCGGGCAGATGTCGACGCAGGCATCGCACTCGATGCACTTGTCGTCGGTGAACACGGTCTGCACGTCGCAGTTGAGGCAGCGCTGGGTCTCGTTCCAGGCGGTGGCGGCATCGAAACCGAGTTCGACTTCGACGTGCATGCTGTCGAGCTTCTTCGCCGCCTCCGACCACGGCACCGCGAAGCGCTCGTCGTGCGAGACCGCGTTGTCGTAGCGCCACTCGTGGATGCCCATCTTCTGCGATTCGAGGATCACGCCCGGTGCCGGACGGTCGCGTGTGTCGCCGCCCGACAGCAGACGGTCGATCGAGATCGCCGCCGCGTGGCCGTGGGCCACCGCCCAGATGATGTTCTTCGGCCCGAACGCCGCGTCGCCGCCGAACAGCACGTTCGGCAGCGTCGACTGGTGGGTCACCTTGTCGACCACCGGCATGCCCCACTGGTCGAAGTCGATGCCCAGGTCGCGTTCGACCCAGGGCAGTGCATTCTCCTGGCCGACGGCGATCAGCACCTCGTCGCAGGGAATCACGTCGTCCGGCTCGCCGGTCGGGACCAGCCGGCGGCGGCCGTCGGCGTCGTACTCGGCGCGCACGCGCTCGAAGCGCATCGCGGTGAGCCGCCCGCTGGCGTGCTCGAAGGCCTTGGGTACGCGGTAGTCGAGGATCGGGATGCCCTCGTGCATCGCGTCCTCCTTCTCCCAGTCGCTGGCCTTCATCTCGTCGAAGCCCGAGCGGACCACGACTTTCACGTCCTCGCCGCCCAGCCGCCGCGCCGAGCGGCAGCAGTCCATCGCGGTGTTGCCGCCGCCGAGCACCAGCACCCGGCGGCCGACGCGGGTGACGTGGCCGAAGTACACGTTGGCCAGCCAGTCCAGGCCGACGTGGATGCTGGCCGCGCACTCCGTGCGGCCCGGCAGGTCAAGGTTCCGCCCGCGCGGCGCCCCGCTGCCGACGAACACCGCGTCGTAACCCTCCGCCAGCAGCTCGCGCATCGAGTCGATGCGCCGGCCGCCGACGAAGTCGACGCCCATGTCGAGGATGTAGCCGGTTTCCTCGTCGATCACTTCCTCGGGCAGGCGGAAGCGCGGCACCTGGGTGCGCATGAAGCCGCCGGCCTTGGGGTCCGATTCGAACACGGTCACCGCATAGCCCAGCGGCGCCAGGTCACGGGCCACGGTGAGCGACGACGGCCCGCCGCCGACGCAGGCGATGCGGCGGCCGTTGCGCGACGCGGGCGGCCTGGGCATGCGCGCGGAAACGTCGCCCTTGTGGTCGGCGGCGACGCGCTTGAGCCGGCAGATCGCCACCGGCTGCGGCTTGTCGCGCATCGATTCCGGGCCGTTGTTCTCCTCCACCCGTCCGCGCCTGCAGGCCGGCTCGCAGGGCCGGTCGCAGGTGCGGCCCAGGATCCCCGGGAACACGTTGCTGACCCAGTTGACCATGTACGCGTCGGCCAGGCGGCCGGCGGCGATCAGGCGGATGTATTCGGGCACCGGCGTGTGCGCGGGACAGGCCCACTGGCAGTCGACGACGCGATGGAAGGTGTCGGGATTCTTGATGTCGGTCGGTTTCACCGCGCCCCCTGGCTGGCCGGATGCGCGGCCTCGCTCGCTGGGTCGAGCATAGGACGAATTCCCCGGCCCGTCACAGTCCCCGGCTGCACGCGGGGCGTTCGTCGCCGGTCGTCGTTTTCCCGCATCGCCGTCGCGCGTCGCGCGCGATGGTTCCCGATGCAACCTGCCCGCGCTTGACGCATCGCACCATCGTCCGGTATTCATGGCGCCCCATGCCGAACACACACGCCATCTGCGCACTGCGCGCCGCCGCGTCCCGCACGCGTCCGGTCGCGGTTGCGACGATTATCACCACCACCGGCACCATTGGTGCCGGGGTGCGGGCGCGCGTGCAGGACTGATCGAACACGCCGCTCCGCACCCGATCGGGGTGCGGGCCGCACGGCTTCCACCTCGACCGGACGCGGAGCCCAACCCGGAGCTTCCAGAGCATGTCGTCCGCACCCCAACTTCTCGGTGACGCCGTCGCCTCCGCCGCCTCGTCCGTGCTTGCCGCGCTGCGGCCGGGCGCGGTGACGCGGGTCCACAAGTTCGGCGGCAGCTCGGTGGCCGACGCCGCCCGCATCCGCTCGCTGGCGCCGCTGGTCGACGACGGCGCCGACCTGCGCGTGGTGGTGGTCTCGGCGATGGCCGGCACCACCAATGCGCTGGTGGCGATGGCCGAACAGGCCGCGTCGGGGCAGGACTGGAGCGGCGACTGGTCGGCGCTGCGCGAGCGCCATCTGGCCACCGCCGACGAGCTCGACGGCGACGGCCGCCACGGCCTGCGCGATGCGGTCGCGCGCGATTTCGACGGCCTGCGCGACGACCTGCTGGCGCTGGCCGCGGCCACCGGCGACACCGCGCCGCTGGTGGCGCAGGTGCACGGCACCGGCGAACTGGCCTCCTCGCGGCTGGTGCAGGCCGCGCTGGGCGGCGAGTCCGGCGGCTGGCAGCGGCTGGACGCGCGCGAAGTGCTGGTGGTGCATCCGGGCGAGATGGGCGTGGGCGTGGACTGGGAAGCCTCGCGCGAACGCTTCGCCGACTGGCGCGCGCGCCAGCAGCCGGCCGCGGTCGTGGTCACCGGCTTCATCGCCCGCGAGCGCGACGGCCGCTGCACCACCCTGGGCCGCAACGGCAGCGACTACTCCGCGGCGATCCTCGCCAACCTGTTCGACGCCAGCGAGCTGCTGATCTGGACCGACGTCGACGGCGTGCTGTCGGCCGACCCGCGTCTGGTGCCCGACGCGATGGTGCTGCCGACGATGTCCTACGCCGAGGCCTGCGAGCTGGCCTACTTCGGCGCCAAGGTGCTGCATCCGCAGACGATGGCGCCGGTGCAGTCGCGGTCGATTCCGCTGTGCATCCGCAACACCCTCAACCCGACCTCGCCGGGCACCTGGATCCTGGCCGAGAACCCGGAGGGCGACGCGGCGCTGTCGCCGGTCAAGGGCCTGACCATCGTCCGCGACATGGCGGTGCTGGAGCTGGTCGGCAACGGCATGGTCGGCGTGCCCGGCGCGGCCGAGCGGCTGTTCGCCGCGCTGCACCGCGCCGGGGTGTCGGTGGTGATGATCTCGCAGGGTTCGTCGGAGCATTCGATCTGCTGCGTGGTGCGTGCCGGCCAGGCCGAGCGCGCGCGCGCCGCGGTCGAGGCCGCGTTCGCCGACTCGATCGCCAGCAACGGCACCCAGGGCGTCAACCTCACCAGCGACATCGCGATCCTGGCCGCGGTCGGCGACGGCATGGTCGGCATCCCGGGCGTGGCCGCGCGGCTGTTCGCGGCCCTGGCCCAGGCGCAGGTGAACATCCGCGCGATCGCCCAGGGCTCGAGCGAGCGCAACATCTCGGTCGCGATCGCCGACGCCGACGCCACCCGCGGCCTGCGCGCCGCGCACTCGGCGTTCTGGCTGTCGCCGCAGACGGTGTCGATCGGCCTGATCGGCCCCGGCCAGGTGGGCCGGGCGCTGCTGTCGCAGCTGGCGGCGGTGCTGCCGAAGCTGCGCGCGAACTCCCAGATCGACCTGCGCCTGCGCGGCATCGCCAACAGCGGCTACATGGCCCTGGACCACTTCGCGATCCATCCCGACGAAGCGGTCGAACGCCTGGTGGAGATGAGCACGCCCGCGTTCGACGCCGACGCCTTCGCCGCCCACGTGCGCGCCGAGCACCTGCCGCACGCGCTGATCGTGGACTGCAGCGGCAGCGAGGCGGTGGCGCGCCACTACCCGAAGTGGCTGGCGTCCGGCATCCACGTGGTCACCCCGAGCAAGCACGCCGGCAGCGGCGACTGGGAGCGCTATGTCGCCATCGGCGAGGCACAGCGCAGCGGCGCGCGCTTCATGTACGAGGCCACGGTGGGCGCTGGCCTGCCGGTGATCAACACCCTGCGCAACCTGCTCGATACCGGCGACGAGATCGAAGCCATCGACGGCATGCTCTCGGGCACGCTGGCATGGCTGTTCAACAGCTTCGACGGCAGCCGCCCGTTCTCGGAACTGGTGCGCCAGGCGCGCGAGATGGGCTATACCGAACCCGACCCGCGCGACGACCTCTCCGGCCTGGACGTGGCCCGCAAGCTGGTGATCCTGGCGCGCGAGGCTGGGCGCGAACTGTCGCTGGACGACGTGGACGTCGAAAGCCTGGTGCCCGAACACCTGCGCGAGGTCCCGCGCGACGAGTTCCTGGCCCGGCTCGAGGAACTGGACGCGCCGATGCAGGCGCGGCTGGAGGCGGCGCAGGCCGAAGGACGTTCGCTGCGCCACATCGCGCACCTGTCCCAGGCCAACGGCGCACGCGTGGGGGTGATGGCGCTGCCGGCGGAACACGCCTGCTGCCACACCCGCCTGACCGACAACCTGGTGCAGTTCACCACCGCGCGCTATGCCAGCAACCCGCTGGTCGTGCAGGGTCCCGGCGCCGGACCGCAGGTGACCGCGGCCGGCGTGTTCGGCGACATCCTGGCGATCGCGCATTCGCTCAGCAACGGGATCGGCGCGCAGGCATGAACCGTTCGGCCACCGCCTTCGCGCCCGCCAGCGTCGGCAACATCGGCGTCGGCTTCGACCTGCTCGGCCACGCCATCGACGGGCCGCGCGACCTCGCCACCGTGCGCAGGATCGAGCAGCCCACCGTGCGCATCGACGCGATCGCCGGCGACATCGCCGGAGTCGGCTCGCTCCCGCTCGATCCGCTGCGCAACACCGCCGGCGGCGCGCTCATCGCGCTGCGCGAGGCGCTGCAGCTGCCGTTCGGGTTCGCGCTCGAACTGCACAAGGGCATTCCGCTGGGTTCGGGCCTGGGCGGCTCGGCGGCCTCCTGCGTCGCTGCGCTGGTGGCGGCCAATGCCCTGCTCGACGCGCCGCTGGCGCCGGCGGCGCTGTACCGGTTCGCGCTCGACGGCGAGGCGATCGCCAGCGGCAGCCGCCACGGCGACAACGTCGCGCCGATGCTGCTCGGCGGCGTGGCGCTGGCCACGGCCACTCGCGCGATGCGCATCGAGGTGCCCGACTGGTTGCACGCGGTGGTGGTGCACCCGGACCAGGTGCTGGAGACGCGTCGCTCGCGCGAAGTGCTGGTCGCGCCCTATCCGCTGGCCGACGTGGTGCGCCAGGGCGCGCACCTGGCGCAGTTCCTGCTGGGCCTGCAGCGCGGCGACACCGCCCTGATCCGCGACGGCCTGCACGACGTGCTGGTGGAGCCGCGGCGGGCGCCGCTGATCCCCGGCTTCGACGCGGTCAAGGCCGCGGCGCTCGAGCACGGCGCGCTGGGCGCGAGCATTTCCGGCGGCGGGCCGAGCGTGTTCGCATGGTTCGACTCGCGCGGGTCCGCCGAACGCGCCGGGCAGGCGATGCGCCAGGCCTTCGTCGACGCCGGTTTCGATGCGCGCGCCTACGTCACCCCGGTCGATGCGCCGGCGGGGCGGGTGCTGGAGGCGCAGGCGCCCGCGCAGCCGCGCGAGCCCGCGACCTCCGGGGCCGCCGACGCGACCTGAGCGCGCCGCGCACCCCGTCCCGTCGCCACGGCCGGCCCCGGGCCGGCCGGCGGCCAGGCATCGATCCAGTCACGCCAGAGATTCGCAGGAACAGCCATGCAATTCATCAGCACCCGGGGACAGGTCGGCCCCACCCCGATCGATGACGCCCTCGTCGCCGGGCTTGCGTCCGACGGCGGGCTGTACGTGCCCGAGCGCATCCCCGCAGTCGACTTCTCCACGCCTACGGCCAGCCTGCCGGCAACCGCGCTGCGCATCCTGGCGCCGTACTTCGTCGACTCGTCGCTGCGCGACCGGCTCGAGGCGATCTGCGCCGATGCGTTCTCGTTCGACGCGCCGCTGCGGCCGCTGGCCGGCGCCGGCGACCACGTGCTGGAGCTGTTCCACGGCCCGACCGCCGCGTTCAAGGACTACGCCGCGCGCTTCCTGGCGCGCGCCCTGGAAGGGCTGCGCGACCCGGACGCGGCGCCGACCACGATCCTGGTGGCCACCTCGGGCGATACCGGCGCGGCGGTGGCCGCGGCCTTCCATCGGCGCCCGGGGTTCCGGGTGGTGATCCTGTATCCGGACGGCAAGGTGTCGCCGCGCCAGGCGCACGGGCTGGGCTGCTGGGGCGACAACGTGGCCGCGTACCGGGTCGAGGGCAGCTTCGACGACTGCCAGCGGCTGGCCAAACAGGCGCTGTCGGACGAGGCGCTGCGCGCCCGCGTGCCGCTGGGTTCGGCCAACAGCATCAGCCTCGGGCGGCTGCTGCCGCAGGCGGCCTACTACGCCCACGCCGCCTCGGACTTCCATGCGACGCACGGCCAGGCGCTGAACGTGATCGTGCCCACCGGCAACCTCGGCAACGCCAGCGCCGCCTTCGTGGCGCGCTCGATGGGTGCGCCAATCGGCGAGATCCGCCTGGCCTGCAACGCCAACGACACCCTGCCGCGCTACTTCGCCGGCGCCGACTACGCCGCCCGGCCCACCCGCGCCACCCTGGCCAACGCCATGGACGTGGGCGCGCCCAGCAACTTCGAGCGGCTGCGCCACTGGCACGCGGACGACGCGGCGCTGCGCGCGGGCTTCGTGGCCGCCGGCGTCGACGACGCCACGATCCGCGAGGTGGTGCGCCAGGCCCCCGCGCGCCACGGCATCGTCGCCTGCCCGCACACGGCCACGGGGCTGAAGCTGCTGCAGGACCTGCGCGCCGCTGGCGATGCGCGGCCCTGGGCGGTGGTCGCGACCGCGCATCCGGCCAAGTTCGAAAGCATCGTCGAGCCGCTGGTCGGGCACGTGGTGGAGCCGCCGCGGGCGCTGGCCGAATGCCTGGCCAAGCCAGCGCAGGCGGAGGCGATGGATGCGGATTACGACGCGCTGCGGGCGGTGCTGGAAGGCTGAGGGATCGGGGCTTCGGCCTGCCCCCACCCCAGCCCTCCCCCGCGCGCGGGGGAGGGAGCAGGTAACCGGGAACGCGCTCAGCGCTCCGCCATGAACGCCTCGATTTCGTCCGCGCTGCGCGCCAGCTCGCCGGTCAGCACCTCATGGCCGTCCTTCGTGATCGCCACGTCGTCCTCGATGCGGATGCCGATGCCGCGCCACTTCGCCGCCACGTCGGTGTCGTCGGCGGGGATGTACAGGCCCGGCTCGATCGTGAACACCATGCCCGGTTCCAGCAGGCGCGACTCTCCGTCGATGCGGTAGTCGCCCACGTCGTGCACGTCCAGGCCCAGCCAGTGCCCGGTCTTGTGGCGGTAGTAGCGCTTGTAGTTGCCGTCGGCGATGTTCTTTTCCAGCTTGCCCTTGAGCAGGCCGAGCCGGAGCAGGCCCTCGGTGAGCGTTTCCACCGCGGCGTTGTGCCCGGCCTCGTAGGGGATCCCGGGCTGCGCCCGGGCCAAGGCGGCCGCCTGCGCGGCGCCAACCAGGTCGTGCAGGGCGCGCTGGGCGGGGCTGAAGCGGCCGTTGACCGGGAAGGTGCGGGTGATGTCGGCGGCATAGCCGCGATATTCGGCGCCCGCATCGAGCAGCACCAGGTCGCCGTCGCGCGCCTGGGCGCGGTTGTCGCGGTAATGCAGCACGCAGGCGTTGGCCCCGGCGCCGACGATGCTCGAATACGCCGGCTCGGCATCGGCGGCGCGGAATACCCGCTCCAGCTCCGCCTGCAGCTCGTATTCGTGGATGCCCGGGCGCGCGGCGCGCATCGCCGCCTCGTAGGCCTGGACGCTGATCCTGGCCGCGTGCCGCATCAGCTTGAGTTCATCGCGCGACTTGAACAGGCGCATCTCGTCGAGCAGGTGCCCCAGCTCGAGGAACTCGTGCGGCGGCTGCGCGCCCATGCGCACCTGCGCACGCACCCGGTTGAGCCAGCCGATCAGCTTGAGGTCGAATTCGGTGTCGCGGCCGAAGTGGTAGTAGACCCGGGTGCGGCCCTCGAGCAGGCCGGGCAGGATCTCGTCGAGGTCGTCGATCGGGTAGGCGTCGTCCATGCCGTAGGCCTCGACCGCACCCTCCGGCCCCGCGCGCGGGCCGTCCCAGCCCTCGCGCTCGGGATCGCGCTCGCGGCAGAACAGCAGCGTCTCGCCGTGGCGGCGGCCGGGCACCAGCACCAGCACCGCCTCGGGTTCGGGGAAGCCGGTGAGGTACCACAGGTCCGAATCCTGGCGATAGGGATAGTGGGTGTCGCGGCTGCGGATGCGCTCGGGCGCGGCCGGCAGCACGAGGATGGCGTCCTCGCCCGCCATCCGCATCAGCTGCCGGCGACGGCGCGCATAGCCCTGGGCCGGGATTCCGGTGATCGCCCGCATCGGGCCTCCTAGTTCAGGCGGCCGCGATGGCGCGGCCCCAGGGCGCAGTCGCCGTGCAGCAGCAGCGCCGCCACCCGCACGTATTCCTCGATCTCGGCCAGCGCCTGCTCGTCCTCCTGGTCGCCGCCATCCTCGGGCGCGGCCGCGGCCAGGCGGACCAGGTCGGCCAGGGCCTCGGTGCCCTCCTCGGACAGCGGCGGCTCGGCGCCGGCAGCCAGGCCGAAGCCGCCCACGAAGCCGCGACACCAGTCGAACAGTGCGCCGCTGCGGGCGTACAGCGAGGCCTCGGCCTCGGGCAGGAGCAGCTCGAAGCCGAAGTCGCGGTCCTCCATCTGCGCGGCCGTGGCCGCGCCCAGACGGGCCAGAACGTCGTCCGCGGCGACCGGCGCCAGTGCGTCGTCGGCCAGCACCCTGGCCGGCCAGTCGGGCCCGGCCTGGCCGCCGCCGGCCAGCCATCCGCACAGCCCGCCGTGCAGCTCCGAGGCACCGGATCCCAGTCCGTGGTCGCGGCTGGCCGCTTCCACTTCCTGCAGCGACGGCATGGGTTCGGACACGTGTGGCTCCACTTTTCGAAGCCGGCAGTCTAGAGCGTCGCCACGCCGGCTGCATGCCACCATGCGCCATCGCATGTGCGCGCGGCGTCGGCGCGGCTTGTTGCCGGGCGCCGGGCGCGCCTACACTCGCCCGGTCCATGTACGCGAGCGCAGGGGTACGCGTGTCGACCAACCCGGGGGATCTGCAGCTGCTGTTCGCGGCGACGGCCGCGTCGGTGTTGCTGGTCGCGCTGCTGTTCATCACCATGCGTCGGCGCCAGAGCGAACGCAGCTACATCGAGCGCCTGCGCGACCGCGAGGAGCGGCTGAAGCTGGCGCTGTGGGCCACCGACGAACGCTACTGGGCCTACGACGTGTGCAGCGGCCGGATCCACCGCCTGGCCGGCGATTCCCGCGCAACCCCGTCCGGCGAGCTGGCAGAGGACGTGTCGGACGTCGGCGAAGTGATCCACCCGGACGACCTGGCGATGGTGCGCCAGCGGGTGGACGACTACATCGCCGGCCATACCGACACCTTCCTGGCCGAGCTGCGCGTGGCCAACGCGCGCGGCGAATGGGTGTGGATGCGCGCGCGCGGCCGCGCGGTGGCGCGCGACGCCCAGGGCCGCATCCAGCGCATCGCCGGCACCGCGCTCAACATCACCGGCACCCGCGCGGCCGACCGTGAACTGCGCATCTCCAGCGAGGTGCTGCGCAGCATGAACGAGGCGGTTGCGGTGATCGACCGCAACTTCGACTTCGTCTCGGTCAACCCCGCCTTCCTGCGCATGACCGGCTACGACGAAGAGGACGTCATCGGCCGCAACTCCAACATCCTCGACAGCCTCCAGCACGACGCCGCCTTCTACCACCACATCCGCGAGCAGATCCGGCGCAAGGGCCGCTGGAACGGCGAGATCTGGCAGCGGCGCAAGGATGGCGAGGAGTTCCTGTGCCAGATCGAGTCGAGCACGGTCTACGACAAGAACGGCCAGCTGATCCTGTACGTGGCGGTGCTCAACGACATCACCCAGCAGAAGCGCGCCGAGCAGGAGCTGCGCTACCTGGCCAACTTCGACACGCTCACCAACCTGCCCAACCGCTCGCTGCTGTCCGAGCGCCTGTCGCGGGCGATCGTGCGCGCGCACCGCGAGGACAACCGGATCGCGGTGCTGTTCCTCGACCTGGACCGCTTCAAGGACGTCAACGACTCGCTCGGCCACGCCGCCGGCGACCGCATCCTGCGCGCCGCCGCGGCGCGCCTGCAGCAGACCGTGGGCATGCACCACACCGTCGCCCGCCTGGGCGGCGACGAGTTCACCGTGGTGCTGGAGAACCTGGCCTCGGCCGAGGAAGCCGACCACGTCGCGCGCGAGATCATCATGGCGTTCGAGGCGCCGCTGCTGCTCGACGACCGCCGCGAGATCGCGATTTCGCCCTCGATCGGCATCAGCCTCTATCCCGACCACGCGCACGTGCCGACCGAACTGCTCAAGCAGGCCGACACCGCGATGTACCAGGCCAAGGCAGCCGGCCGCCGCACCTTCATGCGCTACGACGACGCGATGGACGTGGTGGTGCGCCAGCGCGCGACCATCTCCGGCGCGCTGCGCAAGGTGCTCGACCGCGGCGAGCTGCGCCTGGTGTTCCAGCCCCAGCTGGCCCTGGCCGAAGGCCGGATCACCGGGGTCGAGGCGCTGCTGCGCTGGCACAGCGACGAACATGGCGAGATCCCGCCGGTCGACTTCATCCCGATGGCGGAGGAGAGCGGCCTGATCCTGGAGATCGGCGAATGGGTGCTGCGCGAGGCCTGCCTGACCCTGCAGCGCTGGCGCCAGCACGGCCTGACCGAGCTGACCGTCTCGGTCAACGTCTCGGTGCTGCAGCTGCTGCGCGGCGACTTCCCGGAAGTGGTGAGCCGGGTGCTGGCCGACATCGACCTGCCGCCGAGCGCGCTGGAGCTCGAGCTCACCGAGAGCGTGCTGATGGCCAACGCCGAGCACACCGCGGCCAAGCTGCAGGCTTTCCGCGAACTGGGCGTGTCGCTGGCGATCGACGATTTCGGCACCGGCTATTCATCGCTGGCCTACCTCAAGCGCCTGCCGATCACCACGATCAAGATCGACAAGGCCTTCATCGGCGACCTCACCCACGACCCGGAAGATGCCGCGATCACCAGCACGGTCATCACCATGGCCCATTCGCTGGGCCTGAACGTGGTTGCCGAGGGCGTGGAGACCGAGGCCCAGGTCCGATTCCTGCGCGGCCAGCAGTGCGACGAGGTGCAGGGCTTCTGGCTGTCGGCGCCGCTCGACGCCCACGCCTGCCTGGCCTTCATCCGCAACTGGCGGCCGGCCAGCGAGACGTCCCCGGTCCAGCCGGCGGCCGCGCCTTGACCGCCCCGCGCCGGCTGCCTATCGTGCCGGCATGGACCGTCCCGACGTGCTATCCCAGCTCCGCGCCCTGACCGCGCGCATCGACGCGCTGGTCGAGCGGACGCAGACGCTGTCGGACGAGAACCGCTCGCTGCGCCACCAGCACGAGCAGATCTCCGGCGAACGTTCGCAGCTGCTGGCCAAGAACGAACAGGCGCGTTCGCGGGTCGAGGCGATGATCGCCCGGCTCAAGTCGCTGGAGCAGCACACGTGAGCGCAGCCGCATGAGCCAGAACGAAGCGGTCAGCGTGCGCGTGCTCGATCGCGAGTACACCGTCGGCGTCGCCCCCGACGAGCGCGAGAGCCTGGTCGCGGCGGCCAGGCTGCTGGACGAGCGCATGCGCGAGGTGCGCGGCAGCAACCGCATGGCCGCGGTCGATCGCGTGGCCATCCTTGCCGCGCTCAACCTGGCCCACGAACTGGAGCAGGTCCGGGCGGAAAACGCGCAGCGCGACCGCGAGATGGCCGGCCTGCTCGAGGGGCTGCAGCGCAAGCTCGACGATCTGATCGACGCACGCTGAACGAGGCTTGCGCGTTCCGGCGCCATGCGCCGCCTGCGGGCATGGCGCGCTTCAGGGGTGAATGGCCGGGATGGGCGCGCGAAGAGCGAAGCGCGCAGCTGGTGGTTGGTGGTTGAACAGACACGACTGCCCATGAACCGTGCCGACGAACGGGCTTGGCAGTTTTTGCCGTGCGGCTATACTGCGTTTGCGTCCTCTGCCGTGTTCGACGGCATGCGCAACATTCGCCTTGTCCCTTAATGACGACCACAGGGGCGCGAGGAATCCGGGAGTGCAGGTCCGCCTTGCAGCGGGAAGCCCGATGGAAACCGAACGCTCCCACTTGAACCCCGGGTTCAAGGTCGTTTCGCAGGCATCGGCATGGTGGAGGACGTATTCATTCCCCAGCTTCCCGCGCGCGTCGGAACAGGCGCCGCGCGATGGACGCTTCCGCGCCGGCGACCCGGCCGTCACAATGGCGCCCATGCGCGCCTTCCCCCGCCTTCCATGAACGCCCGCGTCGCACAGCGGCGCGCGATGCGCGATGCGCGCCGCGCCCTGCCCGCGGCTGCGCGCATCGCCGCCGCCGCCGCGCTGGCCGAACGCCTGCTGGCGCTGCCGTTCGCGCCGCGCAGCGGCCACGTCGCCGGCTACTGGGCGATGGACGGCGAAATCCCGCTGAACGTGTGGCAGCTGCGGCTGCCGCAGGGGCTGCGCTACTGCCTGCCGGTGCTGCACGGCGACAACACCCTGCGCTTCGCGCCGTGGTCGCCCGGCGCGCCACTGGTGGGCAACCGCTACGGCATCCCCGAACCCGACGTCGCGCCGGGCGATCTGCTGGAGCCGGCGCAGCTCGACCTCGTGGTGGTGCCGCTGGTCGCGTTCGACGCGCGCGGCCATCGCCTCGGCATGGGCGGCGGCTGGTACGATCGCAGCTTCGCGTTCCGCGGCGCGCGACCCGCGCCACCGCGCCTGGTGGGCGCCGGCTTCTCGCTGCAGCAGGCCGACGCGATCGCGTCCGAACCCTGGGACATCCCGCTGGACGCGGTCTGCACCGAATCCGACACGTTCCTGGTCACCGCCTGAGATGAGTACACGCAAGCGCTACTGGCTGATGAAGTCCGAACCCACGGACTTCTCGATCGACGACCTGGCGCGGGTGGTCACCGAACCCTGGACCGGCGTGCGCAACTACCAGGCGCGCAACTTCATGCGCCAGATGCAGGTGGGCGACGGCGTGCTGTTCTACCACTCCAACACCGATGTGCCGGGCATCTACGGCATTGCCGAGGTGGCCAGCACCCCGTATCCCGACCCGACCCAGTTCCAGAAGAAGTCGAAGTACTTCGACCCGAAGGCCACCCGCGAACAGCCACGCTGGGACCTGGTGGACGTGCGTTTCGTGCGCAAGCTGGCGCGGGCGGTTGCGCTGGACGAGATCCGCGGCCACGCCGATGCGCTGGGCGAGGAGTTCGCCCTGGTCCGCAAGGGTTCGCGGCTGTCGGTGCTGCCGGTGACGGCGGCGCAGTGGCGGCTGCTGGTGGGGCTGGAGAAGAGCTGATCGGGGGCCGGGACCGGGACCCGGCTGGAGCGCCGGTTGCCGCGTTTGTGAACCGGCTTTCCGGCCACCACCCGCGGTACGGATCATTCACCACCCCACCCCGGGTCGCGAGTCCCGGGTCCCGCCCACCATTTCCAACACCACCCAATGTCCGAGAACAAGCGCCTGGCCGGCGAAAAAGCCATCGAATTCGTCGAGGACGGCAGCGTCGTCGGCGTCGGCACGGGTTCGACCGTGGCCTACTTCATCGACGCGCTGGGGCGGATCCGCGACCGCATCGCCGGCGTGGTGTCCAGCTCCGAGCAGAGCACGCGCCAGCTGCGCGGACTCGGCATCGAGGTGCTTGACCTGAACGCGGCGGGGCCGCTGCTGCTGTACGTCGACGGCGCCGACGAGTGCGATCCGCAGCGCCGCCTGATCAAGGGCGGCGGCGCGGCGCTGACGCGCGAGAAGATCATCGCCCAGGCCAGCCAGCGCTTCGTGTGCGTCGTCGACCCGGCCAAGCAGGTCGACGTGCTGGGCCGGTTCCCGCTGCCGGTGGAGGTGATCCCGATGGCGCGCAGCCTGGTCGCGCGCGAGATCCTCGCCCTCACCGGCGGCCAGCCGGTGTGGCGCGAGGGCGTGGTGACCGACAACGGCAACTGGGTGCTGGACGTGCACGGCCTGCGCATCGCCGATCCCGTGGCGATGGAGGAGCGGCTCAACCAGATCCCGGGCGTGGTCTGCGTGGGCCTGTTCGCACGGCGCGCGGCCGACGTGGTGATCGTGGGCGGCGAGCCGCCGCAGATCCTGCGCTGAAGTCGGCAAGCCGAAGCCGGACACCGGCAGGCGCCGGCCGGTTTCCGGACGGGCCCGTCCCTGGACCCACCCGAAAGACGGGGCGCTCAACGCACCACCAGCGCCGCCAGCAGCCGCGACGCACGCCGCGGCTGCGCTGCGCGCCGGCGCGCCTGTACGGTCGTCGCGGGGCGACGGCGGCGCAGGCCGGCCACCGCCGCCTGATGGCCCTGCGCACGCTGCCGCTGGGACAGGCGCAGCGCGCGCGCGGCGAGCAGCGCCGCGCCTGGCGCCGCCACCAGCCAGGGCCCGGCCCAGCCCGCGAGCGGCAGCGAGGCCATCGCCACCGCGCCCAGGAACAGTGCGCCCAGCAGGCAGGCTTCGACGATGCGCAGCGGGTGGCCGGCGGCGTGGCGGGACGGGGACGATGCGGTCATGGCGGCAGCTCCAAGGGTGGAGCGCAGGATCCGCCAGGCATATCTCATGGACTGCGACGGCCCGTGAATCGAGCCGTCGCCCGTCCCCGGCCTCAGTAGCCGGCTGCGTCCAGGGCCCGGGTCGCGACCACGCGGCCGACGTCGATCAGCTCTGCCGCGCGCCAGAACTCGTAGAACTGGCACACGTCGCGCGGGATCCGGATCAGCAGCTCGGGCGGATCGAGCGCGAGCTGCACGCGCGCGATCTGCGCCTGCATCGTGTCCAGCGAGCGCGACATGATCTCCGGCAGGCCCATGCGCAGCGCGTCGCCGGACGCGGCGTCGCCGTCGACCGCACGCTCCAGCCAGTCGCCCACGCGCGAGGTGAACGTGGGACCGTCGTCCTCGGGCTGCGAGCGCGCCGGCTCGCCCGGCGGGCGCCGCGGCCAGCCGTGCATGTCGACCGCGACCAGGCGATGCGCGTCGGACAGGCGCGTGGCCGCGATCGGCAGCGGCGCCAGCAGCCCGCCGTCGACCAGGGCGCGGCCATTGATCCGGTGCGGCGTGAACAGGCCCGGGATCGCGAACGAGGCGCGCAGCGCATCCCACAGCCGGCCCTCGCGGATCCAGACCTCGCGCTGGCGCTCCAGGTCGACCGCGACCGCGGTGAACTCCACCGGCAGCGATTCGATCAGCGGGTCGCCAACGACCTCCCGCATGGTCTCGACCAGGCGGCTGCCGCGCAGCAGGCCCGAACGCCGCCAGCCGGGGTCGAGCATGCGCAGGAAATCGCGCCGAGACATCGCCCGCAGGCGCTGCTCGAACTCGCGCAGCCTGCCGGCGGCGAAGATGCCGCCGACCAGGGCCCCGCTCGACGACCCGCATACGGTTTCGATCCGGAAGCCGCGCTCCTCCAGCACCTCGATCACGCCGATCTGCGCCAGTCCCCGCGCGCCGCCCGCGCCAAGCACCAGGGCCAGGGGCTCGCGCTGCGCCTGTGGCGACGCGCTGACGACGCCGGCCACCCTCAGCGCCCGTAGTTCGACAGCGCCAGCTGCAGCAGCGACTTGGCCTGCTCGCGCAGCGCCGGCGGCTCCACGATCTCGGCGTCGGCGCCGTAATGCAGCACGTCCATCAGCAGCTCGCGCGAGGCGCTGTAGGGCAGCTTCAGCTCGTAGCGGCCGTCGGGCAGGTGCCGGCCCTGCTGCTGCGAATGCCAATGTTCGTCGGCCACCCAGCGCGCGGCCCTTGCGCTGAACATGATCGTCGCCACCCCGCGCGCCGGGCCGGAGAAGATGCCGTAGCTGCCGGCCAGGTGCGCGTCGAGTTCGCCCTCGGCGATGTCGCGCGCGGCCGGATCGAGCACGCGCGCGCCGCTGACCCGGTCGACCGAGAAGCTGCGCAGCGCGTCGCGCTCGTGGTCCCAGGCGTCGAGGTACCAGTTGTCGCGGTAGTGGGTGACGCGCTGGGGCGAGACCGTGCGCCGGGTTTTCTCGTCGGTCGAGCGGGCGCGGTAGTCGAACGCCAGCTGGCGGCGCTGCAGCACCGCCGAGCACACGGTGCGGAACGCGTGCTCGTCCATGCGCCGGCCGCGGTGCGGGATCACCCGCACCCGTTCGACCGGCCAGCGCTTGCCCGCCGAATGCTCGTCGAGCAGCCTGTCGATGCGCGCCTGCAGCGGTGCCAGCGCGCTGGAGAGCACGCCGCCGCCGCTGCGCGAAAGCAGCTGCTGCGCGGCCAGCAGCGCGTGCAGTTCGTCGGAGTTGAGCCACAGGCCCGGCAACTCGAAGCGCCCGCCCTCCTCGGCGTCGTAGCGGAAGCCGGCCTCGCCGTCGCCCACCACCGGCGCCATCAGCGCATCGCGCAGGAACGCCAGGTCGCGGTAGACCGTGGCCCGGGAGCACTCCAGATCTTCCTGCAGGCGCGCCACCGTGACCGGATAGCGCGACGTCCTGAGGATGCGGTGCAGGGAAAGGATGCGTTCGTATCGGTCCATGCCCGGATTATGCCCCTCCCGGCGCGGCCTGGCGCCGTCCCGCGGGGACGCCGGCCGGCCGCCGCGGGCGTCGCGGGATTGCAGCAGCGCGGCCGCGCCCGCACCATGTGCGCCGGATTCGGGCGAAGGACGACGACCAGGGACGTGGCCAGTACGACGACATCGGTGCGCAGCGCGCGGCCGGCGGCGCTCGCGTCGCCGATCGCGGGCAGCGCCAGACGGAGGCCGGCATGGACCTGTGGCTGACCCTGGCAGTCATGGTCGGCGCCATCGCCCTGTTCGTCACCGAGAAGCTCCGGGTCGACGTGGTGGCGCTGCTGGTGATGACGGCGCTGATGGTCAGCGGCGTGATCACGGTGCCCGAGGCACTGTCGGGCTTCAGCAGCCAGGCCACGGTGATGGTGGCGGCGATGTTCGTGCTCAGCGGCGCGCTGCAGCGCAACGGTGCGCTGGTGGCGGTGGGCGAGATCCTGTCGAGGATCCGCTGGCAGTGGCTGTTCATGCTGGTGATGCTGGTGCTGGTGGCGAGCGTGGCCGCGTTCGTCAACAACACCGCCACGGTGGCGGTGTTCCTGCCCCTGGTGCTGGCGGCGAGCACGGCCAACCGCTGGGCGCCGTCGAAGTTCCTGATCCCGCTGTCGTACATGTCCCAGGCCGCCGGCGTGTGCACCCTGATCGGCACCTCCACCAACCTGCTCGTGGACGCGATGGGGCGCGAGGCGGTGGGCGTGGGCTTCACCCTGTTCGAGTTCGCGCCGCTGGGCATCGTGTTCGTCGGCATCTGCATGGTCTACCTGATGACGGTGGGGCGCTGGCTGCTGCCCGACCGCGGCGTGCCGGGCAGCGACGAGACCGAGCACGTGGGCCGCTACGTGGCCGAGCTGCTGGTGCCCGAGGACTCCGACGCCATCGGCCTGCGGCGCGAGCAGATCGTGCCCGACAGCATCGACGATGCGGTGGTGCTCGAGATCCTGCGCCGCGGCCGACCGGTCTCCGGCGCCGACACGGTCCAGGCCGGCGACCGGCTGCTGGTGCGCGGCGAGTGGCGCCGGATCCGCGCGGTGCGCAAGGCGCGCAAGCTGCGCTTCGACCACGTCGCCGGCGACATCGACGGCGATGCCGCGGACGCCGAGCGGGTGCAGGTCGAGGCGATGGTCTCGCCCGGCTCGCACCTGATCGGCAACACCCTGGCCGGCATGCGCTTCGGCCACATGTACCGGGCGCGGGTGCAGGGCATCCACCGGCGCCTGCTCGACATCCGCCAGCCGCTCGACCAGGTCCAGCTCAGCCTCGGCGACGTGCTGCTGCTGGACGCGCCCGAATCGGCGATCGAGGACCTGCGCGCGGACAAGGGCATGATCGTGCTGGGCACGCGCAAGGAAGCGAAGGTCGACGTGTTCCGCGCCAGCATGTCGGTACTGGTGATGGTCGCGACCATCGCGGTGGCGGCGCTGGGCTGGCTGTCGATCGTGCCGGCGGCGCTGATCGGCTGCGCCGCGCTGCTGGTGTTCCGGCTGCTCGAGCCCGACGAAGCCTACCGCGCCATCGACTGGCGGGTGATCCTGCTGCTGGCCGGGATCATCCCGCTGGGCGTTGCCCTGCAGAAGTCCGGCGGCGCGGCGCTGGCGGCCGAGTCCATGATCGCCACGCTCGGCCAGTTCGGCCCGCTGGCCACGCTGGCCGCGGTCTACCTGATGACCGCCATCGCCACCGAGTTCATGAGCAACAACGCCTCGGCGGTGCTGGTGGTGCCGATCGCGCTGGCCGCGGCCGAATCGCTGGGCGTCGATCCCAAGCCGCTGCTGGTGGCGGTCGCCTTCGCCGCCTCGACCAGCTTCGCCACCCCGATCAGCTACCAGACCAACACCATGGTCTTCACCGCCGGCGGCTACAGGTTCTCGGACTTCGTGCGCATGGGCATCCCGCTCAACATCATCTTCTGCACCGCGGCGATCCTGCTGATTCCACGCTATTTCCCGTTCTGAGGCCCGCCATCGTGCGGCTCCAGGCGCACTGGCCGCGCGCGCCGGCACGCCTGGCGCGCCTGCCCGCAACTGAACGCGGCTGGGCAAATCATGCTGCATGGCGGCAGAATAGGCGGCTGACCGCTTCCACTCCGGAGATCCGATGCTCGCCGGTTGGTGGCTGGCCCTGGTGGGCCTGCCGGTATTCATGCAGCCGCTTCCCGAAGCGCCGGCCCAGCCGGCGGCGATGGCGGTCGCCTCGGGCCAGGTGTCGCTGCGCCAGCCCTGCCTGCGCCTGGCCTGCGCCGACGCCGAATGGCAGGCCGCGCTGGCGTCGCCGGTCGTGGCCCGCCCGCAGGCGCCGGGCGCGATCAGGCCGATCCGGCCGCTGCGGCTGCCGCAGCTGGCCACCCGCCGCTATATCGGCCTGCATTCGCCGGCCTCGCGCCGCGACCGGTTCTACGCCACCGGCGGCTCGGCCCTGGTGGCCACCCGCTACGGCCTGGAGGCGGTGCGCAGCCCCGACACCCGGCTGGACCTCGAGTTCGGCACCGGCTATCGCCTGCAGCCCTATGCAGGCTGGGGCACCTCGGCCGAGGGTCCGGTCGCGTCCGGACAGGTGCGGCTGATGCAGCGGCTGGGCGACCGCGCGGCGCTCAACCAGCAGGTGCGGATCGAGCGCGGCCGCGAGAACGCCTTCGTGCGCCAGACCATCGGCCTGGACCTGGAGCTCGATCCGCAGTGGTCGCTGCTGGGCGACGTGGAGCTGCGCCACGACACCGCCGGCAACGGCGGCCAGGGTCGCACCGACCGCGAGGGCTCGCTGCGCCTGCGCTACGTGTTCTGAGTGGGGCGCGGTCCGGCTGGACCGCGAGCGCCCCGCGCCTTCGGCGCCCCCCATCGCCCTTCGGGCCCTTCCCCCGCAGGCGGGGGAAGGGGATACGCCTGGCCCGGCAGCCCGCGCCTTCGGCGCGCCCCATCGCCCTTCGGGCACTTCCCCCGCAGGCGGGGGAAGGGGATACGCCCGGCTCGGCAATCCGCGCCTTCGGCGCGCCCCCATCGCCCTTCGGGCACTTCCCCCGCAAGCGGGGGAAGGGGATCCGCCTGGGCCAGCAGGCGGGGGAAGGGGATCAGGCTGACTCGAGAAACGCGCCAGCGCCGTCGGCCAGCAGGCGGCGCGCGGCTTCGCGTCCCAGCGCTTCGGGCTCGTCGCCGTCCACTTCCACCCGCACCGTGCGTCCGTCGCCGGCGCTGCCGACCAGGCCCAGCAGCTGCAGGCCGGTGCCGGTGTCGCGCGCGAATGCGGCCACCGGCACGTGGCAGCTGCCGTGCAGGGCCCGGTTCATCGCCCGCTCGGCGCCCACGCAGCGGCGGGTGTCGGCATCATCCAGCGGCGCGAACAGGCGCACCACGGCCGGGTCGTCCTCGCGGCATTCGACCGCGATGGCGCCCTGCGCCGGCGCCGGAAGCCAGTCCGGCGGCGCCAGCCGGGCGCGGATGCGCGCGTCCAGGCCCAGCCGCAGCAGGCCGGCGCAGGCCAGCACGATCGCGTCGTAGTCGCCGGCGTCCAGCCGCCCCAGCCGGGTGTTGACGTTGCCGCGCAGGTCGAGCAGCCGCAGGTCCGGGCGGCGCGCGCGCAGCTGCGCCTGGCGCCGCAGCGAGGACGTCCCCACCCGCGCGCCCTCGGGCAGCGCGTCCAGCCCGTCGAAGGCGTTGCTGACGAAGGCATCGGCCGGATCGTCGCGGACCAGGATCGCCGGCAGGGCGAAGCCCGGCTCCAGCTCCATCGGCACGTCCTTGAGCGAATGCACCGCGCAGTCGGCCTCGCCGCGCTGCATCGCCAGCTCCAGTTCCTTCAGGAACAGGCCCTTGCCGCCGATCGCCGCCAGCGAGCGGTCCAGCACCTCGTCGCCGCGGGTGCTCAACGGCACCAGCCCGACCTCGAGGCCGGGGTGCGCCTGGCGCAGCCGACGGGCGACGTGTTCGGTCTGCCACAGGGCCAGCGGGCTCTTGCGGGTGGCGATGCGCAGTCGTTCCATGCGCGCATTATCCCGCAGCCGCGCCGCGGGCGCTGGCGCTGGCGGGCGCGCGCCTACAGCTGGCGGATGGTCTCGCGCAGCTGGGCCACGCAGCGGCGGCTGACCTCCAGCGGCCGGTCGCCGTGGCGCAGGATGGCGTGCACGTGGCCGTCGATGCCGCGCCGCAGCTCGACCAGCTCGTGCCGCGCCACCAGGCAGTTGCGGTGGATGCGCACGAAGCGATCGCCGAACTCGTCCTCCAGCGACTTGAGCGATTCCTCGATCAGGTCCTCGCCGCGGGCGTGGTGTACCACCACGTATTTTTCCTCGGCCTGCAGATAGCGCACGTCCTCGACCGGAATCAGCCGCAGGCTGCCGCGCAGGCGCGCGCACAGGTGGCTGCGGCGCTGGCCGCCGGGCGCGACACCGGCCCCGGTTTCGCGCGCCGCGGCCAGCGCGCGCGCGCGCTGCAGCGCCGAGGCCAGCCGCTCCGGGCGCACCGGCTTGACCAGGTAGTCGACCGCCTCGGCGTCGAACGCCGACAGTGCGTGCGCGTCGTAGGCGGTGCAGAACACCACCACCGGCCGCGGCTCGAATGCCTGCAGATGCCGCGCCACCTCGAGCCCGTCGATGCCGGGCATGGCGATGTCCAGCAGCACCAGCTCCGGATCGTGCTCGGCGCAGGCGTGCAGCGCCTCGTGGCCGTCGCCGACTTCGGCCACGACCTCCACCCCGGGCTCGCCGGCAAGCAGCGCGCGCAGGCGCTCGCGCGCCAGGGGTTCGTCGTCGGCGATAACGATTTTCACCCGGAAGTCCGCTCCAGTGGAAGCGTGATCTCGCAGGCATAGTAGCCCGCGTCCCGTGCCGGGGCCATCCGCGTGCGCTGGCCGGGCATGTCGCCCGGGCGATGGCGGAGGTTGCTGGGCGTGGCCGGTGCCGTACGCGCCGCCCTGTTCCGGCGGCGGCGGGCGATCGCGCACGCGCACGTCGCGCAACCGGTCGCCGAAGCCCGCCTCGGGCATCGCTCAGCCCGCTGCGATCCGTCGCGACATCCAGTCGCCGAGGTCGCGGATCTCCTCGATGCAGACCGAATGCGGCATCGGGTAGCGATGGAACGCGACCTCGAAGCCGTGTTCGCGCATCCACTGCGCGCTCTGTTCGCCGGCGGCGAACGGCACCACCGGATCCTGGGTGCCGTGGGCCATGAACAGCGGCTGCGCGCGCGCCGCGTCCACCAGCGCCTTGCCCGCCTCGTGCGCGGACGGCAAGTAGGTCGACAGGCCGATCAGTCCGGCCAGCGGCACCTGCCGGCGCAGGCCCGCGGCCAGGGTGATCGCGCCGCCCTGCGAGAAGCCGGCCAGGAAGATGCGCTCCGCCGGCACGCCGCGTTCGATCTCGCGCGCGATCAGGGCCTCGGCCTGGCCCACCGATTCGGCCACGCCCGCGGCGTCGGCGCGGTTGGCGAGGTCGAAGTCGCGGATGTCGTACCAGGCGCGCATGCGCGCGCCGCCGTTGATCGTGACCGCGCGCACCGGCGCGTGCGGGAACACGAAGCGCATCGACGGCCAGTCGCGGCGCACCAGTTCGGGCAGGATCGGCACGAAATCGCTGCCGTCCGCGCCCAGACCATGCAGCCACAGCACGCTCCACTGCGGGGCGGCCCCGGTTTCGCGCTCGATCGCTTCCAGCAGGGCCGGTTCGGCCTGGACCATTGCAGTTTCCCGATGGATGTTGCGGACGCGGCAATATACCCCGCGCCCCCGGCGCGTTCAGGCGCCGGGACCGTGCCGGCGCCAGGCCTCGCCGATCGCCGCGCGCGCGACGTCGAGCGCGGGATCGCGCGGCACCAGGCGCGGGCGCCGGTCGAGCGAGCAGTCAAGCCCGGCGGCGACCAGTCGGGCGTGCGCCTTGCGCAGTGCGACCGCGGTGTCCTCCGGCAGCGCGCCAGCCGCCGCCAGCGCCTCCAGCAGCGGTCGCGTCGCGCGCGGCTGCAGCAGGTCGGGCTGCGCCGCGGCCTCGCCCAGCACCAGGAACTGCAGCAGGAACTCCAGGTCCACCAGCCCGCCCTCGCCCTGCTTGAGGTCGAACAGCGCCGCGTCGCTGCGGTCGAGTTCGTCGCGCATGCGCTGGCGCATCGAGGCCACGTCGGTGCGCAGCCCGGCGCGCTCGCGCCCGCGCGCGAGCGTGTCGGCGCGGATGCGCTCGAACGCGGTCCGCATCGCCTCGTCGCCGGCGATGCAGCGCGCCCGCACCAGCGCCTGGTGTTCCCAGGTCCAGGCGCGCTCGCGCTGGTAGTCGGCGTAGCTGGCCACGGTCGAAACCAGCAGGCCCTTGCCGCCGTCGGGGCGCAGGCGCACGTCCACCTCGTACAGCCGCCCACCGCCGGTGACGGCGCCAAGCAGCGACACGATCTTCTGCGCCAGGCGCGCGAACCAGCGCGGCGCGTCCAGCGGCCGCACGCTTCCCGCCTGCGCGGAGGCAGGCACGGAATGCGCCTCGGGCGGCGCGTCGTAGAGGAACACCAGGTCGAGGTCGGAGCCGAAGCCCAGCTCCTCGCCGCCGAGGCTGCCGTAGCCGAGCACGGCGAAGCCGGCGCCTTCGATCGTGCCGTGCGCGCGCTCGAGTTCGCGCCACGCCAGCGCCAGCACCGTGTCCACCACCGCGTCGGCGAGCCAGGCCAGCTGGCGGGTGCTGTCGCTGGCGCGCTGGCGGCGGTCGAGCGTGGCCAGGGCAATGCGGAAGCTCAGCTGCTGGCGCACCTCGTTGAGCGCGAACAGCGCGGCCTCGGTGTCCATGGCGCGCGCCGGCGCGCAGGCCGCGGCGAACAGTTCGCGCTGCGGCAGCGGACCTTCGGCGCGCGCGTCCAGCAGCTCGTCCAGCAGCAGCGGATGCGCGGCCAAGCGTTCGGCCAGCAGCGCGCTGCGGGTGACCAGGTCGACCAGCCGCGCCAGCGCGGCAGGCTGTTCGTCGAGCAGGGCCAGGTAGCTGGACCGGCGCAGGATGTTGTGCAGCAGGGCCAGCAGCCGGCGGATCGCCTGCAGCGGACGTGAGGCCGGAGCGGACGCCTGCAGCAGCACCGGCATTACCCGGTCCAGGCGTGCGCGGGTGGCGTCGGACAGGTCGCGCACGCTGGGCGCGCGCACGAAATCGCGCAGCGCCGCGTCCACCTCGGCCGCGTCCTGGAATCCGGCCTGGGCCAGCGCCGCCGCGCTGCTGCCTTCGGGCAGCGCGCGCCAGTAGGCGGCGATGTCGTCGGCCACCGCCGGCTGCTGCTCGCGCTGCGACAGCAGGGCGTCGAATTCGCGGGTGACGCGCGCGCGGTGGTGGTCGATGCGCTGCGCCAGCGCCGGCCAGCCCGCGTGTCCGAGTCCCTGCGCGATGCGCTCGCGGTCGAGCGGCGAGTCCGGCAGCACGTGGGTCTGCTCGTCGCGCAGCATCTGCAGCCTGTTCTCCAGCCTGCGCAGGAAGCGGTAGTCCTCGGCCAGGGCCGCGGCGGCGTCGGGCTCGATCTGGCCGGCCTCGCGCAGCGCGTCCAGCGCCGGCAGCAGGCGCGGCTGGCGCAGCGCGGACTCGCGGCCGCCGCGGATCAGCTGCAGGGCCTGGGCGAGGAACTCGATCTCGCGGATGCCGCCAGGGCCACGCTTGATGTCGTCGGCCATCTCCTTGCGCGCGACTTCGGCGGCGATCATCGCCTTCATCCCGCGCAGGCCGTCGAGCGCGCCGAAATCGAGGTAGCGGCGGTAGACGAACGGGCGCAGCGCCTGCAGGAAGCGCTGCCCGGCCTCGACGTCGCCGGCCACCGGGCGCGCCTTCTGCCAGGCATAGCGCTCCCAGTCGCGGCCTTCGCGCTGGAAGTACAGCTCCAGCGCGGAGAAGCCCATCGCCACCCGGCCGGCGTTGCCGAACGGTCGCAGCCGCAGGTCGACGCGGTGGCAGAAGCCGTCGACGGTGCGCTCGTCGAGCAGCTTCGCCAGCTGCTGGCCGAGCCGCGCGAAATAGTCCTCGGCGGCCAGCGGGCGGATGCCCTCGCCCCGGCTCTCGCCGCCGTATTCGTAGGCATAGACCAGGTCGATGTCGGAGCTGAAGTTCAGCTCGCCGCCGCCCAGCTTGCCCATGCCGAACACGACCAGCCGCACCGGCTGCCCGTCCGGACCGTGCACGTGGCCGTGGCGACGGGAGAAGTCGCGTTCCAGCGCTTCAAGCCCCAGCTGCAGGCAGCGCTCGGCCAGCCGGGTGACGGCGGCCAGGGTGTCGTCGACGGCATCGAGGCCGAGCACGTCGCGCCACGCCAGGCGCGCGCATTCGGCGGTGCGGTAGCGGCGCAGCAGGCACGGCCAGTCGCCGCCGCGGTCGGGGTCCAGGACCGGCGGTGGCACCGGCGTGCTGCCGTCGTCGGCGGCCAGCCGTGCCAGCAGCCCGGGCTGGCGTTCGAACACGTCGAGGGCGAAATCGCTTGCGACCGCGACCCGGCGCAGGCGCTCGCGCAGGCCCGGATCGTCGGGCAGTGCATCGAGGCGGGCCAGCGCGCGATCGGCGATGGCGTCGAGGTCGTCGCGGCGGGGCTGGTTCATGCGCGGATTGTGGCATCAGCCTGTGCGCGGGCCCGTGGCGGCACGGATGGCACGACGCCGCGCACTGTTGGCCGGTGCCGCCCTGCTCCTTCCCCCGCATGCGGGGGAAGGAGCAGACCCCCGTTGTCACGAGTGAACGTCCCCGCGCGTGGGAGATGAACCATAAAAAAGCCCGCTGGCAGTTGCCTGCCAGCGGGCTTTGCTCCCTCCCCCACGTCGGGTGCGAGGCCATCGTGAACGATTCGTTACCCCGGTTGCACGCTGCAGCGCAAAACGATACCGGGCAGTTCACTAAGGCGATTGCGCGGCAACCTGCGCGGGCACTCGATTGCAAACGTTTCCAGTGTTTTCGCGGACTTGCGCGCGCATGCGTCAACGGGGACGCGGACGGCGGCGCAGGTCGCGCAGGATCTCGCGCGCGGCGTTGCGTCCGGGCAGACCGGTGACGCCGCCGCCGGGATGGGTCCCCGATCCGCACAGGTACAGGCCGGGCAGCGCGCCGCGGTAGTTGCCCTGGCCCAGCAGCGGGCGGGCGCTGAACATCTGGTCCAGGCCGAGCGCGCCGTGGAAGATGTCGCCGCCGACCAGGCCGAACTCGCGCTCCAGGTCCAGCGGCGAAAGCGCGCGGTAGCCCAGCACGCTGCGGGCGAAGTTGGGCGCCACCGCGTCGACCGTGTCGATCATCAGCCTGGCCACCGTGTCGCGATGCGCATCCCAGCCAGCGTCGGGCAGCTCGGGGTTCACGTGCTGGCAGAACAGGCTGGCGACATGCCGGCCGGGCGGCGCAAGCGTGTCGTCGAGGGTGGATGAGATCACCAGTTCTACGATCGGCGCGCGCGCCCAGCCGGGATTGTGGGCGCGCGATTTCGCGTCGAAGTACGCATTCTCGAAATACTGCAGCGAATGCCCGACCAGGATTCCGCTCTGGTGGTGCGGCTGCAGCTGCGTGCCGGGCGCGGCGCTGAAGTCCGGCAGCTCAGACAGCGCGACGTTCATGCGGAACGTGCCGGAACCGCAGCGATAGCGCGCGATGCGCTGCGCGGTGTCTTCGTCCAGGTGCTCGCGCGCGACCAGCCGCGTGTACAGCAGCTTCGGGTTGAGGTTGGACACCACGGTCGCGGCGCGCAGCTCGCGCCCGTCGGCGAGGGCGACGCCAACCGCGCGGCCGCGCTCGACCAGGACGCGTTCGACCGCCGCATCGCAGTGCATGCGCACGCCGCGCGCCGCGCATTCGGCCGCGATCGCGCGGGTGATCGCGCCCATGCCGCCGATCGCGTGCCCCCACACCCCCGGCTTGCCGTTGGTCTGGCCGAACACGTGGTGCAGCAGCACGTAGGCGCTGCCCGGCGTGTACGGGCTGGCGAAGTTGCCGACCACCGAATCCCAGCCCAGCGCGGCCTTGAGCGGCTCGGATTCGAACCAGTGGTCGAGCAGGTCGCCGGCGGATTTCGTGAACAGGTCGAGCAGGTCGCGGCGGCCGCGCAGGTCGAGGCGCTTGAGCCGCTTCGCGACGTCGTACGACGCCAGCCAGTCGGCCAGCGACAGCGTTTCGTCGAAGTTGGGCGGCGTGCGCTGCATCAGCTCGCGCAGCACCGCGACCACGCCGTCGAGCATCGCGCCGTAGCCGGCCAGGCGCTCGATGTCGCGCGGAGAGGACTGCAGTGAGGCGGCGGTGTGCGCGTCGCCCAGACGGAACGCGCGACCATCGGGCAGCGGCAGGAAGTTGGCGTAGGGACGCTCGACCACGCGCAGGCCGTGCGCGGCCAGGCGCAGTTCGGCGATCACCTTCGGGTCGAGCAGGCTGACGGTGTAGCTGGCGGTGGAGTTGCGGAAGCCCGGGTGGAATTCCTCGGTGACCGCGGCGCCGCCGACCACGCCGCGGCGCTCGAGCACGGTGACCTTCAGTCCGGCCGCGGCCAGGTAGGCGGCGCAGACCAGGCCGTTGTGGCCGCCGCCGACCAGCAGCACGTCGGCATCGTCGTGCAGCGGCGCCGGAGCGGGGGCGGGGTCTTCGCGCATCGCCGCATTGTAGGAGGCGGTGCGCGGCGGCGGCGGCTCAGGCCGCGGCGAGCGTGCGTTCGACCAGATCCGCCAGCCGCGAGGCGGCGTCCGGCCTGCCCAGCGCGGCGGCGGCCCGCGCCGCCTCGGGCAGGCGCGTGGGCGAACCGAACAGTTCCGCCAGCAGCCCGGCCAGCGCTTCGGACGTGAGCCCGGGCTCCGGCACGTGCCAGCCCGCCCCCGCATCGGCCATCGTCTGCGCGTTGCGGCGCTGCTCCTCGCGCGAGCCGCCGTGCGGCAGCGGGACGAAGATCGCCGGCCGCCCGATCGCCAGCAGGTCGGCGGCGGTGCTGGCGCCGGCGCGGGTGATGACCAGGTGCGCCTCGCGCAGGCGACTGCCGACGTCGTGGAAGAACGGCTGCACGGTCGCTTCCACGCCGGCCGCGCGCAGCTGCGCCTGCACCGCTTCGGCATCGTCGCCGCGGTACTGCAGCGACAGCCGCAACCTGTGGCGCAGTGCTTCGGGCAGCTGGAGCAGCGCCGGCGGCACGACGCGGCCGAACACCGCCGCGCCCTGGCTGCCGCCGACCACCAGCAGGCGCAGCGGACCGTCGGCGTCGAACGGCGGATAGTCGCCGCGTGCGTCGAGGATTGCCTGGCGCACGGGGTTGCCGGTCTGCACCACCCGCGCCGGGTCGATCGCCCCGGCGCCGGACACGGCCGGGAACGAGGTCGCCAGCGCCGCCGCCCGCGGCAGCAGATGCGCGTTGGCCTTGCTCAGGCGCGTGGCCTGCTCGTGCAGCAGCAGCGGCAGGCCCAGGCTGCGCGCGGCCAGCGCGGGAGCGAAACTGGGGTAGCCGCCGAAACCCACCAGCAGCGCCACGCCGCGCCGGCGCAGGTCGCGACGCGAGGCCAGCACGCCGCGCGCGATGATCAGCGCCGCGCGCAGCTTTGCCAGCACGCCACCTTCGAGCGAGCTGGCCGGCAGCACCAGGTGCTCCAGTCCCTCCAGCGCCCGGGTGTACTGCGCGCCGCGCCGCTCGGTGTGGATCACCACGTCGAAACCGCGCGCCAGCAGCTCGCGCGCCAGCGCTTCGGCGGGGAACAGATGGCCGCCCGTACCGCCGGCGGCGAGGGCAATCGTGGCGCGGGGCGCGGCGGGAGACGACATCGTCTGAAGTATTCCGGCGGACGGCGCCGCACTATAGACCAGCGCCACTTCCGGCCCGATGCCATTGGAATCGCGCGTCAACGACGTGGCAGGGTCGCGCTGCGCGCTCAGTCCGGGTCGCTGCCGCCGGAGAAGAAGGCCAGCTTGCGGCCGCGCGGCAGCTGCTTGAGCCGCCACTCCGCGCGCGAGGCGCTGGCCCGGTCGGGATACGCGCGACTGGCCAGCAGCCGCAGCGGCCCGCGTCCGCGGGTGTAGCGGGCGCCGCTGCCGGCGGCGTGCGCGCGCATGCGTGCGTCCAGGTCGTTGCTGATGCCCGCATACCAGGTGCCGTCGCCGCATTCGAGCAGGTACAGGCACCAGCAGTGATCGGGGGCGATGTCCACGCTGCAGGGGATGACGCGCTGTGGCCGGTTCGGATCCTTGCGACATGGTATCGGGATGGGCGCGCGCGCTGCAGGCGCGCGAGACATGGCGCGACGACCGGTTGCCCCCGCCCCAGCCCTCCCCCGCACGCGGGGGAGGGAGCAGTCCCGTCGCGTTGTCAACGAACGAACGTCCCCGCCAATGGTCGGAGAACCTTCCTTTTCCTCCCGGATCCCGCGCGGCGATGGTCCGCCGCGCGGCCCAGGCGACGACCTACTTCGCTGGCGCGAGGTAGCCGTGCATCTTCAGCCAGCTGACCCAGGCGTCGAACCAGCCGGTGCTGGTGGTGTCCTTCTGGTACATGCCGAAGCCGTGGCCGCCGCGCTCGTAGTAGTGGAACTCCACCGGGCGGCCGGCCTTCTGCCAGCTCTCGATCAGGCCGAAGCCGACGTTGGAGAACAGGCCGTCGTCGGCGGCCAGGGCCACGAACATCGGCGGCGCGTCGGCCGGGACCTCGGTGGCGGCGATCGGGCCATAGACGTTCCCGATGAAGGCCGGCTTTGCATCCTCGCCGTGCAGGGCGGTGGTCAAGGTCAGCATCGCGCCGGCGGAGAAGCCGATCATGCCGATCCGGTCCGGATCCACGTTCCACTCGTCGGCGCGGCTGCGCACCAGGGCGAAGGCGGCGCGCGCGTCTTCCAGCTGCGGCGCGAGCATCGTGGCGGCGTCGGCCGCGCCCGGGTCGCGCGGCGGGCGCGGGCCGGACAGCATGTCCCGGATCGACCGCGCGAACCCGTCCAGGTCGGCCGGGGTCTGGTTGAGGCGGTACTTGAGCACGAACGCGGCCACGCCGTGTTCGGCCAGCGCGCGCGCCACGTCCCAGCCCTCGTTCTCCATCGACAGCGAGCGGAAGCCGCCGCCCGGGGCGACGATGACCGCGGCGCCCGTGGCCCTGGCCGGGTCGGGCAGGAACGGGGTCAGCGTGGCCTCGGTGACGTTGCGCGCGAATACGCGCTCGTACTGCCGGTGCCAGGCCTCGCTCGCGGTCGCGCCGGGCAGCGGGCCGGTGCCCAGGGCGATGGCATCGGGCTGTGCCGGGATCTCGATCGGCACCATGGTGTCGTCCTGCGCAACGGCGGCGGACACCCACAGCAGGCTCGTGGCGGCCAGCAGCAGGCGCCAACGGCGGACGCGGCCGGCGCGGGAGTGAGGGGCAAGGGTCGGTGTCATGTCGTTGGGGCTCCAGGTGGGAGGTGGACGGGGAACGCTGGCCGATGCCGGCCGGCGCGGGTCATCGCGGCAGCGGCAGCGCGCGGTCGATGGTGAACGCGGCGGACTGGCCGGGCACGCCGGTCCCCGGCTGGCCCGAGCCGACCGAGACGCGATAGCTGCCCGGCATCACCATCCGCTGCCCTGCGCCGTCGACCGCGCTCAGGTCGCGCGGGTCGAGTTCGAACACCAGGCCGCGCTGCTCGCCCGGCCGCAGGTGCACGCGCTGGAAACCGCGCAGCGCCAGGCGCGGCAGGCCCTCGCGCTCCGGGAACTCCAGGTACAGCTGGGCGACCTCGTCGCCGGCACGCTCGCCGGCATTGCGCACCTGCACGCTCACGCGCAGCCCGTCCGCAGCGCCGCCGGCGGCCGGCTGCAGCTGCAGCGGCGCATAGTCGAAGCGGGTGTAGCTCAGGCCGTGACCGAACGGATACACGGGAGTGCCCTCGAAATAGCGGTAGGTGCGCCCGCGCATGTCGTAGTCGCCGAACGGCGGCAGGTCGTCGACCGAGCGGTAGAAGGTCAGCGGCAGGCGGCCGGCGGGATTGAGGTGGCCGGCGATCGCGTTGGCCACCGCCAGCCCGCCCGACTGGCCCGGATACCAGGCCTCGATGATCGCGTCGGCGTGCTCGCGGGCCCAGGCCAGGTTGACCTGGCTGCCGTTCATCAGCACCACCACCAGCGGCTTGCCGGTGGCGCGCGCGGCCTCCAGCAGCGCCTGCTGGTCGGCCAGCAGGTCGAGCGAGGTCTTGTCGCCGCCCTTGAAGCCCGGCACCTCGACCGGCGCCTCCTCGGCCTCCAGGTCGGAGGTCAGGCCGACCACCGCCACCAGCACGTCGCTGTCGGCGGCGGCCGCGCGCATGTCCGCTTCCGGCGTTTCCGAGACCAGCTTCCACAGCAGGCCGATGCCGGTGAGGACGCGCGCCTCGGTGGTCACCCTGATCGGATAGCGCTGGCCGGCCTCCAGACGCACCGTCTTCAGCGTCGGCAGGCTGTTCCAGGACGCGCCGCGCAGGTCGACGAAGGGCTGGCCGTCGAACTCGAGTTCGCCGTTGAAGCCGCCGATGCCGAGTCGGTAGGTGCCGGTGACGGGAGGCACCAGGAAGCCGGTCCACTCGGCGCGGTGCACGTCGTACACCTGGGCCAGGTCGAGGCTGCGCGAGTTGACGTCGGGCTCGATCCGGCTCGCCACCGGCTCGCGCTCGAAGCCCACGCGCTCGATCCAGGCGTCGAGCTCGCCGGCGGCGAAGCGCGCCGGCGGCGGCTGGGTCGCGTTGTAGTAGCGCGCCAGCAGGCCCGGTGTTCCGTCGGGCGCAAGCAGGGCGCTGCCGGGGATCGGGTCGCCGTCGGTGAAGTGCTCGCCGAACGGCACGTGGTGCACCTGCGCATCCGGCATCGCTTGGCGCAGGCCTTCGAGCACCGACACCGGCGGCGCCGACTGCGGCGAGGAATAGTTGCCGCGCAGCACCCGGGTGGCATCGCCCAGCGGGCCGATCACCGCGATCCGCGGCTTGCCGGACAGCGGCAGCACGCCGTTGTTCTTCAGCAGCACCAGGCTCTTGCCGGCCGCCTCCAGCGCCAGCTCGCCGTGCGCGGCGGTGCCGACGTCATCGGCCGAGACGGTGTCGGTCGACAGCGGGCGCAGGCCCGGCAGGTCGCCGTTGCGCAGGCGCGCGGCGAACAGGCGCACCAGCGCGCGGTCGACGTCGGCCATGGTGATCAGTCCGCGTGCCAGCGCCTCGCGGTAGGGCTCGGACAGGCCGTCGGTATCGGTGAGCGTGGCGCCGTTGCACTCGCTGTCCACGCCCGCGCGCAGCGCGGCGGCCACCGCGGCGGCCGCATCGGGCGCGAACTCGTGGTTGCGGTGGATGTCGCCGACCGCGTCGCAGTCCGACACCACGTAGCCGCGGAAACCCCAGTCGCGGCGCAGGATGTCGTCCAGCAGCAGCTCGCTGGCGCAGGCGGGCACGCCATCGACGCGGTTGTAGGCGCACATGATCGAACCCGCGCCGCCCTCGACGATCGCGGCGCGGAACGCGGGCAGGTAGGTGTCCTCGAGGTCGTGGCGGGAGACGTAGACGTTGGCGTGGTGGCGGGTCGATTCCGGCCCGCTGTGCACCGCGTAGTGCTTGGGCGTGGCGATCACGTCGTAGTGGCCGGGCGTGTCGCCCTGCATGCCGCGCACATAGGCCACGCCCATGCGCGCGGCCAGGAACGGATCCTCGCCGTAGGTTTCCTGGCCGCGGCCCCAGCGCGGGTCGCGGAAGATGTTGATGTTCGGCGACCAGGTATTGAGGCCGGTGCCGATGCGGCCGGTGCGCCCGGTCTGGCGCGCCAGCGCGTGCAGGCCGCGCACCTCGGTGCTGATCGCCGCTGCCACGCGCTGCACCAGGTCGGGGTCGAAGGTCGCGCCCAGGCCGATCGGCTCCGGGAAGTTGGTGGTCGGCAGCGTGCCCATCGCCCCGTGCAGCGATTCGGTCCACCAGTTGTAGCGCGGGATCCCGAGGCGCGGCACCGCTGGCGCGGTGTTGAGCAGTTGGGCCAGCTTCTCGTCGGTGTCCAGCTGCGCGACCAGCTTCGTCGCCATCGCCTGCGCACGCGCTTCGACCCGGGTCGCGCGATCGTCCGCCTGCACCACCGTGGCCGGCACCAGCAGCAGCGCGACCCACAGCGCAGCCCGCCAGCTTCCAGTCGGCTGTCCCATTCCATCTCCCATGGCCCGGTGAACGAGCGCTGGCGCAAGGCGCCGCGCAACCGCCCTACAGGCTGCACCATGGGCGGCGGTCGCGACCAATCGAATTACCGGCGCACGGCATAACATTTTGGTGATGTGGGCGCAGGCGCGCGCCCGCGGCGCATGGCGGCAGGAGGGCGTTCCGCTGCGGGCCCTCGCACCGCATGCCCGGCCTGCGCGATCGCCACGGGCGCGGCTTCGACAGCCGCGGGCCATGCTGCAGCCGAGCGGACCTCAGGCCGGTTCCGGCGGCGCGCTCAGCCGGTGGCGCGCTGTCGCGGCCGCTCCACCACGTCCAGTTGCACGGTCAGTCCGGCGCGGCGGGCGCGACGGGCGCAGAGTCGTTGGCGGCGTCGAGCCTGCGGAAGCAGCCGTCGACGATGCGGTCGCGGGTCACCGACCATCCGCCGCGGATGTCGGGGCGCACTTCGATCCGGATCCTGTCCTGGTCCACCGTCCACCTTCGCCTGGTTCTGCCGCGCGAAGCGCAGGCCTGGAAGGACGATGGCCGGGGCGCGTTGCAGATCGCGGTCCGCCGGATGATAGCCGCGCGGACCGTGGCGTCGGTCACATCCGCAGGTGGCGCACCGCGATGCGCGCGCCCAGCAGGCCCGCCGCCGCCAGTACGCCGGCTACCGTGAGCAGCGAGACCGCCAGGGTCGCGCCCTGGGCGAGGAAGCCGATCAAGGCCGGTCCCGCGAGTACGCCGGCATAGCCGAACGTGGTCACCGCCGGGATCGCCAGGTGCACCGGCATGCGTCGCTGCTCGCCGGCCAGCGAGAACATCACCGGCACGATGTTGGCGCAGCCCACGCCCAGCAGCGCGTGCCCGGCCAGGCTGATGCGCAGGTCGGGCGCGAGCACCACCAGCGCCAGCCCGCAGGCACCCAGCAGGCCACCGGCAAGCACCGTGGGCGCGCGCCCGGCGCGGGCGATGATGCCGTCGCCAAGCAGCCGGGTGAGCGTCATCGCCACGTTGAAGGCGACGAAGCCCCAGCCGGCCCGGGCCACGGGCACCGCGCGCGCCTCGTGCAGGTACACCGCGCTCCAGTCGAGCATCGCGCCCTCGGCCAGGAAGCTCACGAAGCACACCGCGCCGATCGCCACCACCACCCCGCGCGGCAGCGCGAACACGGTGGCGTCGGCGGGCGCGCGGTCGCGACGCCAGGCGCCGGCCGCCGCCGCACACAGCGCGGCGGCGATCGCGACCACCGCCAGGGTGGTGGCCAGCGGCGTGCGGCCGCTGCCCAGCAGCAGGGTCGCCAGCAGCGCGCCGACCAGGCTGCCGACGCTGTAGAAGGCGTGGAAGCCGGACATCATCGGCCGCGCGGCGTCGCGCTCCACGACCACGGCCTGGATGTTCATGGTGCAGTCCATGGCGCCCATCGCGGCGCCAAGCAGCAGCAGCGCCACGCCCAGCAGCACCGGGTCCGATACCAGCGCCAGCAGCGGCAGGCTCGCCAGCATCAGCCCGGTGCTCGCCAGCATCACCCGCCTGCAGCCCTGGCGCGCGGCCAGCGCGCCGGCCAGCGGCATCGCCAGCAGCGAGCCCATGCCCAGGCACAGCAGCATCAGGCCCAGGCCCGCCTCGTCCAGGCCCGTGCGCAGCTTGGCGAAGGGCACCAGCGGCGCCCAGGTGGCGATCACGAAGCCGGGGATGAAGAACGCGGCGCGGGTGGCGTGCTGCTGGGCGCGACGTGGATCGGCAGCCAAGGCGATGCCTGACGGTTTGGGGGGGGCGCACACGATAGCGGTCGCGACGCAGCGCGGCACCGCGCACCTGCACACGGGGTGCGGTTCTGGGGCACGATGCGGGTTCCACCCATGAGGATCGACGCGCGATGAGGATTCGATACCGGCTGGCCGCGGGGTGCGCGGCATGGGCATTGGCGAGCGCCGCGGCACTGGCCCAGCCGGCGGCATTCCCCTGGCCCGACGGCCAGCGCGCGGCGGTGAGCCTGGCCTACGACGACGCCCTGCCCTCGCAGCTGGACAACGCCATCCCGGCGCTCGACCGGCACGGGCTCAAGGGCACGTTCTACCTCACCCTGGCCGCCGAAGCCGTGCGGACCCGGCTCGACGACTGGCGCGCGGCGGCGCGCGGCGGACACGAGCTGGGTAACCACAGCCTGTTCCACCAGTGTTCGGCGCGCGGGCCGGGGCGCGAGTGGGTGCGTCCGGAGCATGACCTCGATGCGCTGACCGTGGCGCAGATGCGCGACCAGGTGGCGCTGGCCAACACCATGCTGCAGGCCATCGACGGCAGCACCGAATTCACCTACACCGCGCCCTGCGGCGACCGCGCCACCAGCGACGGCGAGTACATCGCGACGGTGGCGTCGCTGTTCCTCGGCGTGAAGCTGGTGGGCGGCGACGTGGTGCCCGACATGTGGACCCTGGACCGCGCCGCGGTGCCGGTGGCGGTTCCGGTGGACGCGACCGGCGCGCAGCTGATCGCCCTGGTGGAGGAAGCCGGGCGGCGCGGCACCATGGTCAACTTCACCTTCCACGGCATCGGCGGCGACCACCTTGCGGTCGGCAGCGAGGCGCATGGGGAGCTGCTGGACTTCCTCGCCCGGCACCGCGACCTGTACTGGACCGACACCTTCCGCAACCAGATGCGCTGGGTGCGCGACCGGCAGGCGGAGGCCGCCGGCGCCGCGGCGCCCTGACCGGCAGGCGCGCGCTGTCCGCGCGCCTGTCCGGGATCACCGGGCCGGCGGCGGTTCGCGCACGTCCTCCACCAGCCCGCGCCCCGTCGCCGCCCACCACAGCCCGCCGTAGATGTGCGCCAGGTAGTGGGCGTCGTCGTACGCCGCGGGCGGATGGCCGAGCGCGGTGACGAACACGCGGCCGCCGTCGTAGACGTGGTACCAGGCCACCGGATGGTCGGCGCCCATGCCCTCGGCGCGCTGGCCGGGCCAGATGCGGGTGGGGTCGTAGCTCGATTCGTCCACGCGCAGCACGGTGCGCAGGCCCTCGACCAGTGGCGGTTCGAACTCGTACCACTCGTCGCTCCAGATCCAGCGCTCGGGCAGCGCGAACGCGGCGGGGAAACCGCGGTCCTCCACCCGCACCACCGCGCTCTGCACCATCGGGTGGATGCGGAAGCGGCGGCCGATCAGCCGCTCGAACCACGGCCAGTCGCCGGGCGGGTTGAAGATCAGCGCGCGATGCACCGCGACCACGCCGCCGCCCGCGCGCACGTAGGCCTCCAGCGCCGCACGCTGCGCGCCGGCCAGCGCGTCGCCGGGCGTGTTGAGCAGGACGATGGCGCTGTAGGGCGAGAGGTCGCCGTCGAAGGGCAAGGTATTCCAGCGCCAGTCCATGTCGAAACCGTGGCGCTGCGCCATGCGCTCGAACTGCGGCCTGGCGACCACCGCGTAGTCGTGGTGGTACTGGTTGGGGATCGCCACCACCAGCACCCGGAACTGCCCCTGCGCCCAGGCCGGCAGGATCCAGCACCAGAGCAGCAGCGCGCACAGCAGGGTCGTGGTCCGCTTCATCGGGCCATGATAAGTGGCAAGATCGGGAACAGGGCCGGCCGACGATGCCGGCGGGGGAGTACGCCATGCGGGCGGGAACGATCGTGCTGTCCATCGTGCTGCTGGCCCTGCCGGCGCATGCGGGCGGGGCGAAGGGGGTCGAAGCGCTGAAGCCGCTGCACCGCAACGGCGGCGAGGTGGTGATCGAATACGAGCGGGCGGTGGCCGGCGACGACGCGTTCGCGCGACTGGTGCGCGAGGCGCCGGCGGCGACGGTCGCCGTGTCGTCCGCAGCGGATGCCGCGCCTGCGCCGGCGCAGGCGGTCGCGGCCGCCTATGCGGCGGCGCTGAAGGCGGTGTTTCCCGGCGCGGCGATGGCCGCGGGCGACGGCCAGCCTGCGCTCTACGTGGCGGAGGTGGACGTGTCCCGCGGCGCCGCGACGGTCGAGGTGACCGAGAAGGTCTACGGCCTGCGCCAGACCGGCGTGGGCTGCAGGTCGCAGGCCAATTCGGTGGAATGCACCGACCGCGGCGGCGTGCCGATCGCGCAGGGCACGCGGTCGGTGCAGCAGCCGGGCGAAGCGGTCGAGGTGACCATCCGCTTCTTCCGCCAGGAGCCGGCAACCGGCGCGCGCACGGTGGTGTTCGAGGACGCGTACTCGATCCGCTATCCCGAGACCGCCTGCCGCCATGGCCACAGCGCCGCGGCGACGGTGGCCAAAGCGCTGGCCGCCAATGCGCTGTCGCCCGAGCCGCTGCACATCCGCTTCCACAGCGACTCGCGCCGACTGCGCTGCGGGAAGCCCTGAGGCGCGCGGCGACTACCCTCCGGCCGGCGGCGCCCAGCGGTACGCGCGCACCACGTCGTCGAGCAACTGCGGCACCACCAGCAGCTGCGCGTCGATGCGGTAGAGGTGGTCGGCCGCGCCCTTGCCCGGGCGCAGCAGCAGGCGGCTGTTGCCGGCGGCGTCCACGTGCATCACCTCGCCGCGGGTCCAGTCGGTGACGGTCAGCCCGCCCGCGCCATCGGGTTCGATGCCGTCGATATGGCCGCTCGGGCCGGGCACGCGCCCGACGCTGCCTTGCGCCAGGTCGATCGCGGACAGGTGGCCCGGCTGCGCCTGGCCGCCATCGGCGACGGGCACCTCCCAGCTGCCCGTCAGCAGCCGGCCGGCGTCCACGCGCAGGCCGTTGGGGCGGCCAGTCTGGTGCGGGTCGAGCGTGCGCCAGGGCACGAAGCCGTCGGCGGCGAGCCGGAACACGGTGTCGAGCCGGCGGCTGAAGACGTAGACGTTGCCGTCGGCGTCGGCGGTGACGTCGTTGAAGCCGCCCGGGCCGCCCTCCGGCCGATGGCGGGCGAGGATCGAGGCTTCGCCCGGGTCGATTTCCACCAGCGCATCGTCGTCGCCCACGTACAGGCGGTCGTTGGCCAGCGCCAGTCCCTTGGGATTCTCGAGCCCCTCGATCCAGCGCAGGGTCTGCAGGCCGCCGTCCGCATCGAGCACGCTGATGAAGCCGTCGCCGGGCGTGGCGCCCTCGCCCCAGCTGCCCATGTTGGAGACGTAGTAGCGCTGCACCTGCGGGTCGAACACCACCGACTCGGGCGCGCTGAAGCCGGCGGCTTCCCAGGCCAGCTCCAGCGTCGGTTCCGTTGCGGACTCCGCCGCGGGTTCGGCTGCGGAAGCGACGAGCGGAAGGCAGGCCAGCAGCAGCGCCGGCAGGCACCACGTGGCGGGGCGGCGGGGTTGGCGCATGCGTGACTCCGGAAGCGGCGGACCAGCCGCCACGATACCGCGCGCCCGGGCATCCACGCGCGCCGATCGCGGCGTGGGCGAAATCGCGCTCAGTCCAGGCGCACGCTGCGCCCGCTGCGCGCGGAGTCGTAGATCGCCTGCATGATGCGCACGTCGCGCAGGCCCTCCTCGCCCGGCAGCCGCGCCGGCCGGCCTTCCAGGATCGACAGCGCGAAGTCGTCCAGCTCGGCTGCGAACAGGTCGATCGGCGGATACGCGATGTCCACTCCGTCGCTGCGGCGACCGCGATTGCCGTCGTAGAAGAACGCGGGATCGAGCTCGAACCAGCCGCGCTCACAGTTCACCCGCAGCGACTGCATGCCCGCGCCGCCGTAGCTGGTGGCGCAGTGGGCGAGCACGCCGCCGGGGAAGCGCGCGGTCCAGACCATGGTCTGGTCGACCTCGGCGTACTTCACCGGATCGGTGCAGCTGGCCATGGCGCCGACCTCCACCGGCTCCTCGCCGGTGAGGTAGCGCGTGGCCTGGAGCGCGTAGATGCCCACGTCCATCAGCGCGCCGCCGCCGGCCAGCGCGTGGCTCAGGCGCCACTGGTCCGGGCGCCCGACGTCGATCGAGAACGCGGCCTGCACCACCAGCGGCGCACCGAACCTGCGCTCGCGCGCCAGGCGGATGCATTCGATGTGGTGCGGATCGTACTGGCAGCGGTAGGCGGTACCGAGCAGGCGGCCGGCGTCGCGGCAGGCGTCGATCATCGCCTGGCAGCGCTCGACCGACACCTCCAGCGGCTTTTCGCAGAACACGTGCTTGCCGGCGCGCGCGGCGGCGATCGCGTGCTCGGCGTGCAGGCCGTTGGGCGTGACCACGTAGACGATGTCGATGTCGGGGTTATCGGCCAGGCGCTGCATGTCGCCGTAGCCGTACACGCCGCGGTCGGGCACGCCGTAGCGCGACTGGAAGCGCGCCACCTTTTCCGGCGTGCCGCTGACCAGTCCGGCCAGCCGGCAGTGGCGGGTCTTCTCCAGCGCGGGCGCGATCTGGTGCTCGCTGAGGCTGCCCAGGCCGCACAGGGCGACACCGAGGCGGCGGTCGGACGCGCTCACGACGCCGCACCCGCGGCTGCGGCGGGCGCGTGGTCGACTCCTGCGTCGAGCGCAGGCGTCTGCGCACTGCGGGCTGGCGGCATGGTGGCTCCCGTGGAGGCGATGCGCGCGGCATCGAGGCGGCGCATTGTTCTCCGTCGCGATGCCGGCACGCAATCGCAGGCCGGCGCAGCGGCATCACGCGACGGCGCGCGGCCGGTCGCCGGACGCGTCGCGCGTCCGCCGCCCGACGCTGCGCCGCAGCGGGTAGCGCGCGCGGCGGGCGGGCATACTTGTGCGCTTCCGGGCCGCGCGCCCGGCCTCAACCGTTCCGGGGAGCACTGGATGAAGCCGTACCTCGTCGCTGCACTCGGCCTGCTGCTGGCTGCCTGCCAGCCCGCGCCGCCCGCCGCGCCCGCCACACCCGATACCGACGCAGCCGCCGTCGAGGCGCCCGCATCCACGCTGGTGGATCCCGGGCACATCGATACGGTCCTGGGCGGGATCGTCGAGAACGATCGCGCGGTCGGCGTCTCCGCGCTGGTGTACGAGGACGGCCGGGAAGCCTACTTCGGCGCCTTCGGCCACGCCGACCGCGAGGCCGGCCGGCCGATGCAGCGCGACACCCTGGCCCAGATCTATTCGATGACCAAGCCGGTCACCGGCGTGGTGCTGATGACGCTGTACGAGGAGGGCCTGTTCGCGCTCGACGATCCGCTTTCGGACCACCTGCCCGAGTATGCCGACGTGCTGGTGTACGCCGGCGACAACGCCGAGGGCCAGCCGCTGCTGGTGGCGCCGGAGCGGCCGATCCTGGTGCGCGATATCCTGCGCCACACCGCCGGCTTCGCCGCGGCGTTCGAGGACGGCCCGCCGGCGCGCCTGTACCGCGAGGCCGGCATCGACACGCGCGAGATCACGCTCGAGGAAATGTCGCGGCGCCTGGCGGGCGTGCCGCTGGCCTACCAGCCGGGCACGCGCTGGCTGTACGGGATCTCGGTGGACGTGCAGGCGCGGCTGGCCGAAGCGCTGGCCGGCAAGCCGTTCGCGCAGCTGGTGCAGGAGCGGGTGCTCGATCCGCTGGGCATGGCCGAGACCGGCTGGTACGTCGCGCCCGAACGGCGCGGGCGCATGGCGGCGGGGTACGAACTGCAGGATGCCGGCGGCTTCGAGCGCCTGCCCGACTCGCCGGCGCTCGACAACGCCTACCGCAAGTGGCCGATGAGCCCGGGAGGCTACGGCCTGGTCTCGACCCTGGACGACTACATGCGCTTCGCGCGCATGCTCGCCAGTGGCGGCGAGCTCGACGGCACCCGGATCCTGCGCGAGGAAACCGTGGCGCTGATGGCGCGCGACGACCTGCCCGACACCGTCGGCGACCGCTCCTGGCTGCCGGGCAAGGGCGAGGTGGGCTTCGGCATCGACTTCGCCGTGCGCCACTCGCCGCCGGCCCACGAGGGCGAGGCCTCGGGCGCGGTCGGCGAGTTCTTCTGGGACGGCTATGCCAACACCCTGTTCTGGGTGGACCCGGCGAACGACATCGCGGCGGTGCTGTTCACCCAGTCGATCCCGCCCGGCGGCACCGACCTGCACAAGCGCTTCCGCGACGCGGTCTACGTGCACGACCCGGAGGCGTCGGCGATGGGCAAGGGCCCGGCACCGGAACAGCCGGAAGATGCGGAAGAAGGCGAGTAGCGCCGGCGGGCGTGTCGATCCGGCACGCCCGCGTCCGTCGTGACGGCAGGACCACGACGGAAGAACGCCCATGCTCCAGACGCGCCACGGCAGCTGCCATTGCGGCCGCGTGAAGTTCCGCTGCACGCTCGACCTCGCCCCCGAGGGCGGGCGTTCGCCGCAGCTGCGGCCCGGCCCCTGGTACGCCACCACGCTGCGCTGCAGTTGCAGCTACTGCCGCAAGACCCGGTTCTGGAAGGCGCACGTCCCGGCCGAGGCCTTCGAACTGCTGGAGGACGCGGGCCTGGGCCGCTACCGCTTCGGCAGCCGCGAGATCGAGCACTGCTTCTGCCGCGACTGCGGCACCACCACCTTCAGCCGCGCCGACTTCGAGGTCATGGGCGGCCGGTTCGTGTGCGTCAACATCGCCTGCCTGGACGACGTGTCGCCGCAGGAACTCGAATGCGCGCCGGTGCGGCTGGAGGACGGCGCCCACGACGACTGGGACGCCGCGCCGGCGCACGGCGGCTGGCTCTAGCGTCCGCCGGGCGGCTCCCGGCTCTCGCCGCTGCGCACGTCGACGATGCGGTTCTCGCCCATGGCCTCGGCGTTGCCGGTCACCCGCGCCACGACGAAACTGGCGGCCTTGCCGATCCAGCTGCCCGGGCCGTCCCAGTACTCGACCGAGTCCACCGCGACCTCGATCAGCACCAGGTCCGGGTCGTCCTTGCCGTCGGGGAAGAACGCCTTCATCGCGTCGTTCCAGAATTCGTCGATCAGCGCCCGGTCGCGCACGGCGCGCGCATGGCCCGACAGCGACAGGTAGGTGTTGGCATCGCTGGAGGCATAGGCCACGTTCACCGCGGGATTGCGCGAGATCTCGGCGACCTTGGGCGTGTCGGCCGAGGTCATGAACCACACCCGCTCGCCGTCGAAGCTGGCGCACTGGGTGGACAGCGGCCGACTGACCAGGCGGCCCTGTTCGCCGATGGTGGTGAACATGGCGATGTCGATCTTCTCCATCATCTTCGCCAGGCGTTCGACGTCCTGTGTGCGTGTCTGCATCTCTGCTCGCGCGTCGGGGGGACACGCAGTGTGGGCCGGCGGCGTGCGTGGGGACCGTGAAGGAGGGTCCGGGAGACGGGCCGGCGCGCATCCGGTCAGGGACGCTGCGGACAAGCCGGCTGCTGTTCGTTCTTCTCCCGTTCGCGGGGACGTTGCGACGGGGCGGATCCGCTCCCTCCCCTTCCCCGCGCGCGGGGAAGGAGCAGGGCGGCAGCCGCAGCTGTGTGCGTCGGCTCCCCTGTTGGCCATCACAGGCCGATGACCCGCTGCTGCAGGGAACCCCGGCGGTCGGCCAGCCTTCGATCCGCCTTCGAAGAGCACACGCTTCCTCGCCTTCGGCAGCCGCTTTGGCGCGCCAGAGCTTCCTTAACGGCGCACTGGTGAATTTTTCACACGATGCTTCCGGCGGGCGGCTAGCTTCTGGAGCGAACCGTCTCCCCATGAGGCATGCGCATGACCCAGATCCTGTACGCCCGCGACGAGTCCGGCAACCGCCACCGCGTGATCCAGCGCCTGGAAGCGCCGCAGGAAGGCGAAAGTCAGGACGACCACGGCGCCGCGCGCCTCGTCTACAGCCTGGAAGACGGCAGCCCGGTGCGCCGGGTGGACAACGACACCTTCCAGATCATGAGCACCGGCGCCTACATTTCGGCGGTCGACGACTGAGCTACCGCGCCGTCGCCGGCGCCTGTCGCGCTACAGCGAAATCGACTGGCTCAGCGCCTGCCACTCGGGCGGCGGCGGCCAGTCCGCCTCCAGGTTGCCTTCCAGCACCCGGCGCAGGTCGCGCCGGTCGAGTTGCGGCGCGACCCTGTGCAGCAGCGCCAGGGCGTACTCGCGCAGCACCCGGCCGCGCGGGATCACCGCCCAGGTCACGCAGTCGGGAATCTCGCGCGGGGCGGGCAGGATGCGCAGGTCCTGGTCTTCGCGCGGGCCCACCGCCATTTCCGCCAGCAGGCCGGCGCCGAGCCCCGCGCGCACGTAGGTCTTGATCAGGTTGGCGTCGCGCGCGGTCATCGCCAGCTGGGGTTCGACCCCGGCAGTGGCGAACGCGCGCCGCATCGAGGAATCGGCGCGGGTGGACGATTCGTAGCTGATCAGCGGGTGCCGGGCCAGCTCGGCCAGGGTCGGCGCCCGCGTCAGGTCGGCCAGCGGATGCGCGGCCGGCACCAGCAGCACCCGCCGCCAGGCGTACAGCGGCACCGCCAGGCCGCCCTCGGGGGTGCCGCCGGCGGTGCTGATCAGGGCCAGGTCGGCGCCGTCGTTGAGCAGGGCCAGGACCTCGGCATCGCTGGCGGCCTGCAGGTCCACGTCCACCTGGGGGAACTCGCGCCGGATCGCGGCGATCACCGGCGGCAGCACGTAGCGCGCCTGGGTGTGGGTGGTGGCCAGCAGCAGCCTTCCGCTGTGCTCGCCGCGCTCGTTGGCGGCATAGGCGCGGATGTTGGCCGCCTCGGCCAGGATCCGGCGCGCGTGTTCGATCACCTGCTGGCCGGCGGGGGCGATCCCCTCCAGGCTCCGCCCCTTGCGCAGGAACAGCTGGAAGCCCAGCTCGTCCTCCAACTGCTTGAGCTGCTTGGACAGGCCCGGCTGGGTGGCGTGCACGCGCTCGGCGGCAAGCGTGATGTTGAGCCCGGAGTCGGCGATCGCGACCAGATAGCGCAGCTGGGTGAGGGTCATGGCGGACATCCGGCGGCGCTGGTTGCCGCCGAAACTTCATCCTTTCATCATGATTGAAAGATGGATTCGGGGATCATAGCCAGCGAGATGGTGGCTGTCCACGCGGGCCGGCGGGGCTTATGCCTTTGCGGCATATGCGAAGCACGCGTCGCCATTTCCTAGGGTGGCCCCGCAATCGCTAGCGTCACGCCCACTGTCCCCTCCTGCCGTCCCGATGTCCGACCCTGCCCACAGTCCGCGGCTGTTCCCGCTCTTCGCCGACCTGCGCGACCGCACGGTCGTGGTCGTGGGCGGCGGCGCGGTGGCCGCGCGCAAGGTCGAGGCGCTGCTGGGCACCGGCGCCAGGATCGTGGTCGGCGCACCGGCGCTCGACCCGGGCCTGAAAGCGCTGGTCGAATCCGGCCAGGTCCGGCATCTGGCCGGCGAGTTCGCCCCGGCCTGGCTCGACGCGGCCTGGCTGGCGATCGCCGCCACCGACGACGCCGCGGTGAACCGCGCCGTCGCCGAGGCCGGCGAGGCGCGCCGGGTGTGGGTGAACGTGGTCGACGACGCGGCGCTGGCGCGGGTCCAGCTGCCGGCGCGGGTCGAGCGCGGTCCGCTGCAGATCGCGATCTCCAGCGGCGGCGGCGCGCCGATGCTGGCGCGGCTGGTGCGCGAGACCCTTGAAGCGCAGTTCGACGAATCCTTCGGCGCGCTGGCGCAGCTGCTCGGTCGCCAGCGCAGCCGGATCCTGGCGCGCTGGCCCGACGCGGTGGCGCGGCGGCGCGCGTTCGAGCGCCTGCTCGCCGGCCCGATCCCGGGCCTGCTGCGCCGGCGCCGCCACATCGAGGCCGGGCGCGCGTTCGAGCAGGCGCTCAAGGCCGGCGCCGAAGGCAGCGCGCGCGGCCACGTCGCCCTGGTCGGGGCCGGCCCCGGCGATGCCGGCCTGCTCACCCTGCGCGCGCTGCGCGTGCTGGGCGAGGCCGACGTGATCCTGCACGACAGTCTGGTCAGCGGGGAGGTGCTGCAGCTCGCACGCCGCGACGCACAGCGCATCGGCGTCGGCAAGCGCGCCGGCCACCACGCCACGCCCCAGGACGCGATCAACGCGCTGCTGGTGGAACACGCCGCCGCCGGCCGGCGCGTGGTCCGGCTCAAGGGCGGCGACCCGTTCGTGTTCGGGCGTGGCGGCGAGGAGCTTGAAGCGCTGCGCGCGGCCGGGATCGATTACGAAGTGGTGCCGGGCATCACCGCGGCCGCGGCCTGCGCCGCCTACGCCGGCATCCCGCTCACCCATCGCGACCACGCCCAGTCGGTGCGCCTGGTCACCGCGCACGCGAAGGACTCGGTCGACACGCTCGACTGGCCGGCCCTGGCGCAGGAGCGGCAGACGCTCGCCTTCTACATGGGCGTGGCGCGGCTGGACGTGGTGCAGGCGCAGCTGCTGGCCCACGGCCGCGCCGCCGACACGCCGTTCGCCCTGGTCGAAAACGGCTCGCGCCCCGAACAACGCGTCATCAACGGCCGGCTAACCGATTTGTCACACCTGGCCGTTCAGCACGCCGTACAGTCGCCTGCCCTGCTGATCGTCGGAGAAGTCGCCGCCCTCGCCCGCACGCTGCACTGGTTCGGCGCCCCACCGCTGGGCAACGTCAACCCGCTGGCGCACGCCGCCTGACCCTTCCACCCGCACCGAGGCAACCATGGCCATCTACGAGAACATCCTCGACACCATCGGCAACACCCCGATCGTCAAGCTGCACCGCATCGCGCCCGAGCACGTCAGCCTGTACGCCAAGGTCGAGGCGTTCAACCCGGGTGGATCGGTCAAGGATCGCCTGGCGATCGCGATCGTGCTCGACGCCGAGCAGCGCGGCGTGCTCAAGCCCGGCGACACCATCGTCGAGGCCACCAGCGGCAACACCGGCGTGGCCCTGGCGCAGGTCGCCGCCGCGCGCGGCTACCGCTTCGTGGCGGTGATGACCGAGACCTTCTCGGTCGAGCGCCGCAAGCTGATGCGCGCCTACGGCGCCAAGGTCATCCTCACCACCGCCGCCGAGCGCGGCACCGGCATGGTCAAGAAGGCCAAGGAGCTGGCGGACAAGCACGGCTGGTTCCTGGCCTCGCAGTTCGCCAACCCGGCCAACCCGGCTTACCACCGCCAGACCACCGCCGCCGAGATCCTGCGTGACTTCGCCGGCCGCCGCCTGGACTATTTCGTCAGCGGCTGGGGCACCGGCGGCACCCTGACCGGCGTGGGCGAAGTGCTCAAGGTCGCGCGCCCGGACACGAAGATCATCGCCGCCGAGCCGATCGGCGCCTCGCTGCTGGGCGGCAAGGACTGGACCCCGCACAAGATCCAGGGCTGGACGCCCGACTTCCTGCCCGAAGTGCTCAGCCGCACCGTGCACGACCAGGTGCAGCAAGTGACCGACGACGAGGCGATCGCCACCGCGCGCCGCCTCGCCGCCGAGGAAGGCCTGTTCGTCGGCATCTCCTCCGGCGCCACCGTGGCCGCCGCGCTCAAGGTGGCCGAATCGGCGCCGAAGGGTTCGGTGCTGCTGGCGACCCTGCCCGACACCGGCGAGCGCTACCTGTCGACGCCGCTGTTCGCGGGCGTCAACGAGGGCTCGGACGACGAGTGGCTGGCCGGCATCGAAGGCGAGCGCAGCGCGGCCTGACCGCCTGCCGGGGTATCGACGCCATGAGCAGCCGACTTCCCGACATCCACGCCAACCCGCAGCCCGCCGCCGATACCGGCGGCGGGCACCCGATCAGCGATGCCGAACGCGCCGTGCTCGATGCGGTGCGCGACCTGGCCTACGGCCAGGTCGAGGTGGTCGTGCATTCGTCGCGAATCGTTCAGATCACGCGCAGCCAGAAGCTGCGCCTCAACGGCGACGCCGCATGACGGCGTCGCGCAATCCCCATCCCATCCTTGGTGCCGACCGGACGACCGGAGGCGCTTCCCGATACAACGAGGAAACGCCATGCAGTTGTTCCGGACACCATTCCCACCACCGCCGAAGGCCCGCTGGCCGCGGCGCAGCGCGCTGGCGCTGAGCCTGGCCCTGCTCTCGGCGACCGCCGCGGCGCAGGATGCCGCACCCGCACCCGATGACATCGCCGAACGCCTGCGCATCGTCGAGCGCCGGCTCGGTATCGCCGCGGACGAAGGCGCCGCGCGCACCGACCTGACCGAACTCGACCGCCGCCTGCGCGCGATCGAGCTTGGCCTGGACGAACGCGACCGCCAGTCCGCGCTCGCCACAGCCGCGCCGCCGCCGGCCGAAACGAAGCCGGGGCCGGAGATCACCCTGGCGGCCGACAAGGGCGCGTCGATCCGCAGCGCCGACGGCTCGGTGCAGCTCAAGCTCGGTGTGCTGGCCCAGGCCGACCACCGCATCTTCATCGACGACGACCAGCGTCCGCAGAACGACACCTTCCTCTGGCGCCGCATCCGCCCGACCCTGGAGGGCAGCTGGGGCGAACTGGTGGGCTTCCGCGTCACCCCGGAATTCGCCGGCGACAGCGCTTCGATCGTGGACGCCTACATCGACCTGAAGTTCAGCCCGGCCGCCACGCTGCGCGTGGGCAAGGTCAAGGGGCCGGTGGCGCTGGAACGCCTGCAGAGCGGCCCTGCGACCGCCTTCATCGAGCGCGGCTTCCCGACCGAGCTGGCGCCCAACCGCGAGATCGGCCTGCAGCTGCAGGGCGCGCTTGCGACGTCGAAAGTCAACTACGTCGTCGGCGTGTACAACGGCGCGCCGGACGGCCGCGACAGCCCGACCACCAATCCCGACGACGACTTCGAGTTCGCCGGCCGCGTGTTCGTCGAGCCGTGGAAGGGCGGCGACGGCGCGCTGTCCGGGCTGGGCTTCGGCATCGCTGCCAGCACCGGCGACAAGCACGGCGCCGGCAACAGCTTCCTGCCGCGCTACCGCTCGCCCGGCCAGTCCACCTTCTTCAGCTACCTGGCCGGCGTGGCCGCCGACGGCGAACACACCCGCTGGTCGCCGCAGGCCTACTGGTACGCCGGCCCGGTGGGCGTGCTGGGCGAGTACATCCGCTCGGAGCAGGAGGTGGTGGAGACGGCGTCCGGCGGCCGCGCCTCGCTCGATCACCGCGCCTGGCAGCTCACCGGCAGCTGGGTGCTGACCGGCGAGAAGGCCAGCTACCGCGGGGTCAAGCCCGACAGCCCGTTCGCGCCCGGCAAGGGCGGCTGGGGCGCGTTCGAGCTGGTCGCCCGCTACGGCGAGCTGGACGTGGACGACGCCGCCTTCCCGCTGTTCGCATCACCCACGGCGTCCGCCACGGAGGCGACCGCCTGGACCCTCGGCCTCAACTGGTACCCGACCCGCAACCTCAAGCTGCTCGCCAACTACGCGCACGCCAGCTTCGACGGCGGCGCCGCCGGCGGCGACCGCGAGGACGAGAAGACCTTCTTCACGCGCGCCCAGTTCTCCTTCTGACCTTCCCCATTCGAGAGCCCACGCCATGAACACCAAGACCCGCACACTGCTGCTGACCACCCTGCTGCTCGGACTCGCCGCCGCCACCGGCAGCGCCGCCGCCAAGGACGCCGAACTGCTCAACGTCTCCTACGACCCCACCCGCGAGCTGTACGCCGAGTTCAACGACGCCTTCGCGAAGAAGTGGAAGGCCGACACCGGCCAGACCCTGGTCATCCGCGCCTCGCACGGCGGCTCGGGCAAGCAGGCGCGTTCGGTGATCGACGGGCTGGAGGCCGATGTCGTCACCCTCGCCCTGTCGGCCGACATCGACGCCATCGTCAACAACACCGACCTGCTGGCGAAGGACTGGCAGTCGCGCCTGCCCAACAACAGCTCGCCCTACACCTCGACCATCGTGTTCCTGGTGCGCAAGGGCAACCCGAAGAACATCCAGGACTGGGGCGATCTGGCCAAGCCCGGCATCGGCGTGATCACGCCCAACCCCAAGACCTCGGGCGGCGCGCGCTGGAACTACCTGGCCGCCTGGGCCTGGGCCTCGCGCGAGTACCGCAAGGGCGACCTGGTGCTCGACTACCTCAAGAAGCTGTTCACCAACGTGCCGGTGCTCGACACCGGCGCGCGCGGCTCGACCACCACCTTCGTCGAGCGCGGCATCGGCGACGTGCTGCTGGCCTGGGAGAACGAGGCCCTGCTGACCCTGGCCGACCCGGACGTGCGCGGCAAGTTCGAGATCATCTTCCCCAGCCTGAGCATCAAGGCCGAGCCGCCGGTGGCGGTGGTCGACGGCAACGTCGCGCGCCACGGCACGCAGAAGCTCGCCGAGGCTTACCTGCAGCACCTGTACACCCCGGAGGGCCAGCGCCTGGCCGCCAAGAACCACTATCGCCCGTCGAACACGGAGGGCGTGCCGGCCGAACTGCTCGAGCGCTTCCACCCCATCCCGCTGGTGACCATCGACGAGGCCTTCGGCGGCTGGGCCAAGGCGCAGAAGCTGCACTTCTCCGACGGCGGCTTCTTCGACCAGATCTACCTGCCCAAGTGATGCGCCAGCGTTCCGGAACACCGTAACCCGGGCCCCTGTCATCTCGAACGAAGCGAGAGATCTCCCGCGGCAAAAGCAGATCCCTCGCTGCGCTCGGGATGACAGGACCATCATCCCGGGTGCCAACCCTCCTTCCTGGCGCATCATTGCCCGCGTTCCAACCCTCCCGACCCGATGAGCACACTCGCAATCCCCCTGACCCGCCCGCGCTGGCGCCGCCCGCTGCCCGGCTTCGGCCTGAGCCTCGGCCTGGGCATGGCCTGGCTGGGCGTGGTGGTGCTGCTGCCGCTGGCGGCGCTGACCTTCCGCGCCGCCGGCCTGGGCGTCGACGGCTGGCTGCGTGCGATCCAGGACCCGCGCGTGCAGGCGGCGCTGAAGGTGAGCTTCGGCGCCGCCTTCGCCGCCGCCCTGGTGGCGCTGCTGGCCGGCGCGCTGGTGGCCTGGGTGCTGGTGCGCTACCGCTTCCCCGGCCGGCGCCTGCTCGATGCGCTGGTCGACCTGCCGTTCGCCCTGCCCACGGCGGTGGCCGGCATCGCCCTGACCGCGATCTACGCGCCCAACGGCTGGCTCGGCCAGTACCTGGAGCCGCGCGGCATCCAGGTGGCCTACCACATGACCGGGATCGTGATCGCGCTGGTGTTCATCGGCCTGCCGTTCGCGGTGCGCACGGTGCAGCCGATCCTGGAAACCCTGGGCCACGACCAGGAAACCGCCGCCGCCTCGCTCGGCGCCTCGCGCCTGACCACGCTGCGCCGGGTGGTGCTGCCCGAGCTGCTGCCGGCGCTGCTGACCGGCTTCTCGCTGGCGTTCGCGCGCGGCCTGGGCGAATACGGCTCGGTGATCTTCATCGCCGGCAACAAGCCCTACCAGACCGAGATCGCGCCGCTGCTGATCACCATCCGGCTGGAGGAGTACGACTACAACGGCGCGATCGCGCTGGCCGCGCTGATGCTGGCCGCGTCGTTCGCCTGCCTGCTGGCGATCAACCTGATCCCGCTGCTGTTCCGGCACGAGCGCAGGAGCCGCCGCGATGGCTGATACGCAAACCGCGCAAGGGCTGCAGACGCCGCCGTGGCTGCGCCGCACGCTGATCGGCGCGGCGGTGCTGGTGATGGGGCTGCTGGTGGTGCTGCCGCTGCTGATGGTGCTGGTCTCGGCCTTCGGCAAGGGTTTCGCCACCTGGTGGGCGGCGCTGGTCACGCCCGACGCGATCGCAGCGCTCAAGCTCACCCTGCTCACCGCGGCGATCGTGATCCCGATCAACGGCGTGTTCGGGCTGATCGCCGCCTGGTCGCTGACCCGCTTCGAATTCCCCGGCAAGCGCGTGCTGCTGGCCCTGGTGGACCTGCCGTTCGCGGTCTCGCCGGTGGTCGCGGGCCTGTGCCTGGTGCTGCTGTTCGGCTCGCAGGGCTGGTTCGCCGACATCCTGCGCGCGCACGACATCAAGATCCTGTTCGCGCGACCGGGCATCGTGCTGGCGACGCTGTTCATCACCTTCCCCTTCGTGGTCCGCGAGCTGGTGCCACTGATGCAGCAGCAGGGCCACGAGGAGGAAGTGGTGGCGCGCTCGCTTGGCGCCAACGCCTGGACGATGTTCTTCCGCGTCACCCTGCCCAACATCAAATGGGGCCTGCTCTACGGCGTGCTGCTGTGCGGCGCGCGCGCGATGGGCGAGTTCGGCGCGGTGTCGGTGGTCTCGGGCCACATCCGCGGCCTGACCAACACCCTGCCGCTGCACATCGAGATCCTCTACAACGAGTTCGACAGCACCGCCGCGTTCGCGGTGTCGTCGCTGCTGGCGGGGCTGGCGCTGGTGACCCTGGTGCTGAAGTTCTGGCTGGAGGCGCGCCACGCCGACGGCCTCGCCCGCGCGCACGTGAGGCATTGATGAGCACCCAAAGCCCTTTTTCCAACGCTTCGCGTTCCACTGCTCCCGGAGGCACCCACGTGCTGCTCACCCCATCCAACACGCCCACCGATCGCAGGGCCAGCTTCGCCGGACTCGCCGCCCAGGCCGCCACCGCGCCGGCGGCCGGCGAAATCGGCGATCATCGCGCCATCCAACCGGCCGGGCATGGCGTGGACCTGCACATCGAGCACATCGCCAAGCGCTATGCCGGGACCGCCGCGCTCGACGGCGTGGACCTGCACATCGCCTCGGGCGAGCTGGTGGCCCTGCTCGGCCCCTCGGGCTCGGGCAAGACCACCCTGCTGCGGGTGATCGCCGGCCTGCTGCCGGCCGACAGCGGCCGGGTGCTGTTCGGCGAGACCGACGCCACCCGGCTGAGCCTGCGCGAGCGCAACGTCGGCTTCGTGTTCCAGCAGTACGCGCTGTTCCGGCACATGACCGTGGCCGAGAACATCGCCTTCGGCCTGCGCAGCCGTCCGCGCGCGCGGCGCCCGGACAAGGCCACGATCCGCCGCCGCGTGGACGAGCTGCTGGCGCTGATCCAGCTGCCCGAGCACGGCCAGCGCTATCCCGAGCAGCTGTCGGGCGGGCAGAAGCAGCGCGTGGCGCTGGCGCGCGCGCTGGCGATCGACCCGACCGTGCTGCTGCTCGACGAACCCTTCGGCGCACTCGACGCCAAGGTGCGGGTGGAGCTGCGCCGCTGGCTGCGCCGCCTGCACGACCAGACCGGGCAGACGACCGTGTTCGTCACCCACGACCAGGACGAGGCGCTGGAGCTGGCCGACCGCGTGGTGGTGCTGCGCGACGGCCGCATCGAGCAGGTCGGCACCCCGCGCGAGATCTACGACGCCCCGGCCTCGCCCTACGTGTTCGACTTCATCGGCCGCGCCAGCGTGATCGAGGGCGCGGTGGCCGGCGGGCGCTTCAGCCCGTCCGGTCTGCCGGCCACGTTCGATGCCGGCGACGTCGCCGACGGCGCGGCGACGCTGTACCTGCGTCCGCACGACGCCAGCATCGGCGCCCCGGGCGAGGGCCTGGACGCGCGCGTGGTCGCGGTGCACAGCAACGCCGACCGGGTCACCGTGGAGCTGGAGCTGGCCGGGCAGCCGCGACCGTTGGAAGTCGACCTGGTCGCCACTCCCGGCGCGCAGGTGCCCGCGCCCGGCGACGCCGTCGGCGTGCGCCTGCTGCGCCACCGCGTCTACTCGGCGTAGCCCGCGCCTGATCTCACCTGCAGGAGCGGCTTCAGCCGCGACCGCCGCATCCGGTCGCCACGCGCCCGCGGTTGCCATGTAGTTCGGGTCGGTTCCCGGATCCGCGCCCGGTCGCCACACACGCGAGCCGGTCGCGGCTGAAGCCGCTCATACACGGACCGTGCGACGGACGACACCTGCGGCGCGCGGAACTCGGCGTCCGGTGCCTCCGACAGCAGGCGCTGCGCCAGCGCGGCCGCCGCATCGCGCAGTTCGGGCACGGCGGTGATCTCCCACAGCCGGCCGCGCAGCAGCGGGCCGAGGCAGTACAGCCCGCGCACCGCGCAGCCGCCGGCGTCGATCGCTTCGAAGTCGGCGGTCGCCTCCACCCCCAGCCCCAGCGGATCGGCGCGAACCAGGCCGGCCTCACGCAGCTGGATCATCAGCGGATGGGTGGTTCGCTCAATGTCGATATCCAGGCCGGTGGCGCGGATCATGCAGTCGAAGCGCTCGATCCGCGCCTGGTGCTAGCCGCACATGACGGCGCGTCATATCGGCATTCGGATCGGATATCGACGGCGGCGCGGGCGGGCGCCGCCGGCGGCGCTAGGAGCGGCCGTAGATGTCCTCGTAGCGGACGATGTCGTCCTCGCCCAGGTAGTCGCCCGACTGCACCTCGATCAGCTCAAGCATGTCGCTGCCCGGGTTCTCCAGCCGGTGCTTCGCGCCCAGCGGGATGTAGGTCGACTGGTTGGCGTGCAGTTCGAACACGTCGTTGTCGCGGGTCACGCGCGCGGTGCCACGCACCACGATCCAGTGCTCGGCGCGATGCCGGTGCGACTGCAGCGACAGCCGCGCGCCGGGCTTGACCTTGATCCGCTTGACCTGGAAGCCGTCGTCCTGGTCGATCGAGTCGTAGCTGCCCCAGGGCCGGTGCACCTCGCGGTGCAGGACCGCGTGGCTGCGCTGCTCGGACTTGAGCTTGGCCACCACATCCTTGACCTGCTGCACCCGCTCCTTGTGCGCGACCAGCACCGCGTCGTCGGTTTCCACCACTACCAGGTCGTCCACGCCGACCAGCGCCACCAGCCGCCGCGCGTAGGCGTAGCTGTTGCGCGAGTCGACCGCGATCACGTCGCCGTGGCTGGCGTTGCCCGCCTCGTCCTGGCGGCTCACTTCCCACAGCGCCGACCAGGAGCCGACGTCGTTCCAGCCGATGTCGACCGGCAGCACCCGCGCGTCCGCGGTCTTTTCCATCACCGCGTAGTCGATCGAGTCCGACGGCCCGGCGGCGAAGGCGTCCCGGTCGAGGCGGATGAAGTCGCCGTCGCGCTGGGCGCTGGCGGAGGCAGCGCGCACCGCAGACAGGATGTCCGGGCGGAAGCGCTCGAGTTCGTCCAGGTAGCGCGAGGCCCGGAACAGGAACATGCCGCTGTTCCAGTAGTAGCCGCCGTCGTCGAGGTAGGACTGCGCGGTGGCGGCGTCGGGCTTCTCGACGAAGCGCAGCACCGGGCGCACGCCCTCGCCCGCGTCCGACTGGATGTAGCCGAAGCCCGTCTCGGGCGCCGAGGGCACGATGCCGAAGGTCACCAGCGCGCCGGCCTCCGCGGCCGGCATGGCGGCGCGGATCGCGGCCTGGAAGCCCTCCGCGTCGCGCACCACGTGGTCGGACGGCAGCACCAGCAGCAGCGGATCCTCGCCCCCGGCCATCGCCTGCAGCGCGGCCGCGGCGATCGCCGGCGCGGTGTTGCGGCCCACCGGTTCAAGCACGATGTCGGCGCGCTCCACGCCCACCAGGCGCAGCTGCTCGGCGGCCAGGAAACGGTGCTCCTCGTTGGCGACCACGATCGGCGCCGCGTCGGCCAGCGGCGCCACCCGCAGCCAGGTGTCCTGGAGCATCGTGCGCTCGCCCGCCAGCGGCAGGAACTGCTTGGGATAGGCCTCGCGCGAGAGCGGCCACAGCCGCGTTCCCGATCCGCCCGACAACAATACCGGCTGCAGTTTCATGTCTTCCCTCGCCCGCGATTGCGCGGCAGTTTACCCTTTGCCCGCCGGCAGCCGCCGGTTGGAGACGCCATGAGCCAGCCCGACACCACCAGCAACCGCGACCGCCAGCGCCTCGAATGGATACGGACCGCGCTGCAAGAGCCGGACACCGGCCTGGAGCGCGCGTCGTTCGACGCCGACTTCCGCAGCTACTGGCGCACCGTCGGCCGCACGCCCAGCCTGATCCTGATGGACGCCCCGCCGGCGCTGATGGACTGTCGTCCCTGGCTTGCGATCCGCGACCTGCTCGAAGCCGGCAGCCTGCGTGTTCCCGCGGTGGTCGCCCGCGACCTGGACCAGGGCTTCCTGCTGCTGGAGGACCTCGGCGTGCACACCTACCTGCACGCGCTCGACGAAGCCAACGCCGACGCCCTGTTCGACACCGCGATGACGCGCCTGGTGGAACTGCAGTCGATCGCCCTGCCCGACGACTTCCCCGCCTACGACGGCGAGCTGCTGCTGCGCGAACTGCGGCTGTTCGACGAATGGTTCCTCGGCGCGCATCTTGGGATCGAACTCGACGAGGACGAGCGCGCGCAGCTGCAGGCGGTGTACCGCGTGCTGGTCGACGCTGCGCTCGCCCAGCCGCAGGTGCTGGTGCACCGCGACTACATGCCGCGCAACCTGATGCCCTGCGGCGACGACGTGGCCATGCTCGATTTCCAGGACGCGGTACGCGGGCCGATCGCCTACGATCCGGCCTGCCTGTTCAAGGACGCCTTCCTCAGCTGGCCGGAGACGCGGGTGGCCAACTGGCACGGCCGCTACCACGCGCTGGCCACGCGCGCCGGCCTGCCGGTGCCGCCGCTGGATGAGTTCCGCCGCGACCTCGACCTGATCGGCGTGCATCGCCACCTCAAGGTGCTGGGCATCTTCGCGCGCCTGAAGCATCGCGACGCCAAGCCCAAGTACATCGCCGACGCGCCGCGCTTCATCGCCTATCTCGACGCGGTGCTGCCGCGACACCCGCAGCTGGCGTCGCTGGCGGCGCTGATCGATGCGCGCGTGCGGCCGGCAATGGCCGCCATCCACGCGGCCACCGCATGAAGGCGCTGATCTTCGCCGCCGGACGGGGCGAGCGCATGCGCCCGCTCACCGACACCACGCCCAAGCCGCTGCTGTGCGCGGGCGGCAAGCCGCTGATCGCCTGGCACCTCGAGCGCCTGGCGGCGATCGGCGTGGAGGAGGTGGTGGTCAACCTGTCGTGGCTGGCCGACCGCTTCCCGGCCGCGCTCGGCGTCGGCCGCGCCTTCGGCCTGCGCATCAGCTGGTCGCACGAGGGCGAGCTGCCGCTGGAGACCGGCGGCGGCATGTGGCATGCGCGCGAGCTGCTGGGCGAAGCGCCGTTCATCGCCCTCAACGGCGACATCTGGACCGACTACGACTTCGCCCGCCTGCCGCGCGAACCGGCCGGCGACGCGCACCTGGTGCTGGTCGACAACCCCGACCACAATCCGCAGGGTGATTTCACCCTGCGCAGCGACGGACGGGTGGACAGCGAGGACGGCGAGGACGGCCAGCGGCTGACCTTCTCCGGCATCGGCGTCTATCGCCCGCGGCTGCTGCGCGACTGGCGCAGCGCCGTCGGCGACGCGCCCGGCGCCGACGCCACCCCGCCGCGGTTCCGCCTGGCCCCGGTGCTGCGCGCGGCCATGCGACGCGGCGCAGTGACCGGCGAACGCCACGCCGGCGCCTGGACCGACGTGGGCACACCGCAGCGGCTGGAGGAGCTCGACCGGACGCTTGCACGCGAGACCGCGCCGCCCCTGCACGACTGATCGCCGCGCGAACTCAGGCCTCGTCCGCGCCGCCCAGCACCTCGCGCAGGAAAGGCACGGTCAGGCGCCGCTGCGCTGCAAGCGCGGCAACGTCAAGGCGCTCGAACAGGGTCGCCAGCGAACCCGGGTCGCGATCGACCCGGCGCAGCAGCCAGTCGATCGCCGCCTCGTCCACCTGCAGGCCGCGGCGCACGGCGCGCAGCCGCAGCAGCTCGCGCCGGCCGGAGTCGTCCAGCGGCTCCAGCGCCGCGCGCGTGCATTGGCCCAGGCGCGAGCGCAGGTCGGGCAGCCCCACCCCGAGCGCCGCAGGCGCGACCCGCGCGGTGTACAGCAGCTGGCGGCCAGCGTCGTGGATGCGGTTGTGGAAGTCGAACAGGGCCAGCTCGTCGTCCGGCCCGCCGGCGACCGCATCGAGTCCGTCCAGCGCCACCAGGTCGAAGGCGTGCATGGCCTCCAGCGCCGTGCCCAGCCTGCCGCGCGCGGTCGCCAGCGGCAGGTAGGCCGCGCGTCGCCCGGCCGCCTCGGCCTGGGCGCAGGCGGCAAGCGCGAGATGGGTCTTGCCGCTGCCCGATGGCCCCACCAGCAGCAGCATGCGCGCGCCCGCGGCACCGGCCGCGAAGCCCTGCAGCTGCGCGACCAGCGCGCGGTTGCCGGCAAACGTCTCCAGGCGCTGGTCGGGCGGGTAGCGCAGCGCCAGCGGCAGCTGCGGTGACGGAGACGGCGCCGGCATCGCGGCTCAGGCGCCGTCGTCGCGGCTGTCGGCTTCGCCGATGTCGTCGTCGAGCACGATCCCGCCCGCGCTGCGCTGGCCGTCGAGCACGATCTGCGGCTGCCCGCCGGCATACAGCCGGCTCTGCGTGTAGCGCTCGCGCGCGAAGCGCAGGAGCACGTTGCCCACCGCCGCCACCGGCAGCGCCAGCAGCATGCCGACGAAGCCGAACAGCTGGCCGCCGGCCATGATCGCGAAGATCACCGCCACCGGGTGCAGGCCGATGCGGTCGCCGACGATGCGCGGGGTGAGGACGTAGCTTTCGATCAGCTGGCCGACCGTGAACACCGCGCCCACCATCAGCAGCAGTTTCAGGTCGAAGCCCTGCGCCTGCACCAGGGCCGCCAGCACCGCCAGCACGATGCCGCTGGCCGCGCCCAGGTAGGGCACGAAGCTGATCAGGCCGGCGACGATGCCGATCAGCAGGCCCAGCTTGAGCCCCACCAGCGTCAGCCCCAGGGCGTAGATCGCGCCCAGCGCCAGCATCACGATGAACTGGCCGCGCAGGAACGCGCCGAGCACCTCGTCCGATTCCTTCGCCAGCCGCGCAACGGTGTCGATGTGGTCGCGCGGGACCATCACCGCCACCCGCGCGACCAGCAGGTCCCAGTCGCGCAGGAAGTAGAAGGTCAGGATCGGCACCAGCACCAGGTTCGCGATCCAGGCCAGGAACGCGAAGCCGGAGCTGGAGAGGTAGCCGAACAGGGTGGTGGCGATGCCGCCGGCCTGGGCCCAGTGCGCGCGCGCCAGCTCGAACAGCCGCTGCGGATCGAGCCAGCCGGTGATCTCCATGCCGGTGCGCGCCTCGACCCACGGCAGCGCGGTTTCCATGAACCAGGCGCGGTACTCGGGCAGGGTCTCGATCAGGGTGACCACCTGGCGCTCGATCATCGGCACCAGGATCAGCACCACCAGCACCAGCAGCATCACCATCAGCACGAACACCAGGGTGACCGCGACCGGGCGCGAGCGGCCCGAGCGCTCCAGGCGGTCGACGAGCGGGTCGCCGAGCCAGCCCAGCAGGGCGGCGAACACGAACGGGGTCAGGATCGGCCCGAGCAGCGCGACCAGCCACAGCACGGCAAGCGCCACCAGCCCCCACTGCAGGCGCCGCAGGAAGCGCGCGATGTCGGGATTCGCTTCGACCGGCCGTTGCTCCATCGGATCGCGGCTCCGTCAGCGCAACACGAAGACCGGGGGCGCGAATTCGTCGCCGCCCTCGACCTCGAGCAGCACCGCCTCGTCGGCCATGCTGCGGAACCCGCCAAGCCCGGTCAGCAGATCGAGCTCGACCTCCAACCGGTCGCCGCTGGCGCGCTGCGGCCGGATCGCGCGCACCACCGACATGCGCTGCAGCGCCGCCGACAGGCGCAGGTAATCCGCGCTGCTGCGCACGCCGGTGAACACCAGCGCCTGGCTGACCGGATCGGACGGGGCGGTGGCCTTGGCGTAGCGCTTGATGAGCGCATCGGCCGCGCCGTCGGCGCCGGTGGCCAGGATGCTGCGCGCACTGGTGTCGCGTTCCGACCAGCGCGAGAGCACGCGGCCGTTGTCGACGAAGATCCAGTCGGCCTTCCAGCCACCGTTGCTGCGATAGAGCTTGCCGATCAGCTGCATTGGCGGGTTGTAGCGCGCCGACAGGCGCGCGATCGCGGCGGTGTCGCCGCGCCAGATCGCGCCCGCCGCGGCCTGCTCGGCAGCGCTGCCGGAAGGCAGCCCGAGGCGATAGCCGCGCTGGACCGCGCGCTGCAGCAGCGGCCTGGCCACGTTGTTGTGCTGCAGGCCCACCAGGCGCGGGCCATTGCCGTCGTCGATCGCCAGCCACACCACCGGCTTGGGCCGCGGCTGCGGCCAGACCGGCAGGCCCAGCGCTTCGGACAGGGCGTCGATCATCTCCGGCTTGAACCGCACCACCAGCATGGTCCGGAAGCTGGGCGCGCCGCTGGCGCCGAGGCTCTCGTCCTGGCGGTAGTCGAAACCCTCGACGTGGTCGGCGGCACGCCGCAGCTCCTGGGCGACTCCGGGACGGCTGGCCACGGACCGGTCGCCCGAGCGCTTGGCGAACACCTGCGCCAGCGCGCGCGCGAAACCGGTTTCGCGCTCGGCCTCGGCCTGGCTGCGCACCGGAACCTCGGCCTCGTACATGCCGTCGGCGGCGGCGCGGTCGCCCTCGAGCCGCTGCGCCAGCGCCGGCGCGGCGGCCAGCAGCAGCGCCAGCGCCCATGCCAGGCCGTGGGTCCCTCGTGCAAGCAAACGCATCCGATGTCCTTGTGCAGCTGCGATCCGTGGCGAAATGGTGCCACAAAGCCCCGCCGCGCAGGCCGCCCCGGGGCTGCCGGACCGCCCCCGGCTGCTAGAATCGCCGGCCGACCGGCCCTTCCGAGCACCCGTGACTACCCCGCCTCCCGGCCCGACCGGCCTGACCTACCGCGACGCCGGCGTCGACATCGACGCGGGCAACGAAGTCGTGGAACGCATCAAACCCCTGGTCGCGCGCAGCATGCGCCCGGAAGTGATGGGCGGGCTGGGCGGATTCGGCGCCCTGTTCGACCTGTCCGGCAAGTACCGCGAGCCGGTGCTGGTCTCGGGCACCGACGGCGTGGGCACCAAGCTCAAGCTCGCCCAGCAGCTCGGCCGCCACGACAGCATCGGCATCGACCTGGTGGGCATGTGCGTCAACGACGTGCTGGTACAGGGCGCCGAACCGCTGTTCTTCCTCGACTACTTCGCCACCGGCAAGCTCGACATCGACACCACCGTGGCCGTGGTCGGCGGCATCGCGAAAGGCTGCGAGCTGTCCGGATGCGCCCTGATCGGCGGCGAGACGGCCGAGATGCCGGACATGTATCCGCCGGGCGAATACGACCTGGCCGGCTTCTGCGTGGCCGCGGTGGAAAAGTCCGAGCTGCGCGACGGCGCGGCGGTGCGCGCCGGCGACGTGCTCGTCGGCATCGCCTCCAGCGGCCCGCATTCGAACGGCTATTCGCTGATCCGGCGCATCTACGACCGCGCCGGCCGGCCCGGCTCGCTCGACGTGGGCGGGGTGGCCCTGGACGATGCGCTGATGGCGCCCACCCGGCTGTACGTCAAGCCGATCCTGGAGCTGTTGCGCGGCGCGCACGGCCCGGCGATCCACGGCATGGCCCACATCACCGGCGGCGGCCTGACCGAGAACATCGTCCGCGTCGTGCCCGACGGGCTCGGCCTCGACATCGACGCCTCGTCCTGGAGCCTGCCGCCGGTGTTCGACTGGCTGCAGCGCGAAGGCAACGTCGCGCGCGAGGAGATGTGGCGCACCTTCAACTGCGGCCTCGGCTTCGTGCTGCTGGTCGACCGCGACGCGGTGTCCGCCCTGGGCGGCGAACTGGCGCGGCTCGGCCTCGCGCACTGGCGCATCGGCCAGGTGGTTGCCGCAAACGACGATGCGCGCGTGCGCATCGGGTGAGAGGCCGGGAATGGGGAACGGGAAACCGGGAACGGAAGCAGCTCCTCCCGTGACGACGGCACCGCAGCACCCCGATCCCCGATTTCCGGTTTCCGATTCCCGCTCCCTGCGCCTTGCCGTCCTGGTGTCCGGGCGCGGGAGCAATCTGCAGGCGATTCTCGAGGCGATTGCCGACGGAACGCTGGATGCGACCGTGGCCGGGGTGTTCTCGGACCGCACTTCGGCCCCGGCGCTGGAGCGGGCGCGCGCCGCGGGCGTGCATGCGCAGGCGCTGTCGCCGCGAAGCTTCGGCTCGCGCGTGGCCTACGACCAGGCCCTGTTCGAACGCGTGGACGCGGTCGCGCCGGACCTGGTGGTCTGCGCCGGCTACATGCGCCTGATCGGGCCGGCCGCGGTGTCGCCGCGCGTCGGGCGGGTGATCAACATCCACCCATCCCTGCTGCCGGCCTTCAAGGGCCTGCACACCCATCGCCAGGCGCTCCAGGCGGGCGTGGCCGAGCATGGCGCGAGCGTGCATTTCGTCAGCGCCGAACTCGACGGCGGACCGGTGATCGCGCAGGCGCGGGTGCCGGTGTCGGCAGGCGACGACGAGGCCACGCTCGCGGCACGGGTGCTGGTGCGCGAATATCCGCTGCTGGTGGCGACGCTGCGCCTGTTCGCCGAAAAGCGGGTGGCGCTGCGTGAAGACGGCGTTCACGTGGACGGCCGGGCGCTGCGCGCTCCGCTTCAGCTGTCATGCAACGACGCGTTTGCATGATGTGCGACCCATGCGCACCGCCACCTTCCTGATTGCCGCCATCGCCGCCGCCGCCCTGGGCACGGGTGCGGGCACGCCTGCACGCGCGCAGGTCGCCGATCCGGTTCCGCAACACGAGGCCGCCCAGGCGCCGCCGTCCGACCCCGAGCCTGCCCACAGGCTGGAGCCCTTCGTCGCCACCTACGAAGCCTGGCACGACGGCAGACGCGCCGGCACCGCCACCATGCAGGTGGTTCACGACGGCGACGATGGGCGCTGGCGGGTCGATCTCGGCGTACGCGGCGATCGCGGCTTTGCCGGCATCGTCGGCCTGAACATCGACCAGAGCACGGTGTTCGACGTGCCGGGCGACGCCTACCGCCCGCTTTCGCAGGGCACCACGCGCAAGGCCGCGCTGTTCTTCAACCGCCGCACCACCGGCATCTACGACTGGCACGCCGGCACCGCGCGCTGGACCGGCGACATCAGCAAGGCGCGCCGGGCGCCGGTCCCGATCGTGCATGGCGACATGAGCGGGCTGCTGATCAACCTGGCCGTGGTCCGCGACGCGGAGCCGGGCCGGGAGCTGCACTACCGCTTCGTCGACAGCGGCCGCGCGCGCGACCACGTCTATCGCGTCGCCACCGGAACCGAGCGCGTGGCGGTGGCCGGGCTGAGCTACGAGGCGCTGCGGGTCGAGCGCACCAATGGCGGCAACGACGACACCATCCTGTGGGTCGCCGATGGCGTACCCACGCCGGTGCGCCTGCTGCAGCGCGAGGACGGCGAGGATACCGTCGACCTGCGCCTGATCGAATACCGGACGGTGCAATGAGCACCACAACGAGGACCCTGCCGATGTTTTTTTCCATCCCCCTGCGTTCCGTCGCGTTCGCGGCCGTGCTGGCGCTGGCAAGCGCGTCGGCGGCCGCGGTCGAGCCGTTCACCGCCAGCTACGGCGCCCGGTACATGGGCCTGCAGGCCGACGGCCGCATGACCCTGGCGCCCGCGGGCGAGAACCTCTGGAAATACAGCCTCGAGGTCACCGGCGCCGGCGCACGGCTGGAGCAGAGCACGGTGTTCGAGGCCGAGGGCGGCAAGTGGCGCCCGATCTCGGGCAGCGATTCGCAGGCCGGCGAATCGGGCCTGGCCGCGATGCTGGTGAAGAAGCGCGCGATCAACGCCACCTACGACTGGGACAGCGGCCAGGCGACCTGGGACGGCGACGTCAAGGACGACCGCCGCGGGCCGGTGAAGCTGCAGCCCGGCGACGTCGACGGCATGCTGATGAACCTGGCCCTGGTGCGCGACTTCCAGGCCGGCAAGCCGCTCAACTACCGCCTGGTCGAGGACGGCCGGGCCCGGCGCCAGGTGTTCAAGCCCGCCGGCACCGAGAACATCACCGTCGCCGGCAAGACCCACAAGGCCACCCGGGTGACCTGGAAGAATGACGAGCGCAGCATCACCGCCTGGATCGTCGACGGCCTGCCGGTGCCGGCGCGGATCCTGCAGCAGCGCGACGGCCGCGACCACATCGATCTCACCCTCAAGTCGCTGCACTGAGCCCGCGCCGCTGCGCCTGTTCCGGAATCCACCCATGCGCCCCGTCCTGTCCGCCCTGCTGGCCCTGTGCGCAGCGCTCGTCGTCGCGCTGCCCGCGAACGCCGCGCTGCAGCCGTTCACCGCCCATTATTCGGCCAGGTACAAGGGCATCCCGGCCAGCGGAGTGATGGTGCTTGCGCCGCGCGGCAAGCAGTGGACGCTGGCGATGAACATGGAGAACCTGGCCGCGTCGATGAGCCAGGCAACGCTGTTCACCGAGTCGCACGGGCTGCTGATGCCGCTGGGCGGCAGCGACACCGCAAGCTACGTCGGCCAGCGCAAGGCGGTGCCGGCGCGCTTCGACTGGCGCGCGCTGCAGGCCAGCTGGAGCGGCGATGCCAAGGCCTCGCGCCGCGGCCCGGTCGCGATCCGCGCCGGCGATGTCGATGGACTGCTGCTGCAGCTGGCGCTGGCGCGCGACGTGCCGGCGGGCAGGCCGCTGCAGTACCGCGTGGTCGAGAACGGCAAGGCCCGCGCCATGGGCTTCCGCCGCGCCGGTACCGAGAGCGTGACGGTCAACGGCCGCACGCTGCAGGCGACGCGGGTGGTGTCGACCGCCGACGGCAAGACCACCACCGCCTGGATCGCCGCCGGGGTGCCGGTGCCGGTGCGGCTGGTGCAGTCCGAGGGCGGCAAGGAAACCTTCAGCCTGCGGCTGGGCTCCTGGAAATAGCGTCAGGGCACGTCGGCGACGCGTCAGGGGAGGCCTGACCCGGCCTCGAGCGTCGTTCCCGTGCTTTCGCGGCGGATGACGACAGGCCTGCAGACCGTTCCCAGTGTGGCGTTCCGCAAGTTTCTTGGCTCGTCATCCCCGCGTAGGCGAGGATGACGAATGAAAGTTTCTAGCGGAACGCCACACTAGCGCCCGGCTTCCGCGCCGGCCGGGTCCAGCACCACGCGGCAGTCCACCCGGAAGGGGGCCTGGCGCTCGCGCAGGCGGGCGTAGCGGCGGCAGGTGCGCGGGCCGTCGCGGGTCTGATCGACCACGATCACGGTGTAGCCCTGCACGATCTCGGCGCGGCTGGCGACGCCGTCCTCGTTCCAGTCCATCTCGCGCGGCTGGGTGCCGTTGAATCCGGCCACGCCCATCAGGCGCAGCACCAGCATCGCCGCCATCACCAGCAGCACCGTGCCCAGAAGCAGCTTGCGCCGGGTCGACAGCCGCCATCGCGATGCGTTCATGCCGTGAGCCTCACGTGAGCCGCCTGATCCGCGCGCCCAGCCCGGAGAGCTTGCGCTCGATGTGCTCGTAGCCGCGGTCGAGGTGGTAGATGCGGTCGATGACCGTCTCGCCTTCGGCCACCAGACCGGCAAGGATCAGCGAGGCCGAGGCGCGCAGGTCGGTCGCCATCACCGGCGCGCCGCTGAGCGCGGGCACGCCGTTGACTACGGCCCGGTTGCCCTCGACATGGATGTCGGCGCCCAGGCGCAACAGTTCGTTCACGTGCATGAAGCGGTTTTCGAAGATCCGCTCGTCGATGCTGGCGCTGCCCTCGGCCACGCAGTCCATGGCCATGAACTGGGCCTGCATGTCGGTAGGGAAGCCCGGGTGCGGCTCGGTGACGATGTCGACCGCGCGCGGGCGCCGGCCGCGCATGTCCAGGGCGATGCGATCGCCGTCGACGGCGATTTCCGCGCCGGCCTCGCGCAGCTTGGCGAGCACCGCGTCGAGCGTGTGGGGACGGGCATGGGTGGCGACAACGCGACCGCGGGTGATCGCCCCTGCGACGAGGAAGGTGCCGGTTTCGATGCGGTCGGCGATGACCTCGTGGCGCGCGCCGTGCAGGGCGTCGACCCCGTGCACCACGATCCGCGACGTGCCCGCGCCCTCGATCCGCGCGCCCATCGCCACCAGGCAGGCGGCGAGGTCGACGATCTCCGGCTCGCGCGCGGCGTTGTCGATCGTGGTGGTGCCGTCGGCCAGGGTGGCGGCCATCAGCACGTTCTCGGTCGCACCCACGCTGACCGTCGCGAAATCCACGTGGCCGCCGCGCAGGCGACCGCACTTCGCCTTGATGAAACCGTGCTCGACCAGGATGTCCGCGCCCAGTGCTTCGAGCGCGCGGATGTGCAGGTCCACCGGCCGCGAACCGATGGCACAGCCGCCCGGCAGCGACACTTCGGCCGCGCCGTGGCGGGCCAGCAGCGGACCGAGCACCAGCACCGAGGCGCGCATGGTGCGCACCAGTTCGTAGGGCGCCACATGGCCATCGGCGCCGCGCGGGTCGACCCGGACCACGGCCGCGTCGGCGTCGTGCTCCACCTGCGCGCCCAGGCCGCGCAGCAGGCGCGCGGTGGTGCGCACGTCGTGCAGGTCGGGCACGTTGCCGATTTCCACCGGCCCGTCGGCCAGCAGGGTCGCGCACAGGATCGGCAGCACCGCGTTCTTGGCGCCGGAGATGCGCACCTCTCCGTCCAGCGCGATCCCGCCCGCCACGACGATCTTGTCCATCAGGCGCGCGCCGCCTCGTCCGGGGTCTGGGCCCGGTGGATCGCCAGCGCATGGATCTCGCGGCCCATGCGCTCGCCGAGGGTGGCGTAGACCATGCGGTGGCGCGCCAGGGTCGACTTGCCGGCAAAGGCCTCGCAGACCACTTCGGCCTCGAAGTGCACGCCGTCGTCGCCGCGGACGTCGGCCCGGGCGCCGGGCAGTCCCTGCTGGATGAGATCGCGGATGGTTTCGGGGGTCACGGGCTTGTCCTGCTGAAGCGCGCATGAGCCGGCCGCGGGCGGCGCGCCGCTGGCGGGCCTTTCGCGCCGGGAAGCGCCTAAAATGAACCGCTTAGATTATCGGAAAGCCCGCGCCCCGGATATGGCCAGCCCAGGAACCACGCCCCGCGACACCCCCGCCGACGGCGCCCTGGCGGCCAGCGGTCGGCGCGTGTTCGAGATCGAGGCGCACGGCCTGCAGGCGGTGGCGGCGCGCCTGGACGGGGCATTCTCCGACGCCTGCCGCCGGATCCTGGCCGCGCGCGGGCGCGTGGTCTGCACCGGCATGGGCAAGTCCGGGCACGTGGCGCACAAGATCGCCGCCACCCTGGCCTCGACCGGCACCCCCGCCTTCCACATGCACCCGGGCGAAGCCGGCCACGGCGACTTGGGCATGGTGACCGACGCGGACATCGTGCTCGCGGTCTCCTACTCCGGCGAATCGGACGAGATCCTGATGCTGCTGCCGGTGCTCAAGCGCCAGGGCAACGTGCTGCTGGCCATGACCGGCCGCCCGACCTCGACCCTGGCCCAGGCCGCCGACGTGCACCTCGACATCAGCGTGCCCGAGGAAGCCTGCCCGCTGCACCTGGCCCCGACCTCCAGCACCACCGCGTCGATGGCGATGGGTGACGCGCTGGCGGTGGCGCTGCTGGAGGCGCGCGGCTTCACCGCCGACGACTTCGCCCGCTCACACCCTGCCGGCGCCCTCGGCCGACGCCTGCTGCTGCACATCGCCGACGTGATGCACACCGGCGACGACGTGCCGCGGGTGCGCGCCGAAGCCTCGCTGGGCGAGGCGCTGCTGGAGATGAGCCGCAAGCGCCTGGGGGTGACCGCGGTGGTCGACGAAGGGGACCGCCTGCTGGGGCTGTTCACCGACGGCGATCTGCGCCGCACCCTGGGCGACCGGCGCGTGGACGTGCACGCCACCACGATCGGCGAGGTGATGACGCGCGATCCGGTCACCATCGGCCGCGAGGCGCTGGCGGTCGAGGCCGCGCAGCTGATGGAAACGCGCAAGATCAATGCGCTGCTGGTGCTGGACGAGGCGCGTCGGGTGGTCGGCGCGCTGAACGTGCACGACCTGCTGCGGGCGCGGGTGGTTTGATTCGCGATCCCCGGCCCGTGACTGGCGACCTTCGCGGTTGCCGCCTTCCCAAGCGAGGTTGATGTGCCCCATTACGCTCCCGAATACACCGCCGACCTGGTCGACCGCGCCGCCCGGACCAGGCTTGCCTGCTTCGACGTCGACGGCACCCTGACCGACGGCCGGCTGTGGTTCGACGAGGACGGGCGCGAGTCGAAGGCGTTCAACGTGCTCGACGGCCAGGGCCTGACCCAGCTGGCCCGCTCCGGGGTGACGGTGGTCTTCATCACCGCGCGCAACAGCATCGTCGCCGCCAACCGCGCGCGCGAGCTGGGGGCGCTGGCGCACGTGGACTGCCGCGACAAGCTGGCCTGCGTGCGCGGGCTGGCCGCCGAGCGCGGCCTGACGATGGAGCAGGTCGCGTTCATGGGCGACGACCTGCCGGACCTGACCGTGCTGCGCGAAGTCGGCTTCGCGGTCGCGCCGGCCAGCGTGCACCACTGGCTGCGCGACCTGGTGCACTGGGTCACCCCCGCGCGCGGCGGCGAAGGCGCGGCGCGGGAGCTGTGCGACCTGGTCCTGCACGCGCAGGGCCGGGTCGAGGCGCTGCTGCGGGACGGCTCGAAATGAACTGGCGCCTGGCCCTGGTCGTGGCCCTGGTCGCCGGCGCCGCACTGAGCGGCTGGCTGCTGCTGCGCGAGGCCGCGCCCGAACCCGGGGCCGCCGGGGTCGAGACGCGCTCGGACTTCGTGCTGCACGACTTCGAAGTGGTCACCCTCGACTCCAGCGGCCAGGAGTCGTTCTCGCTGCGCGCGCCCGAACTGCGCCAGACCCCCGGAGCGCGTACGCTGGAACTGGCGACCCCGCTGTTCCTGATGCCCGACGAGCACGACAGCCGCTGGGAGGTCCGCTCGCAGACCGGATGGATCAACGAGAAGAGCACCCTGGTGCAGCTGCGCGGCGACGTGGTGGCCGACAGCCCGATGGGCGCCAGCCGCCCGACCGTGCTGCGCACCGAAGCGCTGGACGTCTACCCGGAGGAGAACCGGGCCACGTCCGACGTCGTCGTGACCATCACCAGCCCCGGCACTACAATGCGCGGTACCGGGATGGAGGCCGACCTGGCCGGCAAGCGCATCCAGCTCCTGTCCAGAGTGACCCTCATCAATGATCCGAACCATCGCTAAGCTGGTCCTTGCGGTCGCCGCCGCATGCTGCGCGCACGCCGCCGTGGCCAAGTCCTCCGACCGCGAACAGCCCATGCGGGTGCAGGCCAACCGCAGCGACTGCACGGTCACCGACACGGGACCGTGCGTGCTCACCGGCAACGTCCACATCGTCCAGGGATCGCTGGAGATCAACGCCGCTCGCGCCGACATCCGCCAGGGCGACGGCGAGATCCAGAGCGTCAAGCTCACGGGTTCGCCGGTGCGGCTGCGACAGGAGATGGACAACGGCGGCACCATGAATGCCACCGCCGCCCAGATCGACTACGACCTGCGCCAGAACATCGTGGTGTTCACCGGCGGCGCCGTGGTCCAGCAGCCGGGCCGCGGCAGCATCTCCGGCGAGCGCATCGTCTACAACATGCGCACCGGCCAAGTGCAGGGCGGGGGCGGCGAGGAAGGCGGCCGGGTGACGCTGCAGTTCGAGCCGCGCAACCGCCCGCCGGCCAGCGACGGCAACGACGACGGAAACGACTGATGCTGGTCGCGGAAGGTTTGCGCAAGCGCTACCGCCAGCGCGAGGTCGTGCGCGACTTCGCGCTGACGCTGGACGCGGGCGAGGTGGTGGGGCTGCTCGGGCCCAACGGCGCCGGCAAGACCACCTGCTTCTACATGATCGTCGGCCTGGTACCGGCCGACGCCGGCCGGATCGTGCTCGACGGCCGCGACATCACCGCCGAGCCGATGCACCTGCGCGCACGCCGCGGCGTGGGCTACCTGCCGCAGGAACCGTCGGTGTTCCGCAAGCTCAGCGTGGCCGACAACATCATGCTGGTGCTGGAACTGCGCGACGACCTCGATCGCGCCGGCCGCCGCCAGGAGCTCGACAGCCTGCTCGACGAACTCCAGGTCAGCCACGTCGCCGACCAGATCGGCGCCAGCCTGTCCGGCGGCGAGCGGCGCCGGGTGGAAATCGCCCGCGCCCTGGCCGCCAGGCCCCGCCTGATCCTGCTCGACGAACCCTTCGCGGGGGTGGACCCGATTTCGGTCGGCGAGATCCAGCGCATCGTCGAGCATCTCAAGCAGCGCGGGATCGGGGTCCTGATCACGGACCACAACGTGCGCGAAACCTTGGGCATTTGCGACCGGGCGTATATCCTCAACGAGGGAAGCGTGCTCGCGCAGGGGGCTCCGGACACGCTTCTGGCAAATCCCGACGTGCGCCGGGTCTACCTCGGAGAATCCTTCCGTCTGTAGCCGTGCACGTCGTCCAGGGGATCCGCGGGACGATGAAGCCACGCCTCCAGACATCGCTGGGTCAACACCTCGTCCTGACGCCACAGCTGCGCCAGGCGCTGCACCTGCTGCAGCTGCCGGCGGTGGAGCTGGAGGCCGAGATCGCCGCGGCGGTGGAAAGCAACCCGCTGCTGGACTGGGCCGAGGACGCGCAGCCGCTGGGCACCGAGCCCGGACCCGGGACCGGGACCGGCTCCGATTCCGACGCGGGCCAGGCCGAACCCGCGCCCGCCTCCGCCGACGGCCAGGACTGGGACGTGCAGGAAGAGCGCTGGCAGGACGGCGGCGCCTTCGAATACACCGCGTCCGGCAGCGGCCGCGGCGGCGAGGACGACGACAGCGATCCGGCCAGCCGCATGGTCCAGACCGAAACCCTGCGCGACCACCTGTCCTGGCAGCTGCATCTTTCGCACCTGTCGCCGCGCGACCTGCGCATCGGCACGGCCCTGGTCGACGCGATCGAGGACGACGGCTACCTGCGGGTGCCGTTTTCCGAGATCGCCGCCGCGCTCGAGCCCGAGCCGGCGCCGGGCGACGACGAGATCCTCGCGGTGCTGCGCCAGATCCAGCGCATGGACCCGGTCGGCGTGGGCGCGCGCGACCTGGCCGAATGCCTGTGGATCCAGCTCGACACCCTGCCCGCGGACACCCCCGGACGCGCGCTTGCGCTGACCCTGGCCACCACCCTGATCGACCGCCTGCCCAAGCTCGGCGCGCGTGGCGTCTGCGAGCAGACCGGCTGCAGCGCCGAGGAGGCCGATACCGCCCTGGCCCTGCTGCGCTCGCTGGACCCCCGGCCCGGCTCCCAGGTCGGCGACCTGCCCTCGGACAACTACGTGGTCCCCGACGCGGTGATCGTGCGCCGCAACGGCGTGTGGCTGGCGATGCTGGCCAGCAGTTCGCTGCCCAGGCTGACCATCCACCAGGCCTACGAGCGCATGATCCAGACCACGGCCGGCGAGGACGCCGGCTACCTCAAGGGCCGGCTGCAGGAGGCGCGCTGGCTGCTGCGCAACCTGGAGGCGCGCGGCGAGACCCTGCTCAAGGTGGTGCGCTGCCTGATCCGCCAGCAGTCGGGCTTCCTCGAGTTCGGCGGACGCGCGCTGCGCCCCCTGACCCTGCGCGAAGTGGCCGCCGAGATCGGCATGCACGAATCGACCGTTTCGCGCGCGGTGGCGCGCAAGTACGTGCACACCCCGCGCGGCACGATCGCCCTGCGCGACTTCTTCGCCTCCGGGATCGACACCGACGGCGGCGGCGAGGCGTCGAGCGTCGCGATCCAGCAGATGATCCGCGGCCTGATCGAGGCCGAGGACCCCCGCAAGCCGCTGTCCGACGCGCGCCTGGCCGAATCGCTCAAGGCCGCCGGGGTGCCTGTGGCGCGCCGCACCGTGGCCAAGTACCGCGAGGCCCTGCACATCGCCGCGTCGCACGAACGCGTAAGAATCAATTGAACCCGGTTCCGGCGGCCCTGTCCATGATCGCGTCGGTCGCCCCGATCCGGAACGCTGCGTTAACCTGTCCTCGACCCACGGCCACCCGCTTTGGGCGATGCTGGGGTTCCCAGACAGGAGGCAGCTGATGCAGATCCAGACCTACGGCCACGACATCGAAGTGACCCCGGCCCTGCGCGACTACGTGGACAGCAAGCTCGAACGGCTCGGACGGCACGTCGAGCGCCCGTTCGAGGTGCGCGTGCAGCTCAGCCTCGACAAGCCCAACCACAAGGCCGAAGCCAACCTCAACCTGGCCGGCAAGGCCCTGCACGCCGACGCCAGCGCGGTCGACATGTACGCGGCGATCGACCTGCTGGTGGACAAGCTCGACCGCCTGCTGCTCAAGCACCACAAGCGGCAGACCGACCACCACCGCGGCGCCAGCGCCGCGCGCGACGGCAGCTTCGGCTGACGCCAGCGGGACCGCGCGCATGCCCTGGACCGACCTGTTGAGCGCGGAACGCATCGTGGTGCTGGACAACCCCGGCACCGCGACGCGCGTGCTCGAGGCCGCCGCGCGCCTGCTCTCGGACGGATCGCCGGCCTCGGCCGGCACGATTGCCGCCGCCCTGCAGCAGCGCGAACGCCTGGGCAGCACCGCGATCGGCCACGGCGTGGCGATCCCGCACGCGCGCAGCGATGCCTTCCACGCCCCGCGCGGAGCCTTCCTGCGGCTGGGCCGGGCGCTGGATTTCGGCGCCCGCGACGGCGTCCCGGTCGACCTGGTGTTCGCCATGAGCGCCACCGGCGAGCGGCCGGAGGAACACCTGCAGCACCTGGCCGAGATCGCCACCCGCTTCGCCGACCCGACGTTCCGCGAACGCCTGCGCGCCGCGCGCGGGCTGACCGGGCTGCGACGCGTGCTGCTCGCGTCCACCCCCGCCGCGGACGCGGCCTGAGCGCGCCGATGAACCAGCGCCTGACCGCCCTGGACCTGTTCGAGCAGCAGCACGAGCGCCTGGGCCTGCGCTGGCTGGCCGGGCAGCAGGGCCAGTCGCGGGTGCTCGAATCGATCGAGACCAACGCCCGCCGGCCGTCGCTGGCCGGCTACCTCAACATCATCTACCCCAACAAGGTGCAGATCCTGGGCAGCGAGGAGCTGCAGTGGCTGGACGGGCTGGATTCGCGGCTGCGCTGGGAAACCATCGAACGCATGATCCAGTACCGCCCGCTGGCGCTGGTGATCAGCAAGAACCAGTCCTGCCCCGAGGACCTGCGCAGCGCGGCGGAGGAAACCCAGACCCCGCTGTGGAGCTCGCCCCGGCGCGGCCACGAGCTGCTCAACCACCTGCAGTACCACATGGCGCGCGCGCTGGCGCCGCGGATCACCCTGCACGGGGTGTTCATGGAGGTCTATTCGATCGGCGTACTGATCACCGGCGAATCGGGTTCGGGCAAGAGCGAGCTGGCGCTGGAGCTGATCAGCCGCGGGCATCGCCTGGTGGCCGACGACGCGCCCGAGTTCACCCAGATCGCGCCGGACGTGCTCGACGGCACCTGCCCCGACCTGCTCCAGGACCTGCTGGAGCTGCGCGGCCTGGGCGTGCTCAACATCCGCCAGATGTTTGGCGACACCGCGGTCAAGCGCAACAAGTACCTGCGCCTGATCGTGCACCTGAGCCGGCCCGACGCCGAGCCGACCATGCACGAGGACGGCATGGTGCGCCTGACCGGCGATCTCGGCCTGCGCCGCGTGCTCGACCTGGACGTGCCGATGATCACCCTGCCGGTGATGCCCGGCCGCAACCTGGCGGTGCTGACCGAAGCGGCCACCCGCACCCACATCCTGCGCGCCAAGGGCATCGACCCGGCGGCGGCCTTCCTCGCCCGCCACTCGCACTTCCTCGAAAGCGGAGAGGAGCCCGTGCTGCCGTGAACACGCCCGATCCGCCCGTAGCCGACGGCGACCGCACGCCGGTCTCGCTGCTGATCGTCAGCGGCATGTCCGGCGGCGGCAAGACCGTGGCCCTCAACACCTTCGAGGACCTGGGCTTCTACTGCGTGGACAACCTTCCGGCCGAACTGCTGCCGGAGTTCGTGCGCGCCGTCGCCCACCCCGAGCGCGCCGAGCAGAAGCTCGCGGTCGGCATCGACATGCGCAACCGCGGCGACCTCGCCAGCCTGCCGCAGTGGCTGTCCGCGGTCGGGGCGATGGGACTGGAGCCGCAGCTGGTGTTCTTCGACGCCAGCGACGCCACCCTGCTGCGGCGCTACGCCGACACCCGCCGCCGGCATCCGCTGACCCACCTGGGCCTGGCCCTGGCCGATGCGATCGCGCTTGAGCGCCAGGCGCTCAAGCCGCTGCACGCGCTGGCCGACATGGTGCTCGACACCAGCGACCTCAACGTCCACCAGCTGCGCCACCGGGTGCTCACCGAGCTGGGGCTGGTCCAGGACTCGTCGCTGTCGCTGCTGTTCGAGTCGTTCGCCTACCGCCGCGGCCTGCCGGCCGACGCCGACTTCGTGTTCGACGCACGCAGCCTGCCCAACCCGCACTGGGACCCGCGGCTCAAGCCGCTCTCGGGGCGCGACGCCGAGGTCCGCGCCTACCTGGAGGAGCGCGACGAGGTCAACGAGTACGTGCAGCAGGTGTCGGACTTCCTCGATACCTGGCTGCCGCGGATGCAGTCGGGCACGCGCAGCTACGTCACCGTCGCCTTCGGCTGCAGCGGCGGCCGCCACCGCTCGGTCTACCTGGCCGAGACCATGGCCGGGCGCGCGCGCGAGCGCGGCTGGACCGAGGTCGCGACCTTCCACCGCGAACTGGACTGAGCCGGCGCGTGCCGCCAGCGCCTGCCGTTCCCCGTCGTGGCCGGACGGCGGTGTGCCGGCACGCATCATCCCGCCCCGGACGCTTCCGGCGCGTCGTCCGCGTCTGCTAACTTGGCGCGATGGCCGTCGGCATCCTCCTCCTCACCCATTCGGGCATCGGCACCGCGCTGGCCGCGGTCGCCAACACCCTGCTGCGCGGCAATCCGCCGCTGCGGGTGGAAACCTTCGAGGTGCCGTTCGACGCCGATCCCGAGGCGCTGCTGCCGCAGGCCAGCGCCGCGATGCGCCGCGCCGACGGCGGCGGCGGCGTGCTGATCCTGACCGATCTGTACGGCGCCAGCCCCAGCAACCTGGCCGCCCGCCTGTCCAGACTGGGCACGCCGTCACGCCGGGTGTCGGCGCTGAGCTTGCCGATGCTGCTGCGGGTGATGAATTATGCTGAACTTCCCCTGGAGGAACTCCCCGCCGTGGCCGCCGCTGGCGCCCGCAACGGGGTCATCCTCGACGACGCCTGAGGCCGACGATGATCGAACGCAAATTGCTCATCGCCAACAAGCTCGGCCTGCACGCACGCGCCACCGCCCGCCTGGTGCAGGTGCTGTCGGCGTTCCGCAGCGACGCCACCCTGGTCGCCAAGGGCCGCGAGGTCAACGCCAAGAGCATCATGGGCGTGATGCTGCTCGCCGCCGGCCACGGCACCAGCGTGGTGCTGCGCCTGGAGGGCGAGGACGAGGATGCCGCGATGGAAGCCGCGGCCGCGCTGTTCGAACGAAAATTCGACGAGGGCGGCTGATGCGGCATGCGCTGGCCGGCCACGGCGCGTCGCGGGGCAGCGCCCTGGGGCGCGCGCGGATCCGCCTGCCGCATGCGCTGGAGGTTGCCGAGGAGCGGATCGCCGGCGGCGCGGTCGAGGCCGAGCTGCAGCGCCTGCACACGGCGATCGACGCGGTCCGGCTGGAGATGCGCAACATGCGCACGCGCCTGCACGGCGCGCTCGCCCACGAGGTCGGCGAGTTCCTCGACCTGCACACCCTGCTGCTAGACGACCCGGAGCTGCTGCAGGGCCTGGACGACCTGGTGCGCAAGGGCCGCTATGGCGCCGACTATGCGCTGCGCCTGCAGCGCGACCGCCTGGCCGCCGTGTTCGAGAGCATGGACGACCCCTACTTCCGCAGCCGGGTGGAGGACATCGACCATGTCATCGGCCGCGTCCACGCCATGCTGCACAAGCGCGAAGCCGACCTGCGCGGGGTGGCCGGCGAGATCCTGGTCACCGATTCGATCGCTCCGGCCGATCTGAGCCAGCTGCAGGCCCAGGGCGTGCTGGCGGTGATCACCGCCGGCGGCAGCGCGCTGTCGCACAGCGCGATCCTGGCGCGCAGCCTGCACCTGCCGCTGGTGGTGGGCGCGCCGCAGGCGCTGCAGCAGATCAACGACGGCGACGTGCTGGTGGTGGACGGTGCCAGCGGCGAGATCGTGGTCGAGCCGGGCGCCGCGGACCTGCGCGTCTACCGCGCACGCCTGCGCGAGGAGAAGCGCGAGCGCAAGCAGCTGCACCGGCTGCGGCGCGAACCCTCGCGCACCCTGGACGACGTCGACATCAAGCTCTGGGCCAACGCCGAGTCGCGCGAGGACGTGACCGGCGCGCACGCGCTCGGCGCCGCCGGCGTGGGCCTGTACCGCACCGAATTCCTGTTCCTGCAGCGCAGCGAGCTGCCGGACGAGGAGGAGCAGTTCCGCGCCTACCGCGACGTGGTGCTGGGCATGACCGGACGCGCGGTCACCATCCGCACCATGGACATCGGCGCCGACAAGGCCGACCGCACCGGCCTGGCCCTGGCGGACGAGCCCAATCCGGCGCTGGGTCTGCGCGGCGTGCGCCTTTCGCTGGCGCGCACCGACGTGTTCCGCACCCAGCTGCGGGCAATCCTGCGCGCCTCGGGCTACGGGCCGCTGCGGGTGCTGGTGCCGATGGTGAGCGCGCGCGAGGAGATGCTGGCCGTGGCCACGCTGCTGCGCGAGGTGGCGCAGGAGCTGCGCGACGAGGGCCGCGAGATCGGCGAGCACGTGCCGCTAGGGGCGATGATCGAGGTGCCGGCGGCGGCGATCGCGCTGCAGTCCTTCATCGGCACGGTCGACTTCATTTCCATCGGCACCAACGACCTGACCCAGTACCTGCTGGCCGCCGACCGCGGCAACGACGCGCTGGGCGAGCTGTATTCGCCCCTGCACCCGGCGGTGCTCAGGCTGCTGCATTCGGTGATCCGGATCGCGCGCGCGCGCGGCAAGCCGGTGGCGGTGTGCGGCGAGATGGCCGGCGACCCGGCCCTGACTCCGCTGCTGCTGGCCCTGGGCCTGGAAGAGCTCAGCCTGCACCCGGCCACCCTGCTGGAGGTGCGACGCGCGATCCGCGCCCAGCGGCTCGACGCACTGCGGGCCGCGGCCCCGGCGCTGCTGCGCTGCCCCGACCGCGCCGCGATCGAACGCTGGCTCGCGCGCAACACCCCACCGCTGTAGTCGGTTTGAGGCGGCGGGGCGCAGGACGGACGGAAACCTCCCGGGCATCCGCAAGCCGCTCGCAGGCTGGGCAACATGCGCGGCCGCAGGCGATAATGCACGCATGAACGCCTGACCGGCCGCGCCATCCCGCGCGGCATGCCCTCGCATCACCGGAGCCGCAGCGCATGGCAGAAGCCGTCCGCCACGACAAGACCGCGCGCCAGCTGCGCCTGCTGTCGGATGCGCTCGACAGCGGTCGCCTCGGCCCGGTCCGGCGCATGGTCCACACCCTGGCCCCGGCCGAGATCGGCAACCTGCTCGAGTCGCTGCCGCCCGACAAGCGCATGGTGGTCTGGGGCCTGGTCGACCCGGACGACGACGGCGAGGTGCTGGTCCACGTCGGCGACGAGGTGCGCGAGAGCCTGATCGCGGACATGGACCAGGACGAGCTGGTCGCGGCGGTCGAGGACCTGGACATCGACGACCTCGCCGACCTGGTCGAGGATCTGCCCGACGCGGTGATCGATGCGCTGCTGCGCTCGATGGACCGCGACAACCGCGAGCGCCTGGAAAAGGTGCTGTCCTACCCCGAGGACACCGCCGGCCGCCTGATGAACCCGGACGTGGTGACGGTGCGCGCCGACACCACGGTCGACGTGGTGCTGCGCTTCCTGCGCCTGCGCGGCGAGCTGCCCGAGCACACCGACCACCTGTACGTGGTCAACCGCCGCCACCAGCTGATCGGCTGGGTGGCGCTGCAGGACCTGGTCACGCGCGACCCGGGCACGCCGATCAACCAGCTGATCGATGACGAGCTCGAATCGCTGCACGTCGACGCCTCGGCCGAGCAGGTCGCGCGCCAGTTCTCCGACAGCGACTGGGTCTCGGCGCCGGTGGTGGACGACGGCAACGTGCTGCTGGGCCGCATCACCATCGACGACGTGGTCGACATCATCCGCGAGCAGGCCGAGCACCAGGCGTTGGGCGCGGCCGGCCTGGACGAGGACGAGGACCTGTTCTCGCCGGTTCCGCGCGCGGTGCGCGGCCGCGTGGTCTGGCTCGGCATCAACCTGCTCACGGCCTTCCTCGCCGCCGGCGTGATCGGCCAGTTCGACGCCACCATCGAGCAGATCGTGGCGCTGGCGGTGCTGATGCCGATCGTGGCAGGCATCGGAGGCAACGCCGCGGTCCAGGTGCTGACCCTGATGGTGCGCGGCATCGCGCTCGGCCAGGTCGGCGCCAGCAACGCCAGCATCCTGCTGTGGAAGGAGCTGCGGGTGGCGCTGATCAACGGCCTGCTGATCGGCGGCCTGGTCGGACTGGTCGCGCTGGTCTGGTTCGGCAGCTGGCTGCTGGCGCTGGTGATCGCCTCGGCGCTGGTCATCAACTTCTGCTCCGCCGCGCTGGCCGGCGTGGCGGTGCCGCTGCTGCTCAAGCGCATGGGCGTGGACCCGGCCGTGGCCGGCACGGTCGTGGTCACGGCCGTCACGGACGTCATGGGATTCTTCAGCTTCCTCGGGCTCGCCACGCTCGTCATCCTGCGCTGAATCGTGACCGGAGATCCGTCATGCGTCTGTCTGCGTCGTTGCTCCTCGTCCTCGTGCTCGGCGGCTGCGTGAGCATCTCCCCGCTGGCCACGCGCGGCATGTTCCTGGAACGGGAGATCGAGGTCGAGGGCAGCACGCATCGCTACCAGGTGTTCGCGCCGGCGCGCTCGGTGGTCGACGACAAGGCCCCGGTGATCGTGTTCCTGCACGGCTCGGGCGAGCGCGGCGACGACAACCGCAGGCAGGCCGAGGTGGGGCTGGGTCCCTACGTGCGCGGCCGCGCCGGCGGGTTCCCCGCGATCGTCGTGTTCCCGCAGGCGCCGCAGGGCGCCGAGTGGAACCAGATGACGGACGTCGTCCTGGCCCAGCTCGACGCGGCCACCCGCGAGTTCGACGGCGATCCGGACCGCACCTACCTCACCGGACTGTCGATGGGCGGCTACGGCACCTGGGACCTGGCGCTGCGCCACTCCTACCGCTTCGCCGCGCTGGTGCCGGTGTGCGGCGGACTGCTGCATCCGGACCGGCCTTCGATGGCGGTCGGCGGCCTGGAGCACGAGGACGATCCCCATGCGGCGGTGGCGCGGCGCCTGCGCGACATGCCGGTGTGGATCTTCCACGGTGCGCGCGACAGCTCGGTTCCGGTCGAGTACTCGCGCAATCTCCACGCCGCGTTCCAGGCCGCCGGCGCCCGCGATGCGCGCTACACCGAGTTCCCGGAAGCCGGGCACAACAGCTGGGACCTCGCCTACGCCACGCCGGAGCTGTGGGACTGGCTGTTCTCGCAGTACCGGGTGGATGCGTTCCGGCAGCAGTAGGCCCGCGCGCGCGACATCCGCCGCCCCCGCGCTCAGCCCCGCCCCAGCAGCGCCTCCAGCACCGCCATCCGGACCGCCACGCCGTTCGCCACCTGGCGCAGGACCAGCGACTGCGGGCCGTCGGCAACCTCGTCGGTGATCTCGACGCCCCGGTTCATCGGCCCGGGGTGCAGCACCACCGCGGCATCCGCGGCGCGGCGCAGGCGCGCGGCGGTCAGGCCGTAGTCGCGGTGGTAGTCCTCGAGCGAGGCGACCAGGCCCTCCTCCATGCGCTCGCGCTGCAGGCGCAGCATCATCAGCGCGTCGACGCCCTCGAGCGCGGCGTCGAGGTCGTGGGACAGGGTGCAGCCGGCAAAGCTGTCGTCGTCGGGCAGCAGCGACGCCGGCCCGCAGACGCGGATCTCGCCGGCGCCGAGCGTGCGCAGCGCGTGCAGGTCGGAACGCGCGACGCGCGAGTGCCTGACGTCGCCGACGATCAGGAATCGGCGGCGCGAGAAGTCGTCTCCGAAGGCCTGGCGCAGGGTGAGCATGTCGAGCAGGCCCTGGGTCGGGTGCGCGCTGCGGCCGTCACCGGCGTTGACCAGGGCGCTGCCGGGATCAGCCGCCGCCGCCAGGTCCGCGACCGCTCCGTCGCCGGAATGGCGCACGACAAAGCCGCGCACGCCCATCGCCTCGATGTTCTTCAGGGTGTCGCACGCGGTCTCGCCCTTGGTGGTCGAGGAGGTCGCGGCGTCGAAGCCGAGCACGTCCGCGCCCAGGCGCTGGCTGGCACGCTGGAAGCTCAACCGGGTGCGGGTGGACGGTTCGAAGAACAGCGTGCACACCGCGGTTCCGGCCAGGGCCTGGCGCGCGTCGGCGCCGTCGGCGAAGGCCTGGGCGCGGTCGAGCAGGGCGACCAGGGCCGGGCGCGGCAGGCCGTCGAGGGTGAGCAGGTGGGCAAGGCGGCCGGTGGCGTCGGTCTGGGCGGTCATGCCGCTATTGTCCAGCAAACGCCCGCACTGCAGGAGCGGCTCCCCTGGAAGGGCGGCGGGCCAGCACCGTGCCGGGCCACTTCACGCGCGCCTACGGCGTGCGCCCCCATCCCAACCTTCCCCCGCACGCGGGGGAAGGAGCAGGGCGACAGCCTCCCCCCCGCACGCGGGGAAAGGGGCAGAGGCAGCAGCGCCTGGGTGCGTCAGGCTCAGCCGGGAGAATCGGGGTCGGAGTCGATTTCCCGGTCGGAAGGAGCGGCAGCTGCGGCATCCGGAGGGGAAAACGACTCTGACTTTGACCCCGCCACCAGCATCGCGTCCCCGGGCGCGGCGAACCATCGCTCGACGATCACCGCCGCCGCCACCGCATCGAGCGCCGCCGCGTCGCGCCGCCGGCGGCGGCCTTCGGCCCGGTCCAGCGCGAACCGCTGCGCGGCCTCGATCGAGCTGGCGCGCTCGTCGACCATCGCCACCGGCAGCCCGTAGCGGCTCCTGAGTTCGCCCGCGAACGCGCGGGCGCGGGCGCGGATCGGCTGGTCGCCGCCGTCCAGGGTCATTGGGTCGCCGACCACCAGGCCGTCCGGACGCCATTCGCGCTGCAGCCGGTCGATCGCGGCCCAGTCGACCTGGTCGCCGTGCACGTCGATCACCGCCAGCGCGCGCGCGCCGTGGCCGTACGGGCTGCCCACCGCAACCCCGATCCGGCGCGCGCCGACGTCGAAGCCGAGCACGGTGCCGTCGACGCGGATCGCGTCGGCGCTCATGCGTGGCCCACGTGCCCCGCCATCCGCATCAGGTCGACGCCGATCTCGCCGGCGGCGGCCTGCCAGCGCTGGTCCAGCGGCAGCGAGAACAGGATCGCCGGCCGGACCGGCGCGGTCAGCCAGCTGTTTTCGGTCAGCTCGAACTCCAGCTGCCCCGCGCCCCAGCCGGCGCAGCCAAGCGCCACCGTGGCGTGTTCCGGGCCTTCGTTCTTCGCGATGGCTTCGAGGATGTCGCGCGAGGTCGTGACCCACAGCCCGTCGGCGACGGCAAGCGAGGAGTCCCAGCCGCGCGTGCCGTCGTGCATCACGAAGCCGCGCTCCGGATGCACCGGCCCGCCGGCAAGCACCCGCTGCTCCAGCAGCGCCGGATCCTCGCAGCCGATGTCCATCTGCTGCAGTACCTCGCCCAGGGTGTAGTCCGAGGCACGATTGACCACCACGCCCATCGCGCCTTCGTCGTCGTGCTGGCAGATCAGCGCGACCGTGCGCGCGAAGCCAGGATCGGCCAGGGTCGGCAGCGCGATCAGCAGCTGGTTGGCGAACGAGGGCGGCTGGCTGGACATGAGGCCATTCTAGCCCTCCCTGCCGGGCGGCTCCGGCCGCGTTCAGCCCGGGCCGAACTGCTGCTCCTCCGGCGTGGCCAGGCGCACGTCCACCACTTCCACCCGCGCTTCCACCGTGCGCCCCGCCAGCGGATGGTTGCCGTCGACGGTGACGCGCTCGTCGTCGATCGCGGTCACCACCACCTCCAGCGGCCCGCGCGCGGTCTGCGCCGAGAGCTTCGCGCCCACCTGCGGCGCCGCCGCGGCCTGCAGGCGCTCGCGCGGCACCACCTGCACCAGCTCCTCATGGCGTGGGCCGAAGCCCGATTCGGGGGCGATCGTGACCCGGAAGGTGTCGCCCGGCGACTTCCCGGCCAGCGCCTGCTCCAGGCCGGGCATGACGCTGCCGGTGCCGTGCATGTACACCAGCGGCGCATGGCCGTGGGTGGAGGCGATGAGCTGGCCCTGCTCGTCGTGCAGGCTGAAGTGGACGGTGGCAATGCGGCGATCGGCGATGTCCATGGCGTCGCTCCGGGGGACTGCGCGCATGGTCGCGCGGCGCAGCCGCCGCGGGCAAGCCGGGCATACCCGCGGGTCCCGCGCGCCGCTATGCTGCGGCCATGGCGAGCTACTGCGACTACGCGCCCGGGCATCCGCTGCACGGGCCCTACCACGACCGCGAGTACGGCTTCCCGCAGCGCGACGAAGCGGCGCTGTTCGAGCGGCTGCTGCTTGAGATCAACCAGGCCGGCCTGAGCTGGGGGACGATCCTGGCCAAGCGCGAGGGTTTCCGCCGCGCCTACCACGGCTTCGACGTCGACGCCGTCGCCGGCTACGGCGAAGCCGACGTGGCGCGCCTGCTGGCAGACCCGGGCATCATCCGCAACAGGCTCAAGGTGGCTGCGGCGATCCACAACGCCGGCGTGGTGCGCGGCATGCGCGGTTCGCACGGCGGGTTCGCGGCGTGGCTGGATGCGCATGTGCACGATGATGACGGCCGCCCGCGCGACAAGGCATCCTGGGTGAAGCTGTTCAAGCGCACTTTCCGCTTCACCGGCGGCGAGATCACCGGCGAGTTCCTGATGAGCCTGGGCTACCTGCCCGGCGCGCACCGCCCGGACTGCCCGGTGGCGAAACGGCTGGCGCGGCTGCGGCGCGAGGCCTGAGCGTCCGGAAAGCAGACGGGCCGCTTGCGCGGCCCGTTGCGGTGCGGCTGCGGGGCAGGATCAGCCCTTCACGGCTTCCTGGTAGCGACGCTCGACCTCGTTCCAGTCGACCACGTTGTAGAACGCGCCGATGTAGTCCGGGCGACGGTTCTGGTACTTCAGGTAGTAGGCGTGTTCCCACACGTCCAGGCCCAGGATCGGGGTATTGCCCGAACCCACGCCCTTCATCAGCGGGTTGTCCTGGTTGGCGCTGCTCTCGACCGAGAGCTTGCCGCCCTTGTCGACCGACAGCCACGCCCAGCCGGAGCCGAAGCGCGTCAGCGCGGCCTTGGTGAAAGCTTCCTTGAAGGCGTCGAAGCCGCCCAGGTCGCTGTCGATATGCTTGGCCACCTCACCGACCGGGTTGCCGCCGCCCTTGGGCGACATCACCGTCCAGAACAGCGAGTGGTTGGCGTGGCCGCCGGCGTTGTTGCGCAGCGGACCGCGCTTGTCCTCGGGCAGCGCATCGAGGTTGGCGATGATCTCCTCGGCGCTCTTGCCGTCCCAGTCCGTGCCTTCCAGCGCCGCGTTGGCGTTGTTGATGTAGGTCTGGTGGTGCTTGGTGTGGTGGATCTCCATCGTCTGCGCATCGATGTGCGGCTCGAGCGCGTCATAGGCATACGGCAGCTTGGGGAGGGTAAAGGCCACGGCGATCTCCATTCGGGTTCAGGGGTCCGCACTATTGTGCCGGCTGCGGAGTAAAAACGGGATCAACCGGCGCGCAATGCTGCTTTCCGGCGCGCGCCGGGTCGACCCCGGCGGCCGTCACTCCCTCGGCGGGAAGGCGTGCTCGGCACTGAGGCTCGACAGCGACAGGTTGGGGTTGTAGGCGGGATCCGACTGCAGCAGCGGTCCCCAGCGCCGCAGCATCGTCTCCACCTCGCCGGCAAAGCGCGCGCGCTTCTCGTCGCTGTCCTCGGCCCCGCGCGACGCAGATTCGTGGTGGTAAAGCTCGGCGAAGGGGGTCCACAGGTTGCGGTAGCCGGCCTGGCGCAGGCGCAGGCAGAAGTCGATGTCGTTGAAGGCCACCTGCAGCGACTCGTCCAGCCCGCCAACCTGCGCATACAGCTCGCGACGCACCACCAGGCAAGCACCGGTGACCGCCGACAGCTGCTGGGCCACGCGCGCGCGGCCGCCGTGGCCCGGATAGCCGCGGGGCATGCCAGAGTACAGGTGCGCAGCCACCCCGTGGATGCCCAGCACCACGCCGGCGTGCTGGATGCGGTCGTCGGGGTAGTAGAGCATCGCCCCGACCGCGCCGATCCCCGGACGCACCGCATGCGACACCATCTCGCGCAGCCAGTCGCGCGAGATCACCTCGATGTCGTTGTTGACCAGGCCGATGACCTCGCCATCGCACTGCCCCGCGGCCCAGTTGTTGATCGCGGAGTAGTTGAACGGGGCATCGAAGCGCAGCACCCGCACGCCGCTGCGATGGCGAAGCAGATCCAGGTAGTCCAGCGCATCGGCTTCGCTCGAGCCGTTGTCGATCACCACCACCTCGAAGTCCGGGTAGTCGGTGCGTTCGAGCAGGCTCTCCACGCAGGTGCGCAGCAGTTGGGCGCGGTCGCGGGTGGGCACCAGCAGGCTCACCCGGGGCGCCGGGTCGGGCAGCGGCCAGTGCACCCGGTAATGACCATGGGAAAGCTCCACGGCGCGGGCGCCGGGATGGCTGCGCGACAGATGCTCGTCCACGGCGCGCGCGCCGGCCGCGCCGGCGTAGTCCTTGGCGTCGCGGCTGAGCGCGGTCGAACCCTCGATCGCGCGCCAGTGGTACAGCACCTTCGGGATGTGACGGATGCGAGCCGGATCCAGGCCTTCGCTGCAGCGCAGGACCAGGTCGTGGTCCTGGCTGCCCTCGAAGCCCGCGCGGAAACCTCCCACCGCCCGCACCCGCGCGGCGCGGATCACGCTCAGGTGGCAGACGTAGTTCTGGCTGCGCAGCAGGTCCGGGTTCCAGTCGGGCTTGAAATAGGGATCGAAGCGGCGGCCGTGGCGGTCGAGCTTGTCCTCGTCCGAGTACAGCAGCTCGAGTGCCGGATCGGCGACGATGGCCTCGGCCATCTCCAGCAGCGCATGCGGGCGCAGTTCGTCGTCGTGGTCGAGCAGGGCGACGTAGTCCCCCGTCGCGATCTCCAGCGCGCTGTTGGAGGCGCGCGAGATGTGCCCGTTCCGGGTCCGCCGGACCACCTGGATGCGCGGATCCTGCGCCACGTATTCATCGAGCACGCGGGCCACGGCCGGGTCGGGCGAGGCGTCGTCGGCGATGCACAGCTGCCAGCGCGGATAGGCCTGCGCCCGCGCGCTGTCGATGCAGCGCCGCAGCCAGTGTTCCGGCGTGTTGTAGACCGGCACCAGCACCGAGAAGGTCGGCCCGCCGTCGAGCGCGTCCGCACGCAGGCGCATCCGCTCCAGCTCCGGCGCGCCGATGGTGTCAAAGCAGTGCACCCAGGCCGCGTACGGATCCATGTCCAGGTCGTGCAGGCCGTTATAGCGGCGCAGCAGTGCGTCCGCACCCGCGGCCAGTCCGCCGGCCCTCGCGTCGCCCAGGAATCGTGCCGCCTGGCTCCACAGCGATCCGGAGCGCGCCGCGCAGCCGCGCAGCATCTCCCACAGCGCGCGCAGGCGTCCGACGCGCGCCAGGCCGAACGACTCCACCTGCAGCTCCACGTCGGGCCACGGCGGGCGCAGCACCAGCGACTGCGCCGGATTGTCGAGCATCAGCAGCAGCGGCCGCGCCGTCGCCTGCGCCTCCACCGACAGCACCAGGCCGTGGTCGGGGGCCGTGCCGTGGCCGCGGTCGGGCTGCAGGAGAAGCGGATGCAGCTGCCCGTCCGCGCCCCGGCAGGACAGCCGCAGCAGGTACCAGCCGGCTTCGACCCGACGCCATGGCGGCACCCGCTGCAGGCGCAGCCCTCCATCGATCGGAGTCCCCGGCTGCGCGGCGAACGCGGCGCGGGTTTGCGGGCGGACCGGCGCCAGCACCGCCGCTTCGGTCCGCCTCGGCCACGGCGCGCCGCGGTAGCGCACGATCCTGCGTCCGGGCGCGGGCGCGCCGTGCAGGTACAGGTGGCGGTGGTAGGCCTCCACCAGGGCCAGGGCCAGGCCGCGCGGGCCGCGCAGCAGGCCCGGCAGGATGCGCAGCGCGGCCGCCAGCCGAGCCTGTGCGCCGCCGACGGCGCCACCGGACGCCGCCGCCCACATCGCGCGCAGCGCGGTGCGGCGGTCGATGCGCTCGCACCTCAGGCCGGCATCGACAGGCGTGGACAGTCCCAGCCGCCAGTGGCCCTGGCCGATCGCGACGATGCCTTCGGCCACACCGTCCGACACCTCCATCGGCGACTGCTGCTCGCGCGCGTCCGGTGCTTCGCCCAGCAGCACGATGGCCGGCCCGGCGGCGGCCGTTCGCGGCCAGGGAGCGGAGATCCGGTACCAGCCGGATTCAAACCAGGTGGGCTGGCCTGCCGGCAGCGGGGCGTGTTCGCGCATCGGATCGGGTCGTCGTCGGGAGGGCGCGGTGCCTGGGCCGGGCCCGACGCAGTAGCGCGCAAGTATACGGGATGCCCGCATGCCCTCCATGCGCACCTGCGGCGCTAGACTGCCGCGATGCCGTTCCTCGAACTCACCGTCCGCTGTCCACAGGCCGAGCAGCCACGGCGCGAGCATGCGCTGGAGGACGTGGGGGCGCTTGCGGTGACCCTGCTCGATGCCGACGCCGGCACCAGCGACGAGCACGCGATCCTCGAACCGGGCGTGGGCGAAACGCCGCTGTGGGACGAGGTCGCGCTGTGCGCGCTGTTCCCGCACGACGCGGACGCGCTACTGCTGCTGGCGGCGCTGGATGCGTTCGATCCGGCGCTGGACTGGACCGGCGCGGCGTTCCGCCAGGTGGCCGATCAGGACTGGGAGCGGGCATGGATGGACCAGTACGCGCCGATGCGCTTCGGTGCGCGCACCTGGATCGTGCCCTGGGACCACGCGCTGCCCGACGCGGCGCGCGCGGCCGATGCGGCGGTGGTGCGGCTCGATCCCGGGCTGGCGTTCGGCTCGGGCACCCATCCCACCACCTCGCTGTGCCTGCAGTGGCTCGACTCGCTGGCCCCGGAGGGGAACCTCGAAGGCGCCATGCTGCTCGATTTCGGCTGCGGCAGCGGCATCCTCGCGCTGGCGGCCCTGGCCCTGGGCGCGGCCACCGCCGACGCGGTCGACAACGATCCGCAGGCGCTGCAGGCCACCCGCGACAACGCGATCCGCAACGGACTCGACCAGGGCCTGCGGGCGTGGTCGCCGGAAGACGCGCCGGCCGGCCCCTACCCGGTCGTGGTCGCGAACATTCTCGCCACCGCCCTGGACACGCTGGCGCCCACGCTTGCCGCGCGCACCGCGCCGGGCGGACGCATCGCCCTGTCCGGCATCCTGGACGGGCAGCAGGACGCGCTGATCGAACGCTATGGCGAATGGTTCGATGGCCTGGCCGTCGCGGTCGAGGGCGACTGGGTGCGGATCGACGGCGTGCGCCGATGACGCGCGCCGCGTGGGGGCTCCACAACGGCGTGGTTGAATAGCGCCATGTTCATCAACTGCCGGCACTGCCACGCGCTGGTCGCCACCGATCCGGCCACCGACCTGCCGCCCGAGCGCTGCCCGCGCTGCGCCGGCGTGCTGCGTCGCACCGATGCCGGAACGGTGCCGGACAGGCCGCGGGCCGGCGCCGCCGCAACGGGCGGCGGGGATGTCGCCACCGGCCCCGGGACCGCGGCGCCAGCGCACGTCCCCGCGTCGCCGCCACCCGGACCCGCGCCGACCCCGCGCGCAGACCAGGACGCCCCGGCGGCGCAGGACCGGCCAGACGCGGACGCGAACACCGCAACCGCGCCCGGCGTCGCTGCGACCGGCGGTGAATCGGCGGGTGACGCCATCGCGGCCGCCGATCCGGCTCCGGCTCCAACTGCAACTCCGGCCCCGGCCCCGGCCCCGGCTCCAACACCAGCTCCAACACCAGCTCCGGCTCCAGCTCCAGCTCCAGCTCCAGCTCCAGCTCCAGATCCAGATCCAGATCCAGATCCAGATCCAACTCCAGATCCAACTCCAGATCCGGCTCCAGATCCGGCTCCAACTCCGGCTCCAACTCCGGCTCCAACTCCGACCCCAGCTCCGGTTCCGACTCCGGCTTCTGCATCCACAGCCGCGACCGCCACCGATGCCGTCGCCGGCGCGGAGCAGGAACCGCCGCCGGCGTCGCCCGCAGCGGCCGACGAACCTGGCGATGCCGCAACCGCCACCGGACCTGCGCCAGAAGCGGAGCAAGCCTCGCCCGGGCAGGCGGACACGCCGACCGCGGACGCGCCGGACCCTGCCGGGGCCAGCGCCCCTGTGCAGCGCGACGCGCAGGCTTCGCCCGAAGCCCGGCCCCCGACGCCACCGCTGGACGACGCTTCCGCGACGACCGACCCCGCCGCCCCTGTCTTCACGGCCCGACCCGCAGGCGCCGCCGCACGGCCCACGGACCGGCGGCGGCGCACCCTGGTCGCGGTCGCGATCGCCACCCTGGCCCTGCTGCTGGCGCTGCAGATCGTGCTCGCCGACCGCGAGCGGCTGGCGGCCGATGCGCACTGGCGGCCGCTGGTCGCCGCCGCCTGCGGCCTGCTCGGCTGCGAGGTGCCGCCGTGGCGCGAACCCTCGGCCATCGTGCTGGTCTCGCGCGACGTGCGCCCGCATCCCGACGCCGGCAACGCGCTCCGCGTACGCGCCAGCTTCCGCAACGACGCGCGCTGGCCGCAGGCCTGGCCGCGGCTGCTGCTCACGCTGTCGGATGTCGACGGGCGCGCGGTGGCCGCGCGCGCGTTCGAACCGGTCGAATACCTCGGCAGCACGCCCGGCTCGCCGATGGCGACCGGACAGACCGCGGACATCGAGCTGGACATCCACGAACCCTCCGTGGCCACGGTGTCCTACGCGTTCGACTTTCGGGAGTAGTCCGCGGTCGCGGACACGGGCGTCCCCACTCCAGCCCGATGCGGCCCGGCGTGGCAGGGCACAGCCGACGACAAGCGCGGCCCCCGCCCTCCTTTGGTCGAATTCGCATTGTCCGATGCGACCACATGGCGCTAGACTCGACCGCCCGCGATGACCGGCCGCGCCGCATCGCCCAGGCCGCCGCCGAGCATCCATTGAACGCCCCGGAACACGTCGACAGCAACGTCCGCAGCGCGCCGCGTGCGCCGCTGCGCGACCACGTGGCCAATTCGGTGCGTCGCTACCTGGGCGACCTCAACGGCAGCGACGCCGACAATCTCTACCAGATCGCCCTGCGCGAGCTGGAGATCCCGCTGTTCCTGGAAGTGCTCGAGCACTGCGACGGCAACCAGAGCCGCGCCGCGACCATGCTCGGCATCCATCGCGCAACGTTGCGCAAGAAACTTCGCGAGTACGGCATCGCCTGAGCGGCGGACCGCCGCGACCGCCCGGGGCCGACGCGCGCGGCGCCGGCGCCAGCCGCGCGGCGGCTATAATTTCGCCCCCGCTTCAAGCCGCGAGCCGCAATGACCGTCGATCTCCTGCCCGTGCGCCGGGCGCTGCTGTCCGTCTCCGACAAGACCGGCCTGGTCGAACTGGCCACGGCGCTGTCGGCGCGCGGCGTCGAGCTGCTGTCCACCGGCGGCACCGCGAAGGCGATCCGCGAGGCCGGGTTGCCGGTGCGCGACGTCAGCGAGGCCACCGGCTTCCCGGAGATGATGGACGGCCGGGTCAAGACCCTGCACCCGGTGGTGCATGGCGGCCTGCTCGGCCGCGCCGGCACCGACGAGGCGGTGATGGCGCAGCACGGCATCGCCCCGATCGACCTGCTGGTGCTCAACCTGTATCCGTTCGAGTCGGTGACCGCGAAGGCCGACTGCACGCTCGCCGACGCGGTGGAGAACATCGACATCGGCGGCCCGGCGATGCTGCGTTCGGCGGCCAAGAACTTCGCCCGCGTGGCGGTGGCCACCTCGCCCGACCAGTACCCCGGCCTGCTCGCCGAACTCGAGGCCAGCGACGGCGCGCTGTCGGCCGCCACCCGCTTCGCGCTGTCGGTGGCCGCGTTCAACCGCGTGGCGCAGTACGACGCGGCGATCAGCAACTGGCTCTCGGCGGTGACCGATACGTCCTCCGACGTACCGGTGCGCACCCCGTTCTCCGCCCAGGCCAACGGCAGCTTCGTCAAGGTGATGGACCTGCGCTACGGCGAGAATCCGCACCAGCAGGCCGCCTTCTACCGCGACCTGCATCCCGCGCCCGGCTCGCTGGCCACGTTCGAGCAGCTGCAGGGCAAGGCGCTGAGCTACAACAACATCGCCGATTCCGACGCGGCCTGGGAATGCGTGCGCCAGTTCGACGCGCCGGCCTGCGTGATCGTCAAGCACGCCAATCCCTGCGGCGTGGCCGTGGGCGCGGGCTGCGGCGACGCCTACGAGCAGGCCCATGTCACCGATCCGACCAGCGCCTTCGGCGGCATCATCGCCTTCAACCGCAGGCTCGACGCGGCGACCGCCAGGCTCATCCTCGACCGCCAGTTCGTCGAGGTGCTGCTGGCGCCGGACTACGACGAAGGCGCGCTGGAGTACGCGAAGAAGAAGGCGAACGTGCGCGTGCTGCGCATCCCGATGGCGCCGGTGTCAGCTGGCTTCATCGACACCAGGCGCGTGGGCTCGGGCCTGCTGCTGCAGACCGCCGACGATCGCGTGGTGACGCGCGGGGAGCTGAAGGTGGTGACGAAGCTGTCCCCCACCGAGGCCCAGTTCGCCGACCTGCTGTTCGCGTGGAAGGTGGCGAAGTTCGTCAAGTCCAACGCGATCGTCTATGCGAAGGACCACCGCACCATCGGCGTGGGCGCCGGGCAGATGAGCCGGGTGTACTCGGCCCGCATCGCCGGGATCAAGGCCGCCGACGCCGGTCTGGTGGTCGAGGGTTCGGCGATGGCCTCGGATGCATTCTTCCCCTTCCGCGACGGCATCGACGCCGCGGCGCAGGCGGGCATCAAGGCCGTGATCCAGCCCGGCGGCTCGATGCGCGACGCCGAGGTGATCGCCGCGGCCGACGAGCACGGCATCGCCATGGTGTTCACCGGCGTGCGCCACTTCCGGCACTGAGCCGGCCATGCGACCGACCCTGCCCGGCACCGCCGCCAGCGCCCTGCTGCTGGCGCTGGCCGCCTGCGGCAGCCCCGACAGCGTTGCGCTGCAGCAGGCGCGCGATTCGATCGCCGCCACCCTGCCCGAACCCTACTTCGAAGATCTGGTCATCGAATCGGTGGCGGTCGAAGGCAGCGCACTGGTGCAGCTGGTGCGCAGCCCCGAGGGCAGCGCCGCGGCCATCCGCGCCCACCCGCGCTTCGAGGAGCTGCGCCAGTCGGAGCAGGATGCGCTTCCCGACCTGTGCGCCAGCCCCGCGATCGCGCCGCTGGCGGCCACCGGCGCGCGCCTGGTGCGACGCTTCATCGATCGGGAAGGCGACGTGTTCTTCGAAGTGGAGATGCCCGCCCATGCCTGCGACGATGCCACGCGTGAATAGCGCCCTGCACGCCGGCGCGCGAAGCGCAGCGGGCGCACGCCGTCATTCCATCCCGACCTGCCGCGCGATGCAGCCGCGCGCACACAGGAGTCCTGCATGAAAATCCTCGTCATCGGTTCCGGTGGCCGCGAGCACGCGCTGGCGTGGAAGCTGGCGCAGTCGCCGCGCGTGTCCGGGGTGATCGTCGCGCCCGGCAACGCCGGCACCGCCACCGAACCGCGCTGCCGCAACGTCCCGGTCAAGGTCGGCGACCTCGATGGCCTGCTGCAGCTCGCGCGGGACGAGGATGTCGCGCTGACCGTGGTCGGCCCCGAAGTGCCGCTGGTGGCCGGGATCGTGGACAGGTTCCGCGACGCCGGCCTGCGCATCTTCGGCCCCACCGCCGCGGCCGCGCAGCTGGAGGGCAGCAAGGCCTTCGCCAAGGCGTTCCTCGCCCGCCACGGCATTCCAACCGCGTACTACGCCGTGCACAACGAGGTCGACGCCGCCCTGGCCTATATCCGCGAGAAGGGCGCGCCGATCGTGATCAAGGCCGACGGCCTGGCCGCGGGCAAGGGCGTGGTCGTGGCGATGACGCCGGACGAGGCCGAGACCGCGGTGCGCGACATGCTTTCCGGCAACGCCTTCGGCGACGCCGGCGCGCGCGTGGTGATCGAGGAGTTCCTGGAAGGCGAGGAGGCCAGCTTCATCTCCATGGTCGACGGCCGCACCGCCCTGCCCATGGCCACCAGCCAGGACCACAAGCGCGTGGGCAACGGCGACACCGGCCCCAACACCGGCGGCATGGGCGCCTACTCGCCCGCGCCGGTGGTCACGCCCGAAGTGCACGCGCGGATCATGCGCGAAGTGGTCGAGCCGACCGTCGCCGGCATGGCCGCCGACGGCGTGCCGTTCAGCGGCTTCCTCTACGCCGGGCTGATGATCGACGCGGACGGCGCGCCGAAGGTGATCGAGTTCAACGTGCGCTTCGGCGATCCGGAAACCCAGCCGGTGCTGCTGCGCCTGCAGTCGGACCTGGTCGACCTGCTCGAGGCTGCGCTGGACGGCCGCCTCGATACCGCCGGGGCGGTCTGGGACCCGCGTCCCTCGCTGGGCGTGGTGATGGCGGCGCGGCCGTATCCCGGCACCCCGGTCACCGGCGAACCGATCAGCGGCCTGGACGCCGTGCCGGCCGATGCCAAGGTCTTCCATGCCGGCACCGCGCTCGACGGCCAGGGACGCGTGGTCAGCGCCGGCGGCCGGGTGCTGTGCGTGACCGCGCTGGGCGACAGCGTGGCCGACGCGCAGCGGCGTGCGTACGCCGGCGTGGATGCGATCGAGTGGGCCAGCGCCTTCCACCGCCGCGACATCGGCTGGCGCGCGATCGCGCGCGAACAGGGCGACTGAGCCATGCGCGGTCGCGTCGAACCGTTCCGCGCGATCGCCATCAGCCAGCTGGCGCGCACGCTGGAAGCCGCCGGCCGCTCCGTGGTGCACATGGAGTTCGGACAGCCGTCCACGCCGGCGCCGGCTGCGGCCCTGGCGGCGGTGCGCGAGGCGCTGGACCGCGACCCGCCCGGCTACTGGGAAAGCGAACCGCTGCGTGTGCGCATCGCCCGCCACTATCGCGAGCGTCACGCCGTGGACGTGGACCCGGCGCGCATCGTGCTGACCTGCGGCGCATCGCCGGCGCTGCTGTTGGCCCTGCTGTCGCGCTTCGACACCGGCGACCGCATCGCCTTCGCCCGCCCGGGCTACGTCGCCTACCGCAATACCACCGTGGCCGCCCGCCTGCGGCCAGTGGAAATCGGCTGCGGGCCGGACGCGCGCTACCAGCTCTCCGCCGCCGCGATCGCCGCGCTGGACCCGGCCCCGGCCGGCGTGATCCTGGCCAGCCCGGCCAATCCCACCGGCACCATCATTCCCGCCGGGGAGCTCGAGGCCATCGTCGGCGTCTGCCGCGAACGCGGCATCGTGCTGGTCTCCGACGAGATCTACCACGGCCTGCACTACGGCCAGGCCGCGCACTCGGTGCTGGAGTACGCGCCCGACGCGCTGGTGGTCAACAGCTTCTCCAAGTACTACAGCATGGTCGACTGGCGCCTGGGCTGGCTGCTGGTGCCCGGCGACATGGTCGACACCGCGCGCGCCTACGCCGGCAACCTGTTCCTCACCCCGCCCTCGCCCAGCCAGCAGGCCGCGCTGGTGGCGATGGACTGCGTCGACGAACTGGAAGGCCACCGCGCGACGTATGCGCGCAACCGCGACCTGCTGCTCGACGCGCTGCCGTCGCTGGGACTGGAGCGCATCGCGCCGCCGGATGGCGCCTTCTACCTGTGGGCCGACGTGGGCCACCTCACCGACGACAGCCTGGCCTTCTGCACCCGCATGCTGGAAGAGACCGGCGTAGCCCTGGCGCCCGGCGTGGATTTCGATCCGGTCGATGGCCACCGCTACATCCGCTTCAGCTTCGCCCCGGCCACCGCGCACATCGGGGAGGCGCTGCGGCGGCTCAAGCCGTGGCTCGCCGCGCAGCCCCGCATCGGCTGAGGCGCCGCAGGGCTGACGCGCCGCAGCTCGATTACACGTTGGCAGCGTCCGGCGGCAGGCTGGTGTCCATGGCCGCGGCACCCTCGTCGCTGTGCTGGATGGCATGGTTGCCCGCGTCCAGCGCGTACGCGGTCATCGACAGCGAACCGTAGCTGTAGCCCTCGATCAGGGGCTGCGTCGGCCGCTGCGCCGCGGCCGCCAGTCCGGCGACGTAGAGCAGCGGCAGGAAATGGTCGGTGATCGGCACCGCGGTGCGGTAGTCCGGATGCGAGGCCAGCGAGGCGATCTCGTGCGGCGCCTCGCGCATCAGCTCGCGCGCCCGCTCGTCGAAGCGCTGCGCCCAGTCGAAGCCGGCGTCGGGCTGCTTCCAGTCGATCGCGCGCAGGTTGTGCACCACGTTGCCGCTGCCGAGCACCAGGATGCCGCGCTCGCGCAGCGCCGCCAGCTTCGCGCCCAGCTCCAGGTGCCACTCCAGCGGCTTGCGCGTGTCCAGCGACAGCTGCACCACCGGGATGTCGGCATCGGGAAAGGCGTGCACCAGCACCGACCAGGTGCCGTGGTCCAGGCCCCAGCTGTCGCCATCGGCGCCGACCCGGTCGGGATGCGCCAGGTCGGCCACCTCCTCCACCAGCTCCGGCAGCCCGGGCGCGGGGTACTGCACGTCGAACAGCGCCTGCGGGAAACCGAAGAAGTCGTGGATCGTGCGCGGCCGCGGCATCGCCGTGACCGCCAGCATCGGCACGTACCAGTGCGCCGACACCGCCAGGATCGCCCGCGGCCGCGGCACGCCGGCCCCGAACGCCCGCCAGGCGTCGGTATAGCGGTTGCGCTCGAGCGCGTTCATCGGACTGCCGTGGCCGAGGAAGGCGGCGGGCATGAGGGGGGCGGTCATGGGCGCTCCGACGGCAGGCGGCGCTCCACTCTAGCAACGGCGCGTCAAGCCGACGCGATCATGGGCCATGCACCCTGCGTGCCCCCGGGGCCTTGGCCTGACGGGTCGAACCGGGCACGGCGAAAGCAAGATCCCCCGCTGCGTTCGCGACAGGACGGAAGAAGCACGGCAGGCGTGGTGGCGCCACAAGCGCCCCACGGTCGCTCGGGCCGCTACCTGCTTCAGGCTGTACCAGTCCGCCGCCCCGCGCCGCTACACTCGCGATGACTTCCCGGAGGCCGCATGGCAACCGACGACACCGCATCCAGTTCCGCGCGGCGCGACCGCCATTCGCAGTTCGACCTGCTGCGCCAGCGCCGCTTCCTGCCCTATTTCACCGTGCAGGCGCTGGGCGCGTTCAACGACAACGTGTACCGGCAGGCGATCATCGGGCTGCTGGGGGCGATGCTGGTGGCCGGGACGATCTCGGCCGAATCGCGCGCGCTGTACACGCAGCTGGCGCCGGCGATCTTCATCCTGCCCTACTTCCTGTTCTCGGCCACCGCCGGGCAGATCGCCGAGAAGCTGGAGAAGCAGCGGCTGATCGTGATCACCACGACGATGGAGATCGCGATCATGTCGCTGGCCGCGATCGGCTTCCTGCTGCAGAACATGCCGCTGCTGCTGGTGGCGTTGTTCTGCACCGGGCTGCAGTCGACGCTGTTCGGGCCGGTGAAGTATTCGATCCTGCCGTCGGTACTCAAGCCCGAGGAGCTGACCGGCGGCAACGGCCTGGTCGAGATGGGCACGTCGATCTCGATCCTGCTGGGGATGATCTTCGGCGGCTCGATCTTCCTGCTCGCCGGCGCGGCCGGGCCGTACGTGGCGGCGGTGTCGATCATCGCGCTGGCGATCGCGGGCAATCTGGTCGCGCGCCGCATCCCGCGCGTGGACGCGGGCGAGCCGGGGCTGCGCATCGACTTCAACATCGCGCGCCAGTCCTGGCGCATCTGGCAGCTCACCCGGCGCCAGCCGGCGGTGCGCAACGCGGTGCTGGGGGTCTCGTGGTTCTGGTTCGTCGGCACCGTGCTGACCGCGCAGCTGCCGGTGTATGCCGAAGCCAACCTCGGCGGCACGCAGGCGCTGTACATCTTCGCGCTGGCGCTGTTCTCGATCGGCGTGGGCGCCGGCTCGCTGCTGTGCGAGAAGCTGTCCGGACGCACGGTCGAGATCGGCCTGGTGCCGCTGGGCGCATTCGGGGTGAGCGCGTTCATGCTCGACCTGTACTTCGCGCGGCCCGGCGCGGCGCTGGCGGCCGGGATGTCAGTGCGCGAGTTCGTCGACGCGGCGGGCAGCTGGCGGATCATCGCCGACCTGACGGGCATCGGCCTGTTCACCGGCTTTTTCGTCGTGCCGCTGTTCGCGCTGATCCAGAGCCGCACGCCGAAGGCCGAGCTGGCGCGGGTGATCGCCGGCATGAACATCCAGAACGCGGCCTTCATCGTGGCCGCGGCGGTGATCGGCATCGCGCTGCAACAGCTGCTGGGCTGGACGATTCCGCAGCTGTTCCTGGCGCTGGCGATCGCCAACGCGCTGGTCGCGATCTGGATCTTCAGCATCGTGCCCGAGTTCTTCATGCGCTTCGTCAGCTGGCTGATGGTGCGCACGCTGTACCGGCTGGAGCTGCACGGGATCGAGAAGCACGTGCCCGACGAGGGGCCGGCGCTGATCGTGTGCAACCACGTCAGCTACATGGACGCACTGATCCTGGCGGCGACGATCCCGCGGCCGGTGCGCTTCGTCATGTACTGGAAGATCTTCAACATCCCGGTGATGCGCTGGATCTTCCGCACCGCGCGCGCGATCCCGATCGCCGGGGCGCGCGAGAATCCCGAGCTGATGCAGCGCGCGTTCGATGCGATCGACGCGGCGCTGGCCGAGGGCGAACTGGTCGGCATCTTCCCGGAGGGCACGCTGACGAAGGACGGCGGGATCGCCACGTTCAGGCCCGGCGTCGAGAAGATCCTCGAGCGCGCCGCCGCGCGCGGACAGGTGGTGCCGGTCGTGCCGATGGCGCTGCGCGGGATGTGGAGCAGCATGTGGAGCCGGCGGGATTCACGGCTTGGGCGGATGCGGGTGCCGCGGCGGTTCCGCGCGCATGTGGCGGTGATGGCGGAAGCGCCGGTGCTGGATGCAGGCGTGACCGCGGAGCGGCTGGAAGATCGCGTGCGGAGGCTCCGGGGAGACGCGGCCTAGGCAAGGCCTGAACGACTCCCGTCATTCCCGCGAATGCGGGAGGCGCCGTGCAACGGACGGATGTCCGGTCATCCATGGATGCAGGGCTTTGAACAGCCAGGCCCCTGGATTCCGGCTTGACCAGCCTGGGGCTGTTGCAAGGCGATTCGCGGGAATGACGGACAGGGATGATCTGTCCCGACCTTCACCAGGGGAAGCGATCGGCCTTCGGCTTGCCGCGCTCAGCTCACCCAGCCGGCGATCACGAACAGCGCCAGCAGCGCCAGCCACAGCACCAGCGCGCGCCAGACCAGGCTCATGGCGTCGCGCAGTTCCGGCATTGGCCCCAGCTCGTATACCAGCGCGCTGCCCGGCGGCACGCCGGCATCGGCATATTCCTCGGCCTCGTCGGCAAGCTCGCTGCGCACGCCGGCGCGCCCGGCGGCGGCGAGGAAGCCCGCATCCAGCCGCAGCGAGGCGCCGCCGGCGTCGCGCCAGGCGCCGGCCACCATGTCGAAATTGCCCACCAGCGCCAGCGCCAGGGTGGCCGCCTGGGCCGCGGGCCAGTCGAGCAGCGCAAGCAGCCGGCGCGCGCCGCGCACCACCGGCTGGGGCAGGCGCGCGGCCACCCTGTCCTCGGCGGCCACCGCCAGCAGCCGATACGCCAGCGCGCCAACCGCGCCCAGCAGCAGGAACCAGAACAGCACCCCGAACCAGCGCCGCAGCGAAGCCTCGAACACCGCACCCACCAGCGCGGCCGGACGCAGGCTCACCGCATCGCGACGGGTCGCCGGCCACAGCCGCGCCGCCGCGGCGCGGCGGCCCTCGGCGTCGGGTGCATCGAGAACGTCCTCGACGTCGCGGTCCAGGTCGCGCGGCCCCCAAGCGTGGAACAGCACCGCGACCGCGAACAGCAGCCCCGGCAGGCCGAACATCACCCCGTGCAGCAGCCACTGGACCAGCGCCACCAGCAGCAGCGGCGGCAGCAGCGCCAGCGCGATGCCGTAGCGTCCGCGCCACGCATCGCTGGCGTCCAGGCGCGCGTCCAGCCAGTCCAGCCAGGCCTCGAACCAGGCCTGGCTGCGCAGGAAGGCCGTCAGGTCGCGCGCCAGGTGTCCGAGCACCAGGGCGACGACGACCGCGAGCAGGGCGGCGAACATGCGCCGATTCTAGGGCCGGGCGGCGGGCGGGGCGAATGGCGCGCGCGCCGGAACGGGCGCGGGCGAAGCGATCGGAGCGGCCGATCGCGGCCCGGGCCGCGCCTACGATGCGGCGGCCTGGTACCAGTGCTCGACCAGCCAGCGCGAGATCGACAGGCGCGGCGACAGCAACAGTCCCGATTCGCGGGTCTCTCCGCGCAGCGCGGCGCCGATCTCCCCGCGGCTGAACCAGCGCGCGTCCTCGAGCTCTTCGTCGCTGGGGCGCGGCTCGTCGGGTTCGGCCTCGGCGATGAAGCCAAGCATCAGCGAGGACGGGAACGGCCATGGCTGCGAGGCCAGGTAGCGACAGCTGCGCACGCGCACCGCCGACTCCTCGAACACCTCGCGCACCACGGTCTGTTCAAGCGTTTCGCCCGGCTCGACGAAGCCGGCCAGGGTGGAATAGCGCCGCGCCGGCCAGTTCGCCTGGCGGCCCAGCAGCAGCCGCTCGCCGTCGCTGACGGCCACGATCACCGCCGGATCGGTGCGCGGGTAGTGTTCGCTCGCGCAGGCATCGCAGCGGCCCAGCCAGCCGGCGCGCTCGAAGCGCAGCCGCCCGCCGCAGGCGCCGCAGTGGCGATGGCGCGCGCGCCAGTGCAGCACCGCACGCGCCTGGGCGAAGGCGGTGGCCTCGCGCAGCGGCCAGTCCGCGGCGGCGGTGCGCAGGTCCACGCGCGGCGCGGCGGCATCGGCGCCAGGATCGGGCGCGGCGAACCAGGCGCGGCCGCCCTCGACCCCCAGCAGCACCGCCTCGCGCTCCAGCGCCGGATGCGCCGCGCCGGCCTCGTCCAGCGGCGCGCCCCGGCCATCGCACAGCGCGCGGCCTTCGGCATCGAGCCGCAGCAGCCGCGCCGCCGGCCACAGTCCGGCCAGCCGCCCGGACTGCGTGCGCAGGAATTCGGCCCGGTCGAGCGCGCCTGCGACGAAGGCGAAGGCCGGGATCGCGCCGGCCACGGGATTCAGACCACGAACGACGACCCGCAGCCGCAGGTCGATTTCGCGTTCGGGTTGCGGATCGTGAACTGGGCGCCGTGCAGGCTCTCGGCGTAGTCCACCGAGGCGCCCATCAGGTACTGCAGGCTGAGCGGATCGACCACCAGGGTGACGCCATCGGTGGTGATCGCCAGGTCGTCCTCGGCCTGCTGCTCGTCGAACTCGAAGCCGTACTGGAAGCCCGAGCAGCCGCCGCCCTGGATGTAGACGCGCAGCTTCAGCGCCGGGTTGCCTTCCTCGGCGATCAGCTCGCGCACCTTGCCGGCCGCGGCCGGGGTGAAGTCGAGCGGACGCTGCAGCGCGAGATAGTCGGGGGCGGGCGAAGACATGCAGGCAGGATGGGGGCCGCGCGCCGCGACTTCAAGCGCCGCCGCGGCACGCTGCGTTCAGTCCGCTGCCGGCGCCTGCCGCACCGCCTCGCCCCAGGCCAGGGTCTTCTCCACCTCCGCGCCCGAGGCCGGGACCAGGCGCGCATGCACGCGCAGCGGCTGGAACCCCGGCGGCAGCACCACCTCGCCCTCCACCTGCTGGAAATACTTGAACGAGTACTCCACCCCCGGCGCATCGGGCTGCTGGCGCAGGGTGGGCCAGTCCAGCCGCTCCAGCCGGCCCTCGCGGGTGCCCTCGACCTCCAGCATCAGGTGGCCGGCGCTGACCGCGCCGCGGTTCAGGTTCTGGGTCAGGGTGGCGGTGTAGTGCCAGGCCTGGTCGGTCTGCGGGGTCAGCACCAGCTCGTGCACGGCCAGGCCACGCCGCTTCTCCGTGGAGCCGACGAAGCGCTCGTAGAAGGCCACGTCCGCGCGCAGCGCCGAGATTTCCTCGTCGCGCTCGGCCAAGGTGCCCTGCAGGTCGCGGTTGGCCTCGCGGCTGATCTGGTCGGAGCGGGCCAGGGTGGCGACCTCCTGCTCCAGTACCCCGATCCGCGCCTGCGCGGCGGCCGTGTCCACGCCCGCGCCGCCGCCCGGCGCGGACACCGTGGTCCACACGCCCCACAGCCCGAACGCGATCGCGGCCATGAACACGCCAAGCACCGCGTAGCCCGCCGGCGAGTACGGCACCACGTCGGCGGGCGCGGGGCCGTCGGCGTCCGGCCGGCTGGAAGAAGATTCGGTCATCGGCCCGGTATAGCGATGCGCGCGCGCCTGCGTCAAGGCGCGCCCGCCCTATACTCCGGCGACAGGCGCCGCCAATGGCGATGCCCTGCCGCTTTCCGGCCCGCGAGGAGTGTCCATGTCCGAAGCCCACCTGTTCGCCATCGGAGTGCTGCTGGCCTGGCTGGCGGGCATCCGCGCCTACCTGACCGTGTTCGGGGTCGGCCTGGCCGGCGCGCTGGGCTGGCTCGACCTGCCGCCGGCGCTGGAAGCCACCACCTCGCCCTGGGTGCTCGGCGTCTCGGGCGTGCTGGCGCTGGCCGAGTTCCTGGCCGACAAGATCCCCGGCGTGGACTCGGCCTGGGACCTGCTGCAGACCCTGGCGCGGGTGCCGGCCGGCGCCTTCCTCGCCGCCGCCGCGCTTTCGCCCGACGGCGAGCTCGGTGCCGGCATGCTCGCCGCCGGCGCCGGCGTGGCCCTGACCAGCCATGCGGTCAAGGCCGGCTCGCGCGCCCTGCTCAACACCTCGCCCGAGCCGGTGAGCAACTGGACCGCCTCGGCCACTGAGGACGTCGTGGTCGTCGGCGCGCTGGGCCTGATGTGGAGCTATCCGTGGCTGGTGCTGGGCGCGGTGGTGGCGATCGGCGTGGGCCTGTTGCTGCTGCTGTGGTGGGTCTGGCGGCGCCTGTTCCGGCGCGCGCCGAGGCCGCCCGCCGCGGCCTGAGCAGGCGGTCACGGTTCCGTCCGTTCCGCAGCCGCCCGCTGGCGCGCGCAGACGGGGCAGGCATGCGATAGTCGCAAGGCCGCATTGGACGATAATGCCGGCCCCAGGGGGAATGGATGATTCGCGTGGCTGCCCAGGCAGGCTCCCCGCTCCGTTGGCTGTCCCGGCGCGCATCGTGCGCGGTTGCCGGCGCACGCGCTTTGCGGCAAGGTTCCGGCGGTGTCTGACGCCAACAATCGCCAACGCGCGGAATTCCCGCCCACCGGGTACTGGCGCCGCTGGTGCGAGGATGCCGCGCCGGCGGCATTGCCGAGCGTCGAAGCCGCGCCCGAGCCGGTGGCCGCACCGTCGCCGCCCTCCACGTCCACGCCCGCGCGGCCCGGCCAGGACGCCTCGCCCTGGCGGGTGCTGATCGTCGAGGACGATCCCAGCCAGGCCCTGTTCGCCGAAAGCGTGCTCAACGGCGCCGGGATGCAGGCGCAGGTGGCGTCGGTGACCAGCGAGGTGATGGCGGCGATGGAGCAGCTGCGGCCGGACCTGGTGCTGATGGACCTGCACATGCCGGGGCTCGACGGCGCCGAGCTGACCGCCCTGATCCGCGAACACTCCGAATTCTCGCCCACCCCGATCGTGTTCCTGACCGGCGACGAGGATCCCGAGCGCCGCTTCGAGGCGCTGGACCTGGGTGCCGATGATTTCCTGCGCAAGCCGGTGCGGCCCAAGCACCTGATCTCGGCGGTGCAGAACCGGATCGTGCGCGCCCGCGCGCTGCAGTCGCCCGCCGCCGCCACCCACCGGCACCCGGCCACCGGGCTGCACACCCGGCCGCAGATGCTGCAGATGCTCAACGCCGCGGTGCCCGGCGCCAGCGACGGGGCGACCTTCTTCGTCGAGGTGGCCGGCACCGCCGCGCTGCGCGACCGCTTCGGCTACGCCGCGCTGGAGACGCTGCTGACCGACGCCGGGCGCCGCCTGGGCGAGGTGGCCGACAGCCACGCCGCCGCACGGCTGAACGACAACACCTTCCTGGTGCTCGCCACCGGCCTCGCGCCCGATGCGCTGGCCCCGTTCGCACGCCAGCTGCGCGATGGCCTGGGCGAACACGCGTTCGGCGTCGGCGAGGAGCGGGTGCGCCTGCGCGCGGTGGTGGGCTATGCCGACCTGGGGCTGGGGTTCGAGGATCCGGGCGATGCACTGTCGGCCGCCGAAGAGGCGCTGCGCGCCGCGCGCAGCCACTCGCACGGGGTGGCGGCATGGCAGCGGCCGGTGTCGGTCGAGGACCAGACCCTGTCGGTGCTGGCGCAGGAGCTGCGCGATGCGCTCGCCTCCGGCCGGCTGCAGACCGCGTTCCAGCCGATCGTCGCCGTCGCCGGCGGCAACGACGCCCAGTACCAGGTGCTGCTGCGGCTGCACGACGCCAAGGGCACCGAACACGGCGCCGGCCAGGTGCTGGCGGCGGCGGCCCGGATCGGCGCCACCCTCGAAGTCGACCGCCGGGTGCTGGAAATCGCGGTCGGCGCGCTGCGCCGGCAGCAGCAGGAAAACCGCGCCCTGCGCCTGTTCGTCACCCAGTCCCCCTCGACGCTCTCGCACCGGGGGCACGCGCAGTGGCTGCTGCAGTCGCTGGCCGAGGCCGGCGTGGACGGCGCCTCGCTGGTCGTGGACGTGCGCCAGGAAGACGCGCTGGTGCACGCCCTGTCGCTGCACGAGTTCTGCCACGAGATGGTGGTGGCCGGGGTCCAGCTGTGCCTGAGCCAGTACAGCTACGGCCCCGAGGCCAACGCCCTGCTGAGCCAGCTGCCGCTTGGCTACGTGCGCCTGGCGGCGCGCTATTCGAGCCAGCTGCACGAGCCGGCGGTGCGCGACGAGATGCGCAGCGCGATCGACCATGCGCACCGCCTCGGACTGCAGGTGATCGGCCAGCAGGTGGAGGACGCGCAGTCGGCGGCAACGCTGTGGATGACCGGGGTCGACTTCATCCAGGGCAACCTGGTGCAGCGGCCGGCCGGCGAACTCGAATTCGATTTCCAGAACTCGGTGCTGTAGGGCCCGCCGATGCCGATGATCAGCAACAGCCGACCCTCGAGCGCGATGCTGCGCTGGTTCAGCCTCGGCGCCGCCGGCGGCGCGGCGCTGAGCCTGTTGCTGCACATGCTGGGCATGGAGGGCCCGTGGCAGGGCTCCGCCCTGGTGCTGGCCCTGCTGGCGGTGTTCGCCGCAGTCGCGGTGTTCTACAACATCCGCACCCGCGAGCGCGAGCTGGCCGAGGCCCAGGAGCGCGCCCAGCGCGACGAGCAGCTGATGGGCGACCTGCAGCGCGAACTCGAGCGCCACGCCCAGCTCGAACAGGACATGCGCCTGGCCAAGCAGGCGGCCGAGTCGGCGGTGATGGCCAAGGGCGAGTTCCTGGCCACGATGAGCCACGAGATCCGCACCCCGCTCAACGGCATCGTGCCGATGCTCGACCTGCTGATGCACGCGCGGCTGGCGCCAGACCACGCCGAGCTGGTGCGCACCGCCTACCTGTCCTCGCAGCAGATGCTGCGGATCGTCGACGACATCCTCGACTACTCCAAGCTCGAGGCCGACAAGCTCGAACTCGAGACCACCTCGTTCAACCTGCGCGAACTGCTGGAGAGCGTGATCCAGCTGATGGAGCGTCCGGCGCAGAGCAAGGGCCTGCGCCTGCACATGCAGATCGATCCCGGCGTGCGCCTGCCGGTGCGCGGCGACCCGGTGCGCCTGCGCCAGGTGCTGGGCAACCTGGTCAGCAACGCGGTCAAGTTCACCGAGCGCGGCTCGATCTCGGTATCGTTGCGCAAGACCGGCGAAACCGCGTCCCAGCACCAGCTGCGCTTCGAGGTGCGCGACACCGGTATCGGCATCTCGCAGTCCGCGCAATCGCGACTGTTCCAGGCCTTCAGCCAGGCCGACGCCTCGACCACGCGCCTGTACGGCGGGACCGGCCTGGGGCTGGCGATTTCCAGGCGCATCGTCGACCTGATGGGCGGGCGTATCGGGGTCGACTCCGAATCGGGGCACGGCGCAACGTTCTGGTTCGAGATCCCGCTGCTCAAGGTGCAGGGCGACATGCAGGCCGAGGATCGCAGCCCGCAGGGTGGACGCCTGCTGCTGCTCAGCGGCGACCCGCGCCTGCGCCTGCGCCTGAGCATGCTGCTGCCGAACTGGGGCCTGCGCGTGACCTCGGTGGAGACCACCCAGGAAGCCCTGGATCGGCTGCGCAACGCCGCCAACCAGGGCCAGCCATGGGCGTATTCGATCGTGCTTGCCGACCTGGCGGGGATGCGCAACACGGCGCTCGCGCTGTACCGCAACCTGGGCCGGCAGGGCGTCTATGGGGAGTTGCGGCTGGTGTGTCTATACGGGGAGGATCCAGTGGCCGAGGAACTGCAGCGCGGTGTGACCCTGCTCAGCCGGCAGGCGCCGGATCCGGACCTGCGCGCGGCGCTGTTCGAATCCACGACCGAAGCGCCGGCAACCGACGCGGCGAACGCGGACGCCGCGTCCGCCGCTGCCGCGCCGGCTTCCGCGCCCACGCCGGAGGCGGCGACGGCGAATCCGGACCGGTTCGCGGTGCGCAAGCCGCGGGTGCTGCTGGTCGAGGACAACCCGGTCAACCTGATGGTCGGCCAGCGCCTGCTCGGCGTGCTCGGCATCACCTGCGACACCGCCAGCAACGGCGAGGCGGCGCTGCTGCGGCTGTCCGCCTCGCGCTACGACATCGTGCTGATGGATTGCCAGATGCCGGTGATGGACGGCTACACCGCCACCCAGCGCTGGCGCGAGATCGAAGCGGCCAGCGGCGGCGACCGCCACCTGCCGATCATCGCCATGACCGCCAACGCCATGGCCGGCGATCGCCAGAAGTGCCTGGACGCGGGCATGGACGACTACCTGCCCAAGCCGGTGACCCGCAGCGAGCTGGAGCGCTGCCTGCACCGCTGGTGGGATCCGGAACAGCTCACCGTACCCGCCGAATTCGCCGGGATGGTCGCCGATGGCAACGACGAGGCCGAAGCAGCCGCACCAACCTCGCTCGATCCGCAGCTGCTTGGCCTGCCCACGGCCGATCCGCAGCCCGCTGCGCCTGCGCCGGAACCGGCGCCAACGCGCGCACCGTTGCCCGAGCCGACCCTGTCGGAGACACCGGCGCCCGGGCCACGCGTGACGGAGCCGTCGATGCGAACCGCCACGGCTTCGGCAGGCGCATCGCAGGGCCGGATCGAGCCGACGTTCCCGGCCTGGATCAACCCTTCGCGCCAGACCGGCGCAGCAGGCGGGATGCCGGAAAAACCGCAGCACGCGCAGCGCCCGGTGCCCGGTTCCGCACCTGCACCGACGCCGGCAGCTGCACCTGTCCCTGCAGCGGTTCAGGCCACGGCGCCTGCGGCCGCCGCACCGCCCCCCGCCTCTGCCGCGCCCACCCGCCCGGCGCCGGCAGCGCAACCACGCAGGGAGCCGGACGCGACGGCAGTCACCGCGACCGCGTCGCCGCAGTCGCGGCCGGCGACTGCTTCGCCATCGCCGCCGTCCGCGCCCGCTGCGGACGCCGGGCAAACGGCCGCGCCTGCAGGCCTCGCAATGCGCCCGTCCACTCCCGCCGCCGCAGCCACGGCGACGTCCGCGCCGCCTGCCACTCCCGCCGCCGTTCCGCCAGCTCCGCCACCGTCGCGCCCGGCGGCGGCCTCTCCGCCATCCGCCACCGGAACCGCAGCCATGTCGTCAGCCGCGCCCCCGGAACTGCCGAAGCGGCCGCTGGCCGCGGTCCTGGACGCCGAGGTCCTGGACGACCTGCAGTCCCTGCTCGGCGACGAGGTCGACAGCCTGGTGGACGTCTTCCTCGAGGACACGCCGCGCCTGATCAAGGCGCTCGAACAGGCTGCGGGCGGACCGGACTACGACGCCCTGCGCGACGCCGCGCACTCGCTCAAGTCCTCCAGTGCCAACCTGGGCGCGCTGTCGCTGTCGGCGGCCGCCAAGCGGGTCGAACTGGCCGCGCGCGAGCGTTCGCTGGAGCGTCCGGCGGTGGCGGTGGCCTTGATCGCCAACGAGTTCGCGCGCGCCCGCCAGCAGCTGCTGGCGCGTCGCACCAAGCCGCAGGCCTGAGTCCGCTGCGCCTCGCGCGCCCATGGCGCGCGGGGCCGGATCAGTCCTCGATCTTGCTCTGCAGGTAGTTCTGCTCGCCCACCCGCTCGACCAGGTCAAGCTGGGTCTCGAGCCAGTCCACGTGCCCCTCCTCGTCCTCGAGGATGTCGGCGAACAGCTTGCGGCTGACGTAGTCGCCGACCGTTTCGCAGTGCGCGACCGCCTCGCGCAGCAGCGGAATGCCTTCCAGCTCCAGGGCCAGGTCGCAGCGCAGGATCTCGACCGGACGCTCGCCAATCTTCAGCTTGCCCAGCGCCTGGAAATTGGGCAGACCTTCGAGGAACAGGATGCGCTCGGCCAGCGCGTCGGCATGCTTCATCTCGTCGATCGATTCCTCGTACTCGTGCTTGGCCAGCTCCTCCAGACCCCAGTTCTTCAGCATCTTGGCGTGCAGAAAGTACTGGTTGATCGCGGTCAGCTCGTTGTAGAGCGCCTTGTTGAGATAGCGGATGACCTCGGCGTCGCCCTTCATGGACATCTTCCGTACAAGCGTGGGACAGGCCACTCTAGCGCCAGGCGCAAACGCATGGCGGAACACGAATCGGGTGCATTTGTATCCGCGCGCGGCGCGGGCCGGCCGCGCTCAGGCGGCGTGCAGCAGCGGCAGCGGGGTCACGGCCGCTGCGGGCGCCGGACGCGCGGCTTCGAGCAGGGCGCTGGCGGTGTCGATGCAGCTTCCGCAGCAGGCGCCGGCGCCGGTGCGCATGGTCAGTTCGGACAGCGACCCGCAGCCGGCCTCGACGGCGCTGCGGATGTCGTGTTCGGTAATCCCGTTGCAGATGCAGACGTACAAGGTGCGCGACCGGTAGCTGGGCGTGGCGCTATTTCGCCACAACATGAGAATGAGTGTCAACACGACCATTCATCCTATTGCCCCGAACGTCCGCCACGATCGACGCCAGCTGCAAAGACGCCAATCCAATCAGCCACTTGCAGCGTTCAGACGGTTCAGTCCCGGCCCCGCACCGGGCTGCCGCCGCCCCGCTGGCGGACCCTGCGGCGGCCGCGCCCCGGCTCCACGCTGGCCGCGGGAATCGCCTGCGGGCCGGCGATCTGGCGCGCGAACGGCGCCAGGTGGCGCAGCGCGCTGGCGTAGACGCCGCGCTTGAACATCACCACGTGCTCCATCGGGTACCAGAAGTCGACCCAGCGCCAGTGGTCGAACTCGGGCCGCTCGGTCAGGTCCAGGCGCAGGTCGCTTTCCTGGCCGGTGAGCTGGAGCAGGTACCAGACCTGCTTCTGGCCGATGCACACCACCCGGTCGTTGCGGCGGATCGCGTTGTGCGGCAGCCGGTAGCGCAGCCAGCCGGGCGTCACGCCCAGCACCGCCACGTGCTCGGGCAGCAGCCCGGTCTCCTCCCGCAGCTCCCGGTACATCGCCTCGATCGGCGTCTCGTCGCTGTTCATCCCGCCCTGCGGGAACTGCCAGCCGTCGCGGCGCACCCTGCGCGCCCAGAACACGCGCCCGTCCGGATGCATCAGCACGATGCCTACATTAGGGCGGTATCCGTCCGGATCGATCACGATGCGGACTCCAAAGATCTACTGCGCCCGACTCTGCCACGGTCGCCGGGAAAGTGCCAACTCCAGCCCCCGGCGTTGACGTCGCCACCGTGCGCGTCGACAATAACCGGCTCGCCGCTACGCGGCGCGAACGATTCTGGCTATGTAGCTCAGCCGGTTAGAGCACAGCACTCATAATGCTGGGGTCGGTGGTTCGAGTCCACCCATAGCCACCAGAATCCGCGGCTGACAGAGGCTTGCAGCCCCGCCGCGACCGCCGCCGATGCCCGACGACGCCACGCCGCCATCCCCGTTCTGGCCACGACTGGCCATCGCCGGCCTGTGCGCGTTCGCGCTGTCGGCGCTGGCGCTGCACCTGCTGCGGCCGGACCTGGATCCGGTCGAGCGCCAGATGAGCTTCTATCTGATCGGCCCCTGGGGCCCGCTGCTGCAGGCCGCCTATGCCGCACTGGCGGTGGCGATGGTCTGTCTGGCGTGGGGCCTGTACCGGGCCGCGCCCGCATCCGCGCGCAGCGCCGCTCCGCTGCTGGTGTTCGCCCTGGCCGCGGCCTCGCTCACCACCACCGCCTATGCCCGGACGGACATGCCTGGCGTCGACCGCACCCTGGAAGGCCTGGTCCACGGGCTCAGCGCGCAGGCGGCGTTCCTGCTGGCGACCACAGGCCTGGTCCTGCAGGCCCTGCGGCTGCACCGCGATCCCGCCTGGCGGGCGCAGGCGCGCTGGCTGCTGCCCTGGGCGCTGGCCTGCTTCGCCGCGGTGTGGATGCTGGCCCTGTGGCGTGAGCTGCCGCGCGGGCTCGCGCAGAAGACGGTGATCGCAATGATCGTCGCCTGGCTCGGCACGACGGCATGGCTGCTTCTCGCCCGGACGAGGCCCGTGCGTCGGTAGGAACGGCGTGTGCCGCGACTGCAGCCGCGACCCGATGCGCGCGACCAGACCGATGCGCTGTTCACGCTGACGCCGCCGCAGCGCCAACACCGACGCGCAACGACCGCGTGTCACAGCGCAGGCCGCGCGCCCTGCCGCGTCACGCGCAAGCGATCCGATCCATCTGCAACAACCCTGAACTCCGCGCATTGCAAGCGCAGATCTGTGCATGCGATCACTCTCCGTGCGATGAATACGCCGTGGAAACGGGTGATTCAGCCTGCAGTTAGGCGCGCACGTCCAAGAATTCCGGGCAAGGGGATCCACACAACGCGATGCTGACGTCGACCATCGGCCGGCGGGGGTGACCCTGTCCCCGTCTCCGACGCAAGCACCGTCCGCCTGTCCTGCTTCCGGTAGACCCCATGACTGCGCACCACTTCCCCAACCTCCGGAAAGGATTCCGCATCGGCCTCGGCATCGCCGCCGCCCTGGTCCTGTCCGCGTGCGGCGCGCAGTTGCCGGTGTCGCAGGCCGCCATCGACGAAGCGGTCGAAGCGGCGCCCGCTTCCGCCGCCGCGCCGGCGGCCGCGCCGCGCGCCGCGGCCGCCGCCACCAAGGCGGTGACCGTGCAGAACCCGATCCTGTTCGTCACCCAGGTCCCGACCGACGGCGACCCCTTCGCCAGCCGGGTGTCGACGTTCGCCAACCATTTCCCGCAGATCGATGCGGTGCCGCGCGGCGGCGACCTGATGATCCGCTACCCCGACGGCACCCTGCGCAACCTCACCAGGGAAGCCGGCTACGGCATGGACGGCCAGCAGGGCGCCAACGCGATCGCGGTGCGCGAACCGGCGGTGCACTGGAGCGGCGACAAAGCGGTGTTCAGCATGGTCGTCGGCGCGCCGGTGCGGCAGTACGCCAACAGCAGCGGCAAGTGGCAGCTGTACGAGGTGAGCGGCCTGGCGCGCGGCCAGACCGCGCGCATCACCAAGGTCGCCAACCAGCCCACCGGCTACAACAACATCTCGCCGATCTATGCCAGCGACGACCGGATCCTGTTCACCTCCGACCGGCCGCGCAACGGACAGGCGCACCTGTATCCGCAGCTCGACGAGTACGAGAGCACGCCCACGGTCACCGGCATCTTCAGCCTCGACCCGTCGTCCGGCGCGCTGCGGGTGCTCAACCACGCGCCCAGCGGCGCGTTCTCGCCGACCATCGACAGCCATGGCCGGGTGATCTTCACCCGCTGGGACCACCTGCAGCGCGACCAGCAGAACGCGACCACCTACGGTCCGGTCAACTATGCCAGCGAGGCCGCGAACGCCGCGCGCCTGTCGGACCGCGGCGAGAGTTTCCCCGAATCGCGCACCGGCATGGGCAGCGCCTATGGCCAGGTCAACGGCTTCACCTACAACCTGTTCACACCCTGGCAGATGAACCAGGACGGCACCGAGGAGCTGAGCCTCAACCACATCGGCCGCCACGAGATGTCGTTCCGCTACCTGCCGCGTTCGTTCGCGGGCGACCGGGCGCTGGCCGATACGGTCAACACCTCGCTGTTCGCCAACCGCACCGAGATCGACATCGACTCGGGCCTGTTCAACCTGCGCGAGGATCCGCGCAACCCGGGCATCTTCTACGCCATCCACGCCAACGAGTTCGACGAAGGCACCTCGGGCCGGATCGTGCGTGTGACCGGCGCGCCCAGCCTCACCGCCGACCAGATGACCATCAGCCAGGTCTCGGCCAGCGGCGGCCGCTACCGCAACCCCTTGCCGACGGCCTCCGGCCACTTCGTGGCCAGCTACACGCCCAGCTCGAATTTCCAGCGCGGGATCGAACTGCGCCTGCGCCAGCTGGAGACCAACGCCAGCGGGCAGCTGGCGGCCGGCGATCCGCTGACCGGCGGCGGCATCAGCAAGTCGGTGTCCTGGTGGACGCCCGACCAGTCGCGCTCCTACAGCGGCCTGCTGTGGGAAATCGAGGCGGTGGAGGTGGTGGCGCGCACGGCGCCGCCGGCGCCCACCACGCCGCTGGCCGCGCCCGAACGCGCCGTGCTGTCCGAGGAGATGGTGGGCGAAGCCAGCCTGCGCGAGTGGATGAAGGCCCGCAATCTCGCCCTGGTGGTGGTGCGCAACCAGACCAGCCGCGACCGCGCCGACCGCCAGCAGCCGTTCAACCTGCAGGTGCCGGGCGGGATCAAGACCGTCAACGGCAGCGGCCAGCTCTACAACATCTCGCACTTCCAGGTGTTCCAGGGCAACCAGGTACGCGCCTACACCAAGTTCAAGAGCGGGCGCCGGGTGCTGGCGCAGCCGATGTCGGTGCAGGGCAACCCGGCGCATTCCGGGCCGGCGGGCAGCGTGACCATCGCCAGCGACGGGTCCTCGGCCGCCTTCGTGCCGGCCAGCCAGGCCCTGACCTGGCAGACCACCGACGCCAACGGCGAAGCGGTCGTGCGCGAGCGGGTGTGGGTGACGATGCAGCCGGGCGAGATTCGCACCTGCAGCGGCTGCCACGGCGAGAACACGCGCAACCAGGCCGGCAACGCCGCTTCGCAGGCCAAACCCGAAGCGCTGCGCGAGCTGCTGCGGCACTGGAAGCAGGGCCAGGGCGGCGATGGCGGCGGCGGCACGGCGCGGCGACGCAACGGCTCGGGCCCGCTGTCGCCGGGTGGCTGAGGCTGTCGACGCGCTCTCGACTCATACGGATTCGCATCGATGTTTCAGGCTGTCATCCCGAGCCGCAGGCGAGGGATCCGTGGAAAGGCGGATTGACCAGCCTCCGGCTGTTGTGAAGCGTTTCTCCCTTCGGTCGAGATGACAACTCTGCGGTCGAGATGACAGTCTGCAGTCGGGATGACGGTTGTTCCACGCGTCCGAACGCGAATCCGACTCAATCGGCCGGCGCGTCCTCGCCGTAGCTCAGCCACAGGCTGGCGTGCTTGCGGTCGATGAAGACCTGCGCCTGCAAGCCCGATTCGATCGCCATCAGCACGCAGTGCTCCACCGTGTCCAGCCCACCCGGCTTGACGTGGGCGATGCGCAGCGCGCCGAGGCGCGGGCCGACTTCCTGCACCAGCACGCGCCACTCCCCGGCGCCGAGCGGCGGCCCCTCCAGTTCGTCGATCAGCAGCAGTTCGCGCGCCGGCTGCGCCTGCTGCGCATCGGCGATCGCGCGCCAGTAGGCCAGGGTATTGGCCAGCGTGTTCGCCCCGGTGACGTGCGCATGCAGCCGTCCGCCGGCCTCGCGACGCAGTTTGATGCGAACATCGTCGTCCATTTCGCACCTCCCGCCTTCATGGCGTGGGTGGGCGGCGACATGGCGCGGGGCGACGGTTCAAGCCCGCAGGAATCCTGCCGCTTCCGGTAACGCCCCGACGCCGCAAACGCAAACGCTCACCGCTCCTGGCCGCATCCTAACGCCAATCGCGGGGAAAGGCCCATGCGCGGCCGGACTGTCCGCGGTCACGCCCGGATCACCGCGCCTGGTCCACGCTCGCAGCTCCGCTTTCCCCGCAGGAGTGGCCATGTCGATCCTCAAACTGCTCGCGGCCGGTGCCCTGGGCTTCGTCGCCTACCGGGCCTGGCAGCAGCACCAGGCGAATCGCGACCTCGAACCGCTGGCCGACGACGGTACCGGCACCGCGCCGCACGGCGACCCCGTGCTGGTCGGCGAACGGATCGACATGGCGCCCGCGCAGCGCAGCGCCTCGCATTCAAGCCGCGGATTCGGCGAGCCCTGAGCCGCAGGTGTCGCGGAGCGCGGGATTCGTGCGCGCCGCCGGGGATCGCGGCTGAAGCTTGCTCCTGGAGCAGCGACGCCGGCGGCGTACCGGCGCGCTACCAGGGCAGCGGCGTTCCGTTCGCATGCAGGAAGCTGCCGCTGTCGTGCAGGGTGAGCGCGTCGATGCGCGCGATGAGGTTGGCCGCGGCTTCGTCCGGGCCGATGTCGCCCTGTCCGCCAAGCATGTCGGTGGCCACCCGTCCGGGATGCAGCAGCACCACCGCGATACCGCGCGGCGCGAGGTCGACGGCAAGCGACTTGCCGATGGCGTTCACCGCCGCCTTCGACGCGCGGTAGCCGTAGTACGCGCCCGAGCCGTTGTCGGCCACCGAGCCCATGCGGCTGGTGACGATGCCGATCTTCGCCGCCGGCGCGAGCAGATGCTGCAGCGCCGCGGCCACGCGCAGCGGGCCAAGCGCATTGACTTCGAACTGGCGCTGGATGCGCGCGAACGCGTCCGCGTCCAGCGCGTCCAGGCGTTCGTTGGTGAAGATGCCGGCGTTGAGGACCAGTCCGTCGATCCGGCGGTCGCCAAGCCGCGCCGGCAGCGCCGCGACCGCGCGCGCATCGGCCACGTCCACGCCATCGACCACCTGCGCGCCGGTGGCGGACAGCGCGGGGCTGGCCTCGCGGCAGACCGCGACGACTTCGTCTCCGCGCGCGCAAAGCTGCTGCGTCAGCGACAGGCCGATTCCGCGGTTGGCGCCGGTGATCAGATAGCTGGCCACGTGGGTTCCTGTGCACGACTGGGGGCCGCATTGTAGGACCGCGCCTGTTGCGATGACCTGACCGCGTTTTGCCGCGGCCTGCATCGCGGCGATGCGCCGCCGTGCGTCCCGACTGACGGCCGCCCTGCCCCCCGTGGCCCGCTGCTATGATCCGGACGCGCTCCGGATGGATCCGGCCCGGAGGCGCCGCAGCCGCCGGGGGAAACGGGCGGACGGTCGGGGAGCCGGGATCGCCAGACAAACCAAGGACACCAGAATGACGCGCCTCATGCTTGCGCTCTGCATGGCCGTTGCGGCCTGCCTGTTGCCGATGGCACCGGCCATCGCCCAGGACGAATCCGATCCCGTTTCGCAGCTGCCCTGGCAGCACGGCCCGACCGTCGGCAGGATCGGCGATCGCGCCACGATCAAGGTGCCCGAGGGCTACGCCTTCCTCGATGCGGCCGCGACCCGGCGCTTCAACGAACTGCTGGAGAACCCGCCCACGGCGGTCGACGAGTACGTGATCGCGCCGGACGACCTGGACTGGATCGCGTTCTTCAGCTTCAGCGATATCGGCTACGTCAAGGACGACGAGACGCTCGATGCCGACGAGGTGCTGTCAAGCATCCGCGACGGCCTCGAACACGGGAACGAGGAGCGCCGCAGCCGCGGCTGGGACACGCTCAAGCTGGTGGGATGGTCGTCCGAACCGCAGTACGACCAGCAGATCCGGGCGCTGGCCTGGGCGATCCTGCTGGAAAGCGAGTCCTCGGGTTCGCAGGTGGTCAACTACAACACCCGCCTGCTCGGACGGCGCGGCGTGATGGAAGTGACCGTGGCCGCCGATCCCGAAACCCTGCAGCCCGCGATCGCGGACTTCAAGGGCCTGGTGCCGGGCTATGCCTACGTCGCGGGCGAAGGCTATGGCGAGTTCCGGCCCGGCGACCACGTGGCCGAGATCGGGCTGGCCGCGCTGATCACCGGCGGCGCTGCCGCGGTCGCGTCGAAGAAGGGCTGGTTCGCCGCGATCGGCGTGGCCATCGCCAAGTTCTGGAAGCTGCTGCTGGTGGGCGTGGTCGGGGTCGGGGTCGCGATCCGCAAATTCTTCGGCGGTGGCCGCAAGGATCCGGCGGGCGAGTGAACGTGCTGGAGGCCGAAGTCCTGCTGGTCGTGGCGCTGTTCGCGCTGTACCTGCAGGACTCGGCGCAGCTGCTGCACTTCGACGAGGTGCTGGTCGAAGGCGGCGGCCGGCGCTGGCGCGTGTCCACCGGCTCGGCGCTCGAGCTGCGCGGACGCTTCCTGTCCCTGCCCGCCCCGCTGCTGCCGATGCGCACGCGGCTGCGCGCAAGCTGGCTGCACGCCGATGCCGCGCCCGTCGACACGCCGGCGGCGCTGGCCCGGTTCGAGCGCACGCTGTGGCCGGTGCGCATCGGCTGCGTGCTGACCTGCGCGATCCTGCTCGGCGTGATGCCGTGGCTGCTGCTGGGTTCGCGCGACCCTGTGCAACTGCTGGCCGCGCTGCTCGCGACCTGGCTGCTGATCGTGGCCATGTCCGCCTGGCTGGCGCTGCGCCACGCCGCACTCGGCCTGTCCCGGCGCCAGCTGGGCGGGCTGGCGCTCGAATCGCTGCTGTGCCCGCCGCATGCGATCAACCTGTATCGCAGGCTGTGCGCGCTGCGCGGCTTCCACGGCGACCCGATCGCGTTTGCCGCCGCCCACCTGCCCGAACACGAACGCCTGCAGCTGCAGGCGTCGATCGAGGCGCGCCTGGACCTGTTCGCCCAGGCCGACGAGAACGCCGACGGGCGCGTCGCCGGTCTCGCCGCCGCGCGCGCGCGCGTTGCGGGCCTGCTGGCATGAGCCTGCTTGAAATCCTGGTCGGCGCCAGCGGACTAGCGATCGGCTACTGGCTGGTCAACGTGTTCCTGTCCTCGCCCCGGCCCTCGTCCGATGCGCCGCAGGACCAGGCGGACGACGCGAACCTGCCGCACGTCATCGACATCGGCGCGCGGCACTGGACCGAAGTGCTGGGCGTGGCCGAGGACGCGGACGAAGCCCAGGTCACCGCCGCCTACCGGCGCCGCATCTCCGAATACCATCCCGACCGCGTGGCGATGATGGCCGACGAGATCCGCGCCCTCGCCGGCGAGCGCACCGCGGAAATCAACGCCGCTTACGAGCAGGCGATGCGGCAGTTCAGCGGTCGATTCCCAGCTCGCGATAGAACGCGATGACCACGGGATCGGTGCGCACGTCGCGCATCGAGATCGGGCGGGCCAGACTGATGCCGTCGAGGGTGCGGGCGCGCCCGCGCGGCCTTCAGTGCACGACACCGCAATCGGGCTCCGCCAGGGAAGTTCCCGGCAATCCGCTTCCGCCGTCATCCCCGCAGAAGCGCACTACTGCCCGAACAGGGTCTAAAAACTGTCATTTCGACCGAAGGGAGAAACGCTTCATAACAGCCGGAGGCTGGTCAATCCGCTTTCTCCCCGCGCCCAAGGCCAGATTTCTCCCTTCGGTCGAAATGACAGGGCGGGCGCTCTCCAACAGTCCACAGGACTGGTCATCCACGGACGTACGCTTCTGAAGAACAGAATCCCGTCATACCCGCTTGACCAGCCATGCGTCCGTTGAAGGCCGCGGGAGCGATGGAAGTTGCCCTACTCGGCTGCCCTGCACACGTAGCTGTCCGCCGCCGCCACATCGCCACCCTCGTAGTGCGCATGGGTCGGATACGGGCACAGCGGGCGCTCGCCATCCACCGCGGCGCCCTTCGCGAGCACGCGCCCCGGCGGCTGGCCCTGCTCGACCCACTGTACCAGCGGCGTGAGCAGGTCGAACTGGTCGCGCGACGTGCCGCCGCCGCAGTGGCCCATGCCGGGCACGAAGTAGAAGCGGCTGGCATCGTCCCAGGCCTCTCGCCCGTTGGCCGCCGCGGCGCGCTTGTAGTAGTCCAGCGTGTCCCAGGCCGAGAACCACGGATCGCTGACGCCGTGGTAGTAGATCACCTTGCCGCCGCGGCCGAGGAAGGTGCCGAGGTTGGTCCAGACGTTGGTGTCGGTGAGCATCTGCACCGCGTCGGCGCGGACCTTGCGCGCCTGCGCATCCACGTCGAAGCCGTCCGCCGCCGGCATCACGGCGGCCAGGATGTCCGGCCCGTCCGCGGGCAGGAAGCCCGGGATGCCGGCGCCTTCGGAGACGATGCCGGTATCGTAGGGAAAGTCCACGTACAGCGGCGCACCCGCTGCATCGCGCGGCGCCTTGAACGCCTCGGTCAGTGCGGTCACCTGCGCCGCCGACAGGCACTCGCGGTCCCGGCCGGCGCTGCACTGCAGGCGCGTCGGCTGGAAGCGGCAGGCCGCCACGTTCTCGATCACCCCGTCGGCCAGACCGTCCAGCGCATCGCACTGGGCCAGCAGTCCGCGGTGGATCAGCGCCTTGTCGGCGGCCGAGAACGTGCGCGACAGCTGCGGCGCTCCGTCGGCATCGCGCGGCGCGGCCTTGGCGAAGCTGGCGCGGGCGTGGGCCAGGGCCAGGTTCGAATAGCCGGTGCGCATGGCCGGCGCGGCCACCAGCGCGCCGTCGAACAGCTCCGGATGGCGCTGCGTGGCCAGCATGGTTTCGCGGCCGCCGGTGGAGCAGCCGGCGATGTAGGAATGTCGCGGCGCGCGACCGTAGTGGCGTTCGATCAGCAGCCGCGCCGCCCGCGTGGTGGTCTCCACCGAGGCGTGGGCGAAGTCCAGCGCGGCGCGCTGGTCCTGCATGAAGGACGCATCGAAGCCCTCGCCCTCGTGGCCGCTGTCGGTTGACACCACGGCAAAGCCGCGCGCCAGCGCAGGCGCATCGCCCGCTCCGGTGGTGCCCAGCGGCGGTGCGATCGATCCGTTCAGTCCGCCACCGCCCTGGAACAGGAAGCGGCCGTTCCAGTCGTGCGGCAGCGCCAGCTCGAACCCGATGCCATAGCGCACGCCACCGGCACCGATGCGGTCGCCGATGCGGCCGGACACCTTGCAGTACGCGGGCAGCGCGACCGGGATCGGCGGCAGGTAGGGTTGCGCGCGCACCGTGTCCGGCGCGGCGGCAGGCACCCGTTCGGCCCCGGTCACTTCCAGGCCCAGGCGCTGGTCCCGAAAGCCCACGAGGTCCGCGCAGGCCTCCACGCCCCCGCGCGCCGCGGCGCTGTCGCCTGCAATCGCACCCGCCAGCATCAGGCCCACCAGGGGCGCGGCCACCATTCGCATCCAGTCTCTCCCGGTCAACAGTGCGCAGCCGCGATCCGGCCGTGCGTACCGCCCATCGTAGCGGCCGGCACGGTGTCCGGGGTCAGCGATGCCGCGCGGGCCCTGCCTGCGAACGGCGCGCCACCTCCGTCCCGGCTTCGCTCCTCAGAGCGGCCAGACCAGCAGGATCATCGGGATCGCCACCGCCAGCACCACAAGTTGCACCGGCAGGCCCAGCCGCCAGTAGTCGCCGAAGCGGAATCCGCCCGGACCCAGGATCAGGGTGTTGTTCTGGTGTCCGATCGGGGTGAGGAACGCGCACGATGCGCCCACCGCGACCGCCATCAGGTAGGGATCCGCGCTCACGCCGAGCGTTGCTGCCGCACCGATGGCGATCGGGCACATGACCGCCGCGGTCGCGGCGTTGTTCATCAGGTCCGACAGCGTCATCGTGACCACCAGGATGAGGGCCAGCCCCACCACGGGATGGCCCTGGGCCACCGACTCGAACAATACCCGGGCGATCAGGTCGGCGGTGCCGGTCGATTCCATCGCTCCGGCGACGGGGATCAACGCCGCCAGCAGCACGACCACCGGCCAGTCGATGGCGGTGTAGACCTCGCGCGGCGGCACGGTGCGCAGCGCCATCGACACGACCACGCCCAGTGCGAACGAAACGGCCGCAGGCACCAGCCCCAGCGCCGCGACCAGGATCGCCAGGACGAGGATCAGCGCCGCAGTGATCGCCTTGCGCTTGTCGGGAATGCGCAGCGAGCGCTCGGCCAGCGGCACGCCGCCGAACTCGGAGGCGAATTCGGAGATCGACGCCTGGGTGCCCTGCACCAGCAGCAGGTCGCCTTCCTCGAACAGCTGCGAGCGCAACCGGCGGCGCGAGCGGTGGCCGGCGCGTGAGATCGCCAGCACGTTGATGCTGTAGCGCGAGCGCAGTCCCAGCCCCCTTGCCGACCGCCCCGCCAGCCCGGAGTTCGGCAGCACCGCGATTTCCTGCAGCACGATGTCGGCATGCGGCGTGCGCGCGGCGTCGCGCCGGGCCGCGGCCTCCGCTTCGGCGTCGTCATCGCCATCCGGGTCCTCGCCGCCTTCGTCGCCACGGCCTCCACGCCCGTCGGTATCGGCATCCCGGGCGTCGGCCTGACCTGCCGCAGCCGTGCCCGCCCCCGTCCGCATCGGCGCCGCGCCGGAATCCTGCGTCGGGACGCCATCGGCCCCACCCTCACGGCCATCTTCCGCGTCGTCGTCGCGCACGTCCTCCTCGAGCTTCGCGCCCAGGCTGGACAGCACATCGGACAGCGCGTCCGCATCGACCTCCACCACCAGCACGTCGCCGGCCAGCACCACCCGCGACGGATGCGGCGCGTACACGCGCAACTGCGCATGCACCATGCCCACCACCTGCGCGTCGTGCTTCTCCAGCACGGCCTCGATCTCGCCAACCGACTTGCCGACCGCACTGGCTCCTTCCGGGATGCGCAGCTCGGTGAGGTAGGCCCCCGGATCGAAGCCCTCCACCGCCGCCTCGCGCCGGACCGGCACCAGCTTCCAGCCGCCAAGCACGATCAGCAGCACGCCCGCGACCGCGACCGCCGCACCCACCGGCGTGTAATCGAACATCGCGAACGGCTCCGCTCCGGCTTCCCCGGTGCGGAATCCCGCCACGATGAGGTTTGGCGGCGTGCCGATCAACGTGGTCATGCCACCGAGGATCGAGCCGAACGCCAGCGGCATCAGCACCTGCCCGGGCGCGAGATCCTGCTTGCGCGCCATCTGCACGGCAACCGGCATGAGCAGCGCCAGCGCGCCGACATTGTTCATGAAGGCCGACAGCAACGCCGCCAGCCCCGTCAACGCGGCGACCGAGAGCATCGGCCCTGCGTTGCCGGGCAGGGCCTTGCGGGTGAGCGCATCGACCGCGCCGGACGTCTGCAGCCCCCGACTGAGCACCAGCACGCAGGCCACCGTGACCACCGCCGGATGCCCGAAGCCGGCGAATGCCGCCTCCGGGCGCACCAGGCCGACACCCACGCAGGCCAGCAGCGCCGCAGCTGCGACCATGTCGTGCCGCCAGCGTCCCCACAGGAACAGCCCGACCGTGGCGGCCAGGATGACGAGGATCAGGATCTGGTCGGTCTGCATGGGGCGCCGCGGCGGGTAGCAGGCTGCAGACTACGGGCCTCGCCGTGGCGATGCCATCACGGCCCGCGAGCGGCTGCCCGCGCGCCGGCGCATATCGCCTTCCTCAGAAGTCGGCGTCCAGCACGATCCGGTAGCGGGCCTTTCCGGCTCGAAGATGATCCAGCGCCTCGTTGACGCGGCTCATCGGGAAGTGCTCGGTTTGCGGCGCCACCCCGTGGCGGGCCGCGAAGCCGAGCATGCTGTCGATCGCACCGCGCGAGCCCGTGGGCGAGCCGGACAGCGACTTCTGGCCGCCGATCAGCCCGAACGCCGGGACCGCGATCGGCTCCAGCGGCACGCCGACCACGTGCAGCCGCCCCTTCGGCGCCAGCGCGCCCAGCAGGCCGGGCCAGTCCAGCGAGGCGTTGACCGTGTCGATGATCAGGTCGAACGTGCCGGCCAGCTGCTTCAGCGCCGCGGCATCGCCGGTGGTGACCACGCGATGCGCCCCAAACGCGCGCGCCTCCTCCTCCTTGGAGGCGCTGGTGGTGAACGCGGTGACCTCGCAGCCCCAGGCCCGGCAGAACTTCAGCGCCATGTGCCCCAGTCCACCGATGCCGATCACGCCCACCCGCGCGGTGGGCGGGATGCCCAGCTCGCGCAGCGGCGCGAACACGGTGATGCCGCCGCACAGCAGCGGACCGGACTCGGCCGCGTCCAGGCCGTCGGGCAAGGGCGACACCCATACCCAGTGCGCGCGCACCTTCTCGGCAAAGGCGCCGTGGCGCCCGCCGATGGTGGCCTGCACCTGGCGGCACAGATGCTGCTCGCCGGCCAGGCAGGCATCGCAATGCAGGCAGCTGCGCGCGTTCCAGCCCAGGCCAACGCGCTGGCCCAGCGCCACGCCCTTGGCGTGCTCGCCCAGTGCCGTCACCCGCCCCACCGCCTCGTGGCCGGGCACGAACGGATAGGCGGTGAAGCCCCACTCGTTGTCCAGCATCGACAGGTCGGAATGGCAGAGGCCGCAGTGCTCGACCGTGATCTCGACCTCCTCGGCGCCCAGCGGACCGGGGTCGTACTCGAACGGTTCCAGCGGGGCGCCGGCTTTGGGGGCGGCCCAGGCGCGGTAGGGGGTGGTCATGGCAGGTCACTCGACTGGAGACGACCGGCACGATACGCCAGCGGCGCGAAGCTGGCCGTGACAGCAGCCGCGAGCGGCCTGCCCTCTGGAAGAAATGCCCCTGACACCATTTCCCCGTACGCCGCGCGATCGCCACACCGCCGACCTGCCCCGACCGGCGCCGCCTGATCACGCGGCAGATGTCCAGTCCTATCCAGCGTGCACCGCTTTGCCTAAGCTCGTCGGCCATTTCGTCAGGAGGCAGCATGGAAGTCAGGATTTTCAGTGGCCACGAGGTCGATGTCGGGTCGTCGCCAAACGTGGTGGTCGGGCAAGTCGAAGCCGCGGACGTGGACGCACTGGGCGAAGCCGCCTGCACGGCCATCCTCGACAGCGTGCTGGCCCATCTGGAGAGCACCCCGCTGCGCGCCGATGCACCGGTCCCTCATTGGACGTTCGCCCTGGTCGCGGACGGGGAACTGGCCGCGCTCGAGCACGCGATCTACCAGCAGGCGGCCGCGTTTCCCGCGCTGCACGAGCGTATCCACGCACTGGTGCGGGCCACCGCCCAGGGGGCCGGCGGGCACCGCCCCTGGGCCGATGAAGAAACTCCCACCGGCGCGGCCGGCGCGACCGCGCTGGCGCTGCAGTCGCGGGACCGGATCCCTGCCTACCTCGACTACCTGCGCGAATGCGATCTCGACCACGAGGTGCTCCAGGCTGACGAGCTGGACGCCATCGTCCAGGCCCACGGCTGGAACGACGACACCATCGCCCTGGTCGTGGCCCGGCTCACCCATTGCTGCGGACAGCACGGCGAGGAACAGGTCGGCGCCTGGCTGGAGGAAAGCGGGCTGGACGAATACCTGGAAGCGGCCAGCGGCCGCGCCGGGCTGCTCGCCGAAGTGCGCCGCGCGCTCAGCATCGCCCCGATCCCGGCCTGGGGTCGCCAGGACCGTGCGACCGGTGCAGTGGCATGGACCGGGGACGGCCTCGAGCTCCAGCTGGAACTGCTCGGGCAGCTGTTGGACGAGGACGAACTGGAGGCGATGCGGACGCACGCCGTGGCTGCCGTGGGACTCGTCGACTGAGGCTTCGCCGACACCTGCCGGCGCATGGCCAGGGATCCTCTGAACAAAGCGATATTGTCATTCCGAACGCAGTGAGGAATCTTGAGAAATCAACTACATAGATTTCTCGCTGCGCTCGAAATGACAGTTGTTCAGAGCTTTTCCAGGGAAGCAGACCTGACCCCGTTCCCCGCAGCGAATTCTTAACGCAGCGGCGCGCGCCTTGTCCTAGCGTTACGCACGTTCCGCCCATCCACGCATCGGGGGAAGTCAACATGATCAAGAAGCTCGCGGCCGAATTCGTCGGCACGTTCTGGCTTGTCCTGGGAGGATGCGGCAGTGCCGTACTGGCGGCCAGCTTCGGCGGCGCCGGCAATCCGATGGGCATCGGCTTCGTCGGCGTGGCGCTGGCCTTCGGCCTCACCGTGCTCACCGGCGCCTACGCCCTCGGGCACATCTCGGGCGCGCACTTCAATCCTGCGGTGAGCGTCGGGCTGTGGGCTGGCGGACGCTTCCCGGCCAGGGACCTGCTGCCCTACATCGTCGCGCAGACGCTGGGCGCGGTGGCAGCGGCCTTCATCCTGCTCCAGATCGCCAGCGGCAGCCCCGCCTTCGCGATCGACGCCGGCAGCGCCGGCGCCTTCGCGACCAACGGCTTCGGCGACCTGTCGCCGGGCGGCTATTCGATGGCGGCCGCGTTCCTGTGCGAAGTGGTACTGACCGCCTTCTTCCTGGCCGTGATCATGGGCGCCACCCATCAGCGCGCACCGGCAGGATTCGCGCCCATCGCGATCGGCCTGGCCCTGACCCTGATCCACCTGATCAGCATCCCGGTCACCAACACCTCGGTGAACCCCGCGCGCTCGACCGGCGTGGCGGTCTTCGTCGGCGGCGCGCAGGTGGCGCAGCTGTGGCTGTTCTGGCTGGCGCCGATCATCGGCGGCGTGCTCGGCGGCATGCTCTACAAGTGGCTGGGCCAGGATCGGCCGGACATCGTCGGCAACGGCTGAATCCAGCATCGGGGAGCGGGGCCTGCGGGCTCCGCCTCCGATTCCGATTCAAAGCCCGGCCCACTGCCTCAGACAGCAACCCGAACAAATGTCCCTGACACCATTTCCGCACGTCGGATCTCGACTAGGACCTGGCCCTCAAGCTCCCAGGTTCGGGGTAACCTGGACGGGGATCTCCAGGGGTGGCGCCGCATGGCGACGGGCGAGGACTGGTCACGGCTGGAAGTGGAAGCGTGCGTCGCGGACTACCTGCACATGCTGGAGTTGGAACTCAATGGCCAGCAGTTCAACAAGTCCGCGCGCATCCAGGGCTTGATGCAGAAGCTCGACGGGCGCAGCAAGGCGTCAGTGGAGTACAAGTTCCGCAACATCAGCGCGGTGATGCAGGAACTGCAGTGGCCCACCGTCAGTGGGTACAAGGCCCTGGAGAACTACCAGTTGCTACTGCTTGAGGTCGTGGAAGCGCAACTGGGCCACAGGCCAGCGCTGCAGGTAGCGGCCGAGCACGCGGTGACGCGGCCGGCAGCCATCGCGGAAGCTGTAGTCGACGAGCAGGTCTGGATCCCCAAGCCGAAGCCCAAACGCCTGAAGGAGGCACCGCCACAGTATGCGCCGCGCTTCTCCCCCGCGCGCCGCGACTACCTGGCCCGAGAGTCGCACAACCGCTCCCTGGGCAGGGCAGGCGAACTGTTCGTCATGGAGCTGGAGGCGCAGCGCCTGCACGCCGCCGGCTGCAAGGTGCTGGCCGAGCGTGTCGAGCAGGTCTCCGAAACGCAGGGCGACGGCCTGGGCTTCGATGTACTGTCCTTCGAGAGGGACGGCCGCGAACGCCTGATCGAGGTCAAGACCACGGCCTTCGGAGAACTCACACCATTCTTTGTGTCACGCAACGAACTGGCGCGCTCCAACGCGGACGCCGAGCGCTACCAGCTCTACCGCGTGTTCGACTTCCGCAAACGCCCTCGCCTGTTCAACCTGCCCGGCGCCATCGAATCCCATTGCCAGCTGGATGCGACGACCTTCCTAGCGCAGTTGGCAGGCTGATCCCACGTCGCGCTGATCGGCTCATGGATCAATGATTACGCGTGACGGCCGGACTCCTCCTTTCACCACCGAGGGCGGAGCTGACTCCCCGGAAAAATGTCCCTGACACCATTTCCCCCTGACACCATTTCCCCACCTGGGGAATTGGACTCCAGATCGCCGTGCTACTCAAAACCGGGGGGACGTCGGATGGATCCTGCCTGTAGATAATGAACCCGACCCCATTTCCCGGCTTGACGGGGGAGCTTACGCGTCATCAACCCGTCCTATTCCTTCGGCCTGGCCATGACGGACAAGGGGTAAACGACCTACCCGGAGCCGGGAGCAGTTCGTTCTGTCCTATTGCCCCGGGCCGCGAAATGCTGACCCCGTTGTTCGGCTTGGTCGACGGTCTTACCTTCTGAGAATCTACCTTGATCTAATCGAGTCGAGCTGCCCCCCGTTCTCAGATGCACCATAGTGGTGTAATGTGGTGCATCCTTTCCGGACGCGCCAGATGGTCAGCAAATCGACAACAGAACGCGACGTGGGGCTGAGGAGCACGCGGCTCTCGGTCAGTTTTCCTGCTGATCTGTACGAAACCCTCGAAGGGCTCGCTAGAGAGAAGAAGGTGTCGCTGGCCTGGGTGGTCCGCGATGCGGCAGAACAATACATACGAGATCAGTGGCCGCTGCTTGAAGCACCGTTAGCAGCGGGCAGTGGGCGAAGAGTCAAATAGGAAAATACAAGCCCGTGCACAAATTTTTTGAGTTCTTCGCTGGCGGTGGGATGGCGCGTGCAGGCTTGGGCGAGGGTTGGGACTGCGCGTTTGCCAATGACTTCGACCCCAAGAAGGCGGCGATTTACGCAGCTAATTGGGGTTCGGACGAATTGCATGTCGGCGATGTAGCGAAGATTAGAGCCGAGGATCTTCCAGGTTGGCCAGACTTGGTGTGGGCGTCATTTCCTTGCCAGGACCTGTCGCTTGCTGGGGCAGGAGCCGGCCTTGACGGCAACCGGTCGGGGACGTTTTGGCCGTTCTGGGAACTGGTGCGAAAGCTCGCTAAGGAGAACCGTGCGCCAAAGCTCGTGGTCCTGGAGAACGTTTGCGGAGCACTCACTTCACACGGGGGGCGCGACTTCTCTGCGATCTCGTCCGCCTTATCTGGAGCGGATTATCGCTTCGGTGCTGTAGTAATAGATGCAGTGCGCTTCCTTCCGCAGTCGAGACCTCGCCTGTTCTTCATCGGCGTGGCCGGAGACATTGAAGTTCCACCCCATCTTCGTGCGTCCCAACCGCAGTTGCCGTGGCATAACGATGCCTTGGTGAATGCTCACAAGGATTTGTCTGGACGTGCGAAATCCAAATGGGTCTGGTGGAATCTGCCCTCTCCAGCGCCGCGTCTTACGACGTTTGCAGACCTCGTAGAAGATGAGCCTCAAGGTGTTAAATGGCATACGCCTGAAGAGACGAAGAAACTGCTTGACATGATGACCCCCCTCAACCGTTCAAAAGTTGAGAGTGCGCAGAAGAGCAAGAAGAAGATGGTGGGTGCGCTGTATCGCAGGACGCGAAATGGCGTTCAACGAGCAGAGGTTCGTTTCGATGATGTTGCTGGATGCCTGCGCACACCTGGTGGTGGTTCGAGTCGACAAACGATTCTCGTTGTTGACGGGAGACGAATTCGTTCTCGGCTTCTGTCCCCCCGCGAGGCGGCAAGACTGATGGGGTTGCCGGATTCTTACCGGTTGCCCGACAACTACAACGAGGCCTACCACTTGGCCGGAGACGGTGTGGCTGTGCCAGTTGTCCGCTTTCTTGCTACCAATTTGCTTGAAAAGATCCTGCCTCAACGGCAGATCGCGGTAGCGGCCTAGACTTCGTCGCAGTTTGATTTGCAAGTCGTTATCCTTGGCGGATGTACCACCGGGGAGCTCAGTCTTGAGCGCGGCAAAGATCACTACCGATAACATCAACGTCCCGTCATTTGAAACCGAGGATCTTCGCAAGAACTTGTCGGCTTTCCTCGACACGGCTTTCAAAGACCCCACTACGGGGGTGGAAAGTAAGGTCGGAAACTTCACTTGGGGCGTCTATGCATTCTTCGACTATGACGGTGAGCCTATCTACGTCGGCCAGACGAATGAGAAGTTGCGTACGCGCATTCGACGACATCTGACGAATCAAAGGACAGACGCCGTGGCCATGTCGGTGCTAGATCCATTTGAAGTCTATGAGATCGAAGTTTGGCCTCTGCCCGGTTTTCAGAGGAGCATGACGAAGGCGGAGAAAGAGTCGGCAAAGGCGCATTTGAATGCGCTCGAATCATTGGTCTACGAATGCGCGATCGAAAAGAGTGAGTTCAAGGCGGTTCTCAATGAAAAGGACCCGCCGCGTCCAACTGTTAGCGTGAAGCTACCGAAGTCCTTCAGGATGAGGATCGTGTCTGATGAGGTTTATAGGCTCCGATCTCATCCCGACTTCCGTATTGCACGACGTGCGCTAGTTATCTCCAGATTGGCGCAGGTAATATCGGAGCGAAAAGTTCAAGGCGGCTTGCGCAGGGTCTTGCTTACGCAAGCGAAGCGATTGCAGTGGCTCGCTGATCGGCGGTATGTCGCACTAGGTGGGGCTGCGTCAGTGGAGAAGAAGAGTGGCGAAGAGGATGATAGCGATGAGTGAGTCAGAGCCCACTCCAAAAGAAGGGGGCTCCTGGATCGAGGATGAGCGACCTTCGACCTCATGCCTACGTGCCCACCACCAGGGGGGAGAGCGCCATGGAGCTGCAAGAAGCGCCCGCCTAGGAGCTACTGGTTCCGCGTATCTCATCGCTGACTGCAGCGTGCGGTGAACTTGTTGTCACCGCACGATGGCCAATCGCCTCACAGCCGCGGCTACCAAATCCGCCGGCCATCCTAGAGGCTGCGCGCAGGCGGAAGGGCGTGGAGCAGATCTAATTGGCCGGGCTTGGGCGACAGAGTAACGGGGGTCATGTTCACTTTTTCTAGCAGCCAAGAGAAGAACGGGCGGCTCAAGGCCGCCCGTTCTTCTGTCTCAGCGATTTCAGGTCACACCCCCAACGGATTCGGCTTCTCCTGATCAATCTTGTACAGCTTGATCGCCCGGGCCGCATCCTTCGCCGTCATCTTCCCGTCCTTCGCCAGCGCGTCGATCGCCGCGTGGGCGATGTAGTAGCGGTCCACCTCGAAGTGGCGGCGCAGGTTGGCGCGGGTGTCGGAGCGGCCGAAGCCGTCGGTGCCGAGGACGGTGTAGGTGCGCGGGATGAAGCCGCGGATCTGGTCGGTGAAGTTGCGCACGTAGTCCGAGGCGGCGACCACTGGGCCCGCGGGGCGGGACTCCAGGCATTCGGTGACGTGGGCCTTGCGGGGCTTGGAGTCGGGGTGCATGCGGTTCCAGCGCTCGACGTCGTAGCCGTCGCGGCGCAGTTCGGTGAAGCTGGGGCAGGACCAGATGTCGGCGGTGACGCCGAAGTCCTTGTCCAGCAGTTCGGCCGCGGCGATGGCCTCGCGCAGGATGGTGCCGCTGCCCATCAGCTGCACGCGCACCTCGCCCTTCTTGAGCTTGGCGCCGGCGTCCTTGAGCAGGTACATGCCCTTGATGACGTTCTCGGCCGCGCCCTCGGGAAGGTCGGGGTGGCTGTAGTTCTCGTTCATCAGGGTCAGGTAGAAGTACTCGTCCACCTGGTCCTCGACCATGCGCTTCATGCCGTGCTGCACGATCACCGCCACTTCGCCGGCGAAGGTCGGGTCGTAGCTGCGGCAGTTGGGGATGGCGCCGGACAGCAGGTGGCTGTGGCCGTCCTCGTGCTGCAGGCCCTCGCCGTTGAGGGTGGTGCGCCCGGCGGTGCCGCCGAGCAGGAAGCCGCGCGCGCGCATGTCGGCCGCCTGCCAGGCGGCGTCGCCCACGCGCTGGAAGCCGAACATGGAGTAGTAGATGTAGAACGGGATCAGCTGCAGATTGTTGGTGCTGTAACTGGTGGCGGCGGCCATCCAGGAGGCGAACGCGCCCGCCTCGGTGATGCCTTCCTGCAGCACCTGGCCGGTGGCGTCTTCGCGGTAGTACATCAGCTGGTCGCGGTCGACCGGCTTGTACTTCTGCCCTTCCGGCGCGTAGATGCCGATCTGGCGGAACAGGCCTTCCATGCCGAAGGTGCGCGCCTCGTCGCAGACGATGGGCACCACGCGCGGGCCAACCTGCTTGTCGCGCAGGATGATGTTGAGCGACTGCACGAAGGCCATGGTGGTGGACATCTCCCGCTCGCCGGTGCTCTTGGTGAGCCGTTCGAACACCTCGCGCTTGGGCGCGGTGAGCGACTCGTCGGCCTTGCGGCGACGCTTGGGCACGAAGCCGCCCAGCGCGTTGCGGCGCTCGAGCAGGTACTGCACCTCGTCGGACTTCTCGCCCGGGTGGTAGAACGGGATCTGGCCGTCCTTGAGCTGCTCGTCGTCGACCGGGATCTTGAAGCGGTCGCGGAACGCGCGCACCGCGTCGTCGTCGAGCTTCTTGGTGTTGTGGGTGGGGTTGAGCGCCTCGCCGGCGCTGCCCAGGCCGTAGCCCTTGACCGTCTTGGCCAGGATCACGGTGGGCATGCCCTTGGTCTTCATCGCCTTGTCGTAGGCGGCGTAGACCTTGTGCGGGTCGTGGCCGCCGCGGTTGAGGCGCCAGATGTCCTCGTCGGACAGGCTGGCCACCATGGCGGCGGTTTCCGGGTACTTGCCGAAGAAGTGCTCGCGCGTGTAGGCGCCGCCGAAGGCCTTGCAGTTCTGGTATTCGCCGTCGACGGTTTCCATCATCAGCTTCTTGAGGATGCCCTGCTTGTCGTTGGCCAGCAGCGGATCCCAGTAGCTGCCCCAGATGGTCTTGACCACGTTCCAGCCGGCGCCGCGGAACTGGCTTTCCAGTTCCTGGATGATCTTGCCGTTGCCGCGCACCGGGCCGTCCAGGCGCTGCAGGTTGCAGCTGACCACGAACACCAGGTTGTCCAGGCCCTCGCGGCCGGCGATCGACAGCGCGCCCAGGCTCTCGGGCTCGTCGGTTTCGCCGTCGCCGAGGAAGCACCACACCTTGCGGTCGGACTTGGGCAGCAGGCCGCGCGATTCGAGGTACTTCCAGTTGCGCGCCTGGTAGATCGCGGCGATCGGGCCCAGGCCCATCGACACCGTGGGCACCTGCCAGAAGTCGGGCATCAGCCAGGGGTGCGGGTAGGACGAGATGCCGCGGCCGTCGACTTCCATGCGGAAGTTGTCGAGCTGCGATTCGCTGATCCGGCCCTCGAGGAAGGCGCGCGCGTAGATGCCCGGCGAGCTGTGGCCCTGCGGGGCGACGAGGTCGCCAGGATGGTCGCCGTCGGCGCCACGGAAGAAGTGGTTGAAGCCGACGTCATACAGCGTGGCCGAGCTGGCGAAGCTGGCGATGTGGCCGCCAAGGTCGCCGGGCTTGCGGTTGGCGCGCACCACCATGGCCATCGCGTTCCAGCGGATGATCGAGCGGATCTTCCACTCCAGGGTCTGGTCGCCGGGGATCTTCGGCTCCAGGTGGGGCGCGATGGTGTTGATGTATTCGGTGGTCGGGGCGAACGGCAGGTGGGCGCCGGCGCGGCGGGTCAGCTCGACCATGTCCTGCAGCAGCTGATGCGCGCGCTCGGGCCCGCTGTGGTCGATCACCGCCTTGAGCGATTCGATCCACTCCCGGGTTTCGGTGGGGTCCGGGTCGTTGTGCAGCACATCGGTCAGCCAGTTCATCGCCATGCTCCGCCGCGGCCCGCTGGCCACGTGATGTTCAGGGGAAAGTTCAGCCCCCGATTCTAACAGGGGGCCGGGGTCGGCCGGCCGGCGCGGGAGCGGTGCGGGCCGGGCCACCATGCGCCGGCGCACTGCCGCAGGCGCGCCGGGACTATGATCGCGGCACGGGCATCCGCAGGAGACCCCGGGCATGGAACGCGAGCCGCAGCACCGCAACGCCCCCCGCTGGCGCGACAGCCTGCGCACGCGGGCGTCGCTGTGGTCGGCGCTGCTCAACGTGGTGCTGGTGGCGGCCACGACGCTGGCGTTCTACGTCGGCGCACGCATGCTCGCGGTGCAGAACGCGCGGATCGAGGCGCGCGCGCTTACCCGCCAGGGCGCGCTCAACGTCGAGGCGATCCTTGAGTCGGTGCAGGTCAGCGGCCGCACCCTGGCGGCGGGCGCAACCGGGATCGGCACCGAACCGCTGCACCTGCGCTCGCTGCTGCTGGCCAGCCTGGCGGGCGACCCGGACATCGCCGGGGCGATGATCGTGGTCGAACCGGGGCGACTGGCGCCTGACGATCCTGGTTTCACCTGGTACGTTCGCCGCGAGGGCGGCGGCCTGGTCGAACGGTCGGTACAGGACCTGGGCTACGACTACCGCAGCATGCCCTGGTACGTGCGCACGATGGCCTCGCCGCAGCCGTGGTGGTCCGAACCCTATGCCAATGCCGCCACCGCGGGGGTCGACTTCAGCACCTACAACCTGCCGCTGCGCCTGCCAGGCGAGAGCGAACGGATGCCGGCGTTGGGCATGGTGAGCCTGGACGTGCCGGTGTCACGGCTGCTGCAGGGGCTGCTGGTGGACATGCCGGACGGGGTCGGGCTGCAGCCGGTGCTGTTCTCGCCCGAGGGACTGGTGGTGGCGCATCCGGATCCGGCGGTGCGCCGCCGGCGGCTGGACGCGCTGGTCGAGCACGACGGTCGCGCCGACCTGGCGCCGCTGGCGCAGGCGCAGGCCGGGCGCCACGCGGTGGAGTTCGTGCACCACCATCCCGTCAGCCGCGAGCGCTTCATCACCCACGCAGCGCCGGTGGGCGACAGCGGCTGGACCTTCGTCATGTCGGCCTCGGAAACCTTCATCCTGCGCCAGCTGCGCACGGTGGCGCTGTGGGGGGCGCTGATCGGCCTGCTGGTGCTGCTGCCGGCGCTGATGCTGGTGCGGCGCTACGCCGGGCGGCTGCTGCAGCCGATCGAGGACCTGACCGATTCGGCGCGCCATTTCGCCAACGGCGAGTTCGACTACCCGCTGCCGCACACCGGGCGGCGCGACGAGGTGGGAGTGATGGCGCGCGCGTTCAACGTCGCCCGTGGCTCGATCAAGCGCCAGATGCGCGAGATCGAGCAGATGGCGGTGGCGCAGCAGAAGCTGGATAGCGAGCTGGCGATCGCGCGCGAGATCCAGCGGTCGATGCTGCCGGCCGCGCGCGTGGTCGAGCATGGCGGCGTGCGCGTGGACCTGGGCGCGGTGCTGGAACCGGCCAAGGCGGTGGGCGGCGATTTCTACCAGTTCGCCGAACTCGACGACGGCGCGCTGTGGTTCGCGATCGGCGACGTGTCCGACAAGGGCGTGCCGGCGGCGCTGTTCATGGCCCGCACCGCGGCGGTGCTGGAAGGCCGGGCGCGGCGCCACGCCTCGCCGGGCGCGGTGCTTGCGGCCGCCTCGCGGCGGCTGGTGGAAGGCAACGAGACCTGCATGTTCGCCACCGTGCTGTGCGGCCGGCTGGACATCGCCAGCGGCCGCTGCCTGCTGGCCAGCGCCGGGCACGAAGCGCCGGTGCTGGTGCACGCGCACGGACCGGTGGAGACACTGGAACTGGAAGGCGGCCCGCCGCTGGGCTTCGAGCCGTTCGACCGGGTGGCGGTGCGCGAGGTGGTGTTGCCCGACGGCGCGACCCTGGTGGCCTGGACCGACGGCGTGACCGAGGCCTTCGACGCGCGCGATCGCGCCTATGGCGACGCACGCCCGCGGCGGGCGCTGCGGCCCGGCGAGTCCGCCGGGCGGACCTGCGAGCGGCTGTTGCACGATGTGCAACACTTCGTCGACGGCGCGGCGCAGTCCGACGACATCACGGTGCTGGCGATCCGCCGCACGCGCATCGCGCTGCCCGGCCCGCTTCCCAACGACGACGGCGACGCCAGCGGGACCAACCCGGAGGCCACGAGCGTGCACACGAGCATTCCCGGCGACCCGGCGCGCATCGGCGAACTCACCGCGGCGGTCGAGACCACGCTCGCCGCGGCCGGCGTGGACCGCGCAAGCATCCACGATGCGCGCCTGATCGTGGAGGAGCTGGCCTGCAACGCGATCATCCACGGCGAGGCCGGCGCGGACACGCGCCTGCGGCTGCGCCTGCAGCTGGACGATGCACGGCTGCTGCTGGAGCTGGACGACAACGGCCCCGCGTTCGATCCGACCACGGCGACCGCGCCCGACCTGGCGGCCCCGGTCGGGCAGCGTCCGGTCGGCGGACTCGGCCTGCACCTGGTGCGCGCGCTCGCGCACAGTCTCGACTACCGGCGCCACGACGGCCACAACCTCGTGCGCGCCACCCTGCGGATCAATGCCGACACCGGCTGAGGAGCTGCGCATGTCCCACCTGATCATCAATGCCGAACCGGCGCGCAACGACGTGCAGAGCGTGGCCCTTGGCGGCCGCCTCGACACCCATACCGCGGGCGAACTCGACCAGGCCCTGGCGCCGCTGCTCGACGTCCCGGCGCTGCGTTCGCTGGTGCTGGACCTGCGCGCGCTCGAATACATCAGCAGCGCCGGGGTGCGCTCGATCTTCCGCGCGCGCAAGGCGCTGGCCGGGCGCGGCGGGCGGGTGCTGGTGGTCAATCCGCAGCCGCAGATCCAGAAGGTGTTCGACCTGGTCAAGGCGGTGCCGCTGGACGAAATCTTCTCCTCCGTCGCCGAAGCCGACGCCTACCTGGCGGCGATGCAGCGCAAGGTGCTCGAAGGCGACGACGACTGAGGCGGGGCGGGCCGCGGCGGGTCTTCGCACTGCCTGCACGCGAAGATCGGCAGTATTCGCGGTTTTCCGGCCGGACGTTGACGCGTCCGTGCCGGCCCCGGGCCGCTTGCCCTCCGGGATCGTGTCGGCAATGATCGCCATCGCAGGGGAGTGAGGCGCCGAGGCCGGCGTCCCGGGTTCCCGTGCCCCGACCGGCCCCCAACCTGCACGATGCCTCCTTCCGCCCTTCCACAACCATTGTCCAACTGGCGCCTGCCCGCGATCGGCCTGGCGGTGGTGGTGATCGTGGTCACCCCGTTCCTGCTGCTGCGCCAGGCCGCGGCGGACATCGACGGGGCCTGGCAGATGGTGACCCACAGCCTCGAAACCGAAGCCGCCGTGCACCGGCTGGCCGCGGACATGCGCAGCCTGGAATCGGGCGCGCTGTCGCTGGCCGCCGGCGTGGACAACGCGCTGCTGCGCGAGCGCGTTCTCGCCAGCCGGGCGCGGATCCTGCCCACCCTGCAGGAGCTGCAGCAGCTGACCCGCAACGACGACGCGCAGCTGGTGCGCATCGGCGCGCTGCAAACCAACGTGCTGCTGCGCAAGGCGCACGCCGACCGCATCATCGATGCCGAGGCCGAAGCGACCGCCAACGACATCGACGCGATGGTGGCGCGCTATCCCATCCACGACCTGATCGAGGAGATCATCACCGCGGAGCAGGGCGTGCTGGCCGTTCGCCAGGCCCGCGCGGAGCGCGTGGACCGGCGCGCGCGGCTGGCCACCTGGGCGGCGATGGCCGCGCAGCTGCTGCTGCTGGGCGGCCTGCTGGCGTATGCCACTCGCCAGCTGTCGCACCGCCTGCGCGCCGAGAGCGACGCCCAGCGCGCCAGTACGCGCGCCGGGGTCGTGCTCGACACGGTGCGCGAGCCGATCGTCCTGCTCGACGCCGACCAGAAAGTGGTGATGCACAACGTCGCGTTCGCCGAGCTGTATGGCGTGAAGGACGACGCGCGCGGGGAGTCGCTCAAGGATATCGGCGACGGCGCCTGGGACAACGAGCCGATCCTGAGGCGGCTGGCGGACGTGCTCTCGCGCGGCCGCGAGCTGTGGGACCACGAACAGGTGCAGCGCACCGCCGACGGCGTCGAACGCACCATGGTGATCAACGCCCGGCGCATGCCGCTGCCCGACATCCACGAGGATGTCGCCCTGCTCACCGCCAGCGACATCAGCGTGCAGAAGGCCAGCGACCGCCAGATCCGCGAACTCAACCGCCAGCTCGAAGGCAAGATCGAGCAGGTCTCGGACGTGAACCGGGAGCTGGAAGCCTTCAGCTATTCGGTCTCGCACGACCTGCGCGCACCGCTGCGCCACATCGCCGGATTCGGCGACAAGCTCGGTCGCCACCTCGGCGAGGGGCTGGACGACAAGGGGCGCCACTACCTCGAGGTGATGGTGTCCTCGGCCCGGCGCATGTCGGCGCTGATCGACGACCTGCTGGTGTACTCGCGCCTGGGTCGCAGCGCGCTGCGCGTGCAGACGGTGGACATGCAGTCGCTGGCGGCCGAGACCCGCGCCATGCTCGATGCCAACAACGCCATCGAATCGCCCGGCCACGAGATCGAGTGGCGCATCTCGCCGCTGCCGGTGGTGATCGGCGACGAGAACATGCTGCGCCAGGTGTGGCTGAACCTGCTCGGCAACGCGGCCAAGTACAGCCGCGGCAGCGAGCCGGCGGTGATCGAGGTCGACTACCGCCAGGCTGCGGACGGCTCGCACGAGTTCGAGGTACGAGACAACGGCGCCGGCTTCGACATGCAGTACGCTGGCAAGCTGTTCGGCGTGTTCCAGCGCCTGCACGCGGCCAGCGAGTTCCCCGGCACCGGCATCGGCCTGGCCAGCGTGCGCCGGGTGCTGGCCCGCCACGGCGGCCGGATCCGGGCCGAATCCGAGCCCGGCCGCGGCGCCACCTTCCACTTCACCCTTCCCGCCGCCGGCGACCTGCCCGCACCAAACGAGAACGCACCATGAGTGAACTTCGCACCATCCTGCTGGCCGAGGACAGCCCCCATGACGCGGAGATGGCGATCGACGCCCTGCGCGAGGCGAACCTGGCCAACCCCATCGTCCACGTCGAGGACGGCGTCGAGGCGCTGGACTACCTGCTGCGCCGCGGCCGCTGGGCCGACCGTCCGGACGAGGACCTGGCGGTCCTGCTGCTGGACATCAAGATGCCGCGCATGGACGGCCTGGAAGTGCTGACCGAGATCCGCAAGACCGACCGCTTCAGGTCGCTGCCGATCGTGGTGCTGTCGTCGTCGCGCGAGGAAAGCGACCTTGCCCGCAGCTGGGACCTGGGCGTGAACGCCTACGTGGTCAAGCCGGTGGACGTGGACCAGTTCTTCGACGCGGTGCGCACGCTCGGCCGGTTCTGGGCGGTGCTCAACGAGCCGCCGCGGAAGGACTGAGCGGCCGTGGCCACGCCTGCGCCCGATGCCGCGCCGGACGCGGCGCCCGATGCCGCGCCCAATGCCGCCTTGCGGGTGCTGCTGGTGGACGATTCGCAGGACGACGCCGAGCTGGCCGAGTTCGCGTTGCGCAAGGCCGGGCTGGCGGTGGAATGCCGTCGCGCCAGCACCGCCGCGGGGCTGGAGCAGGCGCTGCGCGCCTTCGCGCCGCAGGTGGTGGTTTCGGACGTGAACCTGCCGGGGTTTTCCGGCGTCGAGGCGCTGGCGCTCACGCGCGCGTTCGATCCATCGCTGCCGTTCGTGTTCCTCACCGGCGGCACCGCCCCCGGCGACGCCCCGCCGCCGGCCGAAAGCCTGCTGCTCAAGGACAACCTGGACGCCCTGCCGACGCTGCTGCGGCAATTGCTGGCCGGCCACGGCGCCACGCACGCGTAGCCCGATCGGGGGCATCCCGCCCTGACACCCGCGGCGGGACAGCACCCGGGCGACGTGCGAAACTCCCGGCGTGCCGGCGCCTCTCCCCGTCAATCTCGCCTCCCGCGATGCGATGCCATACGCGGCCAGGGTCGCCGCCGCGATGCTCGTGCTGGCGGCGCTGGCGTTCGGCGCCCTGTGCCTGTCGCAGCTCTGGCGCGACAATGCCGCACCCGACATCGATCCGCGAGCCTATCCGGCCGCCCGCGAGGGGCGCTATGCATTGGCCGTGGACCGTTGCGACCGTACCGCCAAGAAGCTCACCGTGCAGGGCTGGCTGGTGCTGCCGGGACAACCGCGCGAGGCCCGACGGTTGCGCGTGGCGGTGGCGCAAAACGGCCGTTGGCGGGCGCTGGACACGCGCCTGCATGATCGGGACGACGTGGCCGGGCGCGCCGCGGCGGATACTTCCGTGGCCGGCTATTACCGGCATTCCGGCTTCGAAGCTTCGGTGGACCTGGCGCGGGCCGGAATCGTAGGACCCATCGAGGCGGTCGCCGTCGCCCACGACAGCAGCGCGGGCGCCGCACTGGTCGCCCTGCCGTGTCCCGGGCTGGTGCCATGAGCGCTGCGATGGCCCGACGTTCCGGCGTATGGCTCCCCGCCCTGCTGGTGCTGACGGTGACCGGCCTGCACCTGGCCGCCATCGGAAACACGCCGGTCGCCGATGACCACTACTTCTCGAAGGCGCTCCAGGAGCGCAGCCTCATCGAGTACTTGCAGTTCCGCTACCAGCGCTGGACCGGGCGACTGGCGATCGAGGCGGTGCTGGCCCTGCTGGTGGCGCACGGGCTGGCGTGGAAGCTGCTCAATTCGGCCATGCTGATTCTGTTCTGCCATTCCGCCGGGCGACTGGGACTGCGCGGGGCGGGCCGGGAGATGATGCCCGGCGCCCCCGCCTTGCTCGCGTTCGCCCTGTTCCTGCTGATGGCACCGGCGGTGTTGTACGAGTCGGCCTGGTGGCGCACCGGTGCGATCAACTACCTCTGGCCGGCGGCAACCGGCCTGTACAGCCTGCTGGCGTTGACAGACCGCAATCGCAACACCCCGCTGCGCCGCCTCGCCTGCCTGCTGTCCGCGGGTTTCGCCAGCCAGCAAGAGCAGTTCGCGCTGTTGCTGTTGCCGGTCGCGACATGGCTGATGCTGACCGATCGCGATGCCCGGCCCCGCGACCGCGCCTGGGATCTGGCGCAGTGGCTGTTCATGCTGGCCAACGCCGCACTGCTGTTCTGGGCCCCCGGCTCGCGCAACCGCTATTTCGCCGAGATCGGCACCCATTTCCCGGACTACGGCTCGCTCGACCTGTTCGACCGTGCTGCGATCGGCGTGGAGCTGATGCATGCCGGCATGGTGGACCCGGCGAACCTGCTGGCGGTGGTGGCCGCAGCGCTTGCGCTCGTGCTGCTGGTGCGCTGGCCGACCGGCGCGCTGGTGAAAGCCACCCTGATGCTGCCGTTGGCCTATGTACTGGTGCTGGCACTGGCACAGACTGTCCTGCCCGACCCGCACGCCCTGCGCGGCTATTTCGCGCCGCCTCCGATGGGTGGTGCGGCCGCGTCTTCGTTGCGCACTTACGCGATGCACGCCTGGCTGGCCACGGTGAGCGTTGGCCTGGCGCTCGCCTGCAGCCTGGCGCTGGCGCGCACGCCGCTGGACCTGCTGCGCAACGTCGCCGTCTTCGCGCTGGGCCTCGGCCTGGTATTCGTGCTGGGCCATTCGCCAACTGCCTACGCGTCAGGCAGTCGCATCCACTTCGTCGCCCAGGTGGTGCTGCTGGTCGCCACATTGGGCCTGCTTGGCGCATTGCGCGAGCGGTTCGGCGCACGGGCGTGGTGGCTGGCCGTGTCGTTGATCGCGGTGCTCGCGCTCAGCCGGATCCTGGGACTGCTCGGCGTGGGCTGAGAGGGCCGGGGCCGCGGGCAACCTCGACCGGACCGCCGCACGCGGTAGCGCATCTGCGCAGCGGCGCGGGTCAGCCGCCGCGTTCCGCCAGGCGCTGCTTGCGGATCTGGGCTTCGACCGCGGCGATCGCGGTCATGTTGACTACCCGGCGCGGGCGCGAGGCGGTGGTCAGCACGTGCGCCGGCTTGCTCACGCCCATCAGGATCGGACCCAGGGCCACGCCGTCGGTCATCACCCGCACGATGTTGTAGGTGATGTTGGCCGCGTCCAGGTTCGGCATCACGAACAGGTTGGCGCGCCCTTCCAGGGTGGTGTTGGGGAAGATGCGGCGACGGAAGTCGTCGTCCCAGGCGGTGTCGGCCATCATTTCGCCGTCCACCTCGAGCCTGGGCGCGCGCTTGCGCAGGATCTGCAGCACCTGGCGCATCTTGCGCGCGCTCGGGTCGTCGTGGCTGCCGAAGTTGGAGTGCGAGAGCAGCGCGATCTTGGGCTCGATGCCGAACAGCTTGAGCCGGTAGGCCGCCTGGATGGTGCTCTCGGCGATCTGCTCGGGGCTCGGCTCGTGCTGGACGTGGGTGTCGAGGAAGAACCACAGCCCGCGATCGTTGATCACGCCGGTCATGGCCGAGGTGCTCTGCACGCCCGGATCGAGGTCGAACACGCTGCGGATGTAGCCGAGCTTCTTGTGGAAGCGGCCGACCAGGCCGGTGATCATCGCGTCGGCCTCGCCGCGGTCGACCATCACCGCCGCGATCAGGGTGGTGCGCGAGCGCATCAGGCTCTTGGCCGTCTCCGGGGTCACGCCGCGGCGCTCGGTGAGCGCATGGTAGTGGCGCCAGTAGTCGTTGAAGCGCGGGTCGTCGTCCTGGTTGGTGATCTCGAAGTCCACGCCCGCGCGCAGGCGCAGGCCCAGGCGCTGGATGCGCGATTCGATCACCTCCGGGCGCCCGATCAGGATCGGATGGGCCAGGCCCTCGTCCACCACCGTCTGCACGCCGCGCAGCACGGTCTCGTTCTCGCCTTCGGCGTAGACCACGCGCTGGCGGTCGGCGCGGGCGCGGTCGTACAGCGGGCGCATCACCAGCGCGGTGCGCTGGTGGAACTGCGATAGCTTCTCGCGGTAGGCGGCCATGTCCTCGATCGGGCGCGTGGCCACGCCGGTGTCCATCGCCGCCTGCGCCACCGCGATCGCGACGATGGTCAGCAGCCGCGGGTCGAACGGGCGCGGGATGATGTAGTCGCGCCCGAAGCAGGGGATCTCCTCGCCATAGGCCGCGCCCAGGTCGCTGGCCTCGCTCTTGGCCAGCGCCGCGATGGCGCGCACGCAGGCCAGCTTCATCGCCTCGTTGATGCCGGTGGCGCCCACGTCCAGCGCACCGCGGAAGATGTAGGGGAAGCAGAGCGCGTTGTTGACCTGGTTGGGGTAGTCGGAGCGGCCGGTGGCGACGATCGCGTCCGGGCGGATCGCGCGCGCCTCGTCCGGCAGGATTTCAGGGTAGGGGTTGGCCAGGGCGAGGATGATCGGGTTGTCCGCCATCGTCGCGACCATCTCGGGCTTGAGGATGCCGCCGGCCGACAGGCCCAGGAACACATCGGCACCCTCGACGATCTGCGCCAGGGTGCGGTGCGGGGTGTCGCGCGCGTAGCGGCGCTTGGCCTCGTCCAGGTCGTCGCGGCCGGGGTGGATCACGCCGCCGCGGTCGAAGGCGGTGATGTTCCCGGGCTTGAGCCCCAGCGCCACCAGCATGTCCAGGCAGGCGATGCCGGCGGCGCCGGCGCCGGTGGTGGCCAGCTTCACGTCTTCGATCTTCTTGCCGGCGATCTCCAGCGCGTTGACCACGGCCGCGCCGACGATGATCGCGGTGCCGTGCTGGTCGTCGTGGAACACCGGGATCTTCAGCCGCTCGCGCAGCTTGCGTTCGACGATGAAGCACTCCGGCGCCTTGATGTCCTCCAGGTTGATGCCGCCGAAGGTGGGCTCGAGGCTGGCGATGATCTCGACCAGCCTGTCCGGGTCCTTCTCGTCGACCTCGATGTCGAACACGTCGATGCCGGCGAATTTCTGGAACAGCACGCCCTTGCCTTCCATCACCGGCTTGCCGGCGAGCGGGCCGATGTCGCCCAGGCCCAGCACCGCGGTGCCGTTGGAGATCACCGCGACGAGGTTGCCGCGCGCGGTGTAGTCGCTGGCCTTGTTCGGATCGGCGGCGATCTCCTCGCAGGCGTAGGCCACGCCCGGCGAATACGCCAGCGACAGGTCGCGCTGGGTGAGCATCGGCTTGGTGGCGTGCACCTTGATCTTGCCGCGCGGCTCCAGGCGGTGGTAGTCCAGGGCGGCCTTGCGGAAATGCTCGGCGCTTTCGCTGCTGTTGGGGGATTCGTCGGACATGGTCGGTCGGGCGGCGGCGGAAGCCCGATTCTAGCCGTTCGCCCCCGGCACCTCCCGCACGATCCCCGCACCCGGCACGCAGGAACCGGCCGAACGCACGCGCGCAGCGCCTGGGAGGTGGCGCGCCCGCCGCCAGCGCCGGTTGCGCCAAGGCTCCGCCGCCCACGCGGACATACCGTACATCCGCAAAGCCCATAGGTTGGGGTAAGCGCAGCGAACCCCAACGACCCACGCCGCGCGCCCGACAAGCGCCCGGGGCGCCGGGCCGGCACCGTTGCCTGGCGTGACCTGCGCGTTGGGGTTCGCTTCGCTTACCCCAACCTATGGGTCTGCGTTCAGGCGGGATCGCCGTTCGAAATCCGGTCGAGGCGGATGCGGTTGGCGAACAGCGAGAACGCCAGCAACAGCATAGGTTGGGGTGAGCGCAGCGAACCCCAACGACCCACGCCGCGCGCCCGGCAAGCGCTCGGAGCGCCGGCCCGGCACCGTTGCCTGGCGTGACCCGCGCGTTGGGGTTCGCTTCGCTTACC
>JAEWGI010000007.1 GCA_023388355.1 Pseudomonadota bacterium
GGCCTGACCATGACCCCGATCGTGGAAGGCGGCGACGTGGTCGAGCCGCTGAAGGACCGCGTGCTCGGCCGCATCGTGGCCGAGGACGTGTTCCTGCCCGGCGACGACGAGGATCCGATCGTCACCCGCAACACGCTGCTCGACGAAGCCTGGGTGCAGAAGCTCGAAGATGCCGGCGTGCAGGCCATCAAGGTCCGCTCGACCATCACCTGCGAGTCGTCGTTCGGCGTCTGCGCGAACTGCTACGGCCGTGACCTCGGCCGCGGCCACCTCGTCAACCTCGGCGAGGCCGTGGGCGTGGTCGCCGCGCAGTCGATCGGCGAGCCGGGCACCCAGCTGACCATGCGGACGTTCCACATCGGTGGCGCGGCCTCGCGTGCGGCGGCGATCGACAACGTGACGGTGAAGACCACCGGCTCGGTGAAGTTCAACAACCTCAAGCACGTCCAGCACGCCGGCGGCCACCTGGTCGCGGTGTCGCGCTCGGGCGAGCTGTCGGTGCTGGACAACCACGGCCGCGAGCGCGAGCGCTACAAGCTGCCCTACGGCGCCACCATCCAGCTCAAGGATGGCGGCGAGGTCAAGGCCGGCCAGACCGTCGCCAGCTGGGACCCGCATAACCACCCGATCGTGTCGGAAGTGGCGGGCTTCATGCGCTTCGTCGACTTCGTCGACGGCGTGACCGTGATCGAGAAGACCGACGAGCTGACCGGCCTGGCCTCGCGCGAGATCACCGATCCCAAGCGCCGCGGCACCCAGGCCAAGGACCTGCGCCCGCTGGTGCGCATCGTCGACAAGAACGGCAAGGACCTGACCATCCCGGGGACCGACCTGCCGGCGCAGTACATGCTGCCGCCGCGCTCGATCGTCAACCTGCAGGACGGCGCGCCGGTCGGCGTGGGCGACGTGGTCGCCAAGATCCCGCAGGAGGCGTCGAAGACCCGCGACATCACCGGCGGCCTGCCGCGCGTGGCCGACCTGTTCGAGGCGCGCAAGCCGAAGGACCCGGCGATCCTCGCAGAGATTTCCGGCGTGGTGAGCTTCGGCAAGGAGACCAAGGGCAAGCAGCGCCTGATCCTGAAGAACGCCGACGGCACCGAGCACGAGGAGCTGATCCCGAAGTACCGCCAGATCATCGTGTTCGAGGGCGAGCACGTGGAGAAGGGCGAAACCGTGGTGGACGGCGAGCCGAGCCCGCAGGACATCCTGCGCCTGAAGGGCGTCGAGGAGCTGGCCGCGTACCTGGTGAAGGAGATCCAGGACGTCTACCGCCTGCAGGGCGTGAAGATCAACGACAAGCACATCGAAGTGATCATTCGCCAGATGCTGCGCAAGGTCGAGATCGTCGACCAGGGCGACAGCCGCTACCTCAATGGCGAGCAGGTCGAGCGCCAGCGCGCGATCGAGGAGAACGCGCGCCTGGCGGCGAAGAACGAGATCCTGGCCAAGGTGGACCCGGTGCTGCTGGGCATCACCAAGGCCTCGCTGGCGACCGAGTCGTTCATCTCGTCGGCCTCGTTCCAGGAGACCACCCGCGTGCTGACCGAGGCTGCCGTGCGCGGCACCCGCGACACCCTGCGCGGCTTGAAGGAGAACGTGATCGTCGGCCGCCTGATCCCGGCGGGTACCGGCCTTGCGTACCACACGCAGCGCCGCAAGAACGCCTCCGGCCTGACCGAGGCGGAGATGGCGACGCTGTCCGGCGAGCCGGCCGAGGAAGCGGATGTCGCCGAGGCCACCGACGAGGCGGCCGCCGAGTGATCCCGGCACCCGCCCGGCATTGCTGCCGGGCGGGGCTGGCGCGAAAGACAGGGGGCGTGTAGAATTCGCGCCCTGCTTTTCGCAAAGCATGCACCGATGGCGTTGGCCATCCAGATCACCAAATGAGGTCGCAGGACGCGCCTCGTGTTGGGCCCAGGAAGGGCGGGATCGCAGATCGAGCGGCGGCGGCGCGAGCCGGGTCGCTCAACCGGTATGGCTTCGTTTGACCGCAAGGTCAAGCGCGGGCTATACTTTTTCGTCTCACTTGGCCGGGTTGCGTCTTGACTCGGCCAAGATCGTTTTTTCCGTCTTCAAAGGGCCCGTGGCCCTCCCAACCGAGCCCCGTAATGGCAACGATCAACCAGCTTGTGCGCAAGCCGCGCAGCCCGGAAACCTACAAGAGCCAGTCGCCCGCGCTGGAGAACAGCCCGCAGCGTCGCGGCGTGTGCACCCGCGTGTACACCACCACCCCGAAGAAGCCGAACTCGGCGCTGCGCAAGGTTGCCAAGGTGCGCCTGACCAATGGCTACGAGGTCATCTCGTACATCGGCGGCGAAGGCCACAACCTGCAGGAGCACAGCGTGGTGCTGATCCGCGGCGGTCGCGTCAAGGACCTGCCGGGCGTGCGCTACCACACCGTGCGTGGCTCGCTGGACGCCGCCGGCGTCGCCAAGCGCCGCCAGGCCCGTTCCAAGTACGGCGCCAAGCGTCCGAAGTCCTGATCGCGCGCTGCTCCACGCAGGCCCGCGTCCACGAACAGATTTTTGTAGGGGTTTAAGAACATGTCCCGTAAAGGCAATACGCCGCAGCGCTCGGTGCTGCCGGATCCCAAGCACGGAAGCGAAACCATCGCCCGCTTCATCAACATGGTGATGCAGAGCGGCAAGAAGTCGGTGGCCGAGAAGATCGTCTACGGCGCGATGGACGTCATCGGCGAGAAGAGCGAGAACCCGCTCGAGCTGGTCGAGAAGGCCCTCGGCAACGTGTCGCCGAGCGTCGAGGTGAAGTCCCGCCGCGTCGGCGGCGCGACCTACCAGGTGCCGGTCGAGGTGCGTTCCTCCCGCCGCATGGCGCTGGCGATGCGCTGGCTGATCGAGTCCGCCCGCAAGCGCGGCGAGAACAGCATGCCGCGCAAGCTCGCCGGCGAACTGCTGGACGCGTCCGAGAATCGTGGCGGCGCGATCAAGAAGCGCGAGGAAACCCACCGCATGGCCGAAGCCAACAAGGCGTTCGCGCACTACCGCTGGTAATCACGTCGGCGCGGGCCCGCTAAGCCCGCAGGCGCGCAGGACAAGCGCCACGCAGACCGCCCGGGAACGGACCGGACTGCCCAACGACCGACGGCCGCCGCAAGGCGGCCATCGGCCATCCGGAATCCACCGAAACAGGATTCCCAACTCCGTTTCGACGGACCAAACGAGAGACTCACCGTGGCCCGCACCACTCCCATCGAGCGTTACCGCAACTTCGGCATCATGGCCCACATCGATGCCGGCAAGACCACCACGTCCGAGCGCATCCTGTTCTACACCGGCAAGAGCCACAAGATCGGTGAAGTGCACGACGGTGCCGCCACCATGGACTGGATGGAGCAGGAACAGGAGCGTGGCATCACGATCCAGTCCGCCGCCACCACCGCGTTCTGGAAGGGCATGGACAAGTCCCTGCCGGAGCACCGCTTCAACATCATCGACACCCCCGGGCACGTGGACTTCACCATCGAAGTCGAGCGCAGCCTGCGCGTGCTCGACGGCGCGGTGTTCGTGCTGTGCGCGGTGGGCGGCGTGCAGCCGCAGTCGGAGACCGTGTGGCGCCAGGCCAACAAGTACAAGGTGCCGCGCATCGCGTTCGTCAACAAGATGGACCGCACCGGCGCGAACTTCCTGAAGGTCCGCGACCAGGTCAAGGCGCGCCTTGGTGCCTCTCCGGTGCCGATGCAGGTGCCGATCGGCGCCGAGGACAACTTCGAGGGCGTGGTCGACCTGCTCAAGATGAAGGCGATCCACTGGGACAACGCCTCGCAGGGCCTGAACTTCGAATACCGCGACATCCCGGAGCACCTGCAGGCGCAGGCCGAGGAAGCGCGTGCGTTCATGGTCGAGTCCGCGGCCGAAGCCAGCGAAGAGCTGATGGACAAGTACCTGGGCGGCGAAGAGCTGACCGAGGCCGAGATCGTCAAGGGCCTGCGCGACCGCACCCTGAAGACCGAGATCGTGCCGATGTTCTGCGGCACCGCGTTCAAGAACAAGGGCGTGCAGGCGATGCTGGACGGCGTCATCAACCTGCTGCCCTCGCCGGTCGACGTGCCCGCGATCAACGGCGTGGACGTGGACGACGAGACCAAGGAGCTCAGCCGCGATTCCAGCGACAAGGCCCCGTTCTCGGCGCTGGCGTTCAAGATCATGACCGACCCGTTCGTGGGTTCGCTGACCTTCTTCCGCGTGTACTCAGGGATGCTCAACGCCGGCGACCAGGTGCTGAACTCGGTCAAGGGCAAGAAGGAGCGCATCGGCCGCCTGCTGCAGATGCACTCCAACAACCGCGAGGAGATCAAGGAAGTGTTGGCCGGCGACATCGCCGCGGCGGTGGGCCTGAAGGACGTCACCACCGGCGACACCCTGTGCGCGGTCGACGCCCCGATCATCCTCGAGCGCATGAGCTTCCCGGAGCCGGTGATCTCGATGGCGGTCGAGCCGAAGACCAAGTCCGACCAGGAGAAGATGGGCAATGCCCTGAGCCGCCTGGCGCAGGAAGACCCCAGCTTCCGCGTGCGCACCGACGAGGAATCCGGCCAGACCATCATCGCCGGCATGGGCGAGCTGCACCTGGACATCATCGTCGACCGCATGAAGCGCGAGTTCAACGTCGAGGCCAACGTCGGCAAGCCGCAGGTCGCGTACCGCGAGACCATCCGCAAGACCGACGTCAAGGCGGACTACAAGCACGCCAAGCAGTCGGGCGGCAAGGGCCAGTACGGCCACGTGGTCATCGAGATGTCGCCGATGACCGACGAGGACAAGGCGAACCCGGACGTCAAGAACGATTTCCTGTTCATCAACGACATCACCGGTGGCGTGATCCCGAAGGAATTCATCCCGGCGGTCGAGAAGGGCATCCGCGAAACCATCACCAGCGGCCCGCTGGCCGGCTATCCGGTGGTGGGCGTCAAGGCGAAGCTGGTGTTCGGCTCCTACCATGACGTCGACTCGTCGGAAATGGCGTTCAAGCTCGCCGCGTCGATGGCGTTCAAGGAGGGCTTCCGCAAGGCCGACCCGGTCCTGCTGGAGCCGATCATGAAGGTCGAGATCGTCAGCCCCGAGGACTACCTGGGCGACGTGATGGGCGACGTGAGCCGCCGCCGCGGCGTGCTGCAGGGCCAGGACGACAGCCCGTCGGGCAAGATCATCAACGCGATGATCCCGCTGGGCGAGATGTTCGGCTACGCGACCTCGCTGCGTTCGATGTCGCAGGGCCGCGCGACCTTCTCGATGGAGTTCGACCATTACGCAGAAGCGCCGAACAACATCGCCGAGACGGTCATCAAGAAGGCCTGATCCGGCCGGATCAACACTTTGCCGCGGCGCCCCACGGTGCCGCGGTCCAATCCTACAAGCGAAGGTGAACCAACATGGCAAAGGGCAAGTTCGAGCGCACCAAGCCCCACGTGAACGTGGGCACGATTGGTCACGTTGACCACGGCAAGACGACGCTGACGGCGGCGCTGACGAAGGTGGGCGCGGAGCGTTTCGGTGG
>JAEWGI010000064.1 GCA_023388355.1 Pseudomonadota bacterium
GGTGGGCAGCACGTGGTTGGTGCCGCTGCAGTAGTCGCCCAGCGCCTCGGGGGTGTAGTCGCCGAGGAAGACCGACCCGGCCGCGTCCACACGGTCGAGCCAGGCACGCGGTTCGCGCAGGGCCAGAATCAGATGCTCGGGCGCGTAGGCGTTGCTGATGTCGAAGGCCTCGTCCAGCGCGGCAACGAGTATCAGGCGCGACTGCCCCAGCGCCCGGCGGGCGATGTCGGCGCGCGGCAGCGCGGCCAGCTGGACTTCCAGTTCCGCCTCGACCCGTCCGAGCAGCGCTTCGCTGTCGCTGAGCAGCAGCACCTGCGAATCCGGACCGTGCTCGGCCTGCGACAGCAGGTCGGCGGCAACGAAGGCCGGATCGGCGCCCGCGTCCGCGATCACCAGCACCTCCGACGGCCCGGCCGGCAGGTCGATCGCCGCCACGCCCGCCTGCGCGACCTGCTGCTTGGCCTCGGTGACGTAGCTGTTGCCCGGCCCGAACAGCTTGGCGCAGCGCGGCACGCTCGCGGTGCCGAACGCCATCGCCGCGATCGCCTGCGCGCCGCCAAGCTTGAACACGCGGTGCACGCCGGTCATGCGCGCGGCGACCAGCACCGCGGGATCGGCCGTGCCGTCGCGACGCGGCGGCGTGCACAGCACCACCTCGCGGCAGCCGGCCAGCCGTGCCGGCACGCCCAGCATCAGCGCGGTGGACGGCAGCGGCGCGGTGCCGGCAGGCACGTACAGGCCCACCCGCGCGATCGCTCGCACCATGCGCTCGCAGCTCACGCCCGGGGCGGTTTCGATCGCGTAGCCGTTCGCCATGCCGGCGCGGTGGAAGCGTTCGATGCGCCTGGCGGCGTCGCGCATCGCCGTCTTCAGATCCGCCGGAACGGCCGCTTCGGCGGCAACGAATTCTTCATCGGCAACTTCGAACGACTCCGGCGCAACGCCGTCGAAGCGCTGGCTGATCTCGCGCAGCGCGTCGTCGCCGCGGGCGCGCACGTCATCGACCAGGGCGGCGACCGAAGCGCGGGTCTGCGCGGCCACGGCCTGCACCGGGCGCTGCAGCGCCTGCGCGCGCGCGGCTTCATCCAGTCGCGACCAGTCCAGCCGCCGGGCCAGCGTGCTCATGCCAGCATCCTCTCGACCGGCAGCACCATCAGCCCGCGCGCGCCGGCGCGCTTGAGGTCTTCAAGCCGCTGCCAGGTCATGGCGCCATGGCACAGCGCCTGCAGCGCAAGCGTGTCGGCGCCGTCGACCTGCAGCATCGTCGGCTGTTCAGCGTCTGGCAGCAGCTCCAGCAGTGCCGGCACTTCCTGGCGCTGGGCCTGGAACATCAGCAGCCGGCTGTCCTTGAGCCGCAGCACGCCGTCGAGGCGACGCAGCAGCATCTGCGCCAGCTCGCCGCGGATGTCGGCGAACGGCTGCATCGGCCCGGCCAGCACCGCCTCGCTGCTCATGATCGTGACCACCGGCTTGAGCTGGTTGGCGACCAGGGTCGCGCCGCTGGACACCAGGTCGCAGACCACGTCCGCCTGGCCCAGCCGCGGCGCGATCTCGACCGAGCCCGACAGGGTCACGATGCCGGCATCGACCCCCTGCTCCGCCAGCCACTTGCCCAGCAGGCCCGGATAGCTGGTCGCGATGCGCCGGCCCTGCAGCTGCTGCGGACCATCCCAGTCCCAGGCGTCGGGCACGGCGACGTCGAGCCGGCAGCCGCCGAAGCCGAGCCCGCGGATTTCCTTCGACACCGCCGGCTGGCCGCCGTCGGCGCGCACGCAGGCGAACTCCTCCAGCACGTTGCGGCCGACGATGCCGTAGTCGCAGACGCCGTCGGCGAGCAGCCCGGGAATGTCGTCGTCGCGCACCAGCAGCAGGTCGACCGGCAGGGTCTCGCCGTAGCAGAACAGGCGGTCACGGCTCTCGCGCCAGGACAGTCCGCAGGAGGCGAGCAGCGCCCGCGCCGGATCGCCGAGGCGTCCGGATTTCTGGATGGCGATGCGCAGGCGGTCGCGCGCCGCGGGAACGGCCGTGGGGCTCATCGGTGATTCCTTCAGTGGCCCGGCGCGAGCCGGGGATACTGGCGTCTGGCGGCGGCCGCATAGCCGCCCGCGCCGTGTTCGAGCGTGCGCGCGACCCGGCCGATCGTGGTCACGCTGACCAGGGTGCGCTCGTGGATCTCGCGGTACGGCACGCCCTGCAGGAGCAGCGGCACCACCCGCCAGCGGTCGGCCATGGCCTCGAGCTCGGCCGGCGTGCACAGGTCGCGCAGGAAGGCGGCCATCTCGTCCGCCCGCTCCAGGCCGGCAAGGGCCCTGGCCAGCGCCCGGAAGGAGGCGTTGGCATCGGATTCGGGCAGGGGCTCGATGCGCTGCTTCATGGGGGCGTAATGTAATAGCGTGTTATTACATTGGTCAAGCGGAGGTTCCGGCCGGCAATGCCACGGGCCGCCGGACGCCACGGAGGTGGGGACATCGCGGGTGCTGGGATGCGCTTCGCTTACCCCAGTCTATGCGGCTCGGCTTCCATGGGTTGGGGTGAGCTTGCGAACCCCAACGGAAAGTCCGCCTCGGGCGCCGGCGTCAACGCCGTCGGGACGCCGCGCACCGGTCCGCCGGAAATCGGGAAGCCCGAACGTCACGGGTGCTGGGGTTCGTTTCGCTTGCCCCAACGCAAAGCGTGGTTGCCCCTCACCCGCCCCGCGCGGAAGTCCGTCCGTGCGCCAGCCACCAGCCGGTCACCACCCCCGCCAGCGCCCCGCACCACTCCATGAACACGCGGGTGCCGAGGAAGTCGGGGTCGTGCATCTTCGACAGGGCGATGCGCGCGTACAGCGGCGATTCGAGCCGCACCGCGCCCAGGTAGAACAGGTTCCAGCTGTCGATGCCGGCGCTGATCGCCACCGAGGTCACGCAGGCCCAGCCGATCGCTCGCGCTTCCGGCCAGCCGGCCCGGCGCGCCAGCCAGGACCAGAACAGGAAGCACAGCACGCCCAGTGCGAACGCGATCAGGGTCGCTTCCATGACCCCGAGCCAGCCGAAATGCAGCGGAAGGTTCATCCGCCCCGCCGCTCGCTCATTGCGCGATCGCCACCAGCAGGGAACCGTCCGCCACCAGCTTCACCGCGGCCGCGACGTCGCCGTCGAGCGCGCGGTCGCGGTCGAGGAACGCGATGCGTTCGCGGATCGCGGCGTGCGCGGCGGCCACCCGCGCGCCCGGATGGAACGCCTCGGCCCCGGCCAGCTCCTGGCGCAGCGCCTCGACCTCGGCCAGGAACGCCGGATGCCGCGGATCGCCCTCGGCCACGCCGTGCATCTTGCGCAGCAGCGCATGCGCGTCGCCGCGCCGGGCCAGGTCGCGCGCGGCGTTGATCATGTCCAGGCGCAGGTCCAGCGCCTGCGCGGCGGTGTACAGCTCGAGCGCCAGCACCTTGCCCAGGTCGTCGACCATCGACAGCACGTGGCGGGCCTCGTTGGTGCCCATCGACACGTGGTCCTCGGCGTTGGCGCTGGTCGGGATCGAATACACGCTGGCCGGGTGCGCGCGGGTGGCCAGGTCGTTGACGATCGCCGCGGCGGTGTACTGCACGATCATGAAGCCCGATTCGGTGCCGTCCTCGTTGCCGATCAGGAAACCCGGCAGGCCGTCGCTGGTGGCCGGGTCGACGAGCTTGTTGAGGCGTCGCTCGCTGATCGCCGCCAGCACCGGAATCGCCGCCTTGACCGCGCTCAGCGCCAGCGCCAGCGGCATGCCGTGGAAGTGGCCGGCGGAGACCACCTGCTGCTCGACGTGCTCGGCCTCGCGGTCGGGGAACACCAGCGGGTTGTCGGTGACCGCATTGAGTTCGATGTCGAACACGCGCCAGGCGTGCGCCACCGCGTCGCGCACCGCGCCGTGCACCTGCGGGATGCAGCGCAGCGAATAGCTGTCCTGCGGCTGGTGCTTCTTGCCACCGCGGAAGGGCTTGAAGCGGGCGTAGAACTTCTCGCGCCCGTGGCGCTGGTCGCTCGGCACCCAGTTCCAGCCGATGTCGAACCCCAGCTGGCGCGCTTCGGGCGTATCCCAGCCGTCGGGCAGCCAGGGGCGGAAGTGCGGCACCAGGTGATAGGGAATGTCGGCAAGGGTCGAGCCCTTGAGCAGTTCGCACAGCCGCGCGGCGGTGTGCACCTGGCCCGGATGCGGACGCAGCGCATGCACCTCGGCCGCGAATGCGCCCAGGCGCCCGGCGAAGGCGTCGATGGTCATCGCCGCGGCCAGGTCGGCGGTGTCGAGCAGGCGTTCGAGGCGCTGCAGCGCAAGCACGCCACTGGCCAGCATCTGCGCGGTGCCGTTGTTGAGCGCCAGGCCCTCCTTGTACGACAGCCGCACCGGCTCCAGGCCGGCCGCCGCGAGCGCGTCCGCGCCAGGCATGCGGCGACCGTCGACGAAGGCTTCGCCGCCGCCGAGCAGCACGATGGCCAGGTGCGACAGCGGCGCCAGGTCGCCCGATGCGCCCACCGATCCCAGCTCCGGCACCACCGGCACCACGCCGGCGTTGAGCAGCGCGGTCAGCGCCTGCAGCGTTTCCACGCGGATGCCGGAATGGCCCTTGAGCAGGGTGTTGATGCGGATGCACAGCATCGCCCGCACCACGTCGGCCGGCAGCGGCTCGCCGACGCACACGGCGTGGGTGACGATCAGGTTGTGCTGCAGCTCTTCGTGCAGGGAACGGCCCGACGGCGCCGCGCCGGGCAGCGCGTCGCGCAACGGATGCGCGCCGAGCAGCTTGTCGGCGTTGCTGCCGAAGCCGGTCGACACCCCGTAGATCGGCTCCTCGCGCCGCACCTGCTCGGCCAGGAACGCGGCCGCGCGGGACACCGCGCGCAGCGCGCCTGCGTCGAGCGCGACCTGGGCACCGTGGGCCACCATCACCAGCTGGTCGCGGGTCAGCGACACGCCGTCGAGAAGGACCGGTTTCATGGGTCGTTCGTCCCTGTCATTCAAAGCCTGCGGCGCCGGGCGATCCAGCGGCGTTCAGCCCGCGCCCCGGCCGAGCGCGCGCCACTGCTCGCGTTCCACCAGCAGGGTGCTCGCCAGGTCGCCGTCGGCCACCTCGAACTGCTCGCCGCGGCGCAGGTCCTTGACCGCCACCACGCCCTTGGCCGCCTCGTCCTCGCCGCGGATCACCACGAAGCGGATCCCGGCGCGGTCGGCGTACTGCATCTGCTTGCCGAGCTTGCGCGGCTCGAGCTGGGTCTCGACGTTGAGTCCCGCCGCGCGCAGCTGCTGCGACAGGCCCAGCGCGTGGTCGAGTCCGGCATCGTCGAACAGGGTCACCAGCACGTCGACCGAGCTGTCGGCGGTGGCCACCAGCCCCGCCTCGCGCAGCTGCCAGAACAGCCGCGTCAGGCCGATCGAAATGCCCACGCCGGGCAGCTTCGACTTGGTGTAGTGGCTGGCCAGGTTGTCGTAGCGCCCGCCCGAGCAGATCGATCCGATGCCCGGGTTCGCATCCAGCGTGGTCTCGTAGACGATGCCGGTGTAGTAGTCCAGGCCGCGCGCGATCGAGAGGTTGATCGCATAGCGCGACTGCGGCACGCCGAGCGCGCGCAGCCGGTGCAGCACCCCGCGCAGCTCCTCGCGGCCCTCCTCGAACAGCGGCGTGCCGCTGCCCAGCGCGTCGAGCCTGGCCAGCGCATCGTCGTGGCCGGTCGAACGCACCTGCGAGAACGCCATCAGCCGGTCGATCGCCTCGGGCGACAGGCCGAAGCCCTCGCCGGCCAGGGTCGCGCGCACCGCGTCCTCGCCGCGCTTGTCGAGCTTGTCGATCTCGCGCAGCACCGGCACCTGCGCGTCGGCTTCGATGCCCTGCCCCTCGAAATAGCCGCGCAGCAGCTTGCGGTGGTTGAACTGGATGGTGAAATCGCCGATGTCCAGCGCCTCGAACACCGCGCTGATCACCGCCGGGATCTCGGCGTCGTGGCGGGTGGACAGCGCGTCCTTGCCGATCACGTCGATGTCGCACTGGTAGAACTCGCGGAAGCGGCCGCGCTGGGCGCGCTCGCCGCGGTATACGCGCTGCATCTGGTAGCGGCGGAACGGGAACGCCAGCTCGTGCTCGTGCTCGGCCACGTAGCGCGCCAGCGGCACGGTCAGGTCGAAGCGCAGGGCCAGTTCGGGCAGCCCGTCCGAGGCCTTTTCCAGGGCCCCGGTGGACTGGGCGAAATAGACCTGGCGCTCGGTTTCGCCGCCGGACTTGGTCAGCAGCACGTCCGACAGCTCGAATACCGGCGTCTCTATCGGCAGGAACCCGAAACCTTCGAAAATCCGGCGGATGGTGTCGAGCATGCGCTGGAACGCGATCTGGTCGCGCGGCAGCAGTTCCATGACGCCGGGTGGGGTTCTTGGCTTGATCATGCCTTGGCTGGCGGAAGCGGCGGGAAAGACGTCCATTCTACCCGCCCGCCGGGCGCGGCCGGGGCGTTCCGGGCCGCCCCGCGCGGCGCGATCCGGGCATCGCGACGGTCCGTGCGTGGTTTTCGCCGCGTGGACAATTTATCCCGCCCTTTGCCTCGCGCGCAGGGCTATGATGGCCAGGCGGACCTCCCATGACCAGCCAGTCCCTCGCCCGTTGCCGGCAGTTTTCCCGCGTCGTCGTCCCCCTCGACTGCGCGCGCTGCGCCGTACGCGACCTGGCGGTCTGTTCGGCGCTGCCGCCGGCGCACGTCGACACCCTGGAACGCCACGTGTCGTCGTTCAACCTGCCGGCCAACGCCGAACTGGCGCGCGCCGGCCAGCCCTGCCGCCACGCCTACAGCATCACCCACGGCATGCTGCGGCTGGTGCGCACCCTGCCCGACGCCCGCCGCCAGGTGGTGGCCTTCGTGACCCCGGGCCATTTCGTCGGCCTGTCGGGCAACGCACTGCACCGCTACGCGATCGAGGCCGTGGTCCAGAGCCGGGTCTGCGCATTCGCGGTCGAGGGCATCCGCGACCTGCGCCAGCGCTTTCCCTCGTTCGAACACGTGCTGCTCGAGCGCGCCTGCCGCGACCTGGACGACGCCCATGACGCCATGCTGCTGCTGGCGCGGCTTTCGCCGCTGGAGCGGCTGGCGAGCTTCCTGGTGCGGCTGCGCAGGCAGATGGAGATCCGCGAGGACGATCCGCGCATGGCGCTGCCGATGGGCCGCGGCGACATCGCCGACCATCTCGGCCTGACCGTGGAAACGGTCAGCCGCAGCTTCACCCGGCTGCGCGAGCAGGGCGTGATCGCCCTGCCCGACCCGCACCAGGTCGAGATCCTCGACCGCGCCGCGCTGGCCGGACTGGCCTCGGTCCTGCACTGATCGCCATCGCCCCCTTGCCTCGCGGCCACCGGGGTCACTAAAATACGCGGCTTGCCCAAGTCGGGGTGTAGCTCAGCCTGGTAGAGCGCTACGTTCGGGACGTAGAAGTCGCAGGTTCAAATCCTGTCTCCCCGACCAATCGCAGGCATCGATGCGGAAAGCCGGCCCAGTGCCGGCTTTTTCGCGTCTGGAGGCCGGGGATCGCCGTCGTCGGGCGCCGCTGGGGGCCGCGGTCCTGCGGTAGGAAAAGTCCTACATCCGGATGCGCACTGCGCCGACTGCGCGGCCGCGCCCCGCTGCCGATACTGACTCCACCCCGGCAGCCCGGCCATGCGTCTGGCAACGGAATGTCGCTCAGCAACGGAAACAGTGCCGCGGCCTTGAGCAAGCCGAAGGCTGGGCCGGGGTGCTTTTCCTTCTGACGGAGTCGGCCATGTCCGGATCCATCCTGCGGCTGGTGCGCAACGGCGGCGGCTGGCAGTTGCTGGACGGCGAGCAGCCCGTGTTCTGGTTTCCCGAGCGCGGCAAGGGACTGGAAATCGCCCAGCTGATGGCCGACGCGCGCAGCCTCAATCACGGCCTGACGATCACCGTCGAAGCACAGACAGAGAACGGCGAGTTCGAGACTGTGGCGAGCTACCACTGAGCGTCGGCACGACGGCAATCGCCGCGCCATTTCCATCTCTCTTTCCCCTGGCCGGCCCGTGACCGGCCTTTTTTCTGGTTCTTCTCCCACTCGCGGGGACGCTACGCCGGGCCGGATCTGCTCCCTCCCCCGCGTGCGGGGGTGAGGATGGTCCGTTTGCGCGGCACCGCCGCGCGGACCATCCGGACGCCCGGCGCGCTGCGCCGGGCCGGACGGGTTGGGATAGGGGCAAACCGGTTGCCGCGCCACTGCACGCGCGCCTGCGGCGCGCGCCCCCATCCCGACCTTCCCCGCACGCGGGGGAAGGAGCAGGGCAGCAGCGCCTGGGTGCGTCGGCCCCCTGGAGGCGCGGCGGGCCTGACCGGACGCAGGGCGACCCCAGCCCGCAGACGTGAATCCGATCCGTTGTCACGAACAGTCATCCCGCGAATGGGTGAAGAACTTTTTTCCCATTCGCGGGGACGCTGCGCCGGGCCAGATCTGCTCCCTCCCCCGCGTGCGGGGGGTGAGGATGGTCCGCTTGCGCGGCACCGCCGCGCGGACCATCCGGACGCCCGGCGCGCTGCGCCGGGCCGGACGGGTTGGGGTGGGGGCAAACCGGTCGCCGCGCCACTGCACGCGCGCCTGCGGCGCGCGCCCCCCATCCCGACCTTCCCCCGCAAGCGGGGGAAGGAGTCGTGTCGACACACTTTCCCGCCGCCCTGTGCCAACCTTCCCCCCGCACGCGGGGAAAGGAGCAGGACGGCACCTGCTCCGCCTGCGACGCACCTGCCGCGACCGCACTTCCCCCGGGAAGCACGGCGCAAACACGGCGCAACGCATCACGCAGGCAACGCACCGTGCGCCGGGAGCAGGACGGCGCGCAGTCAGCCGTGGATGTTTCGCGTCTGTCCCTCGCCGCGGACGACGAAACGCTCGACGGTCAGCGCTTCCAGGCCCATCGGGCCGTAGGCGTGCAGGCGGGTGGTGGAGATGCCGATCTCCGCGCCCAGGCCGAGTTCGCCGCCGTCGCTGAAGCGGGAAGAGGCGTTGACCATGACCACGGCCGAACGCAGGGCGTGGACGAAGGCGTCGGCGCTGGCCTGGTCCCGGGTGGCGATGACCTCGGTGTGGTCGGAGCCGTGGCGGCGGACGTGGGCGATCGCGTCGTCCAGCGAGTCGACCACGCGCACCGCGATCACCAGATCGAGGTATTCGGTGTCGTAGTCGCCATCGCCCACCGGGGCGACGTCGGCCACCAGTTGCCGGGTGGCCGCATCGCCGCGCAGCTCGACGCCGCGCGCGCGCAGCGCGGCGGCCGCGCGCGGCAGGAACGCGGGCGCCGCCACGGCGTGCACCAGCAGCGTTTCCAGGGCATTGCAGGCGCTGGGGCGCGACACCTTGCCGTCGACCAGCAGGCGCAGTGCCAGGTCCAGGTCGGCGCTGGCGTCGACGAACATGTGGCACACGCCCTTGTAGTGCTTGATCACCGGCACCCGGGCGTGCTCGGCGACGAAGCGGATCAGGCCCTCGCCACCGCGCGGGATGGCCAGGTCGACGATGTCGGTGAGCTGCAGCAGTTCGACCATGGTTTCCCGGCGCAGGTCGCGGACGATGGTGATCGCGGCGGCGGGAACGCCCGCGGCTTCGAGCGCGCGGCCGAGCGCGGCGGCAATGGCGAGGTTGGAACGCAGCGCCTCGCTGCCGCCGCGCAGGATCACGCCATTGCCGGCCTTCAGACACAGCGCGGCGGCGTCGGCGGTGACGTTCGGGCGGGCCTCGTAGATCATCGCCACCACCCCCAGCGGGGTGCGCACGCGCTCGACCCGGATGCCGTTGGGGCGCGTTTCGCGGCGCGTGACCTGGCCGACCGGATCGGGCAGCGCGGCGACTTCGTGCAGCGCGTCGGCGATGCCGGCCAGGCGGGCGTCGTCCAGGCGCAGGCGGTCGAGCATCGCGTCGCCCACGCCCTTGTCCCGGGCCGCGGCGAGATCTTCCGCGTTCGCGGCCAGGATCGCCGGGGCGTCGGCCAGCAGCTCGTCGGCCATGGCGCGCAGCATCGCGTTCCTGGCGTCGGTGGAGAGCAGCGCGACGGCGCGTGCGGCTTCGCGGCAGTCCAGGGCGTGTTGACGGATCTCGGACATGGCTGGGCTTGCTCGTTGGTGGTTGATGGCCGGTGGCTGGTGCGCAGGTCAGACCAGGGACAGGTCGTCGCGGTGGATGATGTTGCCGCCATAGCTGTAACCGAGCACGGTTTCGATCTCGCGCGAGTGGCGGCGGGCGATGCGGCGGATGTCGGCGGCCGAATACTGGCTGACCCCACGGGCCACGCGCGCGCTGCCCTGCCCGTCGCGCAGCAGGACTTCGACCATGTCGCCGCGCCGGAACTCGCCTTCGACCGCAACCACGCCGCCGGGCAGCAGCGATGCGCCCTTCTCCACCAGCGCGCTGGCGGCACCGGCGTCGACGAAGATGCCGCCCGGCTCGGCCGGCGCGTTCTGCAGCCAGTGCTTGCGCACCGCGACCCGGCTGCGCAGGGCGTGGATGCGGGTGCCGCGCAGGCGGTCGCTGGCCAGGCCCTCCAGGACATCGGCGCGGGTGCCGTTGAACAGCACCGTCGCCACGCCCGCGGCGGAGGCGCGCTGCGCCGCCTCCAGCTTGGTGCGCATGCCGCCGGTACCGACCGCGCTGCCCGAGCCGCCGGCGGCCGCCAGCAGGGCCGGGGTGAGCCTGGACACCATTTCCACCGGCCGCGCGTCGGGATGCTGGCGCGGGTCCGCGTCGTACAGGCCGTCGATGTCGGTGGCGATGAACAGCACGTCCGCATCCACCAGCGCGGCCACGATCGCGGCGAGGTTGTCGTTGTCGCCGAGCTTGAGCTCGTCCACCGAGACGGTGTCGTTCTCGTTGACCACCGGCACCGCGTGATGGCGCAGCAGCGCCGACAGCGTGGCGCGGGCGTTGAGGTAGCGGCGGCGGTTGCGCAGGTCGTCGTGGGTGAGCAGCACCTGCGCCACCTGGCGGTCGAGCAGCGCCTGCCAGAAGCCGGTCAGCCGCGCCTGGCCGAGCGCGGCCAGCGCCTGGCGTTCGGCCATCTCCGCGCCTTCGTGGGGCTGCTCGCGCAGGATCGCGCGCCCGGCAGCGACCGCACCCGACGAAACCACCACCACTTCGCGCCCGGCGCGGTGCGCGGCGACCACGAATGCCGCGATCGCGCCCGCGTACTCGGTCGACAGCCCGCCGCCGTTGCAGGCCAGCAGGCTGCTGCCGACCTTGAGCACGGCGCGCCGCCACGGCGGCAGCATCTGTTCGGAGAAGGCATGCGTGGCCATGGCGTCAGCGTGCGTTCCACTCATGGACGATGAGGTCGGAGGCGCCGCGAAGCACGAGCGGGTCGCGTTCGGCGATCGCGCGCGCCTGGCCCAGGTCGGCTACGCCACGCAGCAGGTAGGCACCGCCGCTGCGGTCGCTGAAGCCGCCGTTGAGTTCCAGCAGGCCCCGCGCGCGCAGCTCGTCGAGGAAGGCGATATGCGGCGCGATCAGGGCCTCGTCGAAGCCGGGGCGCCGGGTCAGGATGACCAGGTGGCGGGACGCGCTCACAGCGCCTCCCAGCGGGCGCGCAGCAGGTCCAGGCGCAGGTCGGCGGCGGCGCCGGGCGACGTGCGCGCGGCGAGGCTGGCTTCGGGCGTGCGGCCGCTGGCGTCGGTTCCGGCGGCTGCGGCCCGGTAGGCCTCGCGGAACGGCACGCCCGCGATCGCGGCCTCCACCGCCACGTCGGTGGCGTACATGCCCGCGTCGATCGCCGCCAGCAGCCGCTCCTGGCGCCACTCGAGATTGCCCAGCAGCGCCGGCAGCAGCTCCAGCGCCGCCAGGCCGCGGCCGAAGCCGTGGAAGATCGCGCCCTTGGACGCCTGCAGGTCGCGGTGGTAGCCCGAGGGCAGCGACAGCAGCTGTTCGATCTCGGTGCGCGCGGCGGCCACGCTGGCGTGGGTGGCGCGCATCAGTTCGATCACGTCCGGGTTGCGCTTGTTGGGCATGATCGAACTGCCGGTGGTGTACTGGGCCGGCAGCGCGACGAAGCCGAATTCGGCGCTGGTGAACAGCGACAGGTCCCAGGCGATGCGGCGCAGGTCGAGGGTCGCGCTGCCGAGCGCTTCCAGCGCGGCCAGCTCGAACTTGCCGCGCGAGAGCTGCGCGTAGATCGGCGAAACCTGCATCCGCGCGAAGCCCAGCGCGGCGGTGGTGTGCTCGCGGTCCAGCTTCAGGTTGACGCCGTAGCCGGCGGCGGTGCCCAACGGGTTGCAGTCCACCAGCCCGAGCGTGTCGGTGGCGCGGATGGCGTCGTCGATGAAAGCCTCCGCCCAGCCGGCCCACCACATGCCCGCCGACGACACCACCGCGCGCTGGATGTGGGTGTAGCCGGGGATCGGCAGCGCCGATTCGGCGGCGGCGCGGTCCAGCGTTACCTTCGCCACCTCGCGCGAGAGCGAGGCCAGGCGCGCCAGCCTGTCCTTCAGCCACAGGCGCGTGGCGACCAGCACCTGGTCGTTGCGGCTGCGGCCGGTGTGGATCTTGCGGCCCGGATCGCCGAGGCGCTCGGTCAGGCGCGCCTCGATCGCCGAGTGGCCGTCCTCGTAGCGCTCGTCGAGCACGAAGCTGCCGCCGCGGAAATCGGCGGCCAGCGCATCGAGCTCGCGCTCGAGCCCGGCCAGCTCGTCGGCGGTGAGGATGCCGGTGCGCTGCAGGCCCTGCGCATGCGCGGCGCTGGCCTGGATGTCGTACAGGAAGAACTCGCGGTCGAGGACCACGTCGTCGCCGGCCAGGAAACGCTGGATCTGCGCGTCCACGGCCACGCCGGGCTTCTGCCACAGGAGGTCGGTCATGGGGAGGGCATCCTTGAAGCAGGGACCGGGAACCGGAAGCCGGGGACCGGGAAAGGCACGCGGCTTGCGCCGGCGATCGAGCGGATGCGGGTGGCGGCCGGCGCGGAACGATGCGGGCCGGTCGGGCACGGTAGCCGCCGGTCCCCGGCCTCCGGCCCCCGATTCCGCGCAAACGCCATCATGCCCCTTCCTCCAGCCCGATCCCCGCGAATTCATCCAGACCGAACGCCAGATTGATGTTCTGCATCGCCTGGGTTGCCGCGCCCTTGAGCAGGTTGTCGAGCGTGGACACCACCACCAGGCGCCTGCCGTCCGGGGCCAGGGTGAAACCGCCGATGCCGACTCCGTGGCGGCCGGCGACGTGGCTCACCCAGGGCGCGGCGTCGGCAACGTCCACCAGCGGCTCGCCCGAATAGCGCTCGCCATAGCGCGCGCGCACCGCTGCGGCGTCCACCGGCTCGCGCAGGTGCATGTTCACGGTCATGGTGATGCCGCGGAAATGCGGCGCCACGTGCGGCATGAACTCCACCGGCACGCCGAGCTGGCGGGTCACCTCGCGCTCGTGCAGATGGTCGGTCAGCGCATACGGCATCAGGTTGTCGCGCAGCAGCTCGACGTTGTTCTTGTCCGACGGGGTGGTGCCCGCGCCGGAGTAGCCGGACACGCCGAAGCACTGCGGCGGGCCGTCGAGCAGGTCGAGCATCGGTGCGATCGCCAGCTCCATCGCCGTGGCGTAGCAGCCCGGATTGCTGATCCGGCGCTGGCCGTCGTAGCGCTCCCGGGTCAGCTCCGGCAGCCCGTAGTACCAGCCGTCGTCGAAGCGGTAGTCGGCCGACAGATCGACGATCACGGTGTCGGGCCGCGTGGCCTCCAGTGCGGCGACGAAGGGCGCCGCCTTGCCGTTGGGCAGGGCCAGCACCACCGCGTCGGCGCCCGCCGCGGCGACCGCGGCCGGATCGAGATTGCGGAAGCGCAGCTCGCCGCGCCAGGCGTCGTTGTGATCGGAGACCAGCTCGCCGTCGAGCTCGCGCGAGGATACGAACGCCAGTTCCAGGCGCGGGTGCGCGGCCACCAGCCGGATCAGCTCGCTGCCGGTATGGCCGCGGGCGCCGACGATGCCGATGGACAGGGGTCTGGTCATGCGTGCGCGTCCAGCCGGGACTGCAGGTTCCTGCGCACGGCCGGCCATTCCGTGTCGAGGATGGAGAACACGACGGTATCGCGCAGCGAACCGTCGGCGTGGCGCGCGGAGCTGCGCAGAACGCCGTCCTGGCGCGCGCCCAGCCGCGCGATCGCGGCGCGCGAGCGGAAATTGAACCAGCTGGTCTCGAAGCCCACGCACGCGCATGCCATGGCGTCGAAGGCCTGGCCAAGCAGCAGCAGCTTGCACTCGGTGTTGACCCCCGTGCGCTGCACCCGGGGCGCGTACCAGGTATAGCCGATCAACAGCCGGGGCACTTGCTGGTCCAGGCCGTAGAAGCGCGTCGTGCCCACGACCGTCCCGGCTGCGTCGCGAACGACGAACGGCAGCACGCGTCCGGCGGCCTGCGCCTCCAGCACGCCTTCGACATAGGCCTCGACGCGTTCGGGCGCGGGCGCGCTCGTGTACCAGAGCGCATCCAGCCCGCTGCCCTCGAGCGCGGCGCGCAGCTCGGCTGCATGGGTGGCCTGCAGCGGTTCGAGGCTGGCGTGGCGGCCGGCCAGGCGCGGCACGTCGCGCCATGCGACGGCCATGTCGGCGCCCGTGTTCATGCGGTCGGATCCTCCAGCGTCGGGGGCTGCGCGGCGCAGTAGGCCACGCAGCGTTCGATCTGCGCGAAGCGCTCGATGCCGTACCAGAACACCTTCCACCTGTCCTGCTTGTAGCAGCCGTCGGACTCGGCGTAGTAGAAGATGTTGATCTGGTTGTTGTGGCGCGAGCGCCAGAACAGCTGCGGCGTTTCCTCCCGCATCACGTTCCATACCGCGCGCCCCAGGCCCTCGCCCTGGGCGTCGTCGAGCACCGCGAACTTGTCCAGGTAGACCATGCCGTCCGCCTCGGTGAGGATCACCGCAGCGCGGTAGTTCTCGCTCACGTAGGCGCGCAGCAGCGCGGTGCGCTCGAAGTAGTCCGGCGCCAGGCGGCGGCCGAAGCTGCGCTCGATCAGGCCGCGCAGGCGATCGAGGTCGAACGCGTCCCAACCCGTGCCGCGCAGCACCGTCTCGCCGCGCCGCACCAGGGTGCCCGAGCCCTTGTGGGTGAACAGCTCCTTGGCCAGGTCGGCAGGCCGGGTGATCGAGACCGACGACTCCAGCGGCAGGTGGTCGAGCAGATCCTTGATCTGCTCGATCTTCACCTTCATGCCACCGTTGAGCCACGGCTGCTGCATCAGGTGCCCGTACTCGCTCGACAGGTTGATCGAATCGATCAGCTGCCCTTCCGCGTCCAGCAGTCCGCCGGTGCCGGTGAGGAAGATGATCTTGTACGGCTGCAGCTCGCGCACCAGCTCGTTGGCGGCGAAATCGGCGTTGACGTTGAGGATCTGGCCGCCGGGGGTTTCGCCCAGGCTGGCGATCACCGGGATGGAGCTCGCCTGCAGGCTCGCCTCGATCGGCGCGAGGTTCACCCGCTTCACCTCGCCGACCAGGCCGTAGGTGTCGCGGTCGAGGTAGTCGGCCTCGAACACGCCGCCGGTGATCGAGGTCGCGCGCGCCCCGCCCTGCTGCAGTGCCTCCACCAGGGTCAGGTTCGAGGCCTGGAACACGCGGCGAACGATCGCCAGCGCCTCGGGCGAGGTCACGCGCAGTCCGTTGACGGTCTGCTTCTCGATGCCGGCCGCGGTGAGCTCGGCATCCAGCTGCGGCCCCGCGCCGTGCAGCACGATCGGGGTGAGCCCCACTTCCTGCAGGAAAGTCAGCGACGAGGTCAGCGCGTCCAGGTCGTCGCGCAGCACCGCGCCGCCGACCTTGACCACGGCGAAGCGCTTGGCGTCGACCTGGGAGAAGCGCTTGAGATACTGGCTGATCTCCTTCGCGCTGGCCATGCTCGAAAGCAGGCGCACGATGGTCTGCCGGGTCTGGCGGTTGGCTTCGATGTTCATGCGCTCAGGATGTCGCGGACGATGCCGCCGTAACGTTGCAGTTGTTCGAGCGAAACCCACTCGTCGGCGGTGTGGGCCTGGGCGATATCGCCCGGGCCGAACACCAGCGCGTTCAGGCCGGCCTGGGAAAACAGCGAGGCCTCGGTCCAGAAGTCCACCGCGTTTCCGATCGGCAGGCCCAGCTCGTCGGCCAGGTCGCGCGCGGCCAGGCGGCGCTCCTCCGCGGTGGCGGTATCGCCAGCCGGCAGCGACGGGCCGCGGAAGGTTTCCTCGTAGGCCTCCAGCGCATCGGGCGCGGCGAAGCCGCGGAAGGCCGCGTGCAGCTGGTCGATGTCGTGCGAGGGCAGCGGGCGGAAGCCGAAGCGCACCTCGGCCTCGGGCGCGATCACGTTGGCCTTGATCCCGCCCTCGACCCGGCCGATGTTGAAGCGCAGCCCGGTCAGCCCGCCGAAGCGGCGGTGCGATTCGAGCCCGACGAAATCCAGCGCGCGGCTGCTCCAGCGCACCGCGTGGTGCACGGCGCTGGCATCCAGCGCGCCCGCGCCGGAGGCATGCCCGGCGCGTCCGCGGAAGGCCATGCGCACCGCGCTGATGCCGCGATGCGCCAGCACCGCCTCGCAGCGCGTCGGTTCGGCCACCACCACGTGGCCGAAACCGTGGTCGCGGGCCAGGAAGGCGGCGATGCAGCGCGGATCGTTGGCCTCCTCGTCGCTGCTGAACAGGAACGCGGCGTCGCCCTGCGTGACCTGGGCGGCGGCGATCAGGCCTGCCGCCGCGCCCTTGATGTCGCAGGCGCCCAGTCCGGTGGCCCGCTCCGCGTCCACGCGCAGAACGTGCGGGTCCGCGCTCCAGTGCGGCGAGGACGGCACCGTGTCCAGGTGCACGTTGAACAGGCGCGTGGGCGTGCCGCGCACCGCCAGCATCGAGACCGCGCCGGCACCGTGGTCGCAGACCTCGATGCGGAAGTCCGGCAACTGCGCGCGCAGGTAGTCGAAGATGCCGCCGGTGGTGATCGCGCGCGGCGGATTGCGGGTGTCGAAGGACACCAGCCGCTCCAGGTGCGCGAGGGTGGAAGCAAGCATGTCGGTCATCGGCAGGATCAGTGGGCCGCCGCAGCGGGTTGGTAGAGATCGGGGCGGAAGATTTCCATCAGCGACCGCGGCCGCGACGGGGCGGCGAAGCCGTATCGGGCATAGAGCGCGTGGGCGTCGCTGGTGGCCAGCATCAGGCGACGCAGCCCCTGCAGCTGCGGATGCGCCATCACCGCGTCCATCAGTCGGCGGCCATGGCCGCAACCACGATGCGCGGGCAGCACGAACACGTCGTCCAGGTAGCCGAAGGTCGCGCCATCGCTGGCGACGCGGGCGAAGGCGACCTGGCCGTGGCCGTCGAGGAAGCCGCCGAAGCACAGCGAGCCGGCGATCGCGCGCTCCACCGTGTCGCGCGGGATGCCGCGCGCCCAGTAGCTGTCCTGCGACAGGAACGCATGGATCACGTCCACGTCCAGGTCGGCGCGGTCGGTGCTGACGCGAAGCACGCTCACGGCCGCAGCACCGATGGCGGCCGCAGCGCTTCGCTGCCTGCACGGCACGACTGCCGATATGCGTTCGCGTTCATCCCCATCGCCTCAGCGGTTGACCTCGGCCCACAGCGTGCTGCTCATCCCGAACAGCTTGATGAAGCCCTCGGCCTCCTCCACACCCCAGTCGGCCGACTGCGCGTAGGTGGCGCCCTTGGAATGCAGCAGGTGCGGCGACTTCACCGCCACCGCGTCGACCCGCCCGCCGCGCGTTTCCAGCACGACCTCGCCGTTGACCCTGCCCTGCGAGGACGCCAGGAACGCCTCCAGGTCGGCCTTGAGCGGATCGTGGAAGAAGCCCTCGTACACCAGCTCCACCCACTTGCGCGCGACCTCGGGCTTGAAGCGGTTCTGCTGCTTGCTCAGCACCGCTTCCTCCAGCGCGCGATGCGCCGACAGCAGCGCCACCAGGCCCGGCGCCTCGTACACGATCCGGCCCTTGAGCCCGATCACCGTGTCGCCGGTGTACATGCCGCGGCCCACGCCATACTGCGAGAACAGCCTGTTGAGCCGGGCCAGGATCTGCTCGCCCGGAAGCGGCTTGCCGTCGAGCTCCACCGCCTCGCCTTCGACGAACTTCAGCACCACCGTCAGCGGCTCCACCGGCCAGGCGCTGCGAGGCGCGCACCAGCCGCGCGCGCCCTCGCCCGGGGTTTCCCACTGATCGATCTCGCCGCCGGACATGGTCACGCCCAGCAGGTTCTCGTTGATGGTGTAGGCCTTCTGCTTGGCGCGCACGCCGAAGCCGCGCTGCTCGAGGTAGGCCTGCTCGTAGGCGCGGGTCTGGGTGTGCTCCTTCTGGATCTCGCGGATCGGGGCGACGATCCGGTAGTCGCCCTGCGACTTCACCGCCAGGTCGAAGCGCACCTGGTCGTTGCCCATGCCGGTGCAACCGTGGGCGATGGCGTTGGTGCCCAGCTCGGCCGCGCGCGCCAGCGCCGCGTCGACGATCAGGTAGCGGTCCGACACCAGCAGCGGGTACTGGCCCTGGTAGCCCTCGCCCGCCCATACGAAGGGCTTGACGAAATCGCTCCAAAGCGCCGGCCCGCCGTCGACGGTGACATGGCTGGCCACGCCCAGCTCGGCCGCGCGCTTCTCGATGAATTCGCGCTCGTCGGCATCCACCCCGCCGGTATCGGCGAACACCGTATGCACCTTCCAGCCGCGCTCCTGCAGCCAGGGGACGCAGAAGCTGGTGTCGAGGCCGCCGGAGAAGGCGAGGACGATGTCTTTGGAATCGGACGCGGTCATGTCGAAGTCTCGGTTTGAGCCCCCTCCCCCGCTTGCGGGGGAGGGTTGGGGTGGGGGCAAGGGACGGGGTGGAACTTTCCGGAGGCCGTTTGCCCCCATCCCGGCCTTCCCCCGCACGCGGGGGGAAGGAGCAAAGCAGGAAGCGCTACGGCTGCACCAGCGCGGCCATCACCGCCTTCTGCACGTGCAGCCGGTTCTCCGCCTCCTCGATAGCGATGCAGTTGGGCGAGTCCATGACCGCGTCGGTCGCCTTGACGTTGCGGCGCAGCGGCAGGCAGTGGCTGAAGACGCCGTTGCGGGTCAGGGCCATCTTGCGCTCGTCGACGATGAAATCCTTGAAGCGGTCGCGGATCGGCTTCTCCGGCGCCCAGTTGCCGAAGTACGGTAGCGCGCCCCAGCTCTTGGCGTAGACCGCGTCGGCGCCGGCGTAGGCGCTGTCGATGTCGTGGCTGACCTGGAAGGAGCCGCCGCTCTCGGCGACGTTGTCCTGCGCCCAGCCCATGTAGCGCTCGTCGAGCACGTATTCGGGCGTGGGGCACAGCAGGGTCACGTCCATGCCCAGGCGGGTGGCGATGGTCAGCGCCGAGTTGGCGACAGCGGTGTTGAGCGGCTTGGGGTGGTAGGTCCAGGTCAGGACGTACTTCTTCCCCCGCAGGTCGCTGGTGCCGAAATGCTCCTGCAGGGCCAGCGCATGCGCCAGTTCCTGGCAGGGGTGGGTGATCGTCTCCATGTTGATCACCGGTACCGTGGAGTACCTGGCGAACGCCTTGAGCACGACGTCCTGGCGGTCGTACTGCCAGTCGACGAATTTCGGGAACGCGCGCACGCCGATCAGGTCCACGTAGCGCGCCAGCACGCGCGCGACTTCCGCGATGTGCTCCTCGGTGTCGCCGTCCATCACCGTGCCCAGGTCGAACTCGATCGGCCAGGCGTCCTTGCCCGGCTGCAGCACGATCGCGTGGCCGCCGAGCTGGAACGCGCCAAGCTCGAAGCTGGTGCGGGTGCGCATCGAGGGATTGAAGAACACCAGCGCGATCGAGCGCCCCTTGAGCGCGTCGCCCAGGCGCTCGCGCTTGAACAGCGCGGCCTGCGCCAGCAGCGCGTCCAGCTCGGCGCGGCTCCAGTCCTGGGTGTTGAGGAAATGCTTCATCTCGGTGTCCGTGTGGATGATCGGTGGATACGGCCTTCAGAAACGAAAAAACCCAGCCTCTGGCTGGGTTCCGGCATGACGGCGAGGTACGTCCGGTCGGCCCAGCTTCAGTGGCGGGGATCCGGTCGACGCGCGCGCGAGGTCATGCCCGACGCCATGCGGGCGGAGGTCAGGACGTCGGCGTTGGCGAGGATGTGCTGCACGGCGCGAATCGTCGCATGCCGCGCATTGCACTGCAACAGGATCAGATCGGGCCTAAGGGGTTTCGGCTGAAACGATCGGCGTGACCGACACCCGCACGCGCACCCGGTTGCCGGGATCGGCCGGCAATCGTGAGCGGTACTTCACCCCGCGGTGCACGTAGTCGACGTCGTAGCCGATCGGCCGGCGGAACTCGCGCTCGATCGGCACCATCCGGCACTGGCCGCCGGCCGACGGCGCGACCTCTTCGACCCGTGGGTCGGGCGTCAGCGCGCCCTTGACCGCGCCGATCACCCGGGCGAAGCCGGTCTTGTCCTCGTCATTGTCCTCGACCGGGCTCGAGGCTTCGCAGCGTTCGACCATGCTGGTCGCGTGCAGGGTCTGGTAGACCGGCTCGGCGCGCAGCACCTGGGCGTATTCGATCCGCACGTTCTCGGGCTGCCGGGCCGGCGCGGGCTCGGGTTCCGGCTCGGCCTGGGCGATCGCATGCGGGGCACACAGCGCGCACGCGGCCACGAGCAGCATGCACGCCGGCCAGAAGACGGGGGGGCGGGGACAGCGGAACATTGGCGCAAGTGTAGGCGGCGGTGCCCGGCCCCCGGCTGAATCCCGGGCCTGCGGCGGCGTTCGCAGGCCGCGGCGCACGATCGCCGGCAGCGCCGCGCGCGTGCCGTGCGGGCCGTCTCGCCCTAGAATCGACGGTTTCCCGCCGCCGCGTGCCGATGTCCCTGCGACTGTTCAACAGCCTCACCCGCCAGACCGAAGCGCTCGAACCGCAGGATCCGGCCTGCCCGACCATGTACCTGTGCGGGCCGACGGTCTACAGCTACGTGCACATCGGCAATGCGCGCGGGCCGGTGGTGTTCGGGGTGCTGGCCGCCCTGCTCCGCCGCCGCCACGGCGCGCTGCGATATGCGCGCAACGTCACCGACGTCGACGACAAGATCAACGCCGCGGCGCGCGAACAGGGCGTACCGATCTCGACGATCACCGACCGCTTCGCCGCCGCCTACCGCGAGGACATGGCCGCGCTGGGCGTGGAGGGGCCATTCGCGCCGGACATCGAACCGGCAGCGACCGCGCACATCCCGCAGATGGTGGAGATGATCGCCCGGCTGGTCGAATCCGGACACGCCTACGCGGCCGAGGGCCACGTGCTGTTCGCGGTCGACACCTTCCCCGGCTACGGCAAGCTCTCGCGCCGCGATCCGGACGACATGCTGGCCGGGGCGCGGGTGGAAGTGGCGCCCTACAAGCGCAACCCGGGCGATTTCGTGCTGTGGAAGCCGTCCACCGACGAGCTGCCGGGCTGGGATTCGCCGTGGGGCCGCGGCCGGCCCGGCTGGCACATCGAATGCTCGGCGATGGCGGCCGCGCACCTGGGAGAGACCATCGACATCCACGCCGGCGGCGTCGACCTGCAGTTCCCGCACCACGAGAACGAGGTGGCGCAGAGCGAATGCGCGCACGGCGGCCGCATCTTCGCCCGCACCTGGCTGCACAACGGCATGCTCACGCTGTCGGGCGCGAAGATGTCCAAGTCGGTGGGCAACATCGCCAAGGTGCACGACCTGGTGCGCCAGCATCCGCCCGAAGCGCTGCGCTACGCGCTGCTGTCCGCGCACTACCGCCAGCCGCTGGACTGGTCGGATGCACTGATCGAGCAGGGCGTGCGCACGCTCGACCGGCTCTACGGGACGCTACGCGACCTGGGCGACGTCGAGGCGGAGCCGGCGATCCCGCAGGCGGTCGAGGATGCGCTGGACGAAGACCTGAACACGCCCGCCGCGCTGGCCGAGCTGGCGCGCATTGCCGGCGAGGCACGCAAGGCCGGAACCACGCAGGAGCGCGCTCGGCTCAAGGCCGGACTGCTGGGCGCGGGTCTGGCGCTGGGCCTGCTGCAGCAGTCGCCGCAGGCCTGGTTCGCGCGCGGCACCTCGGGCGACGACGATGCGCGCATCCAGGCGCTGGTGGAGGAGCGCACCGCAGCCAAGAAGACGCGCGATTTCGCCCGCGCCGACGCGATCCGCGACCGGCTTGCCGCCGAAGGCATCCTGCTGGAAGACACGCCGCAGGGCGTGCGCTGGAAGCGGGGGTAGCGGCGGCTTTCTTTTACTCCTTCCACTGCTTGCGACGGAAGGAGCAGGCACTTCTCCTTCCCCCGCCTGCGGGGGAAGGCCGGGATGGGGGCAGGGTCAGATCGCGGCGGGAAGCCGGCCCCCACCCCAGCCCTCCCCCGCTTCGCGGGCGAGGGAGCAAAACGCGCATTCTTTTCGCATCGACAGGAACCCCGTGAACGACTCCCCCTTCCCCCTCGAACCCACCGCCGCCCAGGCGCAGGCCGCGATCCGCGAGGAGTTCGCCTTCTTCGGCGACTGGTCCGAACGCTACCAGTACCTGATCGACCTCGGCCGCAAGCTGCCGCCGTTCCCCGACGCACTCAGGATCGAGGAACATCGCCTGCTCGGCTGCCAGTCGCTGGTCTGGATCGTGCCCTCGGGTGACGCCGACCGGCTCGACTTCACCGCGGCCAGCGATTCGGCCATCGTCTCGGGCCTGATCTTCCTGGCGCTGCGCGTGTACTCGGGACGCAGCGCGCGCGAGATCCTCGACACCGACGCCAGCTACATCGCCGAGATCGGCCTGGCCAGGCACCTGTCGCCAACCCGCAGCAACGGCCTGGCCGCGCTGCTGGCCTTCATCCGCGAAGCCGCGCAGCGCGCCCTGGCGTGAGCACGCGCGCAGCCGGGCGCGCCGGGGACAGCCGCGCGGCGCCGCTGCGCAACCGTGATTTCCGGCTGCTGATGGGCTTCCGGATCTTCACGATCCTGTCCTACCAGTGCGTGGCCGTAACCGTGGGCTGGCACGTCTACGAGCTCACCCGCGACCCATGGATGCTGGGGCTGATCGGGCTGGCCGAGGTGCTGCCCTATTTCTGCGTGGCGCCATTCGCCGGCTACCTGGTCGACATCCTGCCGCGGCGCCGGCTCGGCGCCTTTGCCGCCGCGTGCCTTGCGATCACGCCGCTGCTGCTGGTCGCCATCGCCGCGGGCTGGTGGACCGCCGGCGGCACCCTGGCGATCTACGCCGCGATCGCGCTCACCGGATGCGTGCGCGCCTTCCTGGGCCCGGTCTACAACGCGCTGTTCGCGCGGGTGCTGCCCCGCGACCAGTACGTGCGTGGTGCCAGCCTTGGCAGCATCGTGTTCCAGACCGGGCTGGTGACCGGGCCGGCGGTCGGCGGCTTCCTGGTCGGCTGGGCCGGCAAGCCGGTGGCCTACGCGGTGGCGGCGGTGTTCGCGGTGTGCGCGGCGCTGGCGATGCTGCGGCTGCGGGTGGGCGAACCGGCGCCGCAGCTGCAGCGGGCACCGATCTTCTCCAGCATCGCCGAGGGCGCGCGCTTCGTGTTCGGCCACCAGGTGCTGCTGGGCGCGCTGGCGCTGGACATGTTCGCGGTGATGTTCGGCGGCGCGATCTCGCTGGCACCGGCGTTCATCAAGGAGATCCTGCACTACGGGCCGGAAGGCCTGGGCATCCTGCGCGCGGCGCCTGCGCTGGGTGCGGTGGCCATGGGCGTGTGGCTGGCGCGGCATCCGCTGGATCGCAACGCGGGGCGCCTCCTGCTGCTGGCGGTGGTCGGCTTCGGCCTGTGCATGGTCGGCTTCGGCCTGTCCACCGCGTTCTGGCTGTCGGCCGCGTTCCTGCTGCTGTCGGGCGTATGCGACGGCGTGTCGGTCGTGGCCCGTTCGACCATCATGCAGCTGGCCACGCCGGACCACATGCGCGGCCGGGTCTCGTCGATCAACGGCCTGTTCGTGGGCTCGTCCAACGAGATCGGCGCCTTCTACGCCGGCTCGATGGCCCGCGTGCTGGGGCTGGTGCCGGCCGTGGTCCTCGGCGGCTGCGTCACCATGGGTGTCGCCGCGGTGACCGCCTGGCGCGCCCCGAAGCTGCGCCGGCTCCACTTCCACCAGCTGAAGTAGACCTGCACCGGGAACGCCGGCGCGCTGCGCCGGGCCGGACGGGTCGGGGTTGGGCGAACCGGTTGCCGCGCCACGTCACGCGCGCCTGCGGCGCGCGCCCCCATCCCGGCCTTCCCCCGCACGCGGGGGAAGGAGTCGTGTCGGCACACCTTCCCGCCGCCCTTTGCCAACCTTCCCCCGCGCGCGGGGGAAGGAGCAGGGCAGCGGCACCTGGGTGCGTCGGCTCCCCTGGAGGCGCGGCGGGCCAGCAACCGTGCCGGGCCCGACCGGGCGCAGAGCGACCCCGACCCGCAGGCGTGGATCCGGTCCGCTGTCACGAACAGTCATCCCGCGAATGGGTGAAGAACCAAGGAAAAACCCCGCCGAAGCGGGGTTTTTCGTGATGCTCAATCTCCCATCTGCTTCTGCAGATGCTCCCAGCGCTCCTGCGCGTCGATGGTGCGCTCGGCCTGCGGGCGGGCCTCGAGGCGGTCGAGACCGATCTCCTCGCCGGTGTCGACGCAGTAGCCGTAGTCGCCCTCGTCGACGCGGCGGATGATGCTCTCGATCTTGTTGATCAGCTTGCGGTAGCGATCGCGCGTGCGCAGCTCCAGCGCGTTCTCGGTTTCGCGGCTGGCGCGCTCGGCCTCATCGCCGACATCGCGCACTTCGTCCTTGAGGTTCTCGATGGTCTGGCGCGATTCATCGACCAGCTCCTCGCGACGCGACAGCAGCTTCTGCCGGAAGTACTCCAGCTGCAGCGGATTCATGTACTCCTCGTCCGCGCCGGGCCTGTAGCCGGCGGGCAGGATCGGCCGCCCGGTTTCGGGATCGGTCTCGTGCGGGACGACCTTGAACCTGGGCTTGACCGCAGGCGTGCTGGCCTTGCTGGTCACCGCCACCGCCACCTTGCCCTGTACCCTCGGCGCGGCGGGCGCGCGCGCCACCGCTGTCGACGCGGCGGGGGCAGGCGCCGCGGCCTTCGCCGGCGCCCGCCTGGACGCGGCTGAAGGACGCGCCGGCGCGGTCCTGGCCGCGGGTGCGCTGGCCTTCTTCGCCACCGGTTTGGCGGTCTTCGCCGGCGCCGCCTTGACGGTCGCTGGCGCCTTGACCGCCTTCTTCGCCGCCGCGGCCTTCCTGGCCGGGGCCGGCTTGTTCGCCGCCGCCTTCCTGGCGGGCGCAGCCTTCTTCGCGGGCACGGCCTTCTTCGCGGGCGCAGCCTTCTTCACCGCCGCGACCTTCTTCACCGCGGCAGCCTTCTTGACCGGCGCGGCCTTCTTCACGGGGGCGGCCTTCTTCGACGCGGCAGCCTTCTTCGCCGGCGCCGCCTTCTTCACGGACGCCTTGCCGGCCGCCGCCTTGCCGGCAGCGGGCCGGGGCGCGGCCTTCTTCGCCGGAGCCTTCTTCACCGCCTTGGCGGAAGCCGACGCCTTGCCGGCGGCGGGCCTGGCCGCTTTCGCGGGCTTGACGGGCTTTTTTGCGGACTTCTTGGCGACCACTTGCTGCAATTCCTCTTTGAGTTTCCCTTGGACGGGAAAAGCGGGGTGTTATACCCTGCCCCGGCGGTAGCAGCAACCGCGCCGGACTTTATCCGCCCCAGACGTGATCGACCGCCTCCTGATAGCGCTGCTGCGCGGCTACAAGCGCCTGATCAGCCCGCTGCTCGGCCCGCGCTGCCGCTTCGTGCCCAGTTGCTCGGAATACGCGATGGAGGCGATCTCGCGTTTCGGCGCGCTGCGTGGCGGCTGGCTGGCCCTGCGCCGAATCGGCCGCTGTCATCCCCTCCACCCCGGCGGCTTCGATCCGGTGCCGCCAAAGACCGATGGAAACGGCTGAATGTCCCCTACCCTGATCGTCAACGCCCGGCTTGTGAACGAAGGGCGCGAATTCGACGCCGACCTGCGCATCGAGGGCGACCGCATCGCCGCCATCGGCAGCAGCCTTCCAGCACGCGCGGGCGAAACAGTGGTGGACGCGGCGGGCCGCCGCCTGCTTCCCGGGATGATCGACGACCAAGTGCACTTCCGCGAGCCCGGGATGGAACACAAGGCCGATATCGCCATCGAATCGGGCGCGGCCGTGGCCGGCGGCCTGACCAGCTTCATGGACATGCCCAACACCAGTCCGCCGACGCTCGACGACGCCGCGCTGGAGGACAAGTATGCGCGCGCGGCCGGCCGGGCGCGCGCCAACCACGGCTTCTATTTCGGCGCCAGCAACGACAATCTCGCCAACGTGCGCGGCATCGACCCGCGCGCGACGCCCGGGCTCAAGGTGTTCATGGGCGCGTCCACCGGCAACATGCTGGTCGACAACCCCGAGACGCTCGACGCGATCTTCCGCGACACCCCGGTGCCGATCATCACCCACTGCGAGGACACGCCGACCATCGACGCGATCCTCGCCGACTACCGCGCGAAGTACGGCGACGACATCCCGGCCGCCTGCCATCCGGACATCCGCTCGCGCGAGGCCTGCATCAAGTCCACCCGGCTGGCGCTGGAGCTGGCGCGCCGCCACGACACGCGCCTGCACGTGCTGCACATCTCCACCGCCGACGAGCTGGCGCTGTTCGAACGCGGGCCGCTGGTGCGCGAAGACGGCAGCCGCAAACGCATCACCGCCGAGACCTGCATCCACTTCCTGCGCTTCGACCGCGCCGACTACGCGCGCCTGGGCCACCAGATCAAGTGCAACCCGGCCATCAAGGACGCTTCGGACCGCGCCGCGCTCACCCGCGCGCTGGCCGAAGACGTGATCGACGTGCTCGCCACCGACCACGCGCCGCACACCTGGGAAGAGAAGCAGCAGCCCTACGTGCGCGCGCCCAGCGGCCTGCCGCTGGTGCAGTACGCGCTGGTGGCGGCGCTCGAATGCGTGCACGAAGGCCATTTCGACACCGCGCGGGTGGTACAGAAGTTCGCCCATGCGCCGGCGCAGCTGTTCGACGTGAAGGAGCGCGGGTTCCTGCGCGAGGGCTACCACGCCGACCTGGTGCTGGTGGAAGACACGCCGTTCACCGTGCGCCGCGAAGACGTCCTGTCGAAATGCGGCTGGTCGCCGTTCGAGGGCACCAGCTTCCGCTCGCGCATCGCCTCGACCTGGGTCAACGGCAGCCTGGCCTGGGATGGAACCGCGCTGACCGGTGCGCCGCAGGGGCGGCGGCTGGAGTTCGACCGATGAGGTCGGCCACCGCGCGGACCGCGCGGACCGCAGTTGCGGCGCTGGGGCTGGCCGTCGCGGCGCTGACGTCGCTGCCGTCGGCAGCGGCCGAAGGCGTAGCGACCGCGGCCACGGCGACCGACGAGCGCATCGTATTCCCCAGCGGCGTCACGCAGGGCGCGCTGGTGCTGGGCAAGGTGCCGCCGGGCAGTGTCGTCACCCACGCCGGCCGCACCCTGCGCACCACCGGATACGGCACCGTTGTGTTCGGCGTGGGCCGCGATGCCACCGGCCCGCTGCTGGTCGCGGTGGAGCGCCCGGACGGCAGCAGCGAGCAGGTGCGCATCGCGGTAAGCGCGCGCGACTGGCCGCTGCAGCGCGTGAACGGGGTGCCGCGAAAGACGGTCAATCCGCCGCGCGCGGTGGCCGAGCGCATCCGCGAGGAGCAGGCACGGGTGGCCGAGGCCAGGCTGCGCGACGATCCGCGCACCGACTTCGCCCGGCCCTTCCTGCGTCCGGTGGAGGGCCGCGTCAGCGGCCGTTTCGGTCGCGCCCGCGTCTACAACGGCAAGCCGGGTTCGCCGCATTCGGGCATGGACATCGCCGCGCCGACAGGCACTCCCGTACGCGCGCCCGCGGCCGGCATCGTGACCTTCGCCGATCCCGACCTGTACCTCACCGGCGGCACCGTGCTGGTCGATCATGGCCACGGCATCAGCAGCAACTTCCTGCACCTGTCGCGGATCGACGTGGCGGTGGGCGACCGGGTGGAACAGGGGCAGGTGATCGCGGCGGTGGGATCGACCGGGCGCTCGACGGGGCCGCATTTGCATTGGGGGATGAGCTGGTTCGACGTCCGGATCGATCCGCAGCTGGTGCTGGAGCGCGGCAACTGAGGGTGGTCCTGGCTGTTCGCCTTTCGTGGCGCGTGGCGACGCGTTCTTCGGCGTTGCAACCTTGGGTGCGATTGGCGCGGTTCGACGTCCGGATCGATCCGCAACTGGTGCTTGAGCAGCGCAAGGAGCCCTCCCTTGAAGGGGAGGGAGAAAAAGCGGCGTCGAGCCCTCCCCTTCAAGGGGAGGGTTGGGTGGGGATGGTGTGGATCGACGGAATCCTTCCAGCTCCTGCCTGCCTGCACTGGACACCATCCCCACCCCGGCCCTCCCCTTGAAGGGGAGGGAGAAAAGCGGCGACGAGCCCTCCCCTTCAAGGGGAGGGTTGGGTGGGGATGGTGTGGATCGACGGAATCCTTCCCGCGCCTGCCTGCACTGGACACCATCCCCACCCCGGCCCTCCCCTTGAAGGGGAGGGAGAAAGCAGCGGCGCTGGTCCTGGAATCAGGCGTCCGACGGCCGCTCCATCAGCCGCCCCAGCCGGGTCAGGCTGGGCGAGATGGCCAGGTCCTGCGGCGAGACCAGGCGCGGGTTCGGGTCGGGCACCACGGTGTCGTCGCCGTCCATGTGCACCATCAGGCCGTCCTGGCTCCCCGCGGCCAGCAGGCCGGCGCGCCCGAGCACCGCCTGGCGGGCGCGCTCCAGTTCCTCGTCGCTGACCTGGGCCACTGCGTCGAGATCCTCGTGCAGCGCATGCAGCTCGCCGCTTCGCAGCGTGTTCAGGCGCGTCCGCGCCGGCTGCAGGCTCTCGCGGCCCTGGGGATGCAGCAGCGGCCAGATCTCGTCGAACAGCGCCTTCCAGTCGATGTCGGGGAACGGCGCGTCGCCGCGCTCGCCGACCACGATCACCGGCGCGAGGCGTCCGGCCGGGACAGCCGCGCATTGCGCATAGGCGCGGTAGACCACCTCGCTGCAGACCATGCGGTCGGTGCTGTCGGGCAGCGCGTGGTCGAGCGCGACCCTTGCCAGCAGCCGGCCCCAGGGATGCACCGGCCACTTGCCGCGCACCGCCATGATCGCGCCAAACAGGGCGAGCTGGTCGACCGGATACGGAATGCCGAGCATGCTCACTGCCTTGGCCAGGATTGCGGCGCTGTCCGCCGGGTCCAGGGCCGACCCACCCTGCCCTTCCATCCGCACCGCGTCGATGAAGCGGTGGTTGGCCTGCTCGGTCAGCCGGGTCGCGATTGAATAGCGGCGCACGCCTGCGGTGGCCGCCTCGATCAGGTCGCCGCTATCGGCCACGATCGCCGCATGGCTGTAGATGCTGTCGCTGGCCCAGGCGATCAGCTCGGACAATGGCCCTTCGCCCATCATCAGCAGCACGTCGCCGGTGCGCAGTTCGTTGGCTGGAAACAGCTGCGTGGCTGCCGGTTCGGCTTGCATGTCCATGGCGCGGGTTCCTTGTGTCATGCGGTCCAGAGACCGTCGGGTGGGGACGCGGCCGTGGCGCGGTCGCGCCCGGCCGCCTTGCTGGCGTACAGCGCGGTGTCCGCGCGCTCGAACAGGCTCGACATCGACTCGCCCGGCATCAGCTGGGCCACGCCGATGCTCAGCGAAGCGGCGACGCTGGCGTCGGCCATCGACAGCTGGCGGCAGTTCACCGACACGCGCATGCGCTCGGCGATCCGCAGTGCGGATTCCGCGTCGTGCCCGGGCAGCAGCACGAGAAACTCGTCGCCGCCGTAGCGGCCAAGCGCATCGCTGCGGCGCAGCTGGTTGCGCAGCCGCCACGACACGATGCGCAGGCACTGGTCGCCGATGCTGTGGCCGTGGCGGTCGTTGATCTCCTTGAAATTGTCGACGTCGACGAAGGCGATCGACAGCGCCTCCGAGCGCGCACGCGCGCCCTCGACTTCCTTGAACAGGCGCTCCTCGATGCCGTGCCGGTTCATGATCTTGGTCACCGGATCGATTGTGGCCTGGCGACTGGCGTTGTCGCGGTCGCGGCGCAGCTGCAGCAGCTTGTCCGACAGGCCCAGGGTCAGCAGCAGGCTGGCGAGTACGAAGCTGCCGGCCAGGCCCTGTCCCATCCAGGTCGGCCCGACCCACAGGCCCATCTGCTGTGCTGCGGCCATGCCGCAGAACAGGATCAGCGCGCTCCACGACACCAGCACTACCCGCGCCGCACGGTCGCCTCGCAGCGACAGCACGCTGCTGGCGAGCAGCAGCACCACGGCCGAGTACAGCAGCGCGAAGTTGCCAGTCCACAGGAGCACGGGCCAGGTGGCGACGAACGAGAGCGCACCCGTTACCGCGGCAAGCAGGCTTCCGATCTGCAGCAGCCGGTCGAATACCGGCGCCCTGTGCCTCAGGCCCAGATAAGCGGCCTGGAACAGGTTGCTGAACACAATGCCCATGCAGCCGAACACGCGATTTGCGCGCGGTCCGCTGCCGAAGTGGCTGTCCACGCCCGGAATCCAGCGCAGGTCGCCGCCGCTCGCCGCGAGGTAGCCGATCGCGCACACCAGCATGGCACTGAAGTACACATAGCTGCGCTCGCCGGTGCCGCTCCAGAATCCCAGACCCAGGATGGCGAGCACTGTCAGGCTCGTGAACACCAGGCTACGCCAGGCGACGAAGACCAGGTCCTCGCGATGGACCTGATCAAGCGGCTCCACCGAGATCGGCGAGACCGTGTTCGAGCGCCGTTCCACGCGCAGCCACATCGCCTCGCCGACCCGGATCCCCGCGGGCAGGTCGATCACCAGCGCGCGGTGGGAGTAGCGGTCATCGGCGTGTTCGCCATAGAGCGAGTGACGCGTAGGTGCGGTGGCTCCGGGTGCCCAGGCTTCGATCCGATAGAGGGACGGCGTGCGGATCACCAGCTGCGGCGCATCGGCCGCGTCGACGGCCGCGCTGGCCTCGATCCGCCACCACTGCACCTGGCGCGTGCTCTGCTGGATGTAGGGCCTGTCCCGGGGCGGCAGCAGCCGGTGGTCGTGGCGCCCGGCCAGCACCTCGGCGGCCGGCGGATCGTCGCGCAGCTCGCGCACGGTCAGCTCCGCCGCTGTCGCGTTCGCGAGCAGCGGACACAAGAGCAGCAGCAGGCACACCAGCCAGCCGCACCTCTCCCCACAATGCCATGGATCCCCCATACCGCGATCCTAAACGATCGCAATCCCTCCGGGGCGGACTACCGAATTCAGCGGGCTGAACTCACCCTCGCCACCGCATCGTGCGCGTGCAGGCTTTCGAAATGCGACACGGTGGCGTCGAAGCGCGCGATCCGCGCGTCATCGGCCAGCGCTGCCGCCACCCGGCGCGCGGCGTCCTCGCAGAACATCAGGTTGGCGGCGTTGAGCGCGGCGAAGGCCTGCTCGTCCTCGCGCTTGACCGCGGTCTGCACCGGCGTGCCCAGGGCCTGTTCGATCGCGTCGACCAGTTCGGCCAGCGGCGGCAGGTCGAAGGCCGGACGCAGGCGCAGGCGGATGTCGGCGCGGCTGCGCTGCGCGTGCGGGGTTGCCGCCAGGCCGCGCGGCGAGGCCAGCCAGTCGACGACCGCTTCGGTCGAGGCCGGCGGGGCGGCCTCGAAGTCCCCGGCGAACCGCTGCGCGTTGAGCTGCCGCGACAGCGCGGCCGAGGCCGGGCAGGTGCTCGAGTACTCGACCGAGAAGGCCAGGTCCAGGGCCAGCTCCCCGTCGCCGAGTTCGGCCACCAGTTCCACCGGATAGGTCTTCCAGCCGCTGTGGCCGCTGGCCAGCGCCGGGCGCCGCAGCAGGTGCCCGTAGCGGATGGTCAGGCGCGCGCGCGAGGACAGGCCCTGCTGCGAATCGATGCAGTCCTGCAGCACCCGGCGCAGCATCGCCTGACCCGGCAGCTCGCTGGCCAGGGCGTCCTGCAGGCGCAGGTACAGGCGCGACATGTGGATGCCCCGGGCCTCGGCGCTGCGCAGGTCCACGGCAACGTCGACCGAGGCCGGCACCAGGACGGCAGCGCCGCCCTCCCCTGCGATGTGCAGCGGCAGGGCGATCCGGTCCATGCCGACCCAGTCGAGCGGGCGCGCGGCGCGGGCCGCGTCGCCGGCGACGTCGGGCAGGTTGCGGGCAGGGATCTGGGTCACTCGGATATCCGGACAGCGTGGAAACGCGACAGTTTAACGGCCGCGGGTGGAACGCCGGCGCAACGCTGCGTTGTCGGCTAGCGGCGGCGGGCGGCGCGCCAGCCGGCCAGCAGCAGGCGCGGCCCCAGCGCGGGCGACGCGGCGTCGCCGTCCCCGCGTCCGCGCACGCGCCGGTCAAGGGCGGTGCCGTGCAGGCGCCGCGGCAGGCTGAGGCCGGGGGCTGCGACGGTGGCGGCCTCCGGCGGCGGACCGCCCTGGACCAGGGCGCGTTCGCGCCGCAGGTCGTCGATCACTGCAGCCAGCGCCGGCGCCTCGGTGCCGCCTTCATCGAACAGCGCCGCCTCGCAGGCCAGCAGCGCGCCGGCGAACTGCTCCAGGGCTCGAGTGTCTTCGTCGGCCGAGGCCGGCGCTCGGGTGGTCGGAAGCGCCGTCAGCGAGCGTCCAAGCGCGTCCCAGGGCGCGGCCAGCCGCTGCAGGGCCGCGCCCAGCGGATGCCGCCGCGCGCCCCGGCTCCAGCCCAGCAGCTCGTCCTGCCACCAGGCCAGCTTGGCCAGGCCCGGTGCAGGCTCCCTGCCCGCCCAGGCCGCATCGCCCAGCTCCTGCAGCAGGGTGAACCAGGCCGCGACCGTATCGCGCCGCGACGCCGGGACGAACACCGCCAGCAGCTCCCATTCCGGCCAGCGCGCGCGCCATTTGCCCAGGAAGCTGTCGAGGGAGTCCGCGCTGTCCAACACCGTATCGCCCATTGCCCTGCCGATCGCCCTTCGCCGTGAGCCGCCTATTGTAGGAGCGGCTTCAGCCGCGAACCCGCGCCCGTTGGCATTGCGCGGATCGGGCTGGCGTCAGGCTGGTGTCAGGCGCGAGTCCGGTGCGAGGGGGCGGTTTCGCGGCGTCGGATGTTCCGTTCGCGGCTGAAGCCGCTCCTACAGTGGAGCATCGGGCGGTGGCGCATCCGGCGGGATGCAGGGCCAGGCGGCCGGGTCGAGCAGCTGCTCCGGCGCGCGGATCATGACATCGCCCTGCCATGCCGCGGGGTCGTCGTCGTCCAGGCGATAGCCCCAGAGGGCCACCACCGAGGGCATGCCGGCGGCGCGGGCGGCGTCGATGTCGCGGCGGTCGTCGCCGACGTAGGTGCAGTCCGCGGCGGCGATGCCGATCGCCTCCGCCGCGTGCAGCAGCGGCAGCGGGTGCGGCTTGCGCTCGGCCAGGCTGTCGCCGCCGACCAGCACGCCGCAGCGCGTGGCCCAGCCCAGGCCCGGGAGCAGGTCGCGGGCGAGCGCATACGGCTTGTTGGTCACGACGCCCCAGCGCACGCCATCGCCTTCGAGCGCGTCCAGCAGCGGCCCGACGCCCGGGAACGGCGCGCCGTGGCGGCCCAGCTCCTCCCGGTAGAGGGCAAGGAATTCCGGCACCAGTTCCGGCACCTGCTCCGGCGGCACGTCGGGAAAGGCCGCAGCGGCCATCGCCCGCGCCCCGCGCGAGACGTGCGGCCGCAGCGCCGCCAGCACCATCGGCGCCTTGCCCCGCGCCGCGCGCATCCGGTTGACCGTCGCCAGCATGTCCGGCGCACTGTCGAGCAGGGTGCCGTCGAGATCGAACAGCACCCCGCGCGGAAAGCGTGCGCGGGGCAGGTGCGCGCCGGGAAGATTCATGCCGCGCCGGACCCGCGAGGGCGGGAGATGGGGTCTGGCCGGCGGGCGATGTCGATACGGAACCGCCGGTCGCGGCTGAAGCCGCTCCTACGGGAGTGGGATGCGCAAGGCCACGGCGCCGCGGATGGCGCCGCAGCGCGCCCGCCGACCAATCCCGCCCGACCATCCATCACGAATCACCCGTCCCGTCCCGGAATCCCGAATCCCTGCTTTCAACGGACGAATGCCCGGTCATCCCCAACCCCTAATCCCCAATCCCCGCCTTCACAGCACACGCCAGGTAATTGACGTCCGTGCGCGACCCGATCCGCGCCGCATTCCGCCACGGCTCGTAGATCAGCCCGCTCACGTCCTCCAGCTCCAGCCCGGCTTCGCGCAGCCACGCGCCCAGCTCGGACGGGCGGATGAACTCGCTGTAGCGATGGGTGCCGGTCGGCAGCAGGCGCGCGATGTACTCGGCGCCGACGATGGCCAGCGCGAACGCGGCCGGGGTGCGGTTGAGGGTGGAAACGAACACGCGCCCGCCCGGCTTCAGTGCGCGGGCGCAGGCGTGCAGGATCGCAGCCGGGTCCGGCACGTGTTCGAGCATCTCCATGCACGTCACCGCGTCGAAGGTTCCGGGCTCCGCATCGGCCAGCGCCTCCACCGACTGCACCCGGTAGTCGACCTGCGCGCCGGTTTCCAGGCCATGCAGGCGCGCCACCTTCACCAGCTCCGGCGCCAGGTCGATCGCGACCACGTCCGCGCCGGCCCTGGCCAGGGCCTCGCTCAGCAGGCCGCCGCCGCAGCCCACGTCGAGCACCCGCGCCCCGCGCAGCGGTACCCGCGCCGACACGTAACCCAGGCGCGCCGGGTTGAGCGCATGCAGCGGCTTCTGCGGGCCGTCCGGATCCCACCAGCGGTTGGCCAGCGCGGCGAAGCGGTCGAGCTCTTCCTGGCGGAAGTTGGCACCGGTGGTGCCGGGGGAAGCGTTCATCGACTCGGGTCCTGTGGGTCGCGCCATATTGTAGGGGCCACGCCCGCGCGACGCTGCGGGAGCGGCATCAGGGCCGCGCGACGGCGGCGATGCGGTCGCGCCACTGGCGCGCGTTGGCGACGATGCGCGCCGGATCGATGTCCACCAGCACCCGCTCGCGCAGCCGCGCCCGGCCGGCGATCCAGACGTCGCTGACCTGCTGGCGGCCGGTGGCGTAGACCAGCTGCGAGATCACGTTGTGCAGTGGCTGGGTTTCGAGCGCGGAGAGGTCCACGCAGGCCAGGTCGGCCTGCTTGCCCGGTTCGATCGAACCGACCAGGTGGTCGAAGCCGATCGCCTTCGCTCCGCCCAGGGTCGCGGCGCGCAGGGCGGTGGAGGCGTCCAGCGCCGCGGCGTTCTCGGCCACGGCCTTGGCCAGGATCGCCGCGGTGCGGGTTTCGCCGAACATGTCCAGGTCGTTGTTGCTGGCCACGCCGTCGGTGCCGATGGCGAGCGTGACGCCCGCCCGCTCCAGCGCGCAGGCCGGGCAGAAGCCCGAGGCCAGCTTGAGGTTCGATTCGGGGCAGTGGACCACGCTCACCCCGCGCTCGGCGCACAGGTGGATCTCGGCCTCGGTGAGCTGGGTCATGTGCACCGCGATCAGGCGGTCGTTCACCAGGCCCAGCCGGTCCAGCCGCGCCAGCGGGCGCTGGCCGTGCTCGTCCAGCGACTGCGCCACCTCCTGCGCGGTCTCGTGCAGGTGCAGGTGCACCGGCAGGTCGAGCTGGTCGGCCAGCATCCGGATGCGGGCGAAATTGGCGTCGTTGACCGTGTACGGCGCGTGCGGCGCGAACGCGGTGGCCACCAGCGGGTCGTCGCGCCACTGGTCGTGGACCGCGCCGGCCTTGTCGAAATACTCGTCGTCGCTGGCCGCCCAGGCGGTGGGGAAATCGATCACCGGCAGGCCGATGCGCGCGCGGAAGCCGTGCCTGCGGTAGGTGGCGGCCTGGACGTCGGGGAAGAAGTAGTTCTCGTTGACGCAGGTCACGCCGCCGCGCAGCAGTTCGGCGATCGCCAGGCTCACCCCGTCCTCGACGAAGCCCGGCCCCATCACCGCGCCCTCGATCGGCCAGATGTGCTGCTGCAGCCAGACCTTGAGCGGCAGGTCGTCGGCGACCCCGCGCAGCAGGGTCATCGGGTTGTGGGTGTGGGCGTTGACCAGGCCGGGAATCAGCGCCGCGTCGGGGCGCGAGACGGTTTCGCGCGGCGCATAGCGGGTTCGCGCCTCGGCGGTCGGCAGCACGGCGACGATGACGCCGTCATGCACGGCCACGGCATGGTTTTCGAGCACCACGCCATGCGGCTCGACCGGCACGACGAAGCCGGCTTCGATCAGCAGGTCGCAGGGCTGCGGAGGGGGGATGTGTGCCATGCCTCATTCTGACAGGTCGCATCGGGCGGCGCGTCGACAGCCGCGGCGCATCGACGCCCCTTGTCGCCCCGCAGGACGGGGGGCGCGCCTCCATCCAGCCGTCTTCGCGAGTGCAGCGGGAGCCCGCCTTCCGCGGCCGGCAGCCTGCACGGCGGGGATCTCCCAATGCGTGGCAGTGATGTATCTGCAGGGACAGATCGAGCTCCGACGAGCGACGGCTCGATCCCCCGCCTGCTCACTTCACCCGGCTGACGTACTCGCCCGAGCGGGTGTCGACCTTGATGATCTCGTCCTGGCCGACGAACAGCGGCACCCGGACCACGGCGCCGGTTTCCAGGGTCGCCGGCTTGCCGCCGCCGCCGGAAGTGTCGCCGCGCACGCCGGGGTCGGTCTGGGTGATCTTGAGTTCGACGAAGTTGGGCGGGGTGACGGCGATCGGGCTGCCGTTCCACAGCGTCACCACGCAGGTTTCCTCGCCCTTGAGGTACTTCTCGGCGCCGCCCATGCCGGCCTCGTCGGCCTGCACCTGCTCGAAGCTCTCCGGGTTCATGAAATGCCAGTACTCGCCGTCGCTGTACAGGTACTGCATGTCGGTGTCGACGACGTCGGCGGCCTCGACCGAATCGGTCGACTTCATGGTGATTTCCTGCACCCGGCCGGTCTTGATCAGGCGGTAGCGCACGCGGGTGAAGGCCTGGCCCTTGCCCGGCTTGACGTAGTCGGTCTCGGTGATGATCGCCGGTTCGTTGTTGACCAGGATCTTCTGGCCGTTCTTGACGTCGTTCATGCCCAGGTTGGCCATGGGGTCTCCTGATGGGCCGCCCGCGGGCGGCTAGAATGCGGGGATTGGGTGCCGGCGCCGCCGGACCGGGAATCGCAGACCGCAATGATACCTGCTGCCACTACCCGGCTGCAGCCAAAGGGCTGGCAGCAGGCCTGGCGCGACGCCATCCGCGAGCCGCGCGAGCTGCTGTCGGTGCTGGGCCTGGAGGGCCTGGTCGAGGCCTCGTGCGCCGCCGCGGAGTCGTTCCCGCTGCGGGTGCCGCGCGGCTTCGTGGCGCGCATGCGCCACGGCGACCCGCACGATCCGCTGCTGCGCCAGGTGCTGCCGCTGGACGAGGAGCTGCGCGCGGTCCCCGGCTTCTCGCTCGATGCGGTGGGCGATACGGCCGCGCGCGCCGGCCACGGCGTGATCCACAAATACCGCGGCCGCGCCCTGCTGGTGGCCACCGGCAGCTGCGCGGTGCACTGCCGCTATTGCTTCCGCCGCCATTTCCCCTACGCCGAGCAGACCGCCGCGGCCGGGCACTGGAGCGAGGCGCTGGACGCGATCCGCGCCGATCCGTCCCTGCACGAGGTGATCCTGTCCGGCGGCGACCCGCTGTCGCTGGCCACGCCCCGGCTGGCCGCGCTCACCGACGCCCTGGCCGGGATCGCCCACGTGCGCCGGCTGCGCATCCACAGCCGGCTGCCGATCGTCCTGCCCGAGCGCGTCGACGACGAGCTGGCCGACTGGCTGGCGCGGCTGCCGTGGCCGGTGGCGGTGGTGGTGCACGCCAACCACGCCAACGAATTCGATGCCACGGTCGACGCGGCCATGGCCCGGCTGCGCGCGACCGGCGCCAGCCTGCTCAACCAGGCGGTGCTGCTGCGCGGGGTGAACGACTCGCTCCGGGCCCAGGTCGACCTGCACGAACGCGGCTTCGCCGCCGGCGTGCTGCCCTACTACCTGCACCAGCTCGACCGCGTTGCCGGCGCCGCCCACTTCGAGGTCGACGACGACGCCGCGCGCAGCCTGCATGCGGCGATGCGCGAACACCTCTCCGGCTACCTGCTGCCGCGGCTGGTGCGGGAAGTCGCCGGCGACGCCTCCAAGCGCGCACTGTGAGCGCCGCCATGGACGCGACCCGCGGTGGCATGGCATAACCCCGGTTCCACGGGGAGGACTCCATGTCGAAGAAGAGTGACAACGCCCTGCGCCTGCTGATCGTCGACGAGCGGGTGGAGGACGCCGAAGCCCTGGTCAGCGGCCTGCGCAACGCCGGGATCGCGGTGCGACCGGTGCAGGCGGCCACTCGCGAGGAGCTCACCGCGGCGCTGGGCGGCCCTGCCGACCTGGTGCTGGCGGCGCTGGCGGTGCCGGCGCTGCCGTTCGAGGAGGCGATGCAGCTGGTCACCGGCACCGGCAAGGACCTGCCGGTGATCGCGATCGCCGAACGCCTGGACGAAACCCAGTACGACGCGGTGCTGACCGCCGGCGCCCGCGGCGTGGCCCTGCGCCATCGCCCGCAGCAGGTGCTGTCGCGGGTACGCAACGAATGGGAGGACCTGGACGCCCGCCGCGCCCAGCGCCGGCTCGAAGCGCGGGTGCGCGAGACCGAGCGCCGCTGCGACGCGCTGATCGAGTCCTCGCGCGATCCCATCGCCTACGTCCACGAAGGCATGCACATCCGCGCCAACGCCGCCTACCTGGAGATGTTCGGCTACGACAGCTTCGAGGACATCGAGGGCATGTCGCTGCTGGACATGGTCGGGGCGCAGCACGTGGAGGATTTCAAGCAGCTGCTCAAGGCGCTGGCCAGGGGCGAGCCGCCGCCGCCGCGCTACGAGCTGGAGGCGCGCGACCTGGAAGGCAACGCCTTCGCCGCCTCGATGGAGTTCACCCAGGCCCAGTACGAGGGCGAGGCCTGCCTGCAGGTGGTGTTCCGGCGCCAGGAATTCGACCCGGAGCTGGCCCAGGAGCTGGAAGAGCTGCGCCAGCGCGACCAGGTCACCGGCCTGCTCAACCGCCCGACCTTCCTGCGCTCGCTGGAGGACGCGGTCGCCGATGCCGGCCAGAACAACGGCCAGCACGGCCTGCTGCTGATCGAGCCGGACCACTACCACAAGCTGCTCGGCGACATCGGCCTGGATTCGGCCGACGCCCTGCTCGCCGGCATCGGCAAGCGCCTGCAGGAGGTGCTGGACGCGGAACTGCAGAGCGGGCGCGCGGTCGCCGCGCGATTCTCCGAGCACACCCTGGCGGTGCTGCTGCGCGAGGGCGACTACGCCGCCACCTCGGCCCTGGCCGAGCGGATCCGGGCCGCGTTCTCGGCCGACGTGTTCTCGATCGGCACCCGGTCGAGCGTGATCACCGCCAGCATCGGCGGCGTGCAGATCGGCGAGAAGATCGCCAGCGTCTCGCAGGTGCTGGCCAAGGCCAGCCACGGCGTGGAATCGTCCAGCGGCGTGGGTGGCAACCGCTTCGAGATCTTCGACCCGGCGGCCATGGACCGGGCCGAAGAGGAGCAGGTGCGCGCATGGGTGGCGCGGCTGCGCGACGCGCTCGACAACAACCGCTTCGTGCTGCACTACCAGCCGATCATCAACCTCCAGGGTGACACCGGCTCCACCTACGAGACCCTGCTGCGGCTGGACCCCGGCGATGGCCAGCTGATCTCCCCCACGGCCTTCATGCAGATCGCCGAGGAGCACGACCTGCTGGGTGAAATCGACCGGGCGGTGATCGGCAAGGCGATCGGCGTGCTGGGCCAGCGCATCGCCGCCAACCGCCCCACCACCCTGCTGGTCAAGGTCAGCCAGACCGCACTCGAGAACAGCGACCTGGCCACGTTCATCGGCGAGCAGCTGCAGGCGCAGGGGGTGCCGGGCGAATACCTGGTGCTGGAGCTGCCCGAGGCCAAGGTCTTCACCAACCTCAAGGCGACCCAGGCGTTCGCCGACGCGATCGGGCGTTTCGACTCGCGCCTGGCGCTGGAGCAGTTCGGCGTCGGCCTGGACTCGTTCCAGCTGCTGACCCACCTCAAGCCGAACATGCTCAAGATCGACCGCAGCTTCATCGAGGACCTGCCGCGCAACGAGGACAACCAGGCCAAGGTCCGCGACATCGCCAGGCGCGCGCGCGAACTGGGCATCCGCACCATCGCCGAGTACGTGCAGGACGCGGCCAGCATGTCGATCCTGTTCTCGTCCGGGGTCGACTACGTGGAGGGTCACTTCCTGGCGACCGCCAGCCCGGTGATGAACTACGACTTCGAGTAGGCCAGCCCCGCCCCGCCCGCTGCAGGAGCAGCTTCAGCCGCGAACGGAAAACCCGATGCGCCGCCCCTCCACCGGTCGCGGCTGGAACCGCTCGCGCAGGAGAACGACGCGGCGATCGCGATGCGCCGCGTCGCGGCCGTCGATGCCGGCGTCAGACCGCGATTCCCTCGCGCATGGCTTCCGGCGGCGCGTTGCGCAGCGCCGCGATCCGCTCCTCCAGCGGCGGATGGCTCATCAGCAGCCGCTTCAACCCATGGCCGATGCCGCCGCTGATCCCGAAGGCGGCGATCTGCTTGGGCAGGGTGTTGCGCCCGTGGTTCTGCGCCAGGCGCTCGAGCGCCGCGATCATCTTGGGCCGGCCCGCCAGCGCGGCGCCGCCGGCGTCGGCGCGGAACTCGCGGTGGCGCGAGAACCACATCGCGATCATGCTCGCGAACAGGCCGAAGACCATGTCCAGAGCGAACACCACCGCGAAGTACGCCATGCCGCCCATGTCGCGGCCCATGTAGTTGCTCAGCGCGCGCGCCACCAGCCGGGCCAGCACGATCACGAAGGTGTTGAGCACGCCCTGCAGCAGGGCCATGGTCACCATGTCGCCGTTGGCCACGTGCGCGACCTCGTGCGCCAGCACCGCCTCGGCCTCGTCGCGCTGCATCGAGCGCAGCAGCCCCGTCGACACCGCCACCAGCGCATTGTTGCGGTTGGCGCCGGTGGCGAAGGCGTTGATCTCGGGCGCATCGTAGATCGCCACCTCGGGCACGCCGATGCCGGCGGCCCCGGCCTGGCGGCGCACGGTCTCGACCAGCCAGCGCTCGACCTCGTTGCGCGGCTCGGCGATCACCTGCGCGCCGCTGAAGCGCTTCGCGGTCCACTTCGACAGCAGCAGCGAGATCAGCGAGCCGCCGAAGCCGAACAGCGCGGCGAACACCAGCAGGCCGGCGAAGGTGGACGGGTTCACGCCGAAGATCGCCATCACGATGCTGACCAGGGCCAGGACCGCGAGATTGGTGAGCAGGAACAGGCTGAGGCGCTTGAACATGGGCAGGATTTCCGGTCGGGCGGCGTCGGCGCCCGTGCTGCTGTTCGATTATGGTTGCGGGAAGTGAAAATCAAGTCCGCGCCCCGCACCGCCGACCGCACGGGGACCCGTTTTTCCAGGATCGTTCAGCAACCGTCCATGCCTGCTCCCGCGCCCCGTTGCGGCCGCTTCGCGCCCTCGCCCACCGGCCCCCTGCACGCCGGCTCGCTGGCGGCGGCCCTGGGCAGCTGGCTGATGGCGCGGCGTGCCGGTGGCCGGTGGCTGGTGCGGGTCGAGGACCTGGACCCGCCGCGCGAGGTGCCCGGGGCGGCGGCGGCCCAGCTGCGCACGCTTGCGGCCTGCGAGCTGCATGCCGACGGCCCGGTGCAGTACCAGTCCGCCCACGGCGCGCGCTATGCCGCGGCACTGGCGCGCCTGCTCGACGCGGGCGAGGCGTTCGAGTGCCACTGCAGCCGCTCCGACCTCGCCGCGCATGGCGGCATCCACCGCCGCTGCGTCGCCGGCGCGCGGCGTCCGGATCCCTCGGTGCGGCTGCGCGTGGACGACGGCAGCCGGGTGGAATTCGAGGACGCGATCCACGGCCACCGCGTGCAGGACATCGACCGCGACGTCGGCGACTTCGTCCTGCGCCGCAGCGACGGCCTCTGGGCCTACCAGCTGGCGGTGGTGGTGGACGACGCCGCCCAGGGCGTCAGCGACGTGGTGCGCGGCGCCGACCTGCTCGACTCGACCCCGCGCCAGATCCTGCTGCAGCGGCGCCTGGGCCTGCCCACGCCCCGCTACGCCCACCTGCCGCTGGTGCCCGGGCCGGACGGTCGCAAGCTGTCCAAGTCGCTGGCCGCGCTGCCGATCGACGACGACGCGCCGCTGCCCGCGCTGGCCCGTGCCTGGACGGTGCTGGGACAGGATCCCGGCGCGGTCGCCGACGCGGCCACCCCGGCGCGTTTCCTGGTCGTGGCCCTGGGCGCATTCGACCCTGCGCGCATTCCGCGCGGGCCGGACCCGCTTCCCGCCGCGATGCACAACGCTCCGGTCGCGATCGGAGACTAGACTGTGCGCGGTGCCGCGACAGCGGCGGACGGAAGTGCAGGAGACAAGGACATGACGACACGCGTGGCTCTGGTGACCGGTGGCACCGGCGGCATCGGCACGGCGATCTGCAGGCGGCTCGCGGATCAGGGCCACAAGGTGGCCACCAACTATCGCAGCGAGGACAAGGCGCGCGCCTGGGAGGCGCAGATGAAGGCCGAGGGCTACGACTTCACCCTGGTCAAGGGCGACGTGGGTACGCCGGAGGAGGCCGAAGCCATGGTGCGCGCGGTCGAGGACAGGCTCGGCCCGATCGAGATCCTGGTCAACAACGCCGGCATTACCCGCGACGGCACCTTCCACAAGATGAAGCCCGCGCAGTGGCATGACGTCATCAACACCAACCTCAATTCGGTCTACAACGTCACCCGCCCGGTGATCGAGGGCATGCGCGAGCGCAAGTGGGGACGGGTCATCCAGATCAGCTCGATCAACGGCCTCAAGGGCCAGTACGGCCAGGCCAACTACGCCGCGGCCAAGGCCGGCATGCACGGCTTCACCATTTCCCTGGCGCGCGAGAACGCCAGGCTCGGCGTCACCGTCAACACGGTGTCCCCCGGCTACGTGGCCACCGACATGGTGATGGCGGTGCCCGAGGAAGTGCGGGCCAAGATCGCCGCCGACATTCCCACCGGGCGCCTGGGCAAGCCCGAGGAAATCGCCTACGCGGTGACGTTCCTGGTCGACGAGCAGGCGGCCTGGATCACCGGCTCCAACCTCGACATCAACGGCGGCCACCACATGGGCTGGTAAGGCCCGCCACGCGCGATACCCCGCGAAAGGCCGGCGCAGCCGGCCTTTCCGCTGTCCGGGACGGGCCCTTGCGCCAGGCACGCGAGCCGTCCGCCGGCGCTGGCGCGGGCGCCCGGGGCCGCGGCCGGCAGTCACCGCCGCAACCGCCGGCTTGCAAGCCCTGCTGCACTGCGCCATGCTGCGCGGCACCATCCTTCGGGCAATCCGTTACATGGCCGCGACCCGGATCATCAAGAAATACCCAAACCGCCGCCTCTACGACACGGAGATCTCCAGCTACATCACGATCGAGGACGTCCGCCAGCTGATCGTGGACGGCGAGGATTTCGAGGTCCGCGACGCCAAGTCGGGCAACGACCTGACCCGCTCGGTGCTGCTGCAGATCATCGCCGAGCACGAAGCCGACGGCGAACCGGTGCTCTCGACCCAGTTGCTGAGCCAGATCATCCGCTTCTACGGCGATTCGCTGCAGGGCTTCATGGGCAGCTACCTCGAGCGCTCGATGCAGGTCTTCCTCGACCAGCAGCAGCAGTTCCGCCAGCAGGTGGGCGGCATGCTCGGGCAGACCCCATGGACGATGATGAACCAGCTCACCGAGCGCAACATGGAAATGTGGAAGGAGCTGCAGAAGAACCTGACCGGCAGCGTCGGCCAGAAGCCCGACCCCGAGCGCCGTCCGCCGGACAAGCGCGGCCGCTGAGCGGCCGCCGAGCGCGACTTCCGCCGCGGCCGCGACGCCGCAGCGCTTCCTTCGTCCTTTCCTCCCACGATTCCCATGAACAAGCGAACTGCCGTCGTCACCGGCGGCATCGGCGGGCTTGGCACCGCCATCTGCATCGCGCTCGCGCGCGCCGGCCGCCGCGTCGTGGCCGCCGACCTTGGCGGCGATCCGGCACGGGTCGCCGCTTTCGAGCGCCAGGTCGAAGGCCTGGACGTGCGCTTCGCCGCCCTGGACGTGACCGATTTCGAGGCCTGCGGCGCGCTGGTGCGTGAACTCGAGGCCAGCCACGGCAGTCTCGACGTGCTGGTCAACGCCGCCGGCATCACCCGCGATACCACCCTGCGCAAGATGGAGCGCGCGCAGTGGGATGCGGTGCTGTCGGTCAACCTCGACAGCGTGTTCAACCTGTGCCGGCACGCGGTCGACGGCATGAGCGCGCGCGGCTTCGGCCGGATCGTCAACATCAGCTCGGTCAACGGCCAGACCGGCCAGTTCGGCCAGACCAACTATTCCGCCGCCAAGGCCGGCATGCACGGCTTCACCATGGCCCTTGCGCGCGAGGTCGCGCGCAAGGGCGTGACCGTGAATTCGGTGTCGCCGGGCTATTGCGAAACCGCTCTGGTGGCCGCGATCCCGGACGATATCCGCCAGGGCATCGTCGAGCGGGTGCCGGTCGGGCGCCTGGGCCATCCGGACGAGATCGCACGCACCGTCGCCTTCCTCGGCGCCGACGAGGCCGGCTACATCACCGGCGCCAACATCCCGGTCAACGGCGGGCTGTACATGGGGTTCTGAGCACCGGGGCCGCTGGCCCCGGATGCCGTGTCCGCGTCCGTCGCGGCGTTCGCGGCTACAGCCCGGCCGTCCCCGCCCCGCGGCAGAAGCGTTCGCGGTACTCCAGCGCCTTGGGCATCAGCGCCTCCAGGTTGGCGATGCGGGTGCCGGGATTGGGATGGGTGGAAGAGAACTCCGGCTGCGCCTGGCCGCCGCTCGCCGCACTCATGCGCTCCCACAGCGGCACCGATTCGCGCGGGTCGAAGCAGGCCGCGGCCGCAAGCATCAGCCCGACCTCGTCGGCCTGGCTCTCGTGCTTGCGCGCGTACGGCAGCAGGTAGCCGTAGCCCATCGCGGCCATGATCATCTGCTGCTGCTGCGGATCCATGCCGCTCATCGCACCGGCCATCTGGCCCACCTGGCTGAGCTTCTGCTGGGCCATGCGCTGGGCGCCATGGCGCAGCAGCGCGTGCGCGATCTCGTGGCCCATCACCACCGCCATCGCATGCTCGTTCTGCGCCACCGGCACCAGCCCGGTATAGACCGCCATCTTGCCGCCCGGCAGGCAGAAGGCGTTGGCCTGGTCGGATTCGATCACATTCACTTCCCACTGGAAGCTGCGCGAGAACCCGGGCGGCGGCTGCCCGTGTTCGGCCGCCAGCGCCGCCTCCACTTCCGGCACTTTCGCCACCAGGCGCTCGGCGATGGCGCGCACCTGGCGCGCGATCTGCGAGTCGGGGGCCACCGGCCGCTCCTGCTGCAGGATCTCCTGGTAGGCCTGCAGGCCCAGCGCCTTCTCGTCCTCGATCGACAGGTTGCGGTCGATCAGCACCGACTCGCCGGTGACCGCGTCGACCGACTGGTTGGAGAACCAGTACCAGGCGCCGTAGCCGGCGAACAGCAGCAGGATGATGAAGCGCGGGTTGATGCCGCGCCGGCGCGGGGCGGCCTGCCCCGCGTGGCGTCCACCGAACGGATCTCGTCGCATCAACCTGTCTCCCGTGCCCTACAGATCGCGCACGACCCGGAAGCCGAGTCGGGCATTGGTGGTGTCGACGTTCGCCGGGGCCCGCCACGCCGAGCGGGTCTGGGCCGGCGAACTGGCCCAGGAACCGCCGCGGATGACCTGGTCGCGGCAGCCGGGATTGACCCAGGCCGAGCCGTCCCCCGGCGCGCGCCGGTAGCTGTCGTGCCAGCAATCGGCGACCCACTCGCTGACGTTGCCAGCCAGATCGTGAAGGCCCCATGCATTGGGCTGCATGCTGCCGACCGGCGCCGGGCCCCAGAAGCCGTCGCCGAAGTCTTCGAACGCATTGGCCCAGGTGCGCCCGGCGGGCGAGCGGTCGAGCGCGCCGGTGGTGTTCGCGGCCAGCGGCGGCGGCGGGCCGTCGCCCCAGGGATACCGCCCCTCGCCGCCGGCGCGAAGCGCGTATTCGAACTCGGCTTCGCTCGGCAGCCGGTAGCGCTTGCCGGTCTGGGCCGAGAGCCATTCGGCATAGGCCTGGGCGTCGCGCGCGCTCACGTGCAGCACCGGCAGGCCGTCGTCGGCCGGGCGGCCGAGGTAGTCGGAAAACCAGTCCACGCCGCTGCGCCGCACGAAATTGTTGCTGCGCTCGTCGTAGACCATCGAAAAGCCGCGCCGCGCCGCCCGGGTACGGTGGCCGGTGGCGCCGATGAAGCGCCGGAACTCGCCGACCGTGATCTCGTGGATGGCCATGCCGAAGCCGCGCTGGAACCGGATCGGATGCGCCGGCCGTTCGTGCTCGCTGGCGTCGGCCTCGTCCTCGCGCGCGCCCATGGTGAACGCACCGTGCGGCACCACCGCCATCTGCGGGCCGCGTCCGCCCGTGGCCAGGGCATCGGTGAACACCTGCCCGGGCGCGAACAGACCGTAGTGCACGGCCAGGGCGATGCGCTCGCGCAGTTCGGCCGCCGCCGGATCGCCGGGCGGGGCGATGCGCAGCAGCTCCGCCAGATGCCCGCGCGCGACATCGATCCCGCCGAACTTCGGCAGCGCGGCGATGCCCACGTCGCGCAGGCGCGAGATCCGCGTCGCCCGCAGCCGCTCCACGCGCGCGCGTCCATCGGCCACCGTGTCCAGGCCGGCCTCCGGGCGCACCTGCTGCGCGTGTTCGAGCCAGTCCCGGGCGGTGTCGAAATCGCCGGCTTCGGCCGCATCCTCGGCGCGGCGGATCAGCGCGCTTTCCACCGCCGCCAGGCCCTGGATCGCGCGCGGTCGCTCCGGCTGCAGTTCCAGTGCCTGACGGAACGCGGCCCGGGCGCCGCCGCCCGCCTCGCCCAGTTGCCCCGCCGCGAGCGCTCGCTCGCCCGTCTCCACCAGCGCGCGCACCCGTTCGGCCAGATCCACGCGCTCCAGGAATTCCACCACCGCGACGCTGTCCGCATCGACGGTCCGGGCCACCGCGGCAAGGCGCCGCGCCCGAGCCATCGCCTCCGGCGTTTCGTCCGCGGTGGCCAGTGCCGCATCCCCGTCCTCGAGCACCATGCGCAGCCCGCGTCGCAGCCCGGCGTCGGCAACGCGGGCGTAGCCGGGCACGTTGGCGAGCGCGAGATAGATCGGAATGGCCGCGTCGGCATCCTCGTACAGACGCCCCTCTTCGAGCGCTGCGGCGGCGCGCTTGCGCAGCTCCGCCGGATCGGCCTGCTCCAGGTCCACCGCGGGCACCTGCCAGCTGAGGCTGGCGGCGGCGCTGTCGTCGCCGCTGATGGTCACGTGCCCTTCGGCGTCGACGGTCACTTCGGGCACCGGCTGCGCCTGCGCGCCGTGCCCGGCCTCCGGATCGCGTGCACATCCTGCCACCGACGCGGCGCAGACCGCCAGCGCGATCCAGGCCCCTCGCAACGCGGACGACATCGACGGCATCGGCACCAGATTAAGCCATCGCGGCCAGCGAGGCGACGCGCGGCGCCGGCGCAGGATTGCCACCCCGCCCCGGCGGCCGGTACGCTGCGCGCCATGTCGTCATCGCCAGTGCTCTGGGTCGCCGAACCCGCTGTCCTCCAATCGCATCTCGCCGCCGCTCCCGTCCGGGTCGGGATCGATACCGAATTCATCCGCGAACGCACCTACTGGCCGCAGCTGTCGCTGGTGCAGGTCGCGCTGGAGGCCGGGTCCGGGTCGGCGCCGGCGATCCTGCTGCTCGACATGCTCGCGCCGGGCATGCCCGAGGCCCTCGCGCCGCTGCTGGCCGACGTTTCGGTGACCAAGGTGATGCACAGCGCCAGCGAGGACCTGGTCGCACTGCGCCGCACCTGCAACGCGCTCCCCGAGCCGCTGTTCGACACCCAGATCGCGGCCGGCCTGGCCGGGATCGGCGCAGGCGTGGGCTACCAGCGCCTGGTGCAGGACCTGGTCGGCATCGCGGTGGACAAGGGCGAAACCCGCTCGGACTGGATGAAGCGGCCGCTGTCCGCGTCCCAGCTGGCCTATGCGGCCGACGACGTACGCCACCTGTTCGCGCTCCACGACGCGCTGTCCGGGCGGCTCGCGGCGCTGGACCGCCGCGACTGGTTCGACGAGGACTGCGCGCGGCTGCTGGACAACGCGCGCAGCGACGAGGGCGAGCGCTGGCCGCACCTGTCGCTGCGCAGCGCGCAGTTCCTCGACGACGCCGGCCAGCGACGACTGCTGCGCCTGCTGCGCTGGCGCGACGGCCAGGCGCGGCGCAGCGACCGACCGCGCACCTGGGTGCTGGACAACGACCTGGCCACCGCGCTCGCGCGCGAAGCGCCGGGCGACCTGGATGCGCTCGAGCGCCTGTTCCAGGCTCATCCCAAGGCGCCACGCAAGCTGGCGGCGCTGGTGTGGGAGGCGCTGGATACGCCCCTGCCCGACGAGGACCAGGCGCCCGCGCCGCGCACCAGCGAGCGCGACCGCAAGGCGCTGCGGAGGCTGCAGGACGCCGTGGCCGCGCGCAGCGGCGAACTCGGCCTGCCCGACGGGGTGCTGGCCTCGCGCCGCTGGCTCGAGTTCCTGCTCGACGGCGAGGACTGGCCCGGCCTGCTCTCGGGCTGGCGCCGCGGCCAGCTTGAACCGGCGCTTGCGCCGCTGCTCCGGCCCGCTGGCGAGGCCGACGCGACATCCGTATAATCGCCGTCCTCACGTGGGGCCATAGCTCAGCTGGGAGAGCGCGTCGTTCGCAATGACGAGGTCGGGAGTTCGATCCTCCCTGGCTCCACCAATCCGGATTGCATGGAACAGGCCGGTCCACCGGCCTTTTTCATGTCCGCAAACCCGGCTCGCGCCCGCATGCGCCGGGGATCATGCACCGCTTCAGCGGGCGACAGGCCGGCGCCCGCTATGCTCGCGACGATGTCAGCGACCGCCGTTCCGCCACTTTCGACCGCCCTGCCCGGCCAGGTCCGCGCGCTGTTCGCCGGCGCGCTGCTGGCGCTGCTGGGCGCCTGCGCCCCGGGCGAGGCCACCCGCGCCGATCCACCCGCCACCCCGGTCCGGGTGGAGCCGGCGCCCGCGCCAAAGCCGCTGCGCATCGGCCTGGCGTTGGGCGGCGGCGCGGCCAAGGGCTTTGCCCACATCGGCGCGATCAAGATGCTCGAGGCCAACGGCATCCGCGCCGACGTGGTCGCCGGCACCAGCGCCGGCAGCGTGGTCGGCGCCCTCTACGCCAGCGGCATGGACCCGTTCACGATGCAGGAGCACGCGCTGGCGCTGGACGAATCCAGCCTGCGCGACGTGCGCCTGTTCTTCGGCGGACTGGTCCAGGGCCAGGCCCTGCAGGATTACGTCAACCGCGAACTCGGCGGGCGCCCGATCGAGCGCCTGGCCAAGCCCTTTGCCGCCGTCGCCACGCGCCTGGACAACGGCGACCGCGTGGTCTTCGTGCGCGGCAACACCGGCCAGGCGGTGCGCGCATCGAGCAGCGTGCCGGGCGTGTTCGAACCTGCGCGCATCGGCAGCCACAGCTACGTCGACGGGGGCGTGGTCAGTCCGGTGCCGGTGGACGCGGCGCGCCAGCTCGGCGCCGACATCGTCATCGCCGTGGACATCTCCAGCAAGGCCAGCGGCGCGACGCCAACCGCGCTGGCCGGCATCGTCAACCAGTCGATCACGATCATGGGCCAGACCCTCGGCCGCCAGGAGCTGGCGCGCGCAGACGCGGTGATCCGGCCGCAGGTCAACGACATCGGCCCGGTCAGCTTCGAGCAGCGCCACGCCGCGATCCTGGAGGGCGAGCGCGCGGCGCTGGCGGCGCTTCCGCAGATCCGCGCGAGGATCGCCGAGGCCGAGCGGGCGCGGCGCGAAACAGCCGCACAGGCCGCTCCGCCGGCGCCCGTCGACAGCGACTGCGGCGATACCTGGGTGCGCCGACTCAATCCTTTCGCCAGGGATCGCGTCTGCGACTGAGCAAGCGGCTGCACGTAGCCGTCGTGCACGAACGGCGCTTGCCGCAACCGCCGACGCGATGAATCGCGTATTGCGTCTTCGCACCTCGAAGGCGCTTCCGCATCGCTTCCGCCCGGTCCGCCGACGGCTCCGTGAGCGGCTTCATCCGCGAGCGTCGCAGCGACGATTCCGACCTCACCCGCATCGCGCCCGGAAGCACCGATGCAGCGCCCGCAAACCACTTTGCGTGGGGCAGACAAGCGTCGCTGGGTCAAGCATTCCGACGCGGCTTCGCTGATGACAAAACGTCCCACCCCCTTCGCGCGGAACGCGCCCGCGAGCCGCACTTGATCCACGTCAAGCGCAGCGCATCGCAGGCGCTCGCGGACGCCTGTGGCTGGTTTCCGTTGATCCTGATCAATTCCTCCCCGCACGGCTGGTCGCACGATGTCTCCAGACCCGAAGACCACCGTTAGAGGAAAGCCCCATGAAACTGCTGCAGACCAGCCTCCTGGCATCGGCCATCGCACTTGCGTTCGGCGCCGGCCTCCCTTCCACGGCACATGCCGTCGACGCGCTCGAGATGGTCAACGCCACGCTCGACCAGGCATCCGACCTGGCCGCCCTGCCCCGCCAGCAGGTCACCCTGGTGCGCCCGCCGTTCGTGCACGACCACGACCAGGTCGCCAAGGGCGGACCGAAGGTGGTCCAGTTCACCCTGCCGATCGTCGAGAAGGAAATCGTCATCGACGACCAGGGCACGACGATGCACGCAATGACCTTCGGCGGCTCGATCCCCGGCCCGCTGATGGTGGTGCACGAGGGCGACTACGTCGAGATCACCCTGGTCAACCCGGCCAGCAACTCGATGCCGCACAACATCGACCTGCATTCGGCCACCGGCGCGATGGGTGGCGGCGAGATCACGGTGGTGCAGCCGGGCGAGGAAGTGACGCTGCGCTGGAAGGCCACGCGCACGGGCACGTTCGTCTACCACTGCGCCCCTGGCGGCCCGATGACGCCCTGGCACGTGGTGGCGGGCATGCACGGCACGGTGATGGTGCTGCCGCGCGACGGCCTCAAGGACGGCGACGGCAAGCAGCTCAAGTACGACCGCGCCTACTACATCGGCGAGACCGAGTTCTACATTCCGCGCGACGAGGACGGCAACTTCAAGTCCTACGGCTCGCACGCCGAAGCGTTGCCCGACACGCTCGCCACGATGAAGACCCTCACGCCCTCGCATGTGGTGTTCAACGGCGCGGCCGGCGCGCTGACCGGCGACAACGCGATGACCAGCAAGGTCGGCGAAACGGTGCTGTTCGTGCACTCGCAGGCCAACCGCGATTCGCGTCCACACCTGATCGGCGGCCACGGCGACTACGTCTGGGAGGAAGGCAAGTTCGCCAACGCCCCGCTCAAGGACCTGGAGACCTGGTTCGTACGCGGCGGTTCGGCGGCTGCGGCGCTGTACACCTTCCGCCAGCCCGGGATGTACGCCTACGTCAACCACAACCTGATCGAGGCGATCCTGTTGGGCGCCGCGGCCCACGTCAAGGTCGACGGGAACAAGTGGGACCACGACCTGATGACCACGCCCGCACCGGTTGGCGCGATCAGGCCCGGCACCGACGTCTCGCTTCCCGTCGGTCGCTGATTCCCCCTTCGCGGCGTCTACCCCGGCGCCGTCCGGCCACTCCCGTTCGCGGGGGTGGCCGTTTTGTTTGCGGGTTCCGCCTCCAATCTCCTGTAGGAGCGGCTTCAGCCGCGATCGCCGCTTCGGACTCGCAATCCGGAATTTCTGATCGCGGCTGAAGCCGCTCCTACAGGGGGATCAACCGGGTCTGCGCGCCGGATCCGGCATCCATGCCCCACAGCTGCCATCATGTGCCCGCGGCTGCCGCCGCGGCAGCCAGGAGGCGCACCATGATCGAACTCCTCATCCGCCAGCGTACCCGCGACCTGGGCAGCTTCGAGGTCGGCCGGGTCCTGCCGTTCGCGAAGCGCCGCATGGTCGGCCCCTACATCTTCTTCGACCGGATGGGACCGAAGCTGATCGAAGCCGGGCTGCCGCGCGAAGCGGACGTGCGTCCGCATCCGCACATCGGCCTGTCCACCATCACCTACCTGTTCGACGGGGAGATCATGCACCGCGACAGCGTCGGCTCCGAGCAGCCGGTGCGCCCGGGCGAGGTGAACTGGATGACCGCCGGCCGCGGCATCACCCATTCCGAACGCTTCGAGCGGCTGCGCGACGAGGGCGGGCCGATGGACGGGATCCAGGCCTGGGTGGCCCTGCCCGAGGCGCGCGAGGAGATCGATCCGGGCTTCTGGCACTACCCGGCGCAGGCGCTGCCGGAGTTCGCCGACCAGGGCATGAGCGGGCGCCTGATCGCCGGCCGCCTGGCCGGCGTGGAATCGCCGGTGAAGGTCGATTCACCGCAGTTCTACGTGCACTGGCAGCTGTCCGCAGGCGCGCGCGTGTCGCTGCCTGCCGAATATCCCGAGCGCGCGGTGTACGTGGCCAGCGGCGAGGTCGCGATCGCCGGGCAGCGCGTGGAATCCGGCGGCATGGCGGTGCTGGTCCCGGGCGACGCGGTCACCATCCTGGCCGTGGACGACGCGGTGCTGATGGCGCTGGGCGGCGAACCGGTGGGACCGCGCTACATCGACTGGAACTTCGTCTCCTCATCGAAGGAGCGCATCGACCAGGCGCGCGCCGACTGGGCCGCCGGGCGCATGAAGCTGCCCGACCTGGACGACGACGAGTTCATCCCGCTGCCGCCGAAGATCCACGGCGTGCGCGAACCCGAGCCCATGTCCTGAGCGGCAGGCACACGACGCCTCCGCCCCGTCCGCTCCACCTGCACCCGGCGCCATGACCTCGACCTTCGTCGCCCTGATCGACTTCCTCGGCACGTTCGCGTTCGCGATCAGCGGCGGGCTGGTGGCGGTGCGCCACCGCCTGGACCTGTTCGGCGTGCTGGTGCTGTCCTTCGCCGCGGCCACCGCCGGCGGCATCATCCGCGACGTGCTGCTGGGCGTGGTCCCCGCGTCGATGGTGGACTGGCGCTACCTGGCGGTGTCGGTGGCGGCCGGGCTGGTCACCTTCTGCTGGCACGAGCAGGTCGAACGCATGCGCAATCCGGTGCAGGTGTCGGATGCGATCGGGCTCTCGCTGTTCGCTGTGCTGGGCGCGGGCAAGGCGCTGGCCGCGGGTCTGGGCCCCACCGGCGCGGTGATGCTGGGCATCCTCTCGGGCGTGGGCGGAGGCATCGTCCGCGACGTGCTGGTGGCCACGATCCCGAACGTGCTGCATCGCGAGCTGTATGCGGTGGCGGCCCTGGTCGGCGCGCTGGTGGTGGTGGTCGGCGATGCGCTGTCGCTGCCGGGGGCCGCGGTTGCGGTGGCCGGCGCGGTTGCGTGCTTCGTGCTGCGCTGGCTGGCGATCCGGCGCGGCTGGCGGCTGCCGGTGCCGCGCGGCGGCGGTCCTGCCTGAGTGGCGCGGCGCTCAGCCCAGCAGGTACAGCGCACCCAGCGGATGGTGGCTGCGGGCGATGGTATAGATCTGCGCGAACACCAGCAGCGCCAGCACGTAGCTGACCGCGCGCGCGCGCCGGGTGCGGCCGCGGCGCAGCGCGAACACGCCAAGCACCACGTAGGCCACGATCAGCAGCACCTTCACCGTCAGCCAGCCGTTGGCGTACAGCGCGCCGGGCAGGATGGTGAGCAGCATCAGCGCGGCGGTCAGCAGCGCGGTGTCGATGGTGTAGCTCAGGTAGCGCACCGGCGCGGCGTTGGGCCAGCGCGCCCCACCCATCAGCAGCGCGCCGCGCAGCGCGAACAGCGCGCCGCTGAGCAGGGCCAGGCCGATATGGGCGTGCTTGATCTGCGGGTAGAACTCGATCATGGATTCGCTCGAAGGGAAGGATCGCCTTGCGGCGTGGACGCGCGGGACACGCGGCGGCGCGGCATTATCCCGGCTTTCCGTCCGCGCGCGGCGACAGGTAGATGGCGCCGATGCGCAGCACCCATGGCGCCAGCGCCAGCAACCAGCCCAGCGCCGACAGCGCCTGCCACAGCAGCGCGTCGGGCAGCAGCTCGGAAACGATGCGCAGCACCGTGGCCACCTGGATGCCGACGAAGGCGAACCAGGCCAGGCCGTACATGCGCAGCGGGCGGCCCGAATGCCCCTGGGTGACCCGGCTCACCATCGCCACCAGCAGGCTGCCGAACACGCCGATGAACAGCGCATGCGACGGCGCGCGCCCGAACACGAACGCATCGGTCAACAGGTACACCACGCTCTGCACCGAGAACAGGGCGAAGGTCACCGGCCACCACAGCAGGCCGACGAACAGCACCGACAGCAGGCCCGGCGCGCGTCCGCGCGGCCACCAGCGCCACAGCACGCCGATCGCCAGCGCCAGCATCGGCAGGTCCACCAGCCACAGCCAGGCGTAGGCGTGCAGCAGCTCCAGCACCAGGTGCGCCATCGCCAGCGCCCAGATCGTGGCCAGCACCCACATCGGCCGCCACGCGACATAGCCGGGCACGGTATTGCCGGCGAAGAAGGGGAACATGCGGTGGGCCACGGTCAGGTACACCGGCAGCAGCAGGCCGAAGGTGCCGAGCTTGATGGCGAAGAACACCCACCACGGCGAGCCGGTCATCACGAAAGCACCGAAGCACAGCACGCCGGCCAGGCCCAGCAGCATCGCGGCCAGGCACGACCGCGCGTGCCAGGTGGTGCCGCGCTCGGACAGCACCAGCCGGCCCAGGATCCACACCCCCGAGATCCAGCCCCCCAGGGTCATGAACAGGCCCACCACCAGCGCCACCTCCAGGCCCAGCGCGCCGAGCAGCATCGCCGCCTGGCCACCGAACATGCCTACGCCCACCGGCACATAGCGCCAGCGCGGGATGTCGGGCAGGCCCATCCAGCGCGGGAACACGGTCAGCAGGAAGCCGAAGAAGAAGCTGGGCAGCACCTGGTACTGCATCACGAACGCATGCAGCCAGCCCGGATAGGTCGCGGCCTGCGGCACCTGCAGCAGCCCCGGCCAGCGCTGCGAGGACAGCCACGCCGCCCACCAGGCCATGGCCAGCAGCAGGTTGCCGGCTCCGATGAAGAACATCAGCCGATGCGGCGCCGCGGCCAGGAGGCCCGGCGAGGGTCCGGAAGCAGGTCTGTTCATGGCGCACATCTTGGTGCACCGGCGTGCAGGGCACGTTGACGCAGGTCAAGCATCGCGGGAAACAGCCGCAGCGCCTGCCGCAGACCGGTCAGTCCGGTGCGTGTTCCACCGGCGTGCCGCTGGCGTCGACCACCATCCGCACGCGCCGCTGCCCGTGATAGAAGCTTGCGCGATACAGGCCCGCATCCTCGCCGGTACCGCGTTCGCACAGCACCGAGATCTTGCGCTGCTCCATCAGCCGGCGGAACTCGTCCACCTCCAGGCCCAGACCGTCCGCCACCAGGGCGGCGTCGATCTCCACTTCCGGGTTGACGTCGATGTCGATGCGCCTGCCGGTGTCCATCGCTGTTCCTCCTGTCCAAAGCCGCCGCGCGGGCGCCGGGCGCGCCTGGCCGCGGGTCGTTGCCATCCACGCACGCCCGGAAACAACCGCGGGCCCGGCGGCTCCAGTGGAGACGCCGGGCCCTGGGGAAAGCCCCGGCCGCCCTGTCAGGAACGGACCTCGGCGACCCCGTCACCCAGGGCCACCGCCTGCGGCCTGGGCGCGATCCACAGCCGCAGCATGAACCAGGCCAGGGACAGCGCGCCGACGCTGAAGATGGTGTCGCCCGGCACCCGCAGCCACACCAGCATGTCGATCAGCGGCTGCTGCATGAACTCGGCCGAGCGTGCGTACCAGTAGCCGTGCTCGAGCGCGGCAACCAGCTGCAGCACGCCGATCGGCAGCAGGGTCAGCAGCGCCATGCCGGCCAGGCCGATGTTGAAGGCCCAGAACGACACCTTCAGCGCCTGCTCGTTCCACTGCACGTCGGGCTTGAGCCCGCGCAGGCAGAACAGCATCAGGCCGACGCCGAGCATGCCGTACACACCGAACAGCGCCGTGTGCCCATGCAGCGGGGTCAGGTTGAGGCCCTGCATGTAGTACAGCGGCAGCGGCGGGTTGATCAGGAAGCCGAACAGGCCGGCGCCCACCAGGTTCCAGAACGCGACCGCGATGAAGAACATGATCGGCCACCGGTACCTGGCCATCCACGGCGTCGCCTTGCCCAGCTTGTAGCTCTGGTAGGCCTCGAAGCCCACGTAGGCCAGCGGCACCACTTCCAGCGCCGAAAAGCTCGCGCCGATCGCGATCACCGCGGTGGGCGTGCCGGTGAAGTAGAGGTGGTGCAGCGTGCCGAGCACGCCGCCGGCCATGAACACGATGGTCGCGAACAGCACCGCGATGGTGGCGGTCCTGACCTGCAGCAGGCCCAGGCGGGTGAACAGGAAGGCGATCACCGCCACCGCGAAGACTTCGAAGAATCCCTCCACCCACAGGTGCACCACCCACCAGCGCCAGTACTCGACCATCGACAGATGGGTGTGCTCGCCCCACATCAGGCCGGCCGCGTAGAAGATGCCGATGGCCACCACCGACAGGAACAGCAGGCTGACGATGGAGCGCGACTCGCCGCCGTGGCGGATCGCCGGCCACAGCGCGCGGCCGACCAGGGTCAGCCACAGCATCAGGCCCACGAACAGGAACCACTGCCAGAAGCGGCCGATGTCGACGTATTCCCAGCCCTGGTGGCCGAACCAGAAGTTCTTCGCCAGGCCCAGCTTCTGCATCACCGCGAACCACTGGCCGGCGAACGAACCGACCACGATCACGATCAGGCAGACCCACAGGAAGTTGACGCCCAGCCGCTGGAACTTCGGCTCATGCCCGGAGATCGCCGGGCCGATGTACAGCCCCATGCCCAGCCACGCGGTCGCGATCCACAGCACCGCCAGCTGCGTGTGCCAGGTGCGCGTGAGCGAATACGGCAGGATCTCCGACAGGGCGAAGCCATAGGCCTGCTGTCCCTCGATCTGGTAGTGCGCGGTGGTCGCGCCCAGCAGGATCTGCACCAGGAACAGCGCCATCACCACCCAGAAGTACTTGGCGGTGGCGCGCATCGACGGGGTGACCTTGATGCTGGCCAGCGGGTCGGTCCTGGGCAGCACCGGCGCCATCTCGTCGCCGTGGCTGACCGCGTAGTGCCAGCCCAGCAGGGCCACGCCGGCGATCAGGAACAGTACGCTGAACACCGTCCACAGGAAGGCGCTGGGCGGCGGCGTATTGCCGACCAGCTGGTCGGCCGGCCAGTTGGCGGTGTAGCTGATCGCCTCCCCGGGCCGCTGGGTCACCTGCGACCACGACACCCACCAGAAGAACCCGGTCATCGCCTGGCGGTGCTCCGCCTCGCCGACGGTGTTGTTGCGCATGGCATAGGCTTCGCGCAGCGCGGCGGTTTCCGGCTCGTTGCCGAACACGCTCACATAGTGCGCAGCCACCTGGTTGATCGCCGCGACGCGGTCCGCATCCAGGGTGATGGTCTGGCTGGCCTCGTCCCAGGTGTTGGGACGCAACAGCGCCTGCACGCGCGCGGTGTAGGACGCCTGCGTGGGCGCGTCCAGCGACTTGTAGCTGTCCACGCCGTGCTCGCGCGCGGCCCAGATATCGAGGATCGCCTCGGCCTCGCGGTGCATCCAGTCCGCGCCCCAGTCGGGCGCGACGTAGGCGCCGTGGCCCCAGACCGAACCCAGCTGCTGGCCGCCGATCGACTGCCAGACCTGCCGGCCCTTCTCGATGTCCGCACGCGTGTACACCACGCTCCCGTCAGTGGACAGCACCTGCTCGGGCATCGGAGGCGCCTGGCGGTGCACCTCGCTGCCCACCCACAGCAGTACGGCGAATGAACTGATCAACAGGAGCGCCAGTCCTGTCCATAGCTTGCGTGTCGAATCCATGGTGCGGGAGCCTTCTCTATAAGTCCGTGAAATCGTCCGCCGGCAGGCGTTCGTTCACCTTGACTTGCGTCAAGCCGTGGTCAGGGTTGTGAGGATGCGCGCGATGCGATGGGGCCGGATTGCGCCCTGTTCTTCCCTGCCTGCGGGGCCAAGTGCCCTGCGCGGTGGGAGCGGAAGCAGGTGATGCGATCTGGCACGAGGTTTGACCCAGATCAGTGCGCCTGCAGGCGGGCGGGCGCAGGCTGGACCCGCCGATGCGCCTCTATCCGCTCCTGCTGGTGCTGCACCTGCTCTGCGCGCTGCTGTTCGTGGGTACGGTGTTCTTCGAGGTGCTGATCCTGGAGCGGGTGCGCACGCAGGTGCCGAAGAACGCGATGCACCTGGTCGAGGCCGGCATCGGCAGGGTGGCGCGCGGGATCATGCCCTGGGTGCTGCTGGCGCTCTACGGCAGCGGCGCCGGCATGGCCTGGCACTACCGCGCGGCGCTGGCGCAGCCGCTCTCCAGCGGCTTTGCGCTGATGCTCACGCTCAAGATCGCGCTGGCGCTGGGCGTGGCCGGGCATTTCGGCTTCGCGATGCGGCAGGTTCGGCGCGGACGGCTGCGCGGCAGCCTGGCGCGGCGGCTGCACCTGAGCCTGTTCTGGCACATGGCCGGCATCGTGGTGCTGGCCAAGGCGATGTTCCGCCTGGGCTGGTGAAAGCAGGCCGCGGGCCGGTCGCCCCCGGTTGCGCTTCGCTTGCACGGCCGCGGGGCGGCCATCGGACCGCCGCGGGTGGACGCGCCCTCAGTCGCGCAGCACGTGGTGGGCCAGCTCGTCGAGCACGGCCGGCTGCAGGATCTCCATGTCGCGGCGGTCGACCCTGAGCACGCCCTCGTTCTGCAGCCGGCGCAGCACGCGACTGACGGTTTCCGGGGCCAGGCGCAGGTAGTTGGCGATGTCGGTGCGGGCCATGGTCAGGCGCATGCGCGTGGCCGAGAAGCCGCGCTCGGAGAAGCGCCGCGACAGCAGCACCAGGAACGCGGCCAGGCGCTCGTCGGCGGTGAAGTTGCCGGCCAGCAGCGAGGCCTTGCCGATGTCCTGGCTGAGCAGGGTGAACAGGTGCCGCTGCAGGCCCGGCATGCGCCCGGCCAGGGTGGCCATCATCGGGAACGAGAACCGGCACAGCATCACCGTGTCCAGCGCCACCGCGTTGCAGGGATAGCGCGCGGTGGCGATGGCGTTCAGGCCGATCACCTCGCCCGGCAGGAAGAAGCCCAGCACCTGCTCGCGGCCGCTGGCGTCGTTGACGTAGGTCTTGACCGTGCCGCCGCGCACCGCGGCGATGGCGTTGAACGGGTCGCCCTCGCGGAAGATGTGGTCGCCCTCGCGGAACGGGCCGACGTGCTCGACCAGCACGTGCAGGTCGCGCAGCAGGCTCTTGTCGTAGCCCTCGGACAGGCACGCCGCGGAAAAGGCGCAGGTGCTGCAGAAGGTGAATTCGTCGCCGTCGTCTGCGATCGGCACGCCGGGGGCCACCTTCAGAATATCTTGCTCAGCCACGCGCCCTGCCCTGTTGCCATGTCAAATGGTGCGGGAATAGCGCGCTCCCTCGCCCTGGCTCCCGAGATACCTGTCGAAACACATGGCAATGATACGCAACAGGGCCCGTCCGCGTGGAGTGACCCTGATCTTTCCGGGCGGGCACTGGACCAGGCCGTCGTCCTGGAGCGGGCGCAGCGCGACCAGGGCGTCGCTGAAGTACTCGCCGAAGCGGATGTCGTAGGTCCGCTCCACCTGGCGGGTGTCGATCTCGCCCCGGCACATCAGCTGCTGGATCAGGTCCGCGCGCAGCACGTCGTCGTTGCCGAGCATCAGGCCGCGCCAGATCGGCAGCCGGCCCTCGTCGATGGCGATCTCCCAGCCCACCAGCTCGCGGTGGTTCTGGGTGAAGCTGTCGCCGACGTGGCTGATCGCGCTGACCCCGAACCCGACCAGGTCGGTCTGGGCGTGGGTGGTGTAGCCCATGAAGTTGCGGTGCAGGCCGCCCTCGCGCTGGGCGCGGGCCAGCTCGTCGCCGGGCAGGGCGAAGTGGTCCATGCCGATGTACTCGTAGCCGGCCGCGCCGAGCTTGTCGATTGCCAGGCGCAGCAGGTCCAGCTTGGCCTGCGCCGAGGGCAGCTCGTCGGCGTTGATCCGCTGCTGCGGCCGGAACAGGTTGGGCAGGTGCGCGTAGCCGTAGATCGCCAGCCGGTCCGGGCGCGCTTCCAGGGTGATGTCCAGGGTGCGCGAGAAGCCTTCCAGGGTCTGCTTGGGCAGGCCGTAGATCAGGTCCACGTTGACCGAGCGGAAGCCGTGCTCCCGGCACGCGTCGATGATGCCCAGGGTCTGTTCGACGCCCTGGATGCGGTTGACCGCCTGCTGCACCACCGGGTCGAAATCCTGCACGCCCAGGCTGGCGCGGTTGAACCCGGCGGCGGCCAGCTGGCCGACCTCGGCCGGGCTGATGAAGCGCGGGTCCAGCTCGATCGAGCAGTCCATGCGCGGCCCGGAGGCGAAGTGGAAGTGCCGGCGCAGCACGTCCATCACTTCGCCGATCTGGGTCGGGTCGAGGAAGTTGGGCGTGCCGCCGCCGAAGTGCACCTGTTCGACGTCGCGGTCGCGGTCGAACAGGGTCGAGGCCATCGCGATCTCGCGGTACAGCCGGGTCACATAGGCTTCGCCACGCGCCTTGTCGCGGGTGATGATCCGGTTGCAGCCGCAGTAGAAACACGGGCTGGTGCAGAACGGGATGTGCAGGTACAGCGAGATCGGGCGCGGGATCGGGTCGCCATTGCTGGCCGCGGCCACCGCGCGCAGTTCGGCCTCGCCGAAACCGGGCGCGAACTGCGGCGCGGTCGGATAGGAGGTGTAGCGCGGCCCCGGCACGTCGTAGCGCTGGAGCAGTTCGGGATCGAAAAGGGAGGACAGGCTGGCCATGGCGACAGGCTAGCAGGGGACGCTCCGGTGTCCTTGATGCAGGTCAACCGCAGGCCAGCCCGTGCGCATGCTTCAGCAAGATGAGGGCGGGGCGCTGGTCCACGTCGCCTGACCGGGATCAAGGCGCGCTCGGCCGCGGCGCGCGAGGCTGGCGTCATGACCTACCTGGCACTGCTAGTCGTGCACCTGCTCGCCGCGACCGCCTTCATCGGCACCGTTCTGGTGGAGGTGCTGTTCCTGCCCGGGGTGCGCCGGCGTCTTCCCCCGGCCGCCGGGCGTCGCCTGGAGGCGGCCTTCGCCGCGCAGGCGCGCAGCGTCATGCCGTGGGTGCTGCTGGCGTTGTTCGGCGCCGGCCTGGGCCTAGGCTGGCACCACCGCGGCGCGCTGGCGCAGCCGCTGGACAGCCATTTCGCCCTGCTGCTGTGGCTGAAGATCGGCCTGGCCGCCAGCCTGCTGGGGCACTTCCTGCGCGCGATGTGGCTGCAGCGCCGCGGCCGCCTGGACGGCCCGCGCTCGCGCCGGCTGCACCTGAGCGTGCTGGGCCACGTGCTCGCGATCGCGGTCCTGGCCAAGGCGATGTTCCACCTGTAGCCGGTTCGGCGGCCGCTCGCCGCCGGCCCATGTTGCGTGGCAACATCCGGTGTCCCCCGCCTTCCTGCCCCGATGCCGCGCGTCCTCCTGGTCAACGACACGGACAAGCCGATTGCCGAGCTGAGCCAGGCCCTGGCCGAGGCCGGCTGCGAGGTGCTGGCGCACGTGTCTTCGGCCGGCCTGCTGCGCGCGGTCCGCGACCAGCAGCCGGACGTGGTCATCCTGGACGTCGACTCGCCCTCGCGTGACACCCTCGAACAGCTGGCCATGCTCGACCGCCACGCGCCGCGGCCGGTGGTGATGTTCTCGGCAGACGGCGACGAGCGGCTGATCCGCGAGGCGCTCGGCGCCGGGGTCGCCGCCTACGTGGTCGACGGGCTGTCACCGGCCCGGCTTGCGCCGATCCTGCGCGTGGCCATGGCCCGCTTCGAACAGCAGGCGCACCAGCGCCAGCGGGTCGACGAACTGGAGCAGCGGCTGCTGGACCGCACCGACATCGAGCGCGCCAAGGGCCTGCTCATGGACCGCCGCGGCATGGCCGAGGCCGAGGCCTACGCCGCGCTGCGCCAGCAGGCGATGAAACAGGGCCTGAAACTGGCGGACGTGGCGCGCCGCATCCTGGCCATGGCCGACCTGCTGGGCTGACCGATGACGATGACCCGCGCCACCGCCGCCGCCACCGCCCGCCCGCTGGAGGTGGGCTTCATGCCGCTGCTGGATGCGGCGCCCTTGCTGGCGGCGGTGCGCCTGGGCCTGGACCGCCGCCACGGCCTGGCCCTGCGCCTGCACCGGCAGCCGTCCTGGGCCACCTTGCGCGACCGCCTGCTCACCGGCCAGCTGGATGCGGCCCAGGCGATGGCGGCGATGGTGCTGGGCGTGCAGACCGGCATCGGCGGGCCGCAGGCGGACCTGGCCATCCTCATGGGCCTGAACCGCAACGGCCAGGCCATCACCCTGTCGCCGCCGCTGGCCGCGGCGCTGGCCCAGGGCCGCTCGCTGGCCGGTGCGCTGCGCGCGCTGCCGCGGCGGGCGGTGTTCGCCCAGACCTTTCCCACCGGCACCCACGCCTTGTGGCTGTACTACTGGCTCGCCTCGCTGGGCATCGACCCGCTGCACGACATCCAGGCGGTGAGCCTGCCGCCCTCACGCATGCCGCAGGCCCTGGCCGACGGCGAGCTGGACGGCTTCTGCGCCGGCGAGCCCTGGGGCGCCGAAGCGGAGGCGCTGGGGGCCGGCCGCCGCGTGCTGGCCAGCGGGCGCATCTGGTCCGGGCATCCGGAGAAGGTGCTGGCGACCCGGCGTGGATTCGCCGCGCTGGAGCCGGAGCTGGCGGTAGCCCTGACCGCCGCGGTGCTGGAGGCCTGCCGCTGGCTCGACGCCGACCCGCGCCACCGCCGCGAGGCGGCCGGCTGGCTGGCGGAGGCCGGGGTGATCGGCCTGCCCGAGCCGCTGCTGGCGGCCGGACTGGCCGCGGATGCGGTCCCGGCAGAAGGCTTGCAGTTCCACGCCGGCGGCGATGCCAACTACCCGTGGATCTCCGATGGCCGCTGGTTCCTGGGCCAGTTCCGGCGCTGGGGCTGGCTGCCGGCGGGCAGCGCCGATGCCGATGCCTGGCTGGAGGAGGTCTACCGCACCGGCAGCTACCGCCAGGCCGCCGCGTGCGTGGGCGTGCCGGCGCCCCAGGGCGATACGCGCCCGGGCGTGCTGTTCGACCGCCGCACTTGGGGTTGAGCGCACTGTTGCGGTGCAGCATGGCACCGTAGCGGTGCACCGCGCGCAGCCCCGCGCCGCGCCGCGTCCCGGGCACAGCACCGGCAACCGCCGGCAAACCCCTGCAGCGCATGACTTTCCGCCCGGCCGTCCGCGCGCCCCGAAAGTTGGCATGGCCATTGCGTAGTACGTCCGTGCGGACACAACGGCGTGCCCGCACCCAACCTGATACGCGCACCCGGCCAACGGCGGCCGGCCACGCAGACAACGGCGTCTTCCGGCCCCAGGCCGGGAGGCGCCTTTTTTGTTCCAGCACCACGGCGCACGCGCCGCACTGGCGGAGAAGACGGATGGACCGATCGTTCTGGAAAGCCGGGCATACGCCGACGCTGGTGTCGGCCTTCCTCTATTTCGACCTCAGTTTCATGGTCTGGTACCTGCTGGGCCCGATGCAGGTGCAGATCGCCCAGGCGCTGCAGCTGGACACACAGCAGCGCGCACTGATGGTGGCCGTGCCGATCCTGTGCGGCGCGGTGCTGCGGCTGTTCCTGGGCCTGCTGGCCGACCGCATTGGCGCCAAGCGCACCGGCGTGCTGGCCCAGCTGCTGGTGATCGCCGCGCTGCTGGTGGCCTGGAAGCTGGGCGTGCACAGCTTCGGCCAGGCGCTGCTGCTGGGGCTGATGCTGGGCGTGGCCGGTGCCTCGTTCGCGGTGGCCCTGCCGCTGGCCTCGCGCTGGTATCCGCCGCAGCACCAGGGCACGGCCATGGGCATTGCCGGTGCAGGCAACTCCGGCACGGTGCTGGCGGCGCTGTTCGCGCCGGCGCTGGCGGTGGCCTTCGGCTTCCACAACGTGTTCGGCCTGGCCTGCATCCCGCTGCTGCTGGTGCTGGTGGTGTTCGCCACCTGCGCGAAGGACGCGCCGGTGCCGGTGTCGCGCAAGACCCTGGGCGACTACGCGCAGGTGCTGGTCGGCAACCGCGACTCGTGGTGGTTCATGTTCTTCTACGCGATCACCTTCGGCGGCTTCGCCGGCTTCGCCAGCGCGCTGCCGGGCTACTTCCACGATGAGTTCGGCTTCGCGCCCAAGCTCGCCGGCTGGGCCACCGCCGCCTGCGTGCTGGCCGGCTCGGTGATGCGCCCGCTGGGCGGGGTGATCGCCGACCGCATCGGCGGCACCCGCACCCTGCAGATGGTCTACACCGCCGTCACCGTGCTGGTGGCGAGCGCGGCGCTGGGCGTGGGCGGCGCGGCCCTGACCGTGAGCCTGTTCGTGCTGACCCTGCTGTGCCTGGGTGCCGGGAACGGGGCCGTGTTCCAGCTGGTGCCGCAGCGCTTTGGCGCCGAGATCGGGCTGATGACCGGACTGATCGGCATGGCCGGCGGCGTCGGCGGCTTCCTGCTGGCAGCCGGGCTGGGCGTGGTCAAGCAGCACGCCGGCAGCTACGGCCCCGGCCTGTGGCTGTTCGCCGGCATCGCCCTGGTCGCCTCGCTGTGCCTGGTGGCGGTCAAGCAGCGCTGGCGCCTGCACTGGGCCGCCGGCGCGGCGCGGGTGTAGCGCATGGGCAGGACCCCCGCCTCCCGGCCCCGGTCGGCGACTCCGTCCCCCTGGTCCGGCACCCGTGGACGGGGTCTGCGACCCGCCGCCCTGCGCCGCACCCTCACCACCCGTCTTCTGGACCCACAAACCGCAGGAACCGAACCATGAACAAGCCACGACTGGTGGTGGTGGGCAACGGCATGGCCGGCATCCGCACGCTCGAGGAGCTGCTGAAGCTGGCGCCGGACATGTACGACATCACCGTGTTCGGCGCCGAGCCGCATCCCAACTACAACCGCATCCTGCTCTCGCCGGTGCTGGCCGGCGAGCAGGACTTCGAGGACATCGTGCTCAACCCGCTGTCCTGGTACGCGGACAACGGCATCACCCTGCACCTGGGCAAGGAGGTCACCACGATCGACCGGGTGCGCCGCAAGGTGATCGCCGCCGACGGCACCGAGGCCGCGTACGACCGCCTGCTGCTGGCCACCGGCTCGGTGCCCTTCATCCTGCCGGTGCCGGGCAAGGACCTGAAAGGGGTGATCGGCTACCGCGACATCCACGACACCCGCACCATGATCGACACCGCCAGGGTGAAGAAGCACGCGGTGGTGATCGGCGGCGGCCTGCTCGGGCTGGAGGCGGCCAACGGGCTCAAGCTGCGCGGCATGGAGGTGACCGTGGTGCACCTGGCCGGCTGGCTGCTGGAGCGCCAGCTGGACCCGGTCGCCGGCGCGCTGCTGGAGAAGTCGCTGGCCGAACGCGGGCTGTCGTTCCGGCTCGATACCTCCACCAGCGAGATCCTCGGCAATGCCGATGGCGAGGTGGCCGGGGTGCGCTTCTCCGACGGTTCGGAAATCCCCGCCGACCTGGTGGTGATGGCCGCCGGCATCCGCCCCAACACCACCCTGGCCCAGGCGGCGGGCATCCACTGCAACCGCGGCGTCGTGGTCAACGACACCCTGCAGACCTACGACCCGCGCGTGTACGCGGTCGGCGAGTGCGCTGCGCATCGCGGCATCGCCTACGGCCTGGTCGCGCCGCTGTTCGAGCAGGCCAAGATCTGCGCCAACCACCTGGCCACCTGGGGCATCGGCATCTACAAGGGCTCGACCGTGTCGACCAAGCTCAAGGTCACCGGCATCGACCTGTTCTCCGCCGGCGAGTTCATGGGCGGAGAGGGCACCGAGGAGATCGTGCTCTCCGACCCGGCCGGCGGCATGTACAAGAAACTGGTGATCCGCGACGACCGCCTGGTCGGCGCCTGCCTGTACGGCGACACCGGCGACGGCGCCTGGTATTTCCGCCAGATCAAGGATGGCAGCGCGATCGGCGAGCGCCGCGACACCCTGGCCTTTGGCGAGACCGCGCTGGGCGACTCCGGCACCGGCGGCCAGGACCGCGCCGCGTCGATGGCCGACGCCGACGAGGTCTGCGGCTGCAATGGCGTGTGCAAGGGCACCATCGTCAAGGCGGTGCGCGAGCAGGGCTTGTTCACCGTGGACGAGGTCAAGAAGCACACCAAGGCGGCCAGCTCCTGCGGCTCGTGCACCGGCCTGGTCGAGCAGATCCTGATGAACTGCCTGGGCTCCAACTTCCAGGAAACGCCCAAGACCAAGGCGGTGTGCGCCTGCACCGACCGCACCCACGGCGAGGTACGCCAGGCGATCCGCGAGCACCACCTGGTCAGCCACGCCCAGGCCTACGCCTTCCTGGAATGGCGCACGCCCAACGGCTGCGCCACCTGCCGGCCGGCGGTCAACTACTACATGATCTCGACCTGGCCGCGCGAGGCGATCGACGACCCGCAGAGCCGCTTCATCAACGAGCGCGCCCACGCCAACATCCAGAAGGACGGCACCTTCTCGGTGATCCCGCAGATGAAGGGCGGGGTGACCAATGCGTCCGAGCTGCGCCGCATCGCCGATGTGGCCGACAGGTACGCGGTGCCGATGGTCAAGGTCACCGGCGGCCAGCGCATCGACCTGCTGGGGGTGAAGAAGGAGGACCTGGTCGATGTGTGGCGCGACCTGGGGATGAAGTCAGGCCACGCCTACGGCAAGTCGATCCGCACGGTGAAGACCTGCGTGGGCAGCGAGTTCTGCCGCTTCGGCACCCAGAACAGCACGCAGATGGGCATCGACCTGGAAACGATGCTGGCCAACATGTGGAGCCCGCACAAGGTCAAGCTGGCGGTGTCCGGCTGCCCGCGCAACTGCGCCGAGTCCGGGATCAAGGACGTGGGCATCATCGCGGTCGATTCGGGCTGGGAGATCCATGTCGGCGGCAACGGCGGGATCAAGACCGAGGTCGCCCGCTTCCTGTGCAAGGTCAGGACTGCCGACGAGGTGAAGGAATACACCGGCGCCTTCCTCCAGCTGTACCGCGAGGAGGCCTATTACCTGGACCGCACCGTGCACTACATCGAGCGCGTCGGCCTGGAGTACGTGAAGCAGAAGGTGGTCGAGGACGCCGGCACCCGCCGCGCCCTGTACGAGCGCCTGCTGTTCGCCCTGGAAGGCCTGCCCGACCCGTGGGCCGCACGCATCGCCGGCGCCCAGGCGCGCGAGTTCGCCCCGCTGCAGCTGGTCCCGCAGGCGTCGTCCGCGCCGTCGCAGGGCCCGGCCACCCGCCCCATCGCCCTTGCACTGGAGGACTGAGATGACCGACGACGCTTCCTGGGTGCGCGTGTGCGCGATCGATGACATCCCGGTACTGGGCTCGCGGGTGCTGCACGCCGGGCCGGACGCCATCGCCCTGTTCCGTCCCGCCGAAGCCCGCGTATTCGCCCTGGCCGACCGCTGCCCGCACAAGGGCGGGCCGCTGTCGCAGGGAATCGTCTCCGGGGACACGGTGACCTGTCCGCTGCACGGCTGGAACATCCAGCTCGACAGCGGCCAGGCCTGCGCCCCGGACGTGGGCTGCGCGCGCACCTACCCGGTGCAGGTGCGCGACGGCGAGGTCTGGCTGTCATTGGCCGCGCCTGTTCCCGCGGCCGCCGCGCCCGCCGCCGAAGCGCTGGCCTGATGGGCGGCGACGGCGGCCACGGCGCAGGTGCCGGCACGGCCGTGGAACGCCGCACCACCCGCACCACCTGCTGCTACTGCGGGGTCGGGTGCGGGATGCGGGTGCACAGCGAGCATGACGCCGCCGGCGCACGCATCGTCGCGGTCGACGGCGACCCGGAGCATCCGGCCAACCACGGCCGCCTGTGCAGCAAGGGCCGGACCCTGGCGCAGAGCGCGCACAGCCTGCACGGCCGGGTGCTGGTGCCGGAGCTGCGCGGGCGCCGCGACGAACCGCGGCGCGCGGTCGACTGGGGCCTGGCCCTGGACACGGTGGCCGCGCGCCTGGCCGGCATCGTCGAGCGCCACGGCCCGGACGCGGTCGCCTTCTACCTCTCCGGCCAGCTGCTGACCGAGGACTACTACGTCTTCAACAAGCTGGCCAAGGGCCTGCTGGGCACCAACAACATCGACACCAACTCGCGCCTGTGCATGTCCAGCGCGGTCACCGGCTACAAGCTGGCCTTCGGCGCCGACGGCCCGCCGACCTGCTACGAGGACCTGGAGCACGCCAAGACCGTGCTGTTTGCCGGCAGCAACGCGGCCTGGGCGCACCCGGTGCTGTTCCGGCGGCTGGAGGAGGCGAAGGCGCGCGATCCGTCCGTGCGCTGGATCGTGGTCGACCCGCGCCGTACCGACACCGCGGAGATGGCCGACCTGCACCTGCAGGTCCAGCCCGGCACCGACGTGGCCCTGTTCAACGGCATGCTCCACCACCTGGTCTGGGAAGGGCTGCTGGACCAGGGCTTCATCAACACACATACCACCGGCTTTGATGAACTCAAGCGGGTGCTGCGCGAATACACCCCGCGCATGTCGGCGGAGATCTGCGGCATCCCTGCCCAGGACCTGGTCACCGCCGCCGAATGGTTCGGCCGCAGCCCGGCGGCGCTGTCGCTGTACTGCATGGGCCTGAACCAGTCCGCGCACGGCACCGACAAGAACCTGGCCCTGATCCACCTGCACCTGGCCACGCGCCAGCTCGGCCGGCCCGGCGCCGGCCCGTTCTCGCTCACCGGCCAGCCCAATGCGATGGGTGGCCGCGAGGTCGGCGGCATGGCCACGATGCTGGCCGCGCACCGGGAGATCACCGACGACGCCCACCGCGCCGAACTCGAACAGCTCTGGCAGCTGGCCCCGGGCACGCTGTCGGCGCGTCCCGGGCTGCCAGCGGTGGAGCTGTTCGAAGGCCTGCGCAGCGGCAAGGTCAAGGCGGTGTGGATCGCCTGCACCAACCCGGCCCATTCCATGCCCGACATCGGCCCGGTGCGCGAGGCGCTGCAGCGTGCCGAATACGTGGTACTGCAGGAAGCGTTCTCCGGCACCGACACGGTGCCCTTCGCCGACGTGCTGCTGCCGGCCAGCACCTGGGGCGAAAAGGAAGGCACCGTGACCAACTCCGAGCGCCGCATCAGCCGGGTGCGCGCGGCGGTGCCGGCGCCGGGCCAGGCGCGTCCGGACTGGTGGATCGCGCGCGAGGTCGCGCGCCGGCTGGAGGCACGCCTGGCCGCACCGGGCGCCGTCCCGCTGTTCGAGGCCGACACCCCGGCGCGGATCTTCGACGAGCACCGCGCGCTGACCGTGGGCCGCGACCTGGACATCGGCGGGCTGGACTACGCCCGGCTGGAGGACGCCGGCCCGCAGCAGTGGCCGCTGCCGGCCGGGGCCACGGCCGGCCAGGCCCGGCGCTACACCGACGGCGTGTTCGCCACCGCCGACGGGCGCGCGCGCTTCCATGCCACCGCCTACCGGCCGGTGGCCGAGCCGGTGTCGGCGCGCTTCCCGCTGCGCCTGCTCAGCGGGCGCCTGCGTGACCAGTGGCACGGCATGTCGCGCAGCGGCCGGGTGCCGGCGCTGTATTCGCACGAGCCCGAGCCGGGCCTGCGCATGCACCCGGACGATGCCGTGCGCCGCGGCCTGCGTGCCGGCGAACTGGTCCGCATCGCCAGCAGGCGCGGCGAGCTGGTCCTGCCATTGCAGGTCTCCGACGAGGTCGCCTCCGGCAGCGTGTTCGCGGCCATGCACTGGAGCGGCCAGCACCTGTCCAGCGGAGGCATCAACGAGGTCAGCCAGCCCGCGGTGGACGCACGCTCGCGCCAGCCCGAGCTCAAGCACGCCGCCGTGCGCGTGGAGCGTGCCGGGTTTGGCTGGCACCTGCTGGCGGCACGGCGCGGCGACGGGCTGGCCATGCGCGAAGCGGTGCAGCCACTGCTGAAGGCGTACGGTTACGCCGGCCTGGGCCTGCAACCGGTGGCCGAAGCCGATGCCGGTGCGGGCGAGGCCTGGCTGGTGCTGCGCGCCGCTGCGGTGCAGGCGATGCCGCCGGACTGGTTTGACGCACTGGATGCGGCCCTGGCCCTGGCCACCGGCCCGGACACCCTGGAATACCGCGATGCCCGCCGCGGCCTGCTCAGGCGCGTGGCCTGGCGCGGGCAGGGCGATGCCAGCTTCATCGACGGCCTGCTGTGGAGCGGAGCCGATGCCGGTGGCGATGCACTGCTGGCCACCGCCCTGACCGGCCGGCCCTGGCAGGGACCGCGGCTGGCCGCGTTCTCGGCCGTGGCCGCGGTCGCCCGCGACCCGGTGGTCTGCACCTGCCGCCAGGTCACCGAGTCGGCCATCCGCGCCGCGGTGCGCGACGGCGCCGGCCTGCCCGAGCTCAGGCAGGGCCTGGGCTGCGGCAGCGTCTGCGGCTCGTGCGTGCCGCAGCTCACCCGTTTCATCCGCCAGGCGGCAAGCGCCTGAACCCAGAGGAGGCCCCCATGGTCCACGATCCCCAGGCTGTCGCCGCTCCGTCCCGCACGCCCGCCGAAGTGGTCCTGCTCTCGGCCGGCCCCGGCGACCTGGAGCTGCTGACCCTCAAGGCAGTGCGCGCGCTGCAGGAGGCCGACGTGCTGCTGCTGGACGAGCTGGTCAACCCGGACATCGTCCAGTTCGCGCCGCATGCGCGGGTGGTCCGGGTCGGCAAGCGCGGCGGCTGCCGCTCCACCCCGCAGGCCTTCATCTGCCGGCTGATGCGCCGCTACGCGCTGCAGGGCCTGCGCGTGGCCCGGATCAAGGGCGGCGAGGCGTTGCTGTTCGGCCGCGCCGGTGAGGAGATCGCGTTCCTGCAGGCCGCGCGCGTGCCGGTGCGCATCATCAACGGCATCAGCGCGGCGTTCGCGGCGGCGGCGGACCTGGGCGTTTCGCTGACCCATCGCGGCCACTGCCACGGCCTCACCTGCGTCACCGCCCACACCGCCGACCACGGCGAGCCCGACTGGGACGCGCTGGCGCGCAGCGGCACCACCCTGGCCATCTACATGGGCATGGGCCGGATCGAACCAGTATGTGCCGGACTGCTGCGCCGGCTGCCGGCAGACACGCCCGCGGCCATCGTCCAGGCCGCCAGTCAACCCGGGCAGCAGCACCTGCTGTGCACCCTCGGTACGCTCGCCGCGGCGGCCGGTCCGGCCCTGGCCGCCGGCGTCCCCGGGGTGATCCTGGTCGGTGCGGCACTGGGCGCGGCGATGCCGGCGGAGGCGATCGCGCCGGTGTCGGCCGGCCACGCGCACGCGCCGGGACGTGCATGCGCCTGAGGTGCGTCCGCGTGCAGCGGCCAGGTCGTGGGACCTTGCCCGGAACATTGCGCGCGACGGTGCACGCTGCGGCGCAGGTGGGTGCTCGCGCGCATTTTTGATCCGCTCTACATGTTGGCCTGTGGTAGCCTTCACGCCAGTTCTGCTGCAGCCCACCCGAAAGGCAGGTACATGGAGCGGGAAGGCAAAAAGGTCGAGGCAACCCGCAACCAGGAGCGCATTGCATTCCTTCTGGTGACCGCGGTGATTTTCCCCCTGTTGGCGGTCCTGATCGTGGCCGGCTACGGCTTCATGGTGTGGGGCTGGCAGCTGCTGTTCTCGGGTCCGCCCACCGGACCATGACGATGACCCGCGCCTTTTCCCGTCGCGCCCTGCTGTTCGGGCGCGCCGCCGACCAGGCATCCGCACCACGTCCGCCCTGGGCCGTCGCCGCCGCCGCGTTCGCTTCCCTGTGCACCCGCTGCGACGACTGCATCGACGCCTGTGGCGAGCACGTGCTGGCACGCGGTGCCGACGGCCTGCCGCGGTTCGAGCCCGGCCCCGGCGAGTGCACCTTCTGTGGTGACTGCGCCGCCGCCTGCAGCTCCGGTGCGCTGGATGCGGCGCTGTCGCCGCCCTGGCAGCTGCGCGCGCAGGTCGGCCCCGGCTGCCTGCCCGGCCATGGCGTGGTCTGCGCCAGCTGCCGTGATGTCTGTCCCGAATCCGCGATCCGGGTCCCGCCCGGAGGCCGTGGCGTGGCCGTGGTCGATGCCGCGCGCTGCACCGGCTGCGGCGCCTGCGTGGGCGTCTGCCCCGGCAACGCGCTGACCCTCGCCGACACCCCACTGGAAGCCGCCGCATGAGCCAGCCCCCGCCGGACGAGGTCCACATCGCCAGCTTCGTCATCCAGCACCGCGACGACGCGATGCCGGCGCTGGAAGCGATGATCGCCCGGCATGCGGACCTGGAGCTGGCACTGCGCAGCGACACCCGCAGCGTGGTGCTGTGCGAATCCGACGACCGCCACCGGGTGATGGAGCGGGTCGACCAGCTCAACGCCGTGACCGGGGTACTCAACGTGCTGCTGGTCTACCACCACGCCGAACCTTCCGCGGCACTGGACGAACCGGTGTCCCACCCCTCCTTCGACGCCACCGCGCGCGGAGCCCTCGCATGAGCACCACACGACGCGATTTCATCCGCACCACCGCCGCCGCCACCGCCGCCGCCGCCGCGGGCCTGCCGCTTGCCGGAGGCAGCGCCAACCTGATCACCGACAGCAGCCAGGTCCAGCTCAAGTGGAGCAAGGCGCCGTGCCGCTACTGCGGCACCGGTTGCGGCGTGAACGTCGCGGTCAAGGACGGCCGGGTGGTCGCCACCCACGGCGACGTGCATGCCGAGGTCAACCGCGGCATCAACTGCGTCAAGGGCTACTTCCTGTCCAAGGTGCTGTATGGCAGCGACCGCCTGACCCAGCCGCTGCTGCGCAAGAAGGACGGCGCCTACGCCAAGGACGGGGAGTTCACCCCGGTCAGCTGGGACGAGGCCTTCGACGTGATGGCCGCCCAGTTCAAGCAGGTGCTCAAGGCCAAGGGCAGCGACGCGATCGGCATGTTCGGCTCCGGCCAGTGGACCATCTTCGAAGGCTATGCGGCCAACAAGCTGATGAAGGCCGGCTTCCGCAGCAACCACATCGATCCCAACGCGCGCCACTGCATGGCCTCGGCGGTCACCGGCTTCATGCGCACCTTCGGCATGGACGAGCCGATGGGCTGCTACGACGACATCGAGGCCGCCGACGCGTTCGTGCTGTGGGGCTCGAACA